>NZ_JMQN01000048.1 GCF_000705555.1 Marinobacterium lacunae
CGGTTTCGATTCAGCCCCGAGGGGCGTTCGTCTCAAGCGAGGAGGCGCATTCTACAGACCTGCCCGAGGGAGTCAACAGGGGAAATGTAAATTTTTTACCGCCGAGATGAAAAAGCGAGGTAGCCAATATTAGATATCCGCTTCCTCGCCCTCTTCAACCCTGTTTTCACGGCGTTCACGGCGGGTGACCCGCGCCATAATAAGGCCAAGCTCGAAGAGCAGCCACATCGGCACTGCGAGCAAGCTCTGAGAGATAATATCGGGAGGCGTCAGCAACATGCCAACCACGAAGCAACCGACGATCACATATGCACGCTTGGCAGACAGCGATTCCACATCCGTCATACCGGACCACACCATCAACAGTGTCGCCACCGGTATTTCAAACACGATGCCAAACGCGAAAAACAGTTTAAGCACAAAGTTGAGATAGCTGCTGATATCCGTCATCACTGCCACATTTTCGGGCCCAACACTGGTGAAGAACCCGAACACCAGCGGAAACACGACAAAATAGGCAAAGGCAATACCGAGATAAAACAGAACAACACTGGAAAGCAGTAACGGCACAGCCAAACGCTTCTCGTGCTTATACAACCCGGGCGATATAAAGCCCCATGCCTGATGCAGCAAAAACGGCATCGCTATGAAGATGGCCGCAACCAAGGTCAGTTTAAAAGGCGCAAAAAAAGGCGAGGTTACGTCTGTCGCAATCATGCTGGCCCCTTCCGGCAAAAGAGCCGTTAACGGGGCGGATAGCCACTCATACAGATCATTGGCAAAATAGAATAGCGCCAAGAAAATGGCCAATATGATCAAAACACTGTGCAGCAGCCGTTGGCGCAACTCGACCAGATGAGAAATCAGTGGCTGCTCAGGATCGATATGTGGTTCAGTCATTGTCTGTCGACTTCTTCAGGCTGGCTTCGTCGGCTCCTGGCTTTGAGTCCTGACGAGCCTCCGCCCTGGACTCTGGCACGGCAGCATCAGATTCAGTGGTCGAGAACGGCTTACGCATTTCAGAAAGCTCCTCGTCGAGCTTTTCCTTGTTGATCGCTGTTGTGCGGCGCATCTCCTCCACACGCAGCTCTTCATTGATCTCGCGCTGAATGTTGCTCACCGTGCGTCGAACGCGCCCCAGCCAAAGACCACAGGTACGCGCGGCCATGGGTAATTTTTCAGGCCCCAACACCAGAAGCGCAACAACTGCCACTACCAGCAGTTCGGCAAAGCCGATATCAAACATCTTTGAGCCAGCCGCGTGTTATTTGCTTTCAGTCTTTTTGTCGGACGTCTCTGCAGCTTTGTCGGCAGCATCGAATTCAGCATCGTCCTTGCTGATCGTCTTCTGTGCGTTGTTTTCCTCTTTGGCGCTCTCTTCGTTCATTGCCTTTTTAAAGCCTTTTACAGCACCGCCAACATCACTGCCCAAGTTGCGCAGCTTTTTGGTGCCGAACAGCAGGATGATAATGCCGAGTACGATTACCAACTGCCAAATGCTGATACCACCAAATCCCATGATCGTCTCTCCACTTCCAAAGCCGAACGGCTTCTGTTGTTATCTATTTAGGCGTGCGGGACGCTTTTTCTTCAAGCCCCGACAGATCAAAGCGACGGGCCAGCTCATTGAGCACACTGTCCGGCGTTTCTCCCAAGTGCGACAGCATGACCAGAGTATGAAACCAAAGGTCGGCGGTTTCATAAATCAGGTCGGCATTGTCGCCGCTAAGCTGGGCGTCCTTGGCCGCGAGAATCGTCTCAGTCGCCTCCTCGCCCACCTTCTCCAAAATCTTGTTCAACCCTTTCGCATGCAGACTGGCAACATAAGAGGTATCGGCCGCCGCACTCTTGCGCTGCTCCAACACTGCACCAAGCTGTTCAAGCACTATGCTCATTAATTGCTGCCCTGCTTCGTGTAAATTTCATCCGGATCCTTGCGTACGGGATCCGTCACTTGCCACTTACCCTGCTCGTCCAGCTTTCTGTAGAAGCAACTTTCACGACCGGTATGGCAAGCGATCTCGCCAAGCTGCTCAACCTGCAACAGGATCACATCACCATCGCAGTCAAGTCTCAGCTCATGCAGCGTTTGAACATGGCCCGACTCTTCGCCTTTTCGCCACAGCTTACCTCGCGAACGTGACCAGTAGATGGCACGGTTCTCACTTACCGTAAGCGCTAAAGCCTCACGATTCATCCAGGCAACCATCAGAATTCTGCCGGTAGCCCTGTCCTGCGCTATCGCGGGCACCAGACCCTGTTCGTCCCACTTTACCTGTTCCAGCCAGTCATCATTCATCGAAAACAACTACGTTATAAGCCCATTGTCGACGGCGAAGCATACCGGATCGGTTCGTGCCCGACCACATCTAGACTCGCCACAAAACCAGCAACCCAACTAAGGCACTGAGCCATCCATACCAAGGCATCTGTTCAACAAGTGCTCGCCCTTCCGGCTGAGCACTGACCAGTGCAAAAAGCATTAACAGTGCCGCCACACTCAAAGAACGCCGCCCACGGGTATTGCGACGAACCTTATCCGCATCATATTGCTGAACCAGTTGCCGCTGAGTTTCTTCCAGACGGCGCATCTGCTGCAACCCGTCAAATACCAATTGCGGCATGTGCGGGAGCTTATCCAGCCAATCCGGTGCCTGCTGCTTCATCTTACGGTAGACTGCTTTTGGACCCATCCGTTCATGCATCCAGTTTTCCAAAAATGGCTTGGCGGTCTTCCACAGATCAAGCTCCGGATAGAGCTGCCGCCCCAACCCCTCGATATTAAGCAGTGTCTTCTGTAACAGCACCAGTTGCGGCTGCACTTCCATATTGAAGCGCCTTGCAGTTTGAAACAGACCCAGCAGCACCATACCGAAGGAGATATCCTTGAGAGGCTTTTCGAATATCGGCTCACAAACACTGCGGATCGCTGTCTCAAATGCATTGACGTTAGTATCCGCCGGCACCCACCCTGAATCGATATGCAGCTGAGCAACCTGTCGGTAATCACGCTTGAAAAAGGCCAGTATATTACGCGCCAGATAGCTTTGATCCTCAGGAGAGAGTGCACCAATGATGCCAAAGTCGACGGCTATATAGCGGGGATCCGACGGTGACTCTGTTGATACGAAGATGTTGCCCGGGTGCATATCGGCGTGGAAAAAGCTGTCTCGAAACACCTGAGTGAAGAAGATCTCCACTCCACGCTCCGCCAAAACTTTCATGTCGGTGTTACGCCGCTTCAGCGCCTCAACGTCAGCCACCGGCGTGCCGTATATGCGCTCCATTACCAGCACATTCTGCCGGGTCAGGTCCCAGTAGATCTCCGGAACATATAGCATGGCGGAATTTTCAAAGTTACGGCGCAATTGCGAGCCATTCGCCGCTTCTTTTCGCAGATCCAGTTCATCGAAGATGGTTTGCTCGTATTCAGCAACCACTTCCACTGGACGCAGACGACGCCCCTCGGACCAAAGCTTCTGAACCAGATGCGCCAAAGTGTAGAGCAATGCGACATCCTGTCGTATCACAGTGGCGATACCCGGCCGGATGACTTTAACCACAACATCCTGACCATTGTGCAGACGCGCACCATGGACCTGAGCGACCGATGCCGATGCAATGGGATCGACGCTGAACTCGGAAAACAGCTCGGTAATCGAGCGCCCGAGCGAGCGCTCCACAATACGCTGCGCATCTTTTCCGGCAAACGGCGGCACCCTATCCTGTAGTCGGGCAAGTTCGACAGCCAGATCATCGGGCAGCAAATCCCGTCGCGTCGAGAGCATCTGCCCGAACTTGATAAATACAGGACCCAGCGCCTCCAGCGCCAGACGCAATCGAACGCCTCTTGGCTCCCGTGCGCGAATGAACCAGCGCGAGGGGAGAAACAGCAGCAGGAAACGCAGATAACCCGGTAATGGCGCGTCTTGAATAAAGGTATCGAGGCGGTAAAGCGCAAATACGTGCGCAATTTTAATCAGACGGAAAACCGTTCGCACTGAATCAACTCCGGAAGATAGGTAAGCGGGGAGCAGACGGACGGTGTTGCTAGGCAGACACCACCTTATTTCGCCCTTCCTCTTTTGCCCGATAAAGAGCGGCATCGGCGCGTGCGAACACGTCTTCTTCCGCGTCTTCAGCTCCCACCTGCGCGACCCCGATCGACGCCGTTACTTGCACAGGCTCGCCTCGAAAGTGGAATGGGCTGTTCTGAACGGCATCGCGGAGCTTGTCCGCCGCCGATTTTGCGTCGGTGCCGACCGTAGACGGGAAGATAATAACAAACTCTTCCCCGCCATAGCGGGCGATGAAGTCACTGCCTCGAAGGTTGCGTTGCAAGACCCGGGCGACCAGACGCAGCACTTTATCCCCGGCCAAGTGACCATACGCGTCATTGATCTCTTTAAAGCGATCAAGATCGACGACCGCAATGGCAAAGGGGGTTTGATACCGCTGCCAACGTCCCAGCGCCTCTTTCAGCTGGTCGTCATATGATACCCGGTTCGGCAATCCGGTAAGAGGATCCGTGCGAGCACGCAGCTGCTCCTCTTCCATACGCGAGCGCACTCGGCTAGCCTCAACCTCCATCTGATCGACTTTTTCAAGTAGCGACTCGTAACGGACCTGCATCCGCTTCTCGCGCTCACTCTCATGAGAGCGATATTGGTCCATCGTGCTTACGATACTGGCCAACTGCTGGGATACGGCCAGTTTAAGGGATGGGAGATCATTCGAGGCTTTTACACTCTGGTGCAACTGCCTGACATTCTGACGCACGGCATTATCGAGGTGCTGATGCGCCTCAAACGCCTGTCGCTCTTCGTCCTGACTTTGGCTTAAAAATTCCTGCACATAAGCGAGCTGCTCATTCAGGTTAATCAGGTAATTTTCAAACTCCTGATGCTCAAGACCAGCCGACAGCCTCGCCAACCGAACCAATTCGGACATCAGGTCGGGAATATCGGCAGATTTCAGGCCAGCCTCTATGCGCTCGATCAGCTGCCTCGCTAATGCGAGCCCAGAGCTCTGCACATTCAAGGCATCGATCAGCTTGAGCATTTCGTCTGCGACGCGACGCTCCAGCATCTCGACTTCGAGTGCATCGGTATCGCCTCGACCATTCAGCTCATAGGTTTCGGTCGAAGAGGAAGCGGGAAGCAGGCCTTTCTGGAGCTCGACCATTTCGAGCAGCAGGCCTGAGAGTTTATACAGATGCTCTGAGGCATCAGGAACACGTTTGGCCGTATTTTTCAGCAGATTAGCAAAGGCTTCACTCTGACTCAGCCCTTTCAGTTGACCAATCCAGCGGTCAAACGCATTGCGAATATCGCCTGAGACCGACAGGCGCTGATCATCCAGCAGTTTGATCTGCCGTTCAACACGACCAAAAGTCTTGTCGAGGGTACCCGGGTTACCGGGTTTAAGTAGAAGTTCGCGGAGCTGATCCAGCTCGGCATCAAGTGTGGCGCTCTGTCCACGCACACCCAATGCCAGCTGAGCCGTCAGAGAGCGATTGAGCGCATGTGCAGCTTCAACATTCTGCTGCAACGCCTCACACTCTTGAGCCAGCTCCTTGAATTTTAGTTTCCAATCTTCTTGCTCTAACGCCACGGGAAAGCTCCGCGCCACGACTGCACTGTGCAACGCCTGATTAAACCATGCCCGCAATATATCACGACGGGGGGCACTGAACAGGTCGAACCGAAGCGCGAGAGCACATTTCCTGCATTAGATCAGGTATATCACTTCGCTTCGCGTTCTTTTTCGACCAGATAGTCAACAACCTTGAGCATCGCTTCATGACCACCGGCGGTACTCGCGGTGATGCGATACTTGCCATTGACGATCATGGTCGGAACGCCGGTGATTTCATATCCCCGAGCCTTGGCGTCGCCCTGTTTGAGCTTCATGTTGACAGCAAAGGAGTTGTACTGCTTCACGAAGTTGTCTTTGTCGACACCGAAATCAGCGTAGAAATCAGCGAGATCTTCCTCGGAACGCATCCGGCGACGCTCCTTGTGAATCGCGTCGAACATCGCCTTGTGAGTTTCATCAACCTTGCCGAGCAACTCAGCTACGTAGAAAGCACGCGCAAACGGCTCCCAGCTGCGGCCGAACACAACCGGAATGGTGACCAGCTGCACGTCATCTTTCTGCTCCGCTTTCCACTTTTCGAGCAACGGCTCGAAATTATTACAGTGCGGGCAGAGATAACCGAACATCTCCACGACCTCGATCTTGTCACCGGTCGTCGTCGGCACAGGACGAGAGATACGCTCGTACTGAACACCTTCTTCATAGCGGGGCGCATCCGCGGCCCAGGCCGATACTGCAAAACAGGCTGCCACCACAGCCAACAACCATTTTTTCATCGCGCTATCTCCAATCCATAGGCATTCAACGTCGTTCAGAGACTGTACTAAGAGGAGTAAAGTTCATTCCACTGCACAGAAACAGCAAAGGCAGCTCTAGGCTGCCTTTGTATTATGTCACCGCTGAATCAGCGATTAATGCAGGCCCTGTACGTACTGGGCGACCGCTTTGATCTCTGCGTCATTCATTTTGACGGCGATATCGCGCATCATGCCAGCCGGATCGTTGGCACGCTCACCTGCTGCGAACTTCTTCAGAGAGCTCTCGACGTAAGCAGCGCTCTGACCACCCAGCGCCGGGAAGGCTGCAGAGTTGTTGCCCTTGCCCTGAGGACCGTGGCATGCGGTGCACGCCGCGACACCCTTGTCGGCGATACCGGCGCGGAAAATCTCCTGACCTTTGGCAACCTGGTCGGCAGCGGCCTGACCCAGCTGGACTTTCTGGCTGGAGAAGTATGCCGCGATATCTTCCAGATCCTGATCGTTCAGGTTATTCAGCATACCGGTCATCTCCAATACGGTACGATCGCCAGCCTTGATGTCCTTAAGCTGCTTGAGGAGATATTTCTCGTTCTGGCCCGCCAGCTTCGGGAAGTTGGGGGCAAGACTGTTACCGTCTGCACCATGACAGGCCGCACACACGGCAACCTTCTGTTTGCCCTGTGCAGCGTCGCCTGCGGCGTGCGCGACACCGGTGAGACCGAGAGTAACCAGTAAGCTGATCAGTAGTTTGTTCATTGTGAATAACCCAGACCCTGTAAGACTAAAATTGTGTCGCTTCCACCGCGTAATGTGCAGTAAAAACATCCGAAGTCGTGCTATCCCTGACTGGAGCGCTAACCAGATCGCGGGTAAAATTGGCGGCATTATAAACTAATATCCCCACAAACTGGAACGTAAATAAACGTATCTATTCGTCGGGGAGCCAGCAGCGGAATCCCATGTCCTTAAGCGAACCGGTCATCCATTACTCCTCAGCGCGCTTCAATACCAGTGCCTCCAAGCTCAGCCAATGTCCTGCCGACGAAGGCGCTGAAGTCGCATTTGCCGGTCGATCCAATGCGGGCAAATCCAGCGCCATCAATACGCTGACGCAACACACCCAACTGGCCCGGGTGTCGAAAACCCCGGGACGTACGCAGCTGATCAACTTTTTCGATCTAAACATCGAAGGCCTGCGTCTGGTCGACCTGCCAGGCTACGGCTATGCCAAGGTGCCGATTGCACTGAAACAGCACTGGCAGAAACACCTCGATGCGTACCTTCAGCATCGTCAGTGCTTGCGCGGCGTGGTGCTGGTCATGGATATTCGCCATCCGATGAAAGAGTTCGACGAAATGATGGTGCAGTGGTGCCAGTCGACCGGCGTACCCTTGCATGTTCTGCTGACCAAAACCGACAAGCTCAAGCGTGGCCCAGCGCAGAGCACGCTACTGCAGATACGCAAGTCATTGAAAGCGGCGCTGGGAGATCTGGTCTCGGTACAGACGTTCTCGGCATTGAAAAAGACCGGTGTGGATCAACTCAAGGAGCGACTGGACGCTTGGCTGCTGCCGGATAGCGAAGACGACGCTGACGATCAGGCATAAAAAACCCCGGTACCGCGAAGGGGAAGGGAAACGGTTACCGGGGTCAGTCGATTTGTCATGACACAGAGGCCGCCTCTTCTTACATGCTACGTCCTGAACACCAACGGCCTCTGTTGTTAAGAGTAGTCAAAATTTGAAAAGTTCACTGGTGTTGAAAAAAAACTCAGTGAGCTTGCTCCCAGTTATCGCCCGCCTGCGCCTCAACCAGTAATGGCACGTCCAGCTGTACCGTTTTTTCCATCAGCGGATGCACCTGCGCGAGAAACGCGTCGACTTCGGATTCTCGTACCTCAAATACCAGTTCGTCATGCACCTGCATGATCATGCGGGCATCGAACCCGCTCTGACGCAGCCAGTTGTCGACACTGACCATCGCCTTCTTGATGATATCGGCCGCCGTCCCCTGCATCGGCGCGTTGATCGCGGTGCGCTCCGCGGCTTGGCGGCTCATTGGGTTACGGGCGTTGATCTCGGGCAGATAGAGTCGGCGACCGAAGATGGTCTCGACGTAACCCTGCTCGCGCGCCTTCTCGCGGGTGCTGTCCATATAACGTTGCACGCCGGGGTAGGTCTCGAAATAGTGATCGATATAGGTCTGAGCCTCCTTGCGCCCCAGCCCCAACTGTTTGGCAAGACCAAACGCCGACATACCGTAGATCAGTCCGAAGTTGATCGCCTTGGCGCTTCGACGCTGATCCGAGGTGACCTCATCACGCGACACCTTGAACACCTCGGAGGCTGTTGCCCTGTGGATATCTTCGCCGTGCGCAAAAGCCTCCAGCAGCCCCTTATCACCGGACAGGTGCGCCATGATACGCAGCTCGATCTGCGAATAGTCCGCCGCCACGATCTTGTAGCCCTCAGGTGCAATGAACGCCTGGCGAATACGACGCCCCTCACTCGTGCGCACCGGAATGTTCTGCAGATTGGGATCAGAGGATGACAGACGTCCTGTGGCCGTCACCGCCTGATGGTAGGAGGTGTGGATTCGCCCTGTCCCCTTGTTAATCATCTGCGGCAGTTTGTCGGTATAGGTCGACTTCAGCTTGCTTAAGCCCCGGTGCTCGATGATTACCTTCGGCAACGGATAGTCCAGCGCCAGCTCCTGAAGCACCTCTTCCGCCGTGGAGGGTGCCCCTTTGGGGGTCTTCTTCCTCACCGGCAGCCCCTGTTTCTCGAACAGGATCTCCTGCAACTGCTTGGTCGAGCTCAGGTTGAACGGACCGCCCGCCAGCTCATGCGCCTCGATCTCCAGCTCCTTGAGCCGCTGTTCAATCTCCATGCTCTGCTGCGCCAGCAAGGTGGCATCCACCAGCGCGCCGTTGCGCTCGATACGCGACAGCACCGGGACCAGCGGCAACTCGATCTCATTGAGCACCGAGACCAGATTGCCCTCCGACTCAAGTTTTGGCATCAGCGTCTGGTGTAGACGCAGGGTGACATCCGCATCCTCAGCGGCATAGGGCGCGGCCTGTTCGAGATCGATCTGGTTGAACGTCAGCTGTTTTTTGCCCTTGCCGGCGATATCCTCGAAGCTCACCGTTTCGGTATTCAGGTAACGCTGTGCCAGCGTATCCATATCGTGACGGCTGCCGGTGGAGTTGAGCACGTAGGATTCGAGCATCGTGTCCGAGCCGATGCCCTGAAGCTCAATGCCGTAGTTCGCCAGTACATTCATGTCGTATTTGATGTGTTGGCCGATCTTTTTCAGGCTGGCGTCTTCCAGAAGCGGCTTAAGCTGCGCGAGTACCGCCTTGCGGTCAAGCTGATCCGGCGCGCCGACATAGTCGTGCGCCAGCGGCACGTAAGCTGCCTTGCCCGCCTCGACGGCGAAGGACACACCGACGATCTCGGCCTCCATATAGTTGAGGCTGGTGGTTTCGGTATCGAAGGCAAAACTGCCCACCGCTCTCAACCTGTCCAGCCAGCGATCCAGTTCAGCCTGTTCAAAAACCGTCTCATACTCGATCTCCAGCGCCGGTGTTTGTTCAACTGCCGCATCAGAGGCCGGTGAACTTTCAGCACGCTCAAGTTCGGTAACCCAGGTTCTAAACTCGAAGCGTTTGAACAGCTCCAGCAGTTTTTCCCTGTCGGGTGCAGGCAGGGTGATATCACCCAATCCGACATGCAGCTCAACATCGGTCTTGATGGTGGCCAACAGGTAGGAGAGCTCCGCCATTTCGCGGTTCTCTTCCAGTTTCTTGGGCATGGTTTTGGCGCCGCGAAAGCCAAGATCCGGAATCTTGTCGAGATTTTCATAGAGGTCCTTAATACCGCCGATCCCCTGCAACAGCGCCAGCGCGGTTTTCTCGCCGACACCCGGTACGCCGGGAATGTTGTCGACCTTGTCACCCATCAATGCCAGATAATCGATGATCAACTCTGGCTCGATGCCGTATTTTTCGCGCACGCCTTCCACATCCATCACCGTATCGGTCATGGTGTTGATCAGTGTCACCTTGGCATCGACCAGCTGCGCCATGTCCTTGTCGCCGGTGGAGATCACCACATCACAGCAGGCCGCTTCCGCCTGACGCGCCAGCGTACCGATCACATCGTCGGCTTCGACCCCCTCCTCAACGAACATCGGGATACCCATGGCGCGGATAATGTCGTGAATAGGCCCGATCTGGTCGCGCAGATCATCCGGCATTGGCGGGCGTTGCGCCTTATACTCGGTATAGAGATCGTCGCGGAACGTCTTGCCCTTGGCATCGAACACCACGGCGACTGGGCTATCGGGATATTGCTTGAGCAAACTGCGCATCATCGAGGTCACCACGCGCACCGCGCCGGTGGGGAAACCCTCTGCCGTTCTCAGGTCTGCCTGCTGGGAGGCGAAGAAGGCTCTATATAAATAGGAGGAGCCGTCTACTAGAATAACGGGAGGTTTCTGTGCGCTCATCGGTGGTTTCCATCGACTGGTGAATTCTGGTGCGGGCTTGTCCAGCCTGCCGCAAGGGCCCACAATCATAGACAAATAAGGCCGCTTCCACCAATGTACGACGGCCTTTGTTCAAACAGGGAAAATGCAATGATGAAAGAGTTTCTGCTGGCGGGACTGCTGGCCATGGCTCCGTTGGCGCAGGCCGAGGTCGTAACCAATACCGAGACCAGCGAACCCGAGATCACAATCTCCCACGACAAGGAAGCCACCTACTACGAGTACAAGATTAACGGCCAGCTCAAGGAGATAAAAGTGGTGCCCAAGGTCGGCAAGCCCTACTACCTTGTACCGGCCCCGGGCTCAGGCGACGAGTACATTCGTGCCGAAAAATCACAAATCCTCCTGCCCAAATGGGTCATTTTCAGCTGGTAACAATCGATCGTGGCAGTCTACACCTCCGTATCCAAGGCCGAGCTGAACAAGCTGCTGGCTGATTATGACCTTGGCATCTGCGTCGACCTCAAGGGGATCGATGGCGGCATCGAGAACACCAACTATTTCGTCACGCTGGAGCACGAGGGCGCGCGCGCAGAATATGTACTGACACTGTTCGAAGAGTTCAGCTACGACGAGATGCCTTTCTTTGTGGAACTGGGCAAATGGCTGGCCGAGCGCGATGTCCCTGTGCCCTATGCCATCGAGGACCGCAACGGCATTGGTCTGAAGCAGCTCTGTGGCCGTCCCGCCTTTTTACAGCCGCGATTCAAAGGTGGCCACGTCGCTCAGCAGGAGCTCACCCCTGAGCACTGTGCCAGTATCGGCAAGGCACTGGCCCGACTGCACCTGGCCGGGAAAGACTTCTACCTGACCCGCCAGGCCCATCGAGGTGTTTTCTGGTGGCGCAGGGAGAGCGAAAGCATCGCGCATCACCTGAGCGAAGAGGATGCCAACCTGCTGCGTGAAGAGGTCCGCCTGTTCGATGAGTTGCGCCAGAGTGCGGAACAGCTGCCGATGGGCATCACCCACGGTGACCTGTTCCACGACAACGCCCTGTTCGTCGGCAACGACGTCGAGGCGATTCTGGATATCTACAACGCCGCCACCGCTTATTGGCTCTATGATCTCGCCATCGTCGCCAACGACTGGTGCGTCAAACCCGACGGTAGCATCGATAGCGCGCGCGAGCGTGCCCTGCTCGACGCATATGCCAGTGTACGCCCGTTCAACGACGCCGAGCATCAGGCTTGGCCGCAGCTGTGCCGTACGGCTGCGATGCGTTTCTGGCTCTCACGCCTGATTCCCTGGCTTGGCATCGCGCAGGCATCACGCCAAGGGGGCGAGATGAAACTCAAGGACCCAGACGAGCTCAAACGCATACTGCTCGCACGTATCGCCCATCCGGCGCGCCTGAGCTGAACCATGATCGATAATGGCCCCGGAAACGGGGCCATTTCCTGTATACTTTTCCAGTATTCCGTCACTTCGGTATACTGCCCTTTCCTTTCATACACCTGACTGCACAGATCCCATGGACGTTACCCACATCATCGACTCCCTCAACGATGCCCAGCGCCAGGCGGTCACCGCCGACGTGAAGAACCTGCTGGTACTGGCCGGCGCCGGGTCCGGCAAGACCCGCGTGCTGGTGCACCGTATCGCCTGGCTCATCGAAGCCGAGGGGATCTCGCCCTACTCGATCATGGCGGTAACCTTCACCAACAAGGCGGCTCGTGAGATGCGCGGGCGTATCGAACATCTGCTTGGGCTCAACACCCACGGCATGTGGGTCGGCACCTTCCACGGCCTTGCGCACCGTCTGTTGCGGGCGCACTGGCAGGATGCCGGGTTGCGGGACAACTTCCAGATCATGGACAGCGATGATCAGCTGCGTCTGGTCAAGCGTCTGTGTAAAGAGATGAATCTGGACGAAAACCGCTGGCCACCAAAGCAGATGCAGTGGTACATCAACGCGCAGAAGGATGAAGGGCTGCGCAGCAAACATATCGAACGCAGCGGCGATCTGTTTCAGGACACCATGGTCCGCGTCTATGAAGCCTACGAAGAGGCCTGCGAGCGCGGCGGCATGATCGATTTCGGTGAGCTGCTGCTGCGCGCACTCGAGCTGCTGCGCGATCGTGCACCGGCACTGCTCAAGCACTACCGCGAACGCTTCCGCTATGTGTTGGTGGACGAGTTTCAGGATACCAACGCCATTCAGTACGCCTGGCTGCGCCTGCTGTGCGAAGGTGACGACAAACTGATGGCGGTGGGCGACGACGACCAGTCGATCTACGGCTGGCGTGGCGCGCGAATCGAAAACATCCAGAACCTGCCGGAGCACTTCCCTGGCACCGAAACTATCCGCCTGGAACAGAATTACCGCTCCACTGCCAACATACTGGGCGCTGCCAACGCCGTCATCCGCAACAACTTCGGACGCCTCGGCAAGGAGTTGTGGACAGATCTGGGCGATGGCGAAGCGATCAGCCTATACGCGGCCTTTAACGAGCAGGATGAAGCCCGGTTCATCATCGACCAGATCAGCAAGTGGATTGACGAGGGCAACCGCCGTGACGAGAGCGCCATTCTCTACCGCTCCAACGCCCAGTCCCGTGTACTTGAGGAAACCCTGATACGCGCCGGTATCCCCTACCGCATCTACGGTGGCCAGCGCTTCTACGACCGCCTCGAGATCAAGAACGCGCTTGCCTATATGCGTCTGGTAGCCAACCGCGACGATGACACCGCCATGGAGCGCGTGATCAACGTGCCCACCCGAGGCATCGGCACCCGCACCATCGAGCAGATTCGCGAACATGCGCGGGCCGAAGGCGTCTCCATGTGGCGCGCGGCCAACGAGATCATCGAGTACGGCAAACTCGCCGCCCGCGCCGGCAACGCCCTGCAGGGGTTTCTCGATCTGGTCAACAACCTGGACAGCGCTACCCGCGATACCGAGCTCCATGAGCAGACCGAGCATGTGATTCAGCACTCGGGCCTTATTGCGCACCACGAAAAAGAGAAAGGCGAGAAAGCGCAGTCGCGTATCGAGAACCTTGAAGAACTGGTCACTGCCGCACGTCAGTTTGCAGGACAGTGGCAGGAGGACGAAGCACCCGAGGGGTTCAACTCGGTACTGGCGGCGTTTCTCGATCAGGCGGCACTCGATGCGGGTGACGCTCAGGCCGATGTTCACACCGACAGCGTACAGTTGATGACGCTGCACTCCGCCAAGGGTCTGGAGTTTCCGCTGGTGTTCCTCGCTGGCATGGAAGAGGGCCTGTTCCCGCACAGCATGTCGGCTGAAGAGCCGGGCCGGCTGGAGGAGGAGCGCCGCCTCTGCTACGTGGGCATCACCCGCGCCATGAAAAAGCTGTTCCTGACCTACGCCGAGTCGCGCCGACTCCACGGACAGGAGAACTACAACCGGCCCTCACGCTTTATTCAGGAGATTCCGCAGGGGCTGGTGGAGGAGGTACGTCTGAACGCCACGGTGCGCCGCCCCTACGGCAGCAGCGACTATCAACAGGAGGGCAGTTCACTGTTTGGAGGCTCTTCAAGCCTTGCCGGCAGCAACATCCCCGACACCGGCATTAGTCTGGGGCAGCGTGTACGCCACCCCAAATTCGGTGAAGGGCTGGTGGTCAACTTCGAGGGCAGCGGCCCGAAAGCCCGGGTACAGGTTAACTTCGATTACGAGGGCAGCAAATGGCTGGTGGTCGGATTTGCCCGCCTCGAAGCGATCTGACCCTCTCTACGCGGTGACCGCCCGGCCCTGCTCGGCCCGGCGCGGTCCCGACTGCATGTCAAACAGCCCATAACGCGCCACCACCAGAAAACATACCGCCGGTACCAGAAACGAAGTTGCGGTTCCCCAGGTATCGATTACCGCACCCTGTACCATCGGCAGGAGCGCCCCACCGAGAATCGCCATCACCAGACCTGCCGCACCGAATTTGGTATCAGCACCCAGGCCCTTGAGGGCAATCCCATAGATGGTCGGAAACATCAGCGATAAACAGCCAGAGATCGCAACCAGCGCCCAGACTGCCGCATATCCGGAGCCGACGGTCAGGTAAGCGCTGAGCAGTGCAGCCAGCACCGAGAGTCCTGCCAGCAGTCGTGAGGCACTGACGTATCCCATCAGCCAGGTCATGGCAAAACGCGCCAGCAGAAACAGAATAAGGCTGTATTGCAAGTAGTCACCGGCGCGGGCCTCGTTTACCGACAGCGCGTCCATGACATATTGAATGGTGAAGGTCCAGATACAGGTCTGGGCACCCACATTGAAGAACTGGGCGATAACGCCAAAGCGATAATGGGGGTTGCGCACCAGCCGCGTTAACGTCTCGCCGAAGCGCACATCGCGCGTATGAGCCACGACCTTTTCACGTGTGGGGCGGATCTTCAGCGCCGCGATCGCCAGCCAGATCAGTACCAGCGCACAGGCCATGCCCACGTAAGGCAGCATAACCGCATCCAGCTCCGCTGCCTGAATCGCGCTTAGCTGATCGGCCGCCATTTCGGCTCGCTGCTGGGCTGTGGCCGGGTTGAGCTGGGTCAGAATCAGGGTCGCGCCGAGAAAAACACCTATATTACAACCGACGGGATTGAAGGCTTGGGCAAAGTTCAGACGTCGAGTGGCGTTTTCCACAGGCCCCATTGCGATAACAAAGGGGTTCGCGGAGGTTTCCAGAATCGACAGCCCAGCCGCCAGAATAAACAGCGCAGCCAAAAAATAGCCGTAGCTCATCGACTGACTGGCGGGATAAAACATAAACGCGCCGGCAGCGGCGAACCCGAGGCCCGTCAGCACACCGGTTTTGTAGGAGAAGCGCCGATTGATAAACGCTGCCGGCAGTGCCAGACAGAAATAGGCGCCGTAGTACGCAAATTGAACCAGCGCGGACTGGAAGGCACTCATGGTGAATATCTTGCTGAACACCTTGACCAGAGGGTCGGTCATATTGGCTGCGACGCCCCAGGCCGCAAAGCAGGTGGTGAGCAGGATAAAAGGGAGAATCATCTCCCGGAAAACCATTGGGGTACGTGTATTCATGGCCGCCTCGCCTGTTGTTTTAGTTTGACCGAACCCTCAGTGGATTCGCTGGCTAAAGACAGTGTCTGTCCGAGTCTGTGATTTCAGCAGAGGCTTAAAAACCGAGAATGAACACCCCAAGGGGGATCTGTAACATTTGTAACCGACAGGCTCGGCGCTGGTTAGCACACCGGCGGCGCTGTAGAATCCCCAGCCTCAAAAAATTGACCG
Organism: Marinobacterium lacunae; assembly: GCF_000705555.1. Classification (GTDB taxonomy): domain Bacteria; phylum Pseudomonadota; class Gammaproteobacteria; order Pseudomonadales; family Balneatricaceae; genus Marinobacterium_D; species Marinobacterium_D lacunae. The sequence goes on from NZ_JMQN01000048.1 coordinate 16,120, forward strand.
AAGAGTCACCGCAGATTTTTTTCAGGAGTTATGCCAGTGCCCGGTAGTAAAATCACCTTCCCTCTTGCCCTGATAGTCGCTGCGGCGATCTATTTTCTGACCGACTTCGATCCTGCCCTTAAGACCGGACTCTCGGTTCTGTCACTGGTGGCGATCCTGTGGATGACCGAAACCTTCAACATCACCGTTACCGCACTGTTGATACCCGTGTTGGCGGTGCTGACCGGCATCTTTTCCGTGGCGGATGCGTTGAAGAACTTTGCCAACCCGATCATTTTTCTGTTTCTGGGCGGGTTTGCATTGGCGGCAGCATTAAACGAGCAGCAGCTGGACCGTTACATCTCGAACCATGTGCTGCGCATTGCCCGTGGCAAACTCAGTCTCGCCGCGATGCTGCTGTTCCTCACCGCGGCGGGGCTTTCGATGTGGATATCCAATACTGCAACCACGGCGATGATGCTGCCACTGGTGCTGGGTCTGCTCAAACAGCTGCCCTACGAAGAGAACAAGCGCACCTACTGGTTTGTACTGCTGGGCCTTGCCTACTCAGCCAGTATCGGCGGGATAGGCACACTGGTGGGCAGCCCGCCCAATGCGATTGCAGCGGCCGCCGTGGGTCTCACCTTTCTGGACTGGCTCAAGATCGGCATGCCGCTGGTCATCGTATCCTTCCCGCTGATGATTCTGGCGCTCTGGCTGGTTATGCGTCCGGATCTGAATCACCACTTCGAAAAAGAGATGCACCATGAGCCTTTAAACGCCACCCAGTGGATGACGCTCGGCGTCTTCGCGCTAACTGTCTGCCTATGGCTGTTCAGTGCGCCGCTGTCTAAATGGGTCGGGGTGACCAAAGGGTTTGATGCCCTGATCGCCATCGCCGCCATCCTCATGCTGTGTATGCTGAAGCTGGTGTCGTGGAAATCGGTAGAGAAATCAGCGGACTGGGGCGTACTGTTGCTGTTCGGGGGCGGCCTGACGCTCTCGGCCATGCTTAAGGAAACCGGCACCAGTCTCTATCTGGCGCAGTCGATCAGTGACCTGTTGCACGGCGCGCCGGTGGTGGTGTTTATCCTCGTGGTATCGGGATTCGTCGTCATGCTGACCGAGATCGCCAGCAATACCGCCAGCAGCGCACTGCTGGTACCCATCTTTGTCGGCATTGCCGGTGCCATGGGCATGTCTGAAGTGGTGATGGCGATGGTAATTGCGGTTGCCGCATCCTGTGCATTCATGCTGCCGGTGGCAACACCGCCCAACGCCATCGTGTATGGCTCGGGCGCTGTTCCACAGTCACAGATGATGCGCGCCGGTATCGTACTGAATGCGGTGATGACGGCCGTTATCACCGGCGCGGCGATGCTGATGCTTTAAGACTGATGCTCGGCAGGTGGCAGACGTCGGATGTGACCATCGGCGTCAATCGCCACCTGTACACACTCGCAGGCCGTCACTTTACGTGGCGCTCTGCCATCCGGGCACTGGCCCCAGCATTCAACGACGATGCGCAGTGAGCTGTGCCCACGCTCCAGCACCCGGGTATAAAAGCCGAGAATGGTGCCTTTCATGACCGGTGACATAAAGGTCATCCTGCCCACCGAGACCGTGGCAATACGGCCCTTGGCTTCCTGACCTGCGCGAATCTCGCACGCCAGCACAGCCTGGGCACTCACCCAACCTCCGTAGACGTCACCGAACATGTTCACCGCATCCGGACCGGCCGGGAGCTGTAGACTCAACTCTCCTTCGGGCTGGAGCAGTTGATCATCCTCTATTTTCATTGTTCTTGAGCCTGCTCTGTAAAAAAGGGGGCCGAACGTCGGCACCGATACTTTGTTGCAGTGCATTATACCGTTCGCGATCCCGTCCAAAATAGAAATTTACGTTTCGTGACACACTGTAACATTGCGGTCATATAGCACCCCTATAGTACCCCCACGAATTAAACACCAATGCACCGATCAGGAGCGTATGATGAAACCGATGAACAAGCTGTTCGCAGCCGTAGCGATCTCCGCTGCAGCAGTGACTGCGAATGCCGCTGACCTGCTTGACCCGAACCTGCCGGCCTACGAAAAGGCGTCCGGCGTGTCTGGCAACCTGTCCAGCGTGGGTTCCGATACTCTGGCCAACCTGATGACTCTGTGGGCTGAAGAGTTCAAGCGCAACTACCCGAACATCAACATCCAGATTCAGGCAGCCGGTTCTTCTACCGCTCCCCCAGCTCTGACCGAAGGTACGTCTAACATCGGCCCGATGAGCCGCAAGATGAAGGACAAGGAACTCGAAGCGTTCGAGAAGAAGTTCGGTTACAAGCCGACTGCTATCCCGGTTGCTATCGACGCGCTGGCTGTATTCGCGCACAAGGACAACCCGATTTCCGGTCTGAGCATGGCTCAGGTTGACGCTATCTTCTCCTCTACTCACAAGTGCAGCGAAGGCGACGCCAACAAGTGGGGCGATCTGGGCGTAACCGGTTCTCTGGCAGATCAGAGCATCCAGCTGTTCGGTCGTAACTCTGTATCCGGCACCTACGGTTACTTCAAAGAGCACGCACTGTGCAAAGGCGACTACAAGAACAGCGTTAACGAACAGCCGGGCTCTGCTTCCGTTGTTCAGTCTGTTTCTACCTCTATCAACGGCATCGGCTACTCCGGTATCGGTTACAAGACCGCTTCCGTCCGCGCTCTGCCGCTGTCCAAGGAAGGCACCAACTACGTAGAAGCGACACCGGAAAACGCTGCCAACGGTACTTACCCGCTGTCTCGCTTCCTGTGGGTGTACGTGAACAAGAAGCCGGGTCAGGAACTGGCTCCGCTTGAGCGCGAATTCGTGAAGCTGGTTCTGTCCAAGGTTGGTCAGGAAGTTGTCGTCAAGGACGGCTACATCCCGCTGCCGGCCAAGGTCATCGAAAAGCAGCGCGCCGATCTGGGTCTGTAAGCTTTAGATAACCTCTAAAGCCGACCCACGGGGGAGTCCACAGGACTCCCCTTTCGCGTTTCCCGCACGCTGTAACATTACCGTCATACAATTGACTTATCGTACGCTGCAAATCACGTTCAGAGCCCCTCAGGATCCTCAATCATGAGCATTGACCAAACCACTGCTGCGCCGCCGGATCTCGACTTCACGACGCCGGCGTCCCGGCGTCTGCGTCAGCGTCGCATGCTGCAGGACAAGCTGGCAGCCGGTGGCATCGCCGTTGGCGGTGTCAGCGTCATCATCGCTGTCGTTATGATCTTCTTCTACCTGCTGTATGAGGTAGCCCCGCTGTTCGAGTCTGCCAAGGTCGAACCCTGGAATGTTCAGGGCAAGCCGATGGTGCCGTATACGCAGCCAGGCAGTAGCGCCGACACCCTGTATCTTGCAGTAGAAGAACAAGCCGAGATCGGTTTCCGCGTCAGTGGCGATGGTCAAATGACATTCTTCAGAGCGGCCACCGGTGAATTGGTCGACCAGGCGCAGTTGAGCCTGCCTGAAGGGGTCGAGATCACCAGTTTCGCCCTGCTCTCAGAAGCCAGCCGCATTTTCGCCTTCGGCCTTAGCAACGGCGAAATCCGTGTGTTGAAGCACAGCTACACAGCCACCTACCCTAACGGCGTGCGCGTGCTGACTCCGGTGATCGAGTATCCGCTGGGCGAGGCAGGCATTCCCGTGGCGGACGGTCCGATCGAGAAGTTCACCATCACCAACGATGGTGATCGCTGGGGCGTTGTGGCCGCTAGTGGCGGCAAACTCGGCTTTACCCGTTTGGCAATGACCGAGAACCTGTTTACCGGCGAAACCACCGTTGAGCGCAGTGAGAAAGATCTGCCGCCGCTGGGCATCAACCCGCGCAAATTGCTGATGACGCCGGACCTCGCCTGGCTGATGGCCAGTGCCGCCGATGGCAAAATCGCCGTGGTCAACCTGCGTGGCACGCCGGAAATCACCCAGCTGCTGGACGCCTCCGAAGGCCAGATCACAACGTTCAGGCTGCTGCTCGGTGCTAACTCCCTGCTGATCGGCGACGACAAGGGCAAGCTGTCGCAGTGGTTCTTCGTGCGTAGCGATGCCGGTGCACCCGAGCTGACTCATATCCGTGATTTCGACCATGCAGGCAATGCGGTCGTCAGCCTGACCACCGAACAGCGCCGCAAGGGTTTGGTCAGCGTCGACCAGTCCGGCGAGCTGTCGCTGTACAACTCCACCGCCCGCCGCACCGCCTTTAATGAGTCGATCTTTGGCGGCCCGGTTGGCCAGATTGCGCTGGCTCCGCGCTCAGACGCTCTGCTGGTCGAGCAGGACGGCAAACTCTCATTCTGGCACGTGGAAAACGAGCACCCGGAGATCTCCTGGTCGGTGCTGTGGGAGAAGGTCTGGTACGAAGGCTATTCGGAGCCTGCCTTTATCTGGCAGTCGTCCGCATCGAACAATGACTTCGAGCCCAAATACAGCCTGATGCCGCTGGCATTCGGTACCCTGAAAGCGGCGTTCTACGCCATGCTGCTGGCGACCCCGCTGGCGATCTGCGGTGCGATCTATACCGCCTACTTCATGGTTCCGGCCATGCGCCGCAAGGTGAAGCCGTTCATCGAACTGATGGAGGCGCTGCCGACCGTTATTCTTGGCTTCCTCGCTGGTCTCTGGTTGGCACCGTTCATGGAAGCGAATTTGGCCGGTATATTCACCTCCTTGCTGGTGATCCCTGTTGCGGTTGTTGGCTTCGGCTTCCTCTGGCAGAACATGCCTGAGCGTATCCGCTTCCTGCTGCCAGAAGGCTGGGACGCCGCGCTGCTGATACCGGTCGTCATTCTGGCTACCTGGTTTGCACTGGGCATTGCCCACCCGATCGAAAACCTGCTGTTCGCCGGTGACCTGCGCACCTGGCTGACCAACGAAGCGGGCATCCCTTACGATCAGCGCAACGCGCTGGTAGTCGGCATCGCCATGGGCTTCGCTGTCATCCCGACGATCTTCTCGATCACCGAGGACGCGATCTTTGCCGTGCCGAAACACCTGAGCTACGGCTCTCTGGCCCTGGGCGCGACCCAGTGGCAGACGCTGATCCGCGTGGTTCTGCCCACCGCAAGCCCGGGTATCTTCTCGGCGCTGATGATCGGCATGGGCCGTGCCGTGGGTGAAACGATGATCGTACTGATGGCCACCGGTAACACCCCGATCATGGATGTGAATATCTTCGAGGGGATGCGTACGCTGGCGGCCAACATCGCCGTCGAGATGCCTGAATCCGAAGTCGGCAGTACCCACTTCCGCATCCTGTTCCTGGCCGCGTTCGTGCTGTTCCTGTTCACCTTTGTCGTGAACACTCTGGCGGAGTCGATTCGCCAGCACTTACGCAAGAAATACGGTTCACTTTAAGGCACCATTGAGGATTGACTATGCGTATCTCATTCAGCGAATGGACCAAGTCGGGCTCTCCCTGGGTCTGGCTCAACGCCGGTGCCGTGGCGATCTCGATCATCATGGTGGTCGGCCTGCTCGGCCTGATCGCCGTGCGTGGCCTCGGCCACTTCTGGCCTGCCGATGTAATTCAGGCAGACTATGAAGAGAACGGCAAACAACACACCATCATCGGCGAACTGGTCGACCGTGAAATGGTACCCGCCCCGCAGCTGCGCGGTGCCGGTATCGAGGTTCCGGAAGGCGTCGAGGCGATGGCCCGCGATCTGCTCAAGGTCGGCAACCGTGATTTCGGCAGCGCCGACTTCATCTGGGCGATGGACCATTTCATTACCCATATTCAGCGCCCGGCCATGCTGTTTGCCGCCGAGCGTCTTGAGTGGGGCAACTTCTACGGCTACCTGCGTGAGGTCAAGGAAGCGGGCAAGAGCGTCGGTCACTATGACGGCTACGACAAGACCCAGGAATACCTGGCACTCTGGGGCGAGTTCCAGCAGCGTATCGACCGTGTACTCGATATTCGTGAACAGATCCTGACGATCGAAAAGAAAGAGATCGGCAGCATCAACTACGAGATCGAGCGCCTGCGTCTGAAAGAGCGTCGTCTGGATCTGGATCAGTCCACCGATACCGATGCCTATGCCAAGATCGATGCGCGTCGTAAAGAGCTGAACGCCGACTACGAAGAGTTGCAGAAGCGCCTGGGCGACCTGTACCAGCAGATCAACCGCGACACCTTTGTCGCCGAGATCGCAGATGGCCGTAAGGTAGAGCTGCCGGTGGCCAAGATCGTGCGTGCGTTCCTACCCAATGACATGGGTATCGGCGCCAAGATCGTGCATTACGCCGACAAGGTGTGGGAGTTCCTCTCCGACGAGCCCCGTGAAGCCAACACTGAAGGCGGTATCTTCCCGGCGATCTTCGGTACCGTAATGATGGTTATCCTGATGTCGGTACTGGTGACACCCTTTGGCGTGGTTGCGGCGGTCTACCTGCGCGAATATGCCAAGCAGGGCTTCATCACCCGCCTGATCCGCATCGCGGTAAACAACCTGGCCGGTGTGCCGTCCATCGTATACGGCGTATTTGGCCTGGGCTTCTTCGTCTACTTCCTGGGCGGTCACATCGATGACCTGTTCTTCCCCGAAGCCAAGCCGTCACCGACCTTCGGTACCGGCGGTCTGATGTGGGCGTCGATTACCCTTGCGCTGCTGACCGTACCGGTGGTGATTGTCGCCACCGAAGAGGGTCTGGCCCGTATCCCGCGTGCGGTACGTGAAGGCTCACTTGCGCTCGGTGCGACCAAGTTCGAAACGCTGTGGAAAGTCGTGCTGCCGATGGCGAGCCCTGCAATGATGACCGGTGTAATCCTGGCGATCGCCCGTGCAGCCGGTGAGGTTGCGCCGCTGATGCTGGTCGGTGTGGTCAAGCTCGCGCCGAGCCTGCCGCTTGATGGCAACTACCCCTATCTGCATCTGGATCAGAAATTCATGCACCTGGGCTTCCACATCTATGATGTGGGCTTCCAGAGCCCCAACGTCGAAGCGGCCCGTCCGCTGGTCTACGCCACGGCGCTGCTGCTGGTGATTGTGATCGCGCTGCTTAACTTCTCGGCTATTGCGATTCGCAACCACCTGCGTGAGAAGTACAAAGCGCTTGAAATGTGATGCCGGCACCGATTACTGAATAAAGGTTTATAGACATGACTAGCGAAATCAAAACTCACGCCATCGACATCGCCTCCATGCAGCGTGATACCCGCACACTGCGTCCGGAAGAGGAAACCCATACGCTTCAGGTCCGCGACCTCAAGCTGTACTACGGTGAGAAAGAGGCGCTGCACGGCATCAACATGGATATCGCCAAGAACCGCGTGACCGCCTTCATCGGTCCGTCCGGTTGCGGTAAGTCCACACTGCTGCGCTGCTTCAACCGCATGAACGATCTGGTCGACAGTTGCCGCATCGAAGGCCAGCTGCTGCTGGACGGCGAAAACATCTACGACCGTACGGTCAACGTGGCCGACCTGCGCCGCCGTGTCGGCATGGTGTTCCAGAAACCGAACCCCTTCCCGAAATCGATCTATGAAAACGTAGCCTATGGCCTGCGTATTCAGGGCGTGAAGAAGAAGCGCGTAATTGACGAAACCGTCGAGTGGGCACTGCGCTCCGCCGCACTCTGGGATGAGGTGAAGGACCGCCTGCACGAATCAGCTCTCGGTATGTCCGGCGGTCAGCAGCAGCGTCTGGTTATCGCCCGTACCGTGGCGGTAAAGCCTGAAGTGCTGTTGCTCGACGAGCCGGCCTCCGCACTGGACCCTATCTCGACACTGAAGATCGAGGAGCTGATCCACGAGCTCAAGCGCGACTTCACCATCGTCATCGTTACTCACAACATGCAGCAGGCGGCCCGTGTTTCGGATTACACTGCCTTTATGTACATGGGTGATCTGATCGAGTTCGGTGTCACCGATACACTGTTCACCAACCCGACCGAAAAGCAGACCGAAGATTACATTACTGGTCGTTACGGTTGATGACGCCTTGGCGCCATCCCTGAACTGCCCAGCAACATTCCGTAACGGAGACAGAGACCGTGGAATTCGAAAAGGATAGTTACTCCACCCATATCTCTCAGCAATTCAATGAAGAGCTGGAGACCATTCGCACACAGATGCTGACCATGGGCGGAATCGTCGAGCGTCAGGTACATGACGCCATCGAAGCGCTGCTGACCAGCGATAACGAACTGGCCGAGCAGGCCCGCCGTATCGACAAGCAGACCAACGAAATGGAACTGATGATCGACGAGCAGTGCACCATGACCATTGCGCGCCGTCAGCCGGCCGCATCGGACCTGCGCCTGATCATCTCCATCAGCCGCGCCGTGGCCGATCTGGAGCGCATCGGCGATGAAGCCAGCCGTATCGCCCAGCAGGCGATCGAGATGGCCGAAGGCACCCGTACCCAGCACGGCTTCCAGGAGGTCCGTCATATCGGCAACCTGGTCCGTGACATGGTCAAGGATGTGCTGACCGCCTTTGCCCGCAACGACCTGGAGATGGCCTACCGTGTCGCCAAGCAGGATCGCAGTGTCGATCAGGAGTACCGCACCGCCATGCGTACGCTGGTGACCTACATGATGGAAGATGTACGCTCGATCTCCAGCATCATGAACGTGATCTGGGTACTGCGCAGTCTGGAGCGCATTGGCGATCACGCGCGCAATCTGGCCGAGCACCTGATCTATCAGGTCAGCGGCACCGACGTCCGTCATCAGAGCCTGCAGGCGATGAAGAAAACCGTGCGTGAGGAAACCGGTCAGGCCGACGACGAAGCCGACGACATCGAGTAAGCGCGCCTGCGCTTACTCAGGCCAGTAATCGGCCAGAGGCGGGAACTGCGCCAGCAGACCCGCCTTGCCCATCTCCTTCAGCCTCGCGATATTGCGCTCGGGGATAGACTCGGGGTCGCGATAGCTCGCCAGCGCCCGGCTCATCTCGTCTTGCCGGATCAGATGTAGCGCCGGATAGGGTGCTCGGTTGGTCCAGTGACTGATGTCGTCCTCATCCACACCGTCGAACAGATAGCCCGGATGGAAGGTCGCGATCTGGAACAGATCCTCAACCCCTGCCCGCTCAATCAACGCCTCGGCATCCTCAACCAGATCCAGAAAATCCTCAAAATCGGCCAGCAACCAGGGTGTGATCAGCAGCGTGGTGGAGAGTTCGGCCTCCGGCGTTTCCACCAGGTCCGACAGCTGCTGCAGGAAATCGCGCAGGAAATTATCTTCGTCGCGGGCGTAGGATACCTGATACCGAATGGTCCCTGCGCGCACGACAGGGGCCGCAAAGGGGCAGAGATTCAGGCCCACGACCATCTTCTCGACCCAGTCTCGGGTCAGCGATTGAGCCTGTTCAAGCAGGCGTTGTTCATCAGTCATCGTTGTCATGGCGCGATCCTACCGCTAAGTGAAGAAAAAGTAACCTGCCAGCACCGGGCACAGATGATACACTCAGCCCCCCTTGTAAACGTGCCCAGGCACGCCTTTGATCAACGTCGGGACCACCGTGAACGCTGAAGTATTGCTGCCCAGACCTGAACGTACCCGGCACTGGCGTACGCTCAAGCACCCGACACAGGCCCCACGCCCGCTGCACCGATGGCTGACCGACGACAGTTCACTGACCCGACTGCTCCAGCGCGCCAGCCAAGGCCGCTTTTCGGTGCGTGTGCTCAGTCAGCGCTATGCCCACCCCGGCGCCAACGAAGCCGTGGCACTGGGCATGGGCGTGCGCCGAACCGCACTGATACGCGAGGTACTGCTGTGCGGAAACGGCGTACCCTGGGTATATGCGCGCACCGTGATACCGGTCGATACGTTGCGCGGGCGCCATCGCACACTGAAAATGATCGGATCGCGCTCACTGGGCTCATTATTGTTCAAAGACCCGGGTATGCAGCGCGACCCTCTGCAGATCGCACGTGTGCTTGATGACAGCGGCCACCGCTATTGGGCACGACGCTCGATCTTCCATCTCGATCGCAAGCCGCTGCTGGTATGCGAGGTTTTTCTACCACCACTGCTGGACGTACAATACCCAGCCTGACCAACCGGGGGACTTCATGGCAATGTCGATGACCAACAGCCCGAACAGCGACAAGCTGACCGCCTATATCCAGCTGATGCGCGCTGACCGTCCCATCGGTACCTACCTGCTGCTCTGGCCCACGCTTTGGGCGCTGTGGATCGCTGCCGAAGGCGTACCGCCGCTGCACCTGCTGGTGATCTTTTCGCTCGGCGTATTCCTGACCCGCTCCGCCGGATGCGTGATCAACGACTATGCCGACCGACATTTCGACGGCCACGTAAAGCGCACCAAAGAGCGCCCAATGCCCACCGGTCGTGTCACCGAACGTGAGGCGCTATGGCTATTCGCCGGCCTCATGCTGGGCGCGTTCGCACTGGTACTCTTTACCAACGGCATGACCGTCCTGATGTCGATCGCCGCGCTGGCGCTGGCGTTCAGCTATCCGTTCATGAAGCGCCATACCCACCTGCCACAGGTCGTGCTCGGCGCCGCGTTCGGTTGGGCGATCCCCATGGCCTTTACCGCCGTCCAGGAGCAGCTCCCGCTGCTCGCCTGGCTGATCTTCATGGCCAAGATATTCTGGACCGTGGCCTACGACTCGATGTACGCCATGGTGGACCGTGACGATGACCTGCTCATCGGTATCAAGTCCACAGCCGTGCTGTTTGGCCATCACGACCGACTGATTATCGGCCTGCTGCAGGTCTTCACTCTAGTGCTGCTGATCGGTGTTGGCCTGCTGGCGGGCCTTGGAATCTACTTTTACATCGGTCTAGCCGGGGCTGCGAGCCTGTTCATCTATCAGCAATGGTTGATTCGCGAGCGCGAGCGCATGCCCTGCCTGAAGGCGTTTCTGAACAATCATTGGGCCGAACTGCTGGTTCTGATCGGGATCATCGCCGATTATGCACTTCGCTAAGGTGCTCTGATCACTGCTACCTTTGGCTTAACCTCTGCTATTGTCATATTTATGTAACCTAAACGTCTTGTAATAGTCGCGGTTGATAACAGCAGAGAACTCAGAGGCAGAAGACAGATGTCTGCATCAAAACGCGTGTTGATCGTTGACGACGAAGCCCCGATCAGGGAAATGATCGCTGTGGCCCTGGAGATGGCAGGCTATGAATGTCTGGAGGCGGAAAACGCCCAGCAGGCTCACGCCCTGATCCTGGATCATAAGCCCGACATGGTGTTACTGGACTGGATGATGCCCGGCACCAGCGGTGTCGAATTTGCCCGTCGCCTACGCAAGGATGAGGTCACCGCCGATGTGCCGGTGATCATGCTCACGGCTAAGGCCGATGAAGACAACAAGATCAAAGGCCTCGAGGCTGGCGTCGATGACTACATCATCAAACCCTTCTCGCCGCGCGAACTGGTTGCACGCCTGAAGGCTGTGCTGCGTCGTGCCACGCCGAAAGGCGTTGAGGAGCCGGTGACCGTAGACGGCCTGACACTGGACCCGGTTTCCCACCGTGTCACCGCCGACGGCCGTCCGGTAGAGCTGGGCCCGACAGAGTTTCGCCTGCTGCAGTTTTTCATGACCCATCAAGATCGTGCATACTCTCGCAGCCAACTGCTTGATATGGTCTGGGGCGGTAATGTCTACGTCGAAGAGCGTACCGTTGATGTTCATATCCGCCGGTTGCGCAAGGCGCTCGGCGAGCGCCACGACTACCTGGTACAGACAGTCCGCGGTACCGGTTACCGATTCTCGGCCCAAGTCGCCTGATCAACGGCCCCCGCGGATCGAACATAAAGGGATAGTATGCGACGTTCGCGCCCATCGATGTTTTACGAGTTCCTGGCCTACGTCAGCGCCGGGTTCCTGCTGGGGTTGTTGGTCTCCTACCCCGGTTGGGGCGTGGCGTTGGGCGTCTGCCTCTGGGCGCTGTACCAGATGCGCCAGTACAACCGCCTGATGAACTGGCTGCAGCGCGAAGACCAGAGCGAACCGCCGGAGAGCCCCGGGGCCTGGGGCGAGCTGCTCGATGAGCTGGCCCGCCATCAGAAGCATGCCCAGAGCCGCGAACAGGATCTCAAGGCGATCATCGCCCGCTTCCAGCAATCCACGGCCGCTCTGGACGATGCCATCGTCATTATCGACCGCCACAACTGTCTGGAGTGGTGGAACAGCACGGCCAACACCCTGCTCGGGCTCAGACCCGGCGATCGCGGCAAGCCGCTGCTCAATCTGGTGCGTGATCCGCGCTTCGTGCGCTACTACCGCAAGAGCAACTATCAGGAACCGCTGCAGCTATCGTCACCGGCCAACCCCGATATCCACCTGCAATACCAGATCAGCCGTTTCGGCGAAGGCGACAGGGTACTGGTGGCGCGGGATATCACCCGTCTGGTCAAGCTGGAACAGACCCGTCAGGACTTCGTCGCCAACGCCTCCCATGAGCTGAGAACGCCGCTGACGGTGATTCGCGGTTATCTGGAAACCTTCCTCGACCAGGAACTGCCGCGTCCTCTGCAACGGGGCATGTCGCAGATGCAGCAGCAGGCCAAGCGCATGGAGAGTCTGGTTGCCGATCTATTGCTGCTCTCCCGTCTCGAATCCACCCAGCATATCAGCGACGAGCAACCGATCCGGATTCAATCCCTGATCGCACAGATCGCGCAGGACGCACGGGACCTGTCCGCCGACCGCGGCCACATCATCAGCCTCGAGGTGGATCCCGAACACGATCTGATCGGGCAGGAGCTGGAGTTGCAAAGCGCATTCTCCAATCTGGTATTCAACGCCGTGCGCTACACACCGGGTGCCGGAGAGATCCATATCAGCTGGAAAGTGGATGCCCGCGGCGGACATTTTTCGGTGCGCGACAACGGCATAGGGATCGACCCGATGCACATCCCCCGCCTGACCGAGCGTTTCTACCGGGTGGATGAAAGCCGCTCATCAGCCAGCGGCGGCACGGGACTTGGGCTGGCCATCGTCAAGCATGTGTTGATGCGCCACGGCGCCCAGCTCAGCATCGAGAGCCGCAGCGGCAAGGGCAGCACCTTCAGCTGCCACTTCCCGCCGGATATGCTGCGCAGCCTGAACTATCAGGACAGCGCCGCCGGTTGATCATCGATTGGCAATACGCCCGACGCTGACCAGACGCTCATCGCCATGATCGCCGGCGTACTCCTCCACCCAGTAGATCGTCGCGCCGACGACGGCAGCCGGCATGATGATCAGGTTAAGGAGCGGTATCAGCATACCGAACTGCACCAGTGAGCCAAAACCCACCGCGGTAAACCGGTGCGACTTCAACAGCCCCTTCATGTTGGCGAAACTGACCTTATTGTTGTCCATCGGATAGTCGCAATACTGGATCGCCATCATCCAGGCGCCGAACAGAAACCACACCACCGGCATCGCCAGATTGATCACCGGGATAAAACTCAGCACCAACAGCAACAGCACACGCGGCAGATAGTAAAGCAACTTGGCGAGCTCTCGGTGCAGCGCCCGTGGAACCATCTTGATCACTTCAGCCCAGCCTTCGTTACCCAAGGGATCGCCTCGTAACTGGCGCTCCACCTTTTCCGCCAGAAAACCGTTGAACGGCGCGGCGATGAAGTTGGCCACGATCGAGAAGCTGTAATAGACCACCACCAGTACCAGCAGTGCGAACAACGGCCAGAGTATGTAACGCAGAAAATCCAGCCACTGCCAATCCGGCAGCCATGCCTGCATCAGGTAGTCGATCCAGTTGCCGAACTGGCTCATCAGCAGCCAGATGGCACCACCGAACAGCAGAATATTGATCAGCAGCGGAACCAGCACAAAACTGCGAATGCCCGGCTGTGGCAACATCGCCAGCCCCCGCCCCAAATATCCTGCCCCCCTGACCGGGTTACCCCTCATAAAACCTCCTTAGGCCATAAAATAGATAACGAACCGAATCACCACGGCGACCAGCATCAGCGACAGGCCGATGCGGTTGATTCTAAACTCCAGTGGTGTAAAGCTGATCAGCGGCTGCCAGAACCTCAGCACGGCTTGCCAATCCTGGGTACGTTTTACGTAAAGCCCCAGCGAGGCCACAAATACCAGCAGGCCGCCCCAGAACAGGAACGGCTCGATCAAGGCCAGATAGATCATCGGAATCCTTACCTTTTACCTTAAACATCATGGGTTAGCGCCAGGGTCGGCAACCGCCCTGAGCTGATAGACCACGGAGATTAACATGAAAGCGATACGACTCCATGCCTTTGGCGGGCCGGAAAACCTGACGCTGGAGGAGGTCGACACCCCGATTCCGGCCCGTGGAGAAGTACTGATCCGAAACCGCGCGGCAGGCGTCAACCCGATCGACTGGAAAACCTGTTCCGGCGGCGGTGCCAGCGCCTTCATCGGCGAGCTGCCTTATATACCGGGCTGGGAGTGTGCCGGCACCATCGAGGCCCTTGGCGACGGTGTAAGCGAATTCAGCGTCGGTGACGAAGTGTTCGGTTTTCTGCGTTTTCCCGAAGCGGCCGGTTGCTACGCCGAATATGTCTGCGCACCGATCAACCAGATTGCAAAACGACCCCAGGCGCTTTCCGTAGAAGCCGCCGGAAGTCTCGGTCTGGCGGGGTTGACTGCCTGGCAGGCACTGCATGACAAGGCCGGTATTCAGGCCGGGCAGCGGGTGCTGGTGCTGGCAGCGGCCGGGGGGGTCGGCCATCTGGCAGTCCAGCTGGCAAAAGCTGCCGGCGCCCATGTCATCGGCACCGCCTCATCCGCCAATCAGGATTTCATCGCCTCTTTGGGATGCGATGAGTGCATCGATTACACCAGTGCCAATCTGTCCGTGAGCCTGCGTGATATCGATATCATCATCGACGGTGTCGGCGGTGCTACCGCCATAGAGGCCCTGCCCTGCCTGAAATCAGGCGGCGTAATGGTGACCCTGCCGTCGGTAACCGCGGCTGAGGTCGCGCAGGCAGGTGAAAAGAGCGGCTATCAGGTCATGGGTATACGTGTAGAGCCCAACGGGGCAGACCTTGCCAAACTGGCGGCACTGGCCGAGACCGGCCAATTGACGCTGAGTCTGGCACAGGCGCTGCCGCTGGCCGAGGCGGGCGAGGCTCATCGGCTTAGCGCCAGCGGCCACCAGCGCGGCAAGTTGGTACTGACACTGGCGTGATCAGGGCTGGCCGGTGGCGCTCGCGCTGCCGGTCGCCGCGTCAGAGTCGGGGTTCTGGCAGAAAAACTGTTGCTGACGCATCAGCAGACGGCAACCCTCACCGCGCACATCACGGGCCCAGCAGCTTTCGCGGGCCCAGCTCTTATCCTCTTCGGTTTTCTCTTCCCGGTAAGGCGGCACGCCGTCACAGAATCCGGCCTTTTGTGCAGCCGTTTCAAGACAGGCATTGAGAAACTTGCCGTAGCGCACGGTACAGCTAAAGCCGCTGCACTGGGTATCAAACTCCTCCAGTGCCTTATCCAGACAGGCCTGCTGATCATGGCTGCGCCCGTATTCGAGCCCCTCGTTCCTGAAACGCTGCGCTTCTTCAGCCCGCTCCTGATTGAACTCGGACAGGAAGCTGTCTTTGTTCAACCAGAGATATCCGCTACCGAGCAGCGCTACAACCAGCAACACCAGCAGGATCTTTTTAAACATTCGATACTCCGAACAAGATCAGGTACGGCCGCGGTAGAGCCCCACCATGCAGAACAGCAGTCCCACAACAGACAACAGCATGCCACCGTTCACCAGAACCGGGTGACGCATCATGAAGGGAACAAAGGGAAAAGTGCCGGACGCCGCATCATCTACACACACACGTTCAACGTAGTTCCAGGCACCGCCGGCATCCAGACAGGCATCGACCTCTGCCTGCTCCATCATGTAGCCCGTCATCAACGCCAGGGGCGGCAAAATCAGCAGTAGGAGACCAACCTTCAGCATCAGGCATCGTCACCGCTGATACCGATGTTGCTCACGCCTTCGTTCTGGGCCAGAAGGCGCAGATCACGAATAAACCCAGCATTGGCAGTAGGCTGAGCACGCAGGCGCTCGAGCACCTCCTCACGGAAGGCATCTTCGTCGAGCATCAGCTCATGGGTGTTGATAAAGCGCACCAGCTCTTCGTCAGACATCTGGTCGTTTGCCGCGGTCACCTCAATGAAGTTGGCCACGCACTCATAGGACAGATTGGCAACACCGGCCGCTTCTGCAGCGTCCCCCTCGATCAGGCAGGTCAGCGTGGAGTATATGGCCACGGCGGCATCGTAGGCGGGCATGGCGCCATACATGTCGAACTCATCGAGATTTGGAATGTTGGCCTCAACATTGTCGAGCTGCACTTCCGCATTGATTTTGGCGCCGCTTCCGGCCAGCTGATTCCAGATGCCATCCAGAATGCCGCGCAGTTGCTGGTGGTCTCCGAACCCTACCAGACGGGAGAACAACTGATAGTTTGGAAACAGGCGCTCACTCATAGCGGCGCTGAAAGCCACCAGCTGCCAGCCCTCCAGACCCTCGAGTTGCTTTTCCAACTGTATCAGTTCAGTCATTCATCCTCTCCGCGGCTTGATTACATCGTTACCGGTTATTGTACGGCCTCATTCTCCACATCTGTAGGAAAAAGCGCTTACATAGCTTAATAACATCAAAATATCGTTCATATTTTTCCGTTATCCTCCGATCAAGCGCATGCCAGCCGGTTTACCGCTTGGGCGTCTGTAATACTCGGGAAAACCTTGTACCCAGACTCCAATGACAGGCAACATCTGAACATTCATAACTCAAACCCGGACACGACAGGTGAAAGATGGCTTCTACCCTCTGTGTATTCTGCGGCTCCAGTGAGGGCGTAAAACCTCAATATCGACAGCTTGCCTATACGCTGGGCGAGAAACTCGCCCAACAGGGACATGCACTGGTCTACGGAGGCGGTTCCGTTGGGCTGATGGGTGCGGTCGCCGATGGCGTAATGGAGAACGGCGGCCAGGTAACCGGCGTGATCCCCGAAAGCCTGTTCAACGCCGAAGTTGCCCATCAAGGGCTGACATCCCTGGAAGTGGTGCCCGATATGCACGCCCGCAAGGCACGCATGGCCACACTGGCCGATGCCTTCATTGCACTGCCAGGCGGTATCGGCACCTTCGAGGAGCTGTTCGAAGTCTGGACCTGGGCGCAGCTTGGCTACCACAACAAGCCTATCGGCCTTTTAAATGCCGATGGTTTCTACGACCCGCTACTGGCGTTTCTCGACCACACCCAGGAACAGGGCTTTATACGTCATCGCTGTCTGGAACTGCTGTGGGTCGAAACGGAGATCGATCCGATACTTGAGCGGCTACTGTCGAGCGTCGACCTGAGCCCGGTCAACTGGGAGCCGAGCGAAATTTGATCGGTTAACATCTGTCTGGTAATTGCCCCCTGCTTCTCGTACTCTCCTACTCTTCAGGTTAATACGATAGAAGTTATCCACATACGATGCCACGGCAGTACTCGCGCACGTCTGTTTCCCTGTTCAGCTATTTCATGCTGATACTCGGCGTCGCCGCCATCCCGGTATCGCTGTGCGCCCAACCTCTGGTGATCGCTCAAGTCAGCGAGCGGCCGAAAAAGGATTATGCCCACCTCAGGCCGATGGCGAGCTATGTTGCCGAACGCTTGGCCGCTTTTGGATTCGACTCAGCAGAGGTCAAGCTGTACCGCAGTGCAGACGACCTGATCCGCGCAGTAAAGACCGGTGAAGTACACTGGATCACAGAGACGCCCTACACCGCCGCACGAGTGATTCAGGAAACGGGGGCCAGGGCGCTGGCAAAAAAGTGGAAAAATGGCCAGCGTGAATATCAAACCCTGATCTACACCCGACAGGAATCGGACGTCAGGAATATTGAGGACCTGGTCGGCCAAAGTATCGCCTTCGAGCACCCCTACTCATTCAGCAGTTACTACCTGCCCAAGCATATACTCGAGCGCAGCGGCTTGACGCTGGTTCCGCTGGAGGGTTCATCCAGCATGCCCTCGCGTCACCAGGTGGGATACGTTTTCAGCCGCAATGAAAAAAACAATGCTCTCTGGGTCGATAAGGGCATCGTCACGGCGGGCGCATTGAACGACGGAGACTGGAATAACCCTGAAAGAGTCCCGCCGAATCTACGCAAACGACTGAAGATCATCTACCGGTCGGAGTTCTATCCGCGCGCGTTCGAAGTGGCCACCAATGCCCTTTCTCCAGAAGCGGCGACCGCCTTGCAATCACTTTTGCTGAGTCTGCATCGCCCGGAGCACGAGGCCTTGCTGGATCGGTACGAAAAAACCGAAGCCTTTGCCGCCGTTCAGCCGGAAGATCTGGCACTCCTAACGGAGATGGTCATCAACGCGGGTAACGAAGCACCATGAACCGCCAGTTCTCTGTCATCACCCGCCTGTCTCTGCTGCTGACGCTGGTGTCAGCCATCATGATGGTTGTGCTGATGATGGTCGTGGATGACACCCTCAAAGCCTACAACGAGCAGTCCGCGCAAACCGACCATAGTTATATCACCGGCACCATCCGCGAGCAGCTTGAAGATGACGCCCGCTTGTTGGTAAAGGCGCTGGGCGCCAACCTGAGCGAGTCGATCTATCAACTGGATTTGAGCCGAATCGGTGCATCGTTCAAGCGGCTGCGAAACTATCGGAAATACGATTACATCTATGTATTCGACGCCGAAGGCAAGATCATCCACGATGGTAGCGCCGAGGTATCGGCCTATGGTGATGATATCGCCGATTACGTGCCACAGGCTTCGCGGCCCACGCTTGAAGGTCAAATGAGCTGGGACGGCACCCACTTGAGGCTCGTATGCCCCGTCACAGCAGGCGGCGCGCCCTTTGCCGCAATTGCCGTCAGTTTCGACTTTGCGGGACCGATTAAGGCCGCCGCCGACAGCGCGCAGGAGCTTGAAGCCCACGAACAGGAGATGTTCGACACCGTGCGTCAGGCGATCCTGATCGCATTCTCTCTGTTGCTACCATTGGGTATGCTCAGTGCCCGCATGGTCACCAAGCGGCTGCTCAATCCGCTTCAGACACTTACCGAGCGCAGCACCCGCTACGCCGATGGCGAGCGCGATATCAGCTTTGACCTGCACCGCGCCGACGAGATTGGTCGGCTAGGCACGGCCCTTGAGCGCATGCGACAAGCTCTGGAGGAGAGCCACCATCAGGTGCACCAGATGGCATACGAGGACGCCGTCACCAGCCTTCCCAACCGGCGCAGCTTCCAGCACAAACTCAGCGACCTTATGCACCGCAGCGCCAGCCTCGATAACCGCTTTGCCGTACTGTTTATCGATCTGGACCATTTCAAGCAGGTCAACGATACCGCCGGACACGCTCAAGGCGATCAGCTCCTGCGCGAAGTCTCGCGACGACTGACACAAACCCTGCGTGAGCACCGCAACCGCCGACGCCCCGATCCGTTCCTG
The DNA here is from genome assembly GCF_000705555.1 of Marinobacterium lacunae. Lineage (GTDB taxonomy): Bacteria > Pseudomonadota > Gammaproteobacteria > Pseudomonadales > Balneatricaceae > Marinobacterium_D > Marinobacterium_D lacunae. The sequence continues at coordinate 35,526 of NZ_JMQN01000048.1, forward strand.
GCACGTCTAGGGGGTGACGAATTTGTCATCCTGATGCCGTCGATCGACAGCGCTGAGGAGGCGGCCGAGCTTGCGCGTACCCTGTCCGCCTCTTTGGCCACGCCATTCCTGATTTCCGGTCAGTATTTCTCTATCTCATGCAGTATCGGCATCACGCTGTATCCGGACGACGGGGTCAGCAGCAGCGAGATCCTGAAACATGCCGACATCGCCATGTATTCGGCGAAACAGCATGGCCGCAATCAGTTCGCCTTCTTCCAGATGCAGATGACGGACGACATTCGCGAGCGGATCGAGATACAACAGGGTATACGCGAGGCGATTGAGCACGATCACCTCTATCTGGATTATCAGCCGATCTACAGCATGAGTAACGGCCGGATACAGGGTGCCGAAGCGCTGCTACGCTGGAACCACCCGCAGCATGGCCTGCTCTCGCCCGCCCGCTTCATACCGATTATTGAGGAGTCCGATCTGATCGAGGATGTCACCCGCTGGGTAGCCGAACGTGCGGCGGGTGACCTCATATCCTTGCTTGAACTGATCCCCGACTTCAACCTGTCGATCAATATCTCCGGTGCAGCCCTGCATCAGTCCTCAATCTGCGATTACATCTGTAATATCAAGCAGCGCTTAGCGCTGCCCGATAACAGCCTGTGTATCGAGATAACCGAGACCAGCATGATCACCCATCTGGAGAGCAGCGAAAAAGCGCTGCGTCGCTGGAAAGCTGCCGGTATTGAGATCTGGATCGATGATTTCGGCACCGGCTACTCGTCGCTGGCCTACCTCAACAGCCTGTCCATCGATGGCCTGAAGATAGACCGCTCTTTCGTCCACAACTTGATCGACGGGCATTCCCGCCCACTGATCGAGGCGATGATCGCACTGGCCGAGTCACTCTCCATCCAAACGGTCGCCGAGGGTATCGAAACCGACCAACAACTGGCCGCGCTGAAGGATATGGGCACAGGGCTGGCTCAGGGCTTTGGGCTGGCCCGCCCCATGCGACTGGACAACCTTATCCACAAGATCCAACAAGAGCTCAACGAGACAGCATGAAGCGTTATCCGGCCCCCCTACTTCTGGTGCTGTTAACCTCCCCCGCCATGGCGCTGGAGGGAGAGATCAAGACCCAGCTCAAGTACCTCGATGGTGCCTCGACAAACACCATCGAGTACGAGTCCGACGGCAGTTTCGATCAGCGGGAGGAGCGACGCAAAACCCGTTGGGAGAGCGAAACCCGGCTCGACCTTGAACTAACCCCCGAATCGGAGTGGCGCTGGACAGCACGCCTTGGCCAGAATGTTCGCCGCACGCGCGATCACAAGCGTACCTTCCGGGAAGATGACAGCCTCAAAAAGGACAAGACCCGTACCGAGTGGCGCCGTTACCCCTATCTGGGCGCTGGCCTGCGCTATGACCTTGGCTCCCTGCTCGGTGGCGACGCCTGGTCGGTGCGCCTCTATCACGACCGATTTCTCGATGTAGCCTACGATGCCGGTGAACTTGCCCCCGACGCCAAGCCAATATCGGGACGTGGCACCGGTTACGAAAGCGAGCTGAGTGTACAAGCCGAATACATGACACCCTGGTACAGCCTCTACCTGTTGCCAAAACTATCGCTGACCCACACCCGGTTCAGCGCCTGGAACAACACCGCTCAGGACAAGGTCGAGAAAGCGGAGCAGGAACTACAGTACGAAGCCCGCCTCTGGCTGGACTGGATCACCCCGATGGATGGCTGGGAGATGATGTTTGGCCCCACCTGGCAGTTGGAAGATCAGGCCGAGCGTAAACCGGGCGACCCTTGGGAGTGGGAAAATCAGGAGCAGTGGCTGGCCACACTACGTTTCGAATATGCCTCCCCCGCCCCCGGTTTCGAAATGGAGTTGCAGGCCGAGCAATGGCTGAACGGCTCAGACCGCGACGACACCCGCTACAAACTGGAACTCAGCTACGAGTTCTGACACCCCACCGGCGCTGCAGGAGGCAACGCCGGACGACCCAGAGGAGAGACAAGGATGTCCGCCACCCTGATGTACCCAAGTGCCCTGGCACTTCTGACCCTACCCGCCATCGCCGTTGCCCAGGCGCCTGCGCTAATGAGCGGCGTTACGCTGCAGTCCCATCAGGCTATCGAAACCGCCGAGTATCTGGTCAGCGAAAAGCTCGACGGAGTTCGCGCCCGCTGGACAGGACAAGCGCTACTGACCCGGAGCGGCCACAGAATAGCCGCGCCTGATGCCTTGACCCGCAATCTGCCACCGGTACCGCTCGATGGCGAGCTATGGCTTGGGCGCCAGCGGTTCGACGCCCTCAGCGCGCTGGTCAGACGTGCCGATCCAGCCGACGACCTCTGGCAGGAGGTCAGTTTTCAGCTGTTCGACCTGCCGGCACACAGGGGAAGCTTCAGCGAACGCACCGAAGCGCTGGCGCAGATTGTCGCCGCTGTGGATAACCCGCATATACAGGTCATAAAGCAGCATCGCGATCTCACACGTGCACAGCTGGATTCACGGCTTGGGCAGATAAAGCAGGCAGGTGGTGAAGGTCTCATGCTGATGCACGGCTCGGCGCATTATATCCACGGTCGCAGCGAGCTGCTGCTCAAATACAAAGGGTATGAAGATGCCGAAGCCGTCGTCGTCGGCTACACCGAGGGCAAGGGCAAATACGACGGCATGACCGGCGCACTGATCGTGGAAACGAAATCCGGTGTGCGTTTTCGCATCGGCTCGGGACTGAGCGATGAAGAGCGCATCAGCCCGCCGCCTCTGGGCTCGACCATAACCTACCGCTACAACGGCCTGACGGCTCACGGCAAGCCGCGGTTTGCACGGTTCATGCGCCTGTACAGTGCCGAGCTCTAAACATTGCGGGTGCAACGCGCCCGGTTATGACCGCTAGAAACAAAAAAGCTCCCGTTCGGGAGCTTTTTCGACAGGGCCAGAGGCTTAGAGGCGAACCTCGATTCCGCGCTCGCGCATGTACTGCTTGGCCTGAGGAATGGTGTACTCGTTGAAGTGGAAGATCGACGCCGCCAGTACCGCGTCCGCCTTGCCTTCGATACAACCCTCAACCAGGTGGTCCAGATTGCCGACGCCGCCAGAGGCGATCACCGGTACGTTGACCGCTTCGGAGATGGCGCGGGTAACGCCAAGGTCATAGCCGTTCTTCACGCCATCCTGATCCATGGAGGTGAGCAGGATCTCGCCGGCGCCGTATTCGACCATCTTCTTCGCCCACTCGATGGCATCCAGCCCGGTCGGCTTGCGTCCACCGTGGGTGAAGATCTCCCACTTGTCCGGCTCGCCGGGCTGGGACACCTTTTTGGCATCGATGGCGACAACGATGCACTGGCTGCCGAAACGCTCGGCCGCCTCACGCACGAACTCCGGATTGAACACCGCCGCGGTGTTGATCGACACCTTGTCGGCCCCGGCGTTAAGCATCTTGCGGATATCCTCGCAGGTGCGGATACCACCGCCCACGGTAAGGGGGATGAATACCTGCGATGCCATACGCTCTACGGTATGCACCATGGTATCGCGGCCCTCATGGCTGGCAGTGATATCGAGGAAGGTGATCTCATCCGCGCCCTGCTCGTCGTAGCGCTTGGCCACTTCGACCGGATCACCGGCGTCGCGGATATCAAGGAACTTCACGCCCTTGACCACACGGCCGTTCTCCACGTCCAGACAGGGGATGATGCGTTTTGCCAGTGCCATGGTGCTTAACCTTCTTGACTGTTTTTACGTACTCAGCTTTTGCTCAGCTCATCGCTGAGTGTCTGCGCCTCGGCCACATCCAGCGTACCCTCGTAGATGGCGCGCCCTGTGATGGCACCGAGAATGCCCTGATCGGCCACGGCCGCCAGTTTGCGGATATCCTCGATATCGGTCACGCCACCGGAGGCGATCACCGGAATGCCCGCTTCACGCGCCAGCTCGACGGTCGCTTCCACGTTGACACCCTGCATCATGCCGTCACGACTGATGTCGGTGTACACGATGGCGCTGACGCCGTCGTTGCGGAAACGCTTGGCCAGATCAACCGCCTTCACATCGGTGACTTCTGCCCAACCATCGATCGCCACGTAGCCGTCCTGCGCATCCAGACCGACAATGATGTGGCCCGGGAACTGCTTGCACATCTCGGTGACGAACTCCGGCTCTTTCACCGCCTTGGTGCCGATGATGACATAGTCGACGCCGGCATCCAGATACGCCTGAATGGTTTCGGCAGAACGGATACCGCCGCCGATCTGGATCGGAAGATCCGGATACGCCTTGGCGATGGCGTTGACGATCTCGCCGTTGACCGGGTTACCGGCAAATGCGCCGTTGAGGTCAACCAGGTGCAGTCGGCGGCAGCCCGCTTCGACCCACTTGGCGGCCATATCGACCGGGTTGTCGGAGAAGACGGTGGAGTCGTCCATACGGCCCTGACGCAGGCGTACGCACTTGCCGTCCTTGAGATCAATCGCGGGGATAATCAGCATTGTGGATAAAACCTTGAAATAGTGTCTCGTCGGGCCGCTCAGGCGCGGCCGTCCCAGTTAAGGAAATTCTTCAGCAGTTGCAAACCGGCGGTGTGGCTCTTCTCCGGGTGGAACTGCACGGCAAACACGTTGTTGTGCGCCAGCGCCACGTCGAAATCGACACCGTAGTTGCAGGTGGCCGCGACCTGTTCGCGCTGCGCCAGCTTCACGTAATAGCTGTGCACGAAATAGAAACGGGTACCGTTGTCGATATTGGCCCAGAGCGGGTGATCGATGCTCTGCTGCACCTCGTTCCAGCCCATATGCGGCACCTTCAGGCGCTCACCGGCCTGATCGCGCAGATCGTCGCCAAAGTAGTTAACGCGACCTTCGAACTCGCCCAGACAGTCGATGCCCTCGTTCTCCTCGGAGAACTGCATCAACGCCTGATAGCCGACGCAGATACCAAGGAACGGCTTACCGGAGGCGATCGCTTCACGCACCTCTTTGTCTACACCCAAACGGCGGATCTCGGCCATACAGTCGCGAATCGCACCCACGCCGGGCAGCAATACACGGTCAGCCGTACGCACCTGCTCGGGATCGGCGGTCACACGCACTTCGACACCGGGCTGCACATGCTCAAGCGCCTTGGCGACCGAGTGCAGATTGCCCATGCCGTAATCGATGACTGCAATGCTGCTCATGGCTTACAAGCACCCCTTGGTCGACGGCATGATATCGGCGGCACGCTGATCCACCTCCAACGCCATGCGCAGTGCACGGCCGAACGCCTTGAAGATCGTCTCGGCCTGATGATGGGTGTTCTTGCCCTTGAGGTTATCGATGTGCAGCGTGACCCCGGCGTGGTTGACGAAGCCATGGAAGAACTCGCTGAACAGATCCACATCGAAGGCGCCGACCCGGCCACGGACGAACTCCACGTCCATCGCCAGCCCAGGGCGACCGGAGAAATCGATCACCACACGCGAGAGCGCCTCATCGAGGGGTACATAGGCGTGTCCGTAGCGGCGGATGCCCTTCTTGTCGCCCACCGCCTGCTTGAACGCCTGGCCCAGAGTGATGCCGATATCCTCCACCGTGTGGTGATCGTCGATATGCAAGTCGCCAATGGCATTGATCTCCATATCGATCAGGCCATGACGGGCGATCTGATCCATCATGTGGTCAAGGAAAGGTACGCCGGTATCGGCCTCGAACTGGCCTGTGCCATCGAGGTTGATCGATACGGTGATCTGGGTTTCCAGAGTGTTGCGGGTCACTCTGGCGGTACGATCGGCCATCTCTGTCTCCGCCGTTGCGCGTTGGTTTTAATGCGAAACGATCATTATACAGGCAACCGGCGTCCAACGGCAGATCAGAGCGGGATCAATAGTGCTTGAGCTTGAAGGCCATAATCTGATCATCAATGGGTTTGATGATCACCTCGTTGACGCCCATTCCCAGCACCAGTTCAACCTTCTCCCGGTCGCCGGCCTGGGCCATGACAAACAGCTTCGCGTTCGATAGCGAGGGCGATTTCTTGATCTTCTCGATCAGATGAAAAGCGGGCATATCCGGCAGGGTCAGATCGAGCAGGACAATATCGGCGCTCAGACTGTCAACTTCGCGAGCGAAATCGCTACCGTAACTGAAGCAAAACGTCTCGCAGCCGTTCTTCTCCAATATCGCCGTCACCTCCTGCATCGACGCTGCGTTGTCCTCAACAACGACGACACGCTTGCCTCGCGGTGGGATATCCGAATACTCACGGCCGATGGATACCCGCTGATCGATCGCCATATCGGCCATCTCGGCGGTCACCTCTTTTACCCGGCTAACGGCCTCGCTGACATGGGAATGGATGGGTTTGTGCACCAGATCGTTCGAATGCTGGGAAATCAGCTCACTGGCAGACACCCCCTGGCCACTGCTGACCTGTTGTTCTACCGCATTGGCCAACGTACTCATCGCCAGCTGGATAGTGTCACTTAACCGCTGCAGCATCTCAGCGTTGATTCCGGATACACGGCTATCGGTCTGGGCTATCTGTTCAAGAGAGTCGCAAATGGCACTGATCGAAGAAGGCTTCACCGAGCCCATGTGCCCGTCATCCTGAAGCGCCTTGAGCTGTTTGAAGCGCAGCAGCAGATGATAGGGGTCGTATAGGGGATGAACGATGTAATAATCGTTGAACAAACCTTTGCGACAAAGCTGGAACGCCTGCTTGACCTCATTGCGATCACACAGCAAAAGCGTAGAGCCGATGTACTGCTCGATATCAGGGTCTGTCTTGAGCAGCCGAAAGTACGCCACTTCGCTCTGTTCAATGGTGGCAAGACCGAAGATCAGCGCATTGATCGGCTTGGTGTGAGCACGGCGGATCAACTCCTCGACGTTGCTGATGATGGTGAAGTCACGGCAACTCTTGCTGAGGATTTCAACCAGCTGCTCATGTTTCTGGCGGGATTCGACAAGCAGCACCACCGAAAAACTGGAACTTGCAGGCATTGGCATCTGTCCCTTTGAAAGCTCAACCCTATCACTTAAGAGTCCAGTTGAGAGACTCAGACCGGCTTTTGCTGTGTATTTTACGCTCGATTTTAGTCAAACCGGACAGCAGTTGGCTAGAATGGCACACTACCCCTAAGAAGACCGACGCATACAGGAATCTCTACGCATGAAACTTCTGACAAGGTTGTTAATCGGCATACTGGTGTTCGTTGTACTGGTAATCGGAGCGGGCGGGATCATCCTCGGCTTCGTTATCGACCCGAACGACTACCGCACCGAGATCGAGCAAGCCGCGCTCGAAAGCGGTGGCGTCGAGCTCAAAATCAATGGCGAGATCGACTGGTCGGTATTTCCCTGGCTCGGTCTTGCGGTGAATGACATCAGCATCCGCTACCCCGAACAGCCTCAGCTGGCGACCCTTAATCAGGCCCAGCTATCGGTCAAGCTGATGCCGCTGCTCTCGGCCAACGTAGAAATGAGCAGTATTCTGGTGGATGGCCTGAAGCTGAACCTGATCACCACCGGTCGCGCCAATAACTGGTCCCGTATCGATGCAACGAAAGAGAGTGCTGCAGCGACAAACAATGGTGATGAGAAGTCCGGCTCAGGCAGCCCGCTCAGAGGGCTGGATATCGAGTCCATTGCACTGACCAATGCCCAGATCCGTTACGTCGACGAAGCGCTCGGCAATCGCATCGAAATCAACAACCTCAACCTCAACACCGGCCGCGTGTTTCCCGACCAGCCGGTACCGGTTGAGCTCAGCGCACAGGTGAACCAGTTTCAGGGCGATACTCAAACCCTCAACGCCACCACGTCGCTCTCGACTGCGGCCCTGCTGAACCTGGCCAAGAAGCAGTATCAGCTGGATAAGCTCAACGCTAATCTGGAGCTGACCCACGCCGCCCTTGGCGACAAACCGCTGAAGCTGGCACTGAAAGGCAAGCTCGACGCCGACGCTGCCGCGCAGAAGATCGATCTCAATCTTGAAACGCTGTCACTGGCCAATTTGGTCGCCAGCGGCCAGATCGGCATTCAGAGTTTTTCCGCACCGATCTTCAGCGGCGAAATCAATCTGGCCACATTCAACCTCAAAGAGCTGCTTGAGCAGCTCGGCCAGAGCGCGCCCCAAACTCAGGATGCCAAGGCGCTCACGGCGGTCAGCCTGAATGCCAAGCTCGACGGTCCGGCCAATACCCTCGGTCTCAACCCACTGACATTGACGCTGGATGACACCCAGTTCAACGGATCCCTGTCGGTCGATCTGAAATCTCAGGCTCAGAACATCGTACTCAAGGGCGGCAGTTTCAACGCCGACCGCTACCTGCCACCGGCAAGCAACAACGCCGGTACCAAGCCGGCGGACAACACCGGCAACGCAAGCAACAGTGGTGAGCGCTGGTCAAAAGAGGAGATCATTCCCGTTGCACCAATCAAGGCGCTTAACCTGGATGCCAAGTTTGACCTCCAGTCGCTGAAGGTCTCCGGCCTCGATGCCAGCAATCTGGGCCTGACGGTCAGTGCCCATAACGGTTTGGTGAAGATCAGCCGCATCAATGCTGATCTGTACTCCGGCACCGTCCGCAACGCGGTGACACTCGATGCCCGTAAGTCTCCGCTGCAGCTCGCCATCGACAAGAAGGTCAGCGGCGTTCAGATCGGTGAGCTGCTCAAAGCGATGAACGGCGAAGCACCGATCACCGGTGCCGTCAGCGCGAATGCCAAGCTGACCGCTCAGGGCCAATCGCTGTACGCCATCATCAACTCCCTCAACGGCACCGCCAACGTCAACGCTGCCGATGGCGTGATCGAAGGAATCGACATGGCACAGACCATCTGTCAGGGCATCAATAACGTGGCCAGTCTCGGCATCAACACCACACAGGTAGACCAGTCCACGCCGTTTGCGAACATGGGCGGCAACTTCACCATCACCAACGGTGTCGTCAGCAACAAGGATCTGGCCGCTACGCTGGATGCCATGTCACTGGCCGGACGCGGCAACGTCAACCTGCCCAAGGCTCTGATCGACTACCGCCTTGGCCTCACCATCAAGGAAAACCTGTTCAAGCAGACCTGTTCGGTTAACAACCGACTGGAAGGGGTCGAGTTCCCAGTCAACTGCAAAGGCTCGTTCGACACCCCGCCTGCGAAGATGTGCAAACCCGACGCCAGCGTCTTCACTAACCTTCTGAAGGCTGAAGCCAAGAAAAAGGTCGAAGAGAAGGTCGGCAAGCAGATCGAGGAGAAACTCGGCGAAAAACTGGGTGACGAAGGCGCTAAGTCCCTGCTCAAGGGGTTGTTCGGAAATTGATGAACAGCGCCGTTAACACCCTGTCGCCGCAGCAGTTCCACGGCGCCGTGCTGGAGTGGTTCGACCAGCACGGGCGCAAGGACCTGCCCTGGCAAAAAGAGAAAACCGCTTACAACACCTGGGTCTCGGAGATCATGCTGCAACAGACCCAGGTCGCGACGGTTATCCCCTATTACCAGCGCTTTATGGAGCGCTTCCCCGATGTGGAAGCGCTTGCCGATGCCGAGATCGACGACGTCCTGCACCTCTGGACAGGGCTTGGCTATTACGCCCGTGCGCGCAACCTGCATAAGGCCGCGCGTATTGTCAGCCGGGATTTCGGCGGCCAGTTTCCCGACAGTGTCGAGGGCCTTGAGGGTCTGCCCGGCATTGGCCGCTCCACGGCCGGTGCCATCCTGTCGATCTCTACAGGCAAACCCGCCGCCATTCTCGATGGCAACGTCAAGCGAGTGCTTGCGCGGTTCTACGCCGTAGAAGGCTGGCCCGGCCAGCCCGCGGTGATGAAACGGCTCTGGGCCCTGGCCGAGCGCAACACGCCAACGGCACGGGCCGGCGAGTATACTCAGGCGATGATGGATCTTGGGGCAACGCTCTGCACCCGTAGCAAACCCAGCTGTCTGCTCTGCCCATTGCAGCAGGAATGTAAAGCCTTTGCGCTGGGGCTTACGGCGAGCCTGCCCTCGCCTCGCCCGAAGAAGACACTGCCGGTGAAACAGACGCACATGCTGATCATTCGCGACAGCAGCGACCAGATCCTGCTGGCCCAGCGACCGCCCAGCGGCATCTGGGGTGGCCTCTGGAGCCTGCCCGAGGTGCAGGACCTGCGCGACGCACCAAGCGAGCTGGGCATCGATATCCTTAACGCTGACGCCATGGAGCCGGTACGCCACACCTTCAGCCACTACCATCTGGATATAACGCCGGTGCAGATCACGCTGAAAAACCCTACAAACTCAGTCATGGAAGGCCCGGCAACACTCTGGTATAACACCCGCCAACCACAAAACATCGGTCTGGCCGCGCCGGTCAAGCGTTTGCTTGAAACACTCGCCAGCGACAGCCACAAGGGAGGTAAGCGATGAGCCGTACAGTCATCTGCCGCAAATACAAAAAAGAGATGGAAGGACTTGAGCGCCCACCCTACCCCGGCGCACTGGGTCAGGAGATCTTCGACAACGTGTCCAAACAGGCCTGGCAGGAGTGGACCGACCACCAGACCATGCTGATCAACGAGAAGCATCTGAACCTGATGGACCCGCAGAGCCGCAAATACCTGCAGGAAGAGATGCAGAAGTTTCTCTCCGGCGAAGACTATGACAAGGCCGAAGGCTACGTCCCGCCATCGGAAGGCAAGTAACGGAAAGAAAAGTGAAAACAGGGCGTTGACACCCACCATCAAGTCGGGTTTAATACGCGCCTCGTTGCCCGGATAGCTCAGTCGGTAGAGCAGGGGATTGAAAATCCCCGTGTCGGTGGTTCGATTCCGCCTCCGGGCACCACCTCTTTCAGAAGCCCTGCATCATTGATGCGGGGCTTCGTCGTTTCAGGCGCTGGCAAAGCGCTTAGCCCCCGCCACACAACCTACTGCACCCAGTGCTGCGCCCAGCATCGCCCCGCTGACGGTTTCCTGTAGCAGCAGTGCAGCCAACGCCAGCCCGAAGAAAGGTTGCAGCAGTTGCAGCTGACTGACCGAGGCGATGCCGCCCAGTGCCAGACCGCGATACCAGAATACAAATCCGATCAGCATGCTAAATAGCGCCACGTAGGCAAGCCCAATCCAGGCAGGTGTGCCTGTCTGTCCTAGCGTTGCCGGCAGCGTATACAACGTTACCGGCAGCATTACCGGCAATGACAGCACCAGTGCCCAGCTGATCACCTGCCAGCCCCCTAGCGAGCGTGACAACTTCGCCCCTTCGGCATACCCCAGTCCGCATACGACAATGGCCGCGAGCATCAGTAAGTCGCCCTGAAGGGTGGCGGTCAGATCGCCAAGGGCGGCATATCCGGCGACGCAGGCGCTACCCAAAAGCGAGAACAGCCAGAACGCCGGTCGCGGGCGTTCCCCGCCACGCAACACGCCGAAGATGGCCGTGCACAGCGGCAACAAGCCGATAAACACCAGGGAATGTGCAGACGACACCTGTTCCAGCGCCAGAGCGGTCAGCAGTGGAAAACCGACAACGACCCCGAGCGCGACCAACACAAGTGAAGGCAGCTGCGCCCTGTCCGGACGCCGTTGTCGAAGCAATACCAGCAGCGCCATACCCAGCAGCCCCGCGATGCTCGCCCGTGCACAGGTTAGAAACGTGGGCTCGAAATCACCCACGGCGATGCGGGTTGCCGGCAAGGAGCCAGCAAAGATCAGCATGCCGATAAAGCCGCTAACCCAACCGCTCAGCGTTTTGTCCATCTCACGACCTCCTGTTCTTGATCAGCCGTCAGTAGACCACCGCAGGCAGCCGCTCCCCAGATACGATCCAGTACAATTTTGAAGAACTGTTATGTATGCTGAGGCAATACAGCATGAGGGAGTGAACGTGAGCCAAGCCAAAACCCGTATTGCGGCCGTGATGGACGAGATCCGCCTGAGAATCGCCTCGCGATCCTATCTGCCGGGTACGCGGCTGCCGTCGGTACGGGCGCAGGCCAAGGCGATGACGGTTTCGGTATCAACCGTGGTGGAAGCCTATGAAAGACTGGCAGCAGAAGGCGTTATCCACTCGCGCCCCGGTTCAGGCTTTTTTGTCTCGGGACCGGTAGCGCCGTTAGCGCTGTCGGAGATGGGCCCAAAACGGGAGCGCGAAATCGACCCGCTATGGATATCACGACAGTCACTTGAATCCAACGCTTCGACACTGATGCCCGGATGCGGCTGGTTGCCGGACTCATGGATGTATGAGGCAGGTCTTCGTCGTGCGCTGCGTACGGTGGCACGAGCCGACAGTTCGGTGCTTGCGGACTACGCCACGCCGCTAGGCTTACCGGCCCTGCGGGAGGTTTTGGCCCGGCGCATGATCGGCAGCGGTATCGAGGTACCGCCCGAGCAGATCATGCTGACCGAATCGGGCACCCAGGCGATCGACCTGATCTGCCGCTTTCTGCTGGAGCCGGGGGATGTGGTGCTGGTGGATGATCCCTGCTACTTCAATTTCCACGCCCTGCTGAAGGCACATCGTGTCCGCATCGTGGGCATCCCTTACACACCGAGCGGACCGGATCTTGACGCGTTTTCAGCCGCGTTGAATACCCTCTCGCCCCGGCTGTATATCACCAACTCCGGCATCCATAACCCCACCGGCGCGACGCTCTCGGCGACCACAGCACACCGCCTGCTGTCACTGGCCGAGCGCTCGGATCTGGTGATTGTCGAGGATGATATCTTCGCCGATTTCGAAGTTACGCCCGCGCCCCGACTCGCCGCATTCGACGGCCTGTCACGGGTTATCCACCTCGGCAGCTTTTCAAAGACGCTCTCCGCCTCGCTGCGCTGTGGCTATATCGCAGCCCGTGCCGACTGGATCGACAGTCTGCTCGATTTGAAGATCGCCACCAGTTTCGGCGGCGGCAATCTGGCGGCCAACGTCGTGATGAGCGCGCTCACCGACAGCGGCTATCGCAAGCATATTGAGTCGGTGCGCCTGAAGCTGGCCAAAGCGATGGTTACGACTGTCGAGCGGCTCGAGACCCTGGATATACGGCCCTGGCACACTCCGCAGGCCGGCATGTTTATCTGGTGCCGGATACCCAAAGGGCGCGATGCGGCCGACATCGCCCGGGCCTGCCTGCAGGCAGGTGTAGTGCTGGCGCCGGGCAACGCATTCAGTCAGTCGCAGAGCGCGGGGGATTTTCTGCGCTTTAATGTGGCGCAATGCGGTGATGACAGGATATTCCAGACGCTGGCCCGCGTGCTCTCGAGCTAACCGGGTACGGTTCGATCAAGTGGAAGACGGTGCCACGCCAAACTGGCGCTTGTACTCGCGACTGAACTGGGCCGGGCTGTTGTACCCTACCCTGTAGCCCGCATCACTGACACTGTGTCCCTCTAAGATGTAAGTCCGTGCGCGGTTCAGGCGGATCAGCTTGATGTACTGCAAGGGCGAGAGATGCATCACCTCTTTGAACTTCTTATGAAAGCCGGAGACGCTCATGTTGACGGTAGAGGCCAGCTCTTCCACCGGCACAGCCTTGTCTAGATTATCGTGCAACAGCTCTACCGCCTTGGAGATCTGTTGAATCTGTCCGTGCTGTCGCAGCAGTAACTTCAGTGCACCGCCCTGCTCATCACTGAGGATGCGGTAGTAGATCTCGTCGATGATCGACTCGCCCAAAACCCGCGCTTCGGTGGCATCGTCCAGTGTCTGCATCAGCCGCACGGCTGCATCGAGCAGCTTGTCGCTGACCGGCGCCGAGAACACACCGGAGCTGTTGTCCGCCTCAGCACGATTATCGCCCTGTGTGGTCGATTCCATCTTCAGCAGCAGGTTGGCCAGCCGGTGGCGATCAAGCCGAATACCAATAGCCAGCAACGGCTGCTCAACCGTGACGCCCACCAGCTCGCACTCGAACGCCATCGGTGTAAACAGGGCGAGAAACTGGCCCGCACCGTATTCAAACCGCTCCCCCTCCAGGTACACATTCTTGCGCCCCTGTGCGGCCAGAATCAGCATCGGCTCATACACCGCGGGGGTACGGCACTGCTCTTCGGAGGCGCGCACGGCGATGAGGTTCGCGATGGGGGTCGCGTTAAGCCCCTCATCATGCGTGTGGCGGTCGATCAGATCCCGCAGTTGAAGCAGCTTTTTTTCGGTGTGTGCCATGGTCTACCTCCGAAAAGGGTTATAGCAGCAGAGGAAGCCACGCCAAAGTCCGCCCTGTTTATTTTAGAGTTTTGTGCAAGAGATCTGGATCTTCATGCATCCGCCCACCCGTCTACCTCGCCTATATTGGATGACTTGACGCGCTACCAGCGCCGCCCCTTTTTACCTACCCGAATACGACAGGACGAGGTCATCATGGAGTATCAACTGAAGATTAACGGCCGGATGCGCTCCCTGAACGCGGAGCCGGGTACGCCTCTGCTCTGGGTCATCCGCGACGAACTGGCGCTGACCGGCACCAAGTTCGGCTGCGGCGTCGCCTCCTGCGGTGCCTGTACCATCCACTTGAACGGCAATCCAACGCGCAGCTGCATTACCCCGGTTGAGAGCGCAGTTGGCGGCGAGATCACCACCATTGAGGGTCTTGATGACCCGATCTCGGCGGCGGTGCAGAGCGCCTGGCGCGAAAAGGATGTGGTGCAGTGCGGTTACTGTCAGTCGGGCCAGATCATGTCGGCAGTTGGCCTGCTGCGCCAGAACCCCCGCCCTAGCGACGAGCAGATCGACAGTTTCATGTCGGGTAACGTGTGCCGTTGCGCTACCTATGTACGGATCAAGGATGCCATCAAACTGGCGTCCGACACGCTGGAGGCCTGAAGATGAGCGCTCAACTATCACGTCGTAATTTTCTCAAGGCCGCCGGTGCGTCAGCTCTGCTGGTGGGCTTCACGCCCAGAGGCCTGCTTGCGGCCGGTTATGAAGACAGCACACTCAACCCCTTTGTACGGATCGACAGCGACGGTGTCGTGACCGTAATTCTCAAGCACTTCGAGATGGGACAGGGCACCAGCACTGGCCTTACCACGCTGATCGCCGAAGAGCTGGATGCGGACTGGGCCAGCGTGCGCATCGACTTTGCCCCGTCTGATACGGCGAAATATAAGAACCTGTTATTCGGTGCTCAGGGCACCGGTGGCTCCACGGCCATCGCCAACTCGTTCATGCAGTACCGTAAGGCTGGCGCGGCCGCGCGGGATCTGCTGGTACGGGCCGCCGCCGAGCAATGGGGTGTCGGTGTCGACCGGATTCGTATCGACAAGGGCGTCATCACCGATGGCCAGCGCACCGCGGGGTTTGCCGATGTTATCCACAGCGCCGCCCGCCTTGAGCCCAACCCGGAGCCCCAGCTGAAAACACCCGATCAGTTCAAGCTTATTGGCAAGCTCAAACTGCCACGCAAGGACTCCATTGCCAAAACCGATGGCAGCGCTCAATTCGCCATGGACGTGAAACTGCCGGGCATGGTGTATGCCGTGATCCTGCGCAGCCCCCGATTCGGCGGACGGCTCACCGGTTTCAACGCCGACAAGGCGGCCGAGATCGCCGGCTTCATCGATGCCAAGGCGTTGCCCAACGGTGCAGGCGTCGCGGTATATGGCAAAAACACCTGGGCGGCGCTCAAGGCCCGGGATGCGATCACCGCCGAGTGGGATTTCAGTGACGCCGAAATGCGCAGTACCGGTGCGTTGATCGAGGCACACCGTGAGCTTACCGCAGCGCCTCAGTATCAGGCACGAGCGCTGACAACGGACGCGGTACAGGCACGGCTATCGGCAGCACCGCGCACGCTCGACGCCGAGTTTGTCTTCCCGTTTCTCGCCCATTCACCGATGGAGCCGCTGGTCTGTGTCATTGAGCCGACCGCATCCGGTGTGCGGGTACACGATGGCTGTCAGTTCCCGACCGTTGCACACGGTGCGCTGTCCAGCGTACTGAAGCTGAAACCTGAACAGGTGGAGATCAAAACGCTCTATGCCGGGGGCTCCTTTGGCCGGCGCACCACCCCAACGGCCGACTATCACGTCGAAGCCGCAATGGCGTTCGCCCTTCTCGGCGGCAAGACGCCGGTGAAGATGCTATGGAGCCGCGAGGACGATATCCACGGCGGCTACTACCGCCCGATGGCGCTGCACAAAGCCAGCATCGCGCTGGACGCCGACGGCGCTATTCTCGGCTGGGACCACCGTGTCGCGGCCAAATCGATCGTCAAAGGCTCAGCCTTCGAAAGCGCGCTCGTTCACGAGGGGCTCGACCACACCACCGTTGAGGGTCTGGCCGATACGCTTTATCAGGTGCCAAACATGGCGCTCGGCGTCAGTGACTTCCTGAGTCCGGTACCGGTGCTCTGGTGGCGCTCGGTCGGCAATACCCATACCGCCTACGTTATGGAGAGCCTGATGGACATGCTCGCCCACGAGCGTGGCGAAGATCCGATCGCGCTACGCCTGTCCCTGCTCGACAGAAGCAACAAGGAGCAGGCCCGAATGGCGGGCGTCATTGAGGCAGCCAGAGACATGTCCGGCTGGCAACCGGGGCAGAAGCGCGGCTTTGCCGCCCACTACTCGTTCAACACCTTCGTGGCCGTGGTGGCAGACATCACCGTGGAGGGTAACAAGGTACATGTGGATAAGTTGCACATGGCCGTGGATTGCGGCGTGGCGATCAATCCGGACGTGATCCGTGCCCAGATGGAAGGCGGCGCCGGTTATGCGCTCGGCGCGATCATGCGCAACGAGATCACCCTTGATCAGGGCCTGGTGGTACAGGACAACTTCCCGCAGTATCTGCCGCTGCGCATGCCGGATATGCCCGAGATTGCGGTGACCATCGTCCCCTCGGCCGAACCGCCAACCGGTGTGGGTGAACCCGGCGTTCCACCCACGGGGCCTGCGCTGGCCAACGCCATCTTCGCCGTGACCGGCAAGCGGATTACCGAACTGCCGATGACCACGGCCGGTTTCAGCTTTGTCTGACCGCCATACGCAGGAGTCTCGCCATGAGTAACCAACTCTCGGATCTTCTGGCCGCTTGGCAGAGTGACAGCTCCGGCACCCAGTGGGTGCTGGGCACGGTCTATAAAACCGAAGGCTCGGCGTACCGCAAGGCGGGTGCGCTGATGCTGATCAATGGCTTCGGTCAGCAGTTCGGACTGCTCAGTGGCGGCTGCCTGGAGTCTGATATCCTGCGCAATGCCCGCCGGGTCATGCTCAGCGGCAAGGCAATGACGCTGGTGTATGACGGCAGCGACGAGGACGATCTCTCGTTCCGCCTCGGCATCGGCTGCGGTGGCAAGGTGTACATCATGCTGCAGTTGATCAGTGCCGATAACGATCTCGGTTTGCAAGCACTTGCTACCGCACTTAAACGCCGCCAGCCAGGTACTTATTATCAGAAGATCGGTGGCAACCAAGCCTATTTCAAGGTGGGAGAGCACCGCCCGCCACAGCGCAGCCAGATCAAAGATGGCTGGCTGGTCACACCGATACGGCCCGAACCGCACTTGCTGGTCATCGGGGGCGGCATCGATGCGCGCCCACTGGTTGGCATGGCCAAACTGATGGGCTGGCAGGTCACGCTGGCCGACCCAAGGCCCGCCAATGCACGGGCCGAGCACTTCCCTGAGGCCGACCACGTTCTGCGCGACTGCGATAACCTGTCCGCTATTGTAGCCGACACCTCGGTGGATGCCGCGGTGCTGATGTCGCACAGCATCGCGCTGGATGCACATGCGCTTGGCCAGCTGCACAACGCAGGTCTCAAGCACATTGCCCTGCTCGGCCCACGTCACCGCTTTGCACAGGTGCTGGGCCGGGCCGGTTTGAAGGAGTCCGAGCTCAGGTGCCGGGTATCGGGCCCTGCCGGGCTTCCCATCGGCGGGCAACTTCCGGAGAGCATCGCGTTGTCGATTCTCGCCGAGTGCCACGCCGTGTTGCATCAACACACTCTGCAGCCCGAGCTTCGGGTTGCCGTCGCGCAGTGAATATCGCCGCGCTGGTACTGGCCGCTGGAGCGGGTTCCCGCTTTGGCGGGCGCAAGCAACTGGCGTTGCTCGAAGACCGGGCACTGGTTCAGCACGCCCTCCAGCCCCTGCTGCCCCGGTTTGAACACCACCTGTTCTGCGTGATCGGCGCCTATGCCGACGAGGTGCGCCCACTGGTAGAGGGGTATGCAAGGGTCATCGAGCATCCCGACTGGTCGCAGGGGCTGGGTACCTCAATCGCCAGAGGCGTACGGGCCATCGCCGATGACGACTACGACGGCGTGCTGATCACGCTGGCCGATCTTGCCTGCCTCGACACCGAGCACTACCGACAGCTGGTCGAGCGTTTCGACGGCCAGTGCATCGTCGCCTCCCACTACGCGGGCAAAACAGCTGTGCCGGCGCTGTTTCCGAAAGCCCTCTTTGCGCAACTGATGCGACTTGAGGGTGACCGCGGAGCACGCAATCTGTTGCGCGACAACGCCGACCGGGTCGTCACCCTCCCCATGCCCACCGCAAGTCAGGATATCGATACCCCGGAGGACCTGCTCGCGCTGGCGAAAGGCCCTTGGCGATAGTTGTATATACTGGTGGGCAGATCATGACCGAGCCGGACAAACACATGGACAGCAACGACCACCTGCTTCCCCTCCCGATCGAGGAGTGGGACTCATCGCTTGAGCCGATCATCAACGACATGAACGGCCGCCCGATCAATGTGCACAAACTGATGGCACACAACCCGGTTTTGCTCAAGGCCTGGTGGGATTACCGCAACTACTCGGTTACCGGCGGCACGCTGGGCAAACGTCTGGGCGAGCTGATTATTCTGCGCGTGGCAACGCATATGCGGGCCTGGTACGAGTGGGGATCCCACGTCGAGCGGGGCCTTGCATGTGGCCTGTCGCGCGAAGAGATCGAGCGCATCAAGGACACGCCCAATCCCGATGAGTGGCTCGAAAAGGAGTACCTGCTACTGCTGGGCGTCGATGAACTGATCATACGCAAGGGTCTCTCACCCGAGCTGCTTGCCCAGTTGCGAACACACTACACCGATGCCGAGCTGATGGATCTGATCGCGATTCACGGCATGTATGTCACGCTGGGCTGCATGATCAACACCTGGGGGCTAGAGCTGGACACACATGTCCGCGACAAACTGCCGGCTGACGAGACGCGTGAGCGCTTCGAGTCACGCTTCCCCCGGGAGCTCTGAACTCGCCGGTTCGCGGTTTGTGCATCGCCGTTACGGCAACTATAGTGAGGTTTACTCTCACCCCAAGCATCTCTCGGCGCCCTCCGGGCTATCTGACTCATCGGGTGAAGGGAGTAGGTAATGGAGCAAACCTTATTCGACAAGTATGGGGGCTTCGCCACGGTCAGCCGCATCGTGTCCGCCTTTTATGACGAAGTCCTCGATTCACCCCGCCTGAGCCCCTACTTCGACGGCCTCGACATGCGTCGGCTGGTCGATCACCAGACCAAGTTCATCGCCTCCCTGATGGGTGGCCCTGCCAGCTTTTCGAACGAGGCGCTGGTGCGTGCCCACGCCAAGCTCGGTATCGACAGCGACGACTTCGACGAGGCGGTCAAGATACTCAAGTTCACGCTTGAAGACTTCGATCTGGAAGAGGGCGACATCTCACGCATCATCGGCGACGTGGTCAGCCGACGGCATTATATAGTCACCCAATCCTGAGGGCCGAACGATGGACGACGATCAGATCGACACCCGCGCCCTGCTTCAACAGCTCCATCTGGCCGTGGCCCTGACCGATATCGAGGCGGATACGGTCTGCTTCGAAAATGCCTGCTTTTTCGACTGGTTTCCCCCACCGGCCGGTGAACAGGGCCGCCTGAGTGAGCGCATAGTGACGCTGGAGCTGGAAAAGGCACGCAGCCGGCTGTCCGATCGTGGCAGTTTCCGCTTTGAGGTAGAGGTCCAGATCAAGGGCCGCGCAACGCCGATCAGGCTGGAGATGCGACGGATCGACCATCAGGGCAAGCCGATGGTGCTGATCGAAGGACGCGACATCTCAAAGGAGAAAGAGAACCAGTACATGCTCGACTCCTACTCCCGCATGGCGGAGCGCAACGCCAAGGCGCTGGAGAAGGAGAAAGATCGGGTCGAACGCCTGCTGCTGAACATCATGCCCAAGCAGGTATATGAAGAGCTGAAGGACTACGGCACCACGACGCCCCAGCACTTCGAGCACGCAGCCATTCTGATGCTGGATTTCGTTCGCTTCACCGATATGCAGATCTCCAGCGACGCCAGTGCACTGGTTTCGGAGCTCAATGACATCTTCTCCGCCTTCGACCGCATCGTCGAGATGTTCGGCTGCGAACGCATCCGCACCATCGGCGACTCCTACATGGCGGTATCCGGTGTACCCGAAGAGAGCAGCGAAGATACGGCCAACATCGCCCGGGTCGCCCTGCGCATGCGCCGTTATCTGGAAAAACGCAACGCCGCCCATACCAACCAGTGGAAGGGCCGCATCGGTATCAATACCGGCCCTGTCATCGGCTCGCTGGTGGGCATACAGAAATATGTCTACGACCTGTTCGGCCCCGGCGTGAATCTGGCTGCCAGAATGGAAAGCCTCTCGGAGCCGATGCGGATCACGCTCAACGCGGCCACCTACGAGCTAATCAAGGACGAGTTTATCTGCAGTGAACGCGAAGAGGTCGACGTCAAAGGCTTCGGCCCGATGACGCTCTACTTTCTTGAAGAGGAGGCGCGCCAGCACTATCGCTAGCGCGCCGGTGGTTCAATCGGATGCCCGCGTCAGAATGGGGTCCAGCCAGCGGGTCGGCAGCAGTCTGCGCATCCAGCCCATGAAATAGGTCGGCAGCGTGACATAGTAACGCGGCCGCGGCCGTCGGCTTTCCAGCGCGTGGCGCAGCGGTTTGAAAACCGCTTCGGGTGAAAGCGTAAAGGCTGGCTCCTTCCCCGGTGTCTGGTTGCTCAGGCGCTTAACCACCGCCTCATAAGTGGTGCGGTGGGCACTGTTCTTCACATCGATATTATCCTGGAACGCCTTGAACGCATTCTTGCGAAATGCACTCTCGATCGGCCCCGGCTCGATAAGGCTGACATGTATGCCGCTGCCTGAGAGCTCCAGCCGCAGGGTGTCGGTCAGCCCCTCAAGCGCGAACTTGGAGCAGTTGTAAGCCCCCCGGTACTTCAACGCGACCAGCCCCAGCACCGAGGAGTTCATGACGATACGGCCCCGCCCCTGCCTGCGCATCACCGGCAGGACAAGGTTGGTCAGCTCAAGCCACCCCAGCACGTTGGTTTCCAACTGGGCACGCAGTGCTGCCCTGCTCAGGTCTTCCACTGCACCGGGCTGGCCATAGGCACCATTATTGAACAGCGCATCCAGCGTACCACCGGTGCGCGCGAGCACCTCGTCCACCGCCTGCCTGATCGAGTCACTGTCATCCAGATCAAGGAGGATGCCCTCAAGCCCAAGGTCAGTAAGCGCTTGCACATCTTCGGGCTTTCGTGCACCGGCAAATACGCGGTACCCCTCCTCTTTCAACCGTAAGGCACAGTGACGCCCTATTCCGGTTGAACAGCCGGTAATCAGAACCGTCTTGATCAAGCCCTCCCCGTGCATTACTCAGCGCCTCCCGCCTGTTCTTTCGCATCGAGCTTCTGCTTGAGGTTCTTCAGGGTGTAGCGCAGGGAGTCCAGGTTCATACGATCCTCCACACCCTGTATCTGCAAACGAAAGTTCTCGTCTTTCAACTCTTTGTACTTGCTGTACTGGTAAAGATTAAGACCAAAGGCGACGAGGAAAAGCAGCAGAATCACCACTGCCGCATCCAGATGCAATGTGAACTTCTTCAAGGCCGTTTCCTTAATTGATAAACGGGACTGGCGTGCAATTGGCACCGCCGATACTGACTGCGCATCACGATACCACAAGGTTGAACGCTTCACGTCTCTTGCCGACGCATGCCGCGCTTTCCAGACAACACCGGCTACACTATCGATATCTCCAGTCACTCCAATGTATGAGGTGGCGCCATGAACAAGAGTATCTGCAAAAAACTGATGGCCACACACGATGGCCTTTCCCCCCTGATTCTGCGCGTACCGGTCGGACTGGTACTGATGCCCCATGGCGCGCAGAAGCTGTTCGGCTGGTTCGGTGGCGGCGGCCTGGAAGGCACAGGTCAGTGGATGGCCTCCATAGGACTCGAACCGGGATTTCTGATGGCCTTACTGGCCGGTAGCGCCGAGTTCTTCGGTGGCCTTGCCCTTGTACTCGGCCTGTTGACCCGCCTCGTCGGTCTTGTGACCGCTTTCACCATGCTGATCGCGATCCTGTTCGTTCACCTTGGTAATGGTGTGTTTGTCAGCGAAGGTGGTTGGGAATACGCGCTGGTTCTGCTGGCAGCCTCGCTGTCTCTCACCGTCTCCGGTGGCGGACGTTTCAGTCTGGACCGCCGCTGCGCCTGCTAAAGCGCCCATAAAAACTGCCTGAGCTGACATGCAATTTTCAATTTGTCATGTCATTTCAGGCAGCACGCTATAAAATCTGCCACACCCGATACAACAATATCTTTTATATCAAACACTTAAAAACATTCAGGGATAATAAAAAACTGGCACCCATGTTGCGATATCCGAAGCAGAGAAACAGTCACATGAGGAGAATCAACATGGCTGCTATGCACGAAGACGAACGTTACGAAGAGCTGGGTCTGGCACCGTCCATCGCCATGGTGCTGGTGGGGTTTGTAATCGCGATAGTCCCGGCACTGGTACAACTTGGGCTGCTGATCGGCGGCTGACACCAGCGTGCCACGGATAAAATGCCTCGGTATGATGCCGGGGCTTTTTTATAGCGCGGGCTTTACTACCGAAAACGGCTGGATAACCCACCACACGGGTTATGCAGGCAAATGCCAAGCACGAAAACACGCACAGAAGACAGATCAATAAACGGGATTTTCTATCAGGAGAGACCTACCGGGAAGAGAACCCGGTGGTGCAGATGGGGAGACTCGAACTCCCACGCCCGTGAAGGCACTAGCACCTGAAGCTAGCGTGTCTACCAATTCCACCACATCTGCGTCGGTTTGCGCGGGTTTAGCCGTTCAGGCCTGCGGTGCGCACCGCATTTCGTCACTTTCGTCAGTTACTGCGCCACTCTTTTGGGGGAGTGGTGCAGATGGGGAGACTCGAACTCCCACGCCCGTGAAGGCACTAGCACCTGAAGCTAGCGTGTCTACCAATTCCACCACATCTGCTTCGAAAGTGGGGCGCATTATATAGAGAGGGCTTTTTGTTGTGAAGCCCCCTCAGTGAATCTTTTTTACTCCGCCAGACAGGACTCGATACGCTGCGCCAACTCAAGCAGGTACAGCGGGTAAGCATCGGCGGTCGGCGACACGCCCATAGCCAGCGGGTCAAGCTCGGCATGGTTCAGCGGCAGTCCACTGGTAATCGCGTCGACCACAGCGCTGCTGAACTGCGGCTCACTGAGCACACACACGGCATGCTGCGCCTCCAGCTGCTCGCGTATCTCAGCCAGGTGGCGCGCTCCGGGCTTCTGGCTTGGATTGAGCGTGAAGTAGCCCAGCTGGTTCAGGCCGTAATGCCCGACAAAGCCACTGTAGGCATCGTGAAATACGTAGAAACCCCGCGTGCTGACGGGCTTCAACATTTCATCGATGCGCTCGTCCACCGCCGCCAGTGAGGATTCAAAAGCGCGCAGATTACTGGCGATCAGATCGGCGTGCTGGGGGTAAATCTTCTCCAGTTCCGCCGCGATCTCGTGCGACATCTCGAGCGCCTTGCCCGGATCAAGCCAGGGATGGACATCGACGCCGTGATGATCGTGTTCGTGCTCGTCATGTGTGTCGCCGTGATCATCATGCGTATCCTCGTGCTCGTGCTCGTGATGATCCGCCTTGTCCGTCGCGTCGTGGCTCTGGGTCAAGGCCAGTGTATGGGCCTGAGTGCGAGATAACGGCTTGTCGAGAAAGCGCTCGAGATCAGGGCCGACCCAAACCACGAGTCGCGCGTCTGTCAGGCTGCGCATATCGGACGGCTTAAGTGCATAGTGATGGGGAGAGGCACCATCCGCGAGCAGAATGCGGGGTTCACCGATACCCTCCATCAGTGCGGCTGTAATCAGCGCCAGCGGTCTGATGCTGACCACCACGTCCCCGTCCGATGCAGGCTCCTGCGCTTCAGCCTGCGCACTCGCCGTTGCCACCAGAAACAGCGCTAAAAGAGCTGAACCCCGCGCCATACGGCTTATCCAGCCCATACAGCCATCTCCATTCACATTCACTTAAATTCCTCATCTCATACGGATCATTATGTTATACTATAACAATCACTTTTTCCGGAAGAGTCAAGATGAATCAGGAAGACCCGGGATTCGAGTCAGATCACAATCACCAGCACTGTATCGCGCAAGCGCTTGAGACCGCGCACACACTGTGCCGCACCCGGCACCAGCGACTGACGCCGGTGCGCGAACTTGTGCTCAAGCTGGTATGGCAGAATCATCAACCACTGGGGGCATATGAATTACTGCCGGCGCTGGCCGACGCGGGCTTCAACTCCGCACCGCCAACCGTGTATCGTGCGCTGGAATTCCTGCAGGAGCAGGGTTTCGTGCATCGCATTGCTTCACTCAATGCCTATGTCGGCTGCCCCCACCCTGAACGTCCGCACCGCAGCGGATTCCTGATTTGTCGAAACTGCAAGCGTGCGGTCGAGCTCAACACCCACGATGTGCACTCGGCACTGAAAGACAGCGCGGCCACACTCGGCTTCGAAATTGAACAGGAGATGGTGGAAGTGGTCGGCTTATGCCCTGACTGTCGCACCTCGGGAGCAGACCATGCCCAATAGCGATCTTATCCGCCTGAGCGAAATCGACGTGCAGTTCGGCAGCGACAAGGTGCTGAACCATATCGATCTGAACCTGCACACCGACTGCATCACCACGTTGATCGGCCCCAACGGCGCGGGTAAAACAACGCTGGTGCGTGTCGTGCTCGGCCTGCTTAAGCCCACACGCGGCACGATCTGGCGCCAGCCGGGTCTACGGGTCGGCTATATGCCGCAGAAGCTGCATATTGATCGCACCCTACCGCTCACCGTTGCGCGCTTTATGCAGGTTCCCCACCGCATCGACAAGGAAGCGGTGCTGGCCTCGCTGACATCCGTCGGTGCCGATCACCTGCTGAACAAGTCGATCCATGACCTCTCAGGCGGTGAAACCCAGCGCGTACTGCTCGCCCGGGCGTTGTTGCGCAATCCGCAGCTGCTGGTACTGGACGAGCCAGTGCAGGGCGTCGATATCAACGGCCAGATCGAGCTGTACGAGCTGATCGCCCGCATCCGCCGTGAGCGCAAGCTCGGCGTACTGATGATCTCCCATGACCTGCATCTGGTGATGGCATCAACCGACCATGTGGTCTGCCTCAACCACCACATCTGTTGCTCTGGCCACCCTGAAACCGTGAGCAACGACCCGCTGTTTCTGGAGATGTTTGGCCCTGCGCAGGCCAGCGCGCTGGCGCTGTACAACCACCACCACAATCATCAGCACGATATCCACGGCGATGTAATCGCCGATCAACCCTCTGCACACTGCTGCGACGGACATTGACCTCATGGCTGAATTCTTACTCCTGGCTCTGGCCGGCGGCGTCGGCATAGCCGCTATCGCGGGGCCTTTGGGCGCATTCGTGGTCTGGCGGCGCATGGCCTACTTCGGTGACACCCTTGCCCATTCAGCCTTGTTGGGGATCGCACTTGGCTTTCTGTTCGACATCAACCTCAATCTGGCGGTCGTCGCCTGCTGCGTGCTGCTTGCCCTGCTGCTGGTGAGTCTGCAACGCCAGCATATTGTCGCCACCGACACCCTGCTCGGCATCATGGCCCACAGCTCACTGTCACTGGGTCTGGTGGCCGTGGCCCTGCTCGACAATATCCGCATCGATTTGATCGAGTACCTGTTCGGCGACCTGCTGGCGATAGCGCCCGAGGATCTTTACTGGATCTACGGTGGCGGTGCGCTGGTAATGCTGCTGCTCTGGCGCTTCTGGGATCAGCTGCTGGCGATCACCATCAATGAGGAGCTGGCCTCCGTCGAGGGCGTGAACGTACTGCGCGTACGTCTGGCACTGATGCTTCTGATCGCGACTGTTATCGCGGTGGCGATGAAGCTGGTGGGTATTCTCCTGATCACATCGCTGCTGATCATTCCCGCGGCCGCCGCCAGACGCCTCGCCAGCACCCCCGAGCAGATGGCGATCTATGCATCGGTGCTTGGTGTGCTCGCAGTTGTCGGCGGTATTACGGCGTCCTGGTTCTGGGATACCCCGGCCGGCCCCTCTGTAGTGGTTGCGGCGCTGGCCGAGTTCCTGCTGCTGTATGCCGCGCCACGTGGCTTATCCAGGGCATGATGCAGGCGCTTAAAGGCTGGCGTTACTGGCCGGACAAGACACTACACCGCAACATCTGGGCGCTTGCCTGGCCGATGATGCTGTCTAATATCACCGTGCCATTGCTCGGCTTAGTGGACACTGCCGTGATCGGCCACCTGCCCTCGCCCCACTATCTTGGCGCCGTCGCGGTCGGCGGCATGATCTTTTCCATACTGTACTGGGCGTTCGGCTTCCTGCGCATGGGCACCACCGGGCTGGTTGCCCAAGCCTCGGGACGGGACGACGGCACCACCGTGCGCACCCTTCTGGCCCAGTCGCTGATTCTGGCGACGCTGATCGGCAGTGCGCTTATTCTGCTGCGCACGCCACTGATCGAGCTGGCACTGACACTGATGGATCCAGCCGCCGATGTGCTGGCCGAAGCGCGAGAATACAGCGCCATACGGGCTTTCGGGGCACCGGCTGCGCTGTGCAACTACGCCCTGCTGGGCTGGTTTGTGGGCAATCAGAACACCCGAGTCCCCCTCTTGCTGCTCACCTTTGGCAACCTGCTCAACATGCTGCTGGATCTGCTGTTCGTTTATGGATTCGGCATGCACGCGGCCGGCGTCGCGTTGGGCAGTGCAATCGCCGAATGGTCGTGTCTGCTGCTGGGGCTCTGGTTCTGCCGCCGCATGCTCAGGACCATACCCGGTCAGTGGCAGATAGAGCCACTGAGACGGCTTAAAGCCTATGCGGCCATGATCAACGTAAACCGGTACCTGTTCGTGCGCACGGTAACACTGCTGCTCACCTTTGCATTCTTTACGGCTCAGGGCGCCAAGCAGGGCACCGACATCCTCTCCGCCAATGCCGTATTGCTGAACTTCCTGATTCTCATATCCAATGCGCTGGACGGCTTTGCACACGCCACAGAAGCCCTAAGTGGACGCACACTGGGCAAGCAGGATCAGGTGCGGTTTTATCGCACTGTCGTCAGCGCCGGCATATGGTCTTTGGCCAGTGCGCTGCTACTGACGCTGATCTTTGCTTTCGGCGGCAATCTGATCGTTGCGCTGCTCACCGGTATCGAAAGCGTACGTGAAGAGGCCGCGCGCTACCTGCCCTGGCTGGTGGCACTGCCACTGATCGGTATCTGGAGCTTTCTACTCGACGGCATTTTTATCGGCACGACTCAGGTCCGGGCGATGCAGAACACCATGCTGTTTTCCGTATTCTGCGTCTTCGCACCGATCTGGTGGCTGACCCAGCCGTTGGGAAATCACGGTTTGTGGATTGCATTTTTGAGCTTCTTTGCCGCTCGGGGGATCAGCGGCGGCTATGTGTACTGGCGTATTAGCCGCGAAAATGGCTGGATGAAGGGGTAACAGATTAGGCTTTATATCTAAGCCAGCCGGTATGTGAACATTTACACACCGGCTAACCCAGACGTAGAGTTATTCGACTAGTGGTCGCGGCGTTTCTGGCCAGGGTTCGGATCGAAGTTGATCACCTGAATACTGTCACGCTCCTGCTCAGAGACTGACGGGGCTTTGTCATCCCGCTCCTGATTGACGCGCGTTTGCAGCTCCTCAGGATCGGGCCTGCCATCGAGGCGCAGCGAGTCTTCAAAACCGCATTTTACGCACTCGCGATACTCTCGCTCTTCATCACGGTACATGCGTACGCAGTCCATCTGCGCACAGCGCGGACAGACAGCCCCTGCGATAAACCTTTTCGTCACACTCATGATCTTTCTCCGCGGCTGTTACAGACTACGGTCGAAAAAATCCCGGATCTCGCGATTAAGTTCGGTATGGAAAACCGCACGGTCGAAACCATCGCTATCGATACACACCATCTGCCAGATACGGGGATTAACCTCTTTCAGCCGAGGGTTACAGGGTACCATAAAAGCGAAATGCCCGGCGTCTTCGACCCGGTGCAACTGAGCGCCATTGGGCAGATCGCGCGCCAGCGGCACGGCGTTACTCGCATCGGGCACACGCTGATCCAGCTCACCCGACCAAATCTGAACCGGAACGCTTACCCCTTGCAACCCCTCGCTGTCGAAGGCGAACGCCAAGCCGGGAGCCGCGATGGAGATAGCGCCGATCCGGCGATCACCAGCAACCGCACCTACAAGCCCTGTCTGCACACTGGGATCAAGATCGTCCAGCACACCTTCACTGCAGATGAACTCGTCCGGTGCCTCATTGCAGTAGTTTGACGCCTTAACGAAATCAGGTTTGCCACCGGCAGCGACCAATGCGGTGTAGCCGCCAGCCGAGAATCCGTAGACGCCAACGCGGTCAGCATCGATACGCGATGCATCCGACCAGCTCTGTAGCATGAAATCCAGCACGCGCGTGATATCCATCGGGCGCGACACCAGCCACCGCGCAGGCGGGGCGCTCTCATCGTTGCTGTTGTTACCCGGGTGCTCAGGCGCCACCACGACATAACCCGCTTCGGCCAGCGCTAACGCCAGATCGGCATGCCCTCCCATCCAGCCACCGTAGCCGTGCGATATCACCACCAGCGGACGGTGAGTACCGGCAACCGGCGCATCCAGCGCCAGCGCCTGTCGAAAAGGGGTATTGGCTTGCTCTGGCACCGGAGTATCCGACGGATACCAGACCCCCAGCGCCATTCCTGCAGCTTCATTGTCCACTATCCGGGTAAAGCCCACGGCACCCGCCGAGGCCGAGACAATACACAATACAAACGTCAGCAGTGCCGCAGCACCCATCCTTCCCTGGTTCATGCCTATCCCTTTCAATCGTTTGAGTAGCCGGATACACCGCCTGCCGGCTTATTCAATGCCCGAGTGGCGCAGCAGCGCATCGACCTGTGGCTCACGGCCCCGGAACTCGACAAACAGATCCATCGCTTCTCGCGAGCCGCCCTGCTCAAGTATTGCCTGGCGGAAAGCCAGACCGGTTTCGGGATTGAAGATGCCATCCTCCTCGAAACGTGAGAAGGCATCGGCCGAGAGTACTTCAGCCCACTTATAGCTGTAGTAACCGGCGGCGTAGCCCCCGGCAAAGATATGCGAGAAGCCGTTCTGGAAGCGGTTTTCACGCGGCGGCTGGAAAACCGCCACTTCATTTCTCACCTCATCGAGCACCGCCTGAACCTGTGTCCTACCCGGCTCGTATTCGCGGTGCAGTCGAAAATCAAACAGTGAAAACTCCAGCTGACGCAGCATCATCATGCCGGCCTGGAAATGCTTGGCCGCCAGCATCTTGTCGAGCATCTCCTGGGGTAGCGGCTCGCCGGTTTCATAGTGACCGGAGATCAGCGCCAGCGCCTCCGGCTCCCAGCACCAGTTCTCGAGGAATTGGCTGGGCAGTTCTACCGCATCCCAGGCCACACCGTTTATGCCGCTGACATCGGCACACTCGATCTTGGTCAACATATGGTGCAAACCGTGACCAAATTCATGGAACAGAGTTGTAACCTCATCATGGGTCAGCAACGCCGGATGGTCGGCCGTTGGCGGGGTGAAGTTACACACAAGGTAGGCCACCGGCAGTTGCAGGGAACCATCCGGCAGACGACGGCGTACACGGCAGTCGTCCATCCAGGCTCCTCCGCGCTTTTTGGCCCGTGCAAAGGGGTCCAGATAGCAGTAGGCGATCGCCTGGCCATCGCGGCTTAAGCGGAACAGGCGTGCATCCTTGTGCCAGCTGTCGAATTCGGTGATCTGTTCGAACTGGACGTCGAACAGCCGTCCGACAATCGCAAACAGTCCATCAAGCACCTTGGGCAGCGGGAAATAGGGCCTAAGCGCCTGCTGTGAAATATCAAAGCGCGCAAGCTTCAACTTTTCGGCGTAGTAGCTGATATCCCAGGCACAGAGCTCGTCCAGACCATCGGTTTCCAGCGCAAACCCTTTCAGCTCCCCCAGCTCACGTTCTGCCATCGCCCGGCTCTTGGTCGCCAGATCCTCGATAAATCCAATCACCTGATCGGCAGACTGCGCCATTTTGGTCGCCAGCGAGTAATCGGCGTAACTGTCAAAGCCAAGCAGCTTGGCCAGCTCTGTGCGCAGCTCAAGAATCTCGGTCATAACCGCCGAGTTGTCCCACTGGCCCGCTGTCGGTCCCTGATCGGATGCCCGGGTGCTGTAGGCGCGGTAAAGCTCTTCTCGCAGGCTGCGATCTTCGGCATGGGTCATCACCGCATAATACGACGGGAAATCCAGCGTGATCACCCAGCCCTCCAGCTCACGCTCCTGCGCAGCCTCTCGGGCGGCGCTGACCGCGTGTGAGGGCAGTCCCTGGAGCTGCGCCTCGTCGGTGACATGGCGATACCAGCCCTGAGTCGCATCGAGTACGTTCTCGGAGAACTTGGTGGTCAGCTCCGACAGCTTCTGCTGTAGCTCGGCATAGCGCTTCTGCTGCTCTGGCGCCAGCGCGATACCGGACAGCCGGAAATCCCGCAGCGAGTGATCGATCACCGTTTTCTGAGCCTGGGACAGGCCTGCGTAGGCATCGCTTTCCGACAGAGATTTGAACGCCTGATACAACGCCTGATTCTGGCCAAGCTCAGTCCAGTACTGCGACAGTTTCGGCAGGCAGCGGTTATAGGCTTCGCGCAGCTCGTCGGAGTTCATCACCGAATTCAGATGCGATACCGGAGACCAGGCCTGGCTCAACTCATCGTTCATCTGTTCAAGCGCACCTACCAGAGATTCCCAGTCCGGTTGCGCTGTATCCCGCGTCAGCTGGGTTATGCGGTCACGGTTGCGCGCAAGCAGTTCGTCGATTGCCGGCTCCACATGCTCGGGGAGGATACGGCTGAAAGGCGGTAACAGATGCTGCTCTAGCAAAGGATTGGACATGGTATAACACCTCCGGAGTCTGTGCGGGCCGATACCGGAATCAACGGCATCAATGGCTGAATCTAATGCTATACAATGGAGTCCATCCGGAGCCTTTTCAACAGGAGCGAAAGAATGAAGATCCGCAGCTATCAGGGTATGACGCCAAAACTGGGCGATCGGGTGTTTGTTGACCCCAGTGCAGTCGTGTTGGGAGACGTTGAGATCGGAGATGATTGCTCCATCTGGCCCCTGGTGGTGATTCGCGGCGACATGCACCGCATACGGATTGGCCACTCCACCAGCATTCAGGACGGCTCGGTGCTTCATATCACCCACGCTGGCCCCTACAACCCGGATGGTTTCCCGCTGGAGATCGGCGATCACGTCACGGTTGGCCATCAGGCGATGCTGCATGGCTGCAAGATTGGCAGCCGTGTCCTGGTCGGCATGGGCGCCATGGTCATGGATGGTGCCATTGTCGAGGACGAAGTCATCATCGGCGCAGGCACTTTGGTGCCTCCGGGTAAGCACCTCAAAAGCGGCTACCTTTACGTGGGCCGGCCCGCGAAGCCGCAACGGGAGCTCACCGAGAAGGAGCGCAGCTTCTTCACCTATACTGCGAATAATTACGTCAAACTGAAGGACAAGCACCTTCAAGAGGCATGGGCCAGCCTCGACTGAGTCAAATCGGCCGGGGCCTCCACGCCTCGGCCACCACCGTGAACCCCGCGTCAACCGGCTTATCCAGCCTGTAACCCTGTGTCGTTACAATCCCCCTTACCGCTACAAACCTCATATAAATTGTGGATTTATATGCAACACGCATTGCTATTGATAACGGTTTTCATTTAGATTAGCGTGTAACGCAATTCGAGACAGGATTAAGGAGCCCATCGCATGACCCTTCGACGCGCCCTCGGAGCAGGCCTGATCAGCGCCGCACTGTTTGCCCCGCTAACACTGAGCAGTGCCGTTCACGCTGCCACTGAAGCGCCCACGGCGGACGCTGTGGTCGATCATTACGCGGAGCTTGCTCTGACTGTGTACAGCGACGCACTGACCAGCGCCAACACACTGCATGATGCGGTCAAAGCGCTGATCGAGAATCCGTCGGAAGAGACGCTCAAGAGCGCCCGAGAGGCGTGGATAGCGGCGCGCGTACCTTACCAGCAGTCAGAAGCTTTCCGCTTCGGCAACAGCGTAGTCGATGACTGGGAAGGTCGGGTCAACGCCTGGCCGCTGGATGAAGGGCTCATCGATTATGTCGATGCCGACAGCTACGGTGCCGAGTCCTATGAGAACCCCTTCTACACCGCCAACGTGATAGCCAATCCGTCATTGAAGATCAGTGGCCAGACCATTGATGCAACGACTATTACACCGGAGTTGATCCAGCAACTGCACGAGATCGATGGCGTCGAG
Organism: Marinobacterium lacunae; assembly: GCF_000705555.1. Classification (GTDB taxonomy): domain Bacteria; phylum Pseudomonadota; class Gammaproteobacteria; order Pseudomonadales; family Balneatricaceae; genus Marinobacterium_D; species Marinobacterium_D lacunae. Next base: position 68,136 of record NZ_JMQN01000048.1, read on the forward strand.
GCCAACGTGGCCAGCGGCTACCATGCCATCGAGTTCCTGCTTTGGGGTCAGGATCTGCACGGAACCAAGCCCGGTGCCGGTGAACGACCTTACACGGACTACGCCATCGACAACTGCACAGGCGGCAATTGCGATCGCCGTGGGCAGTACCTGGAAAGTGCCACCCGCCTGCTGGTTCAAGACCTGCAGGAGATGGTCAACAACTGGAAAGAAGGCGGCGCGGCGCGTGCCGAACTGGAGGCGAAGAGTGCCTCCGAGGGCCTTGCCAGCATCACCACAGGCATGGGCAGCCTTGCCTACGGTGAGCTCGGCGGCGAGCGCACCAAGCTTGGCCTGATGCTACATGACCCGGAAGAGGAGCACGATTGCTTCTCCGACAACACCCACTGGTCGCACTATTACGACGCCAAGGGTATTCAGAACGTTTATCTCGGCCAGTACACACGCATCGACGGCACCGAGGTAAAAGGTCCGTCTCTGTCCGATCTGGTCAGTGCATCCGACGCTGATCTGGACAAAAAGATGCGCGCGCAGCTCGATAACACTCAAGCAGCAGGCCAGGCGATGGTCGACTCCGCCGCCAACGGCGCCCCCTTTGACGTGATGATCGCATCCGGTAACACCGAGGGCGGTCAGCTGGTGCAGAACTTCGTCGACTCTCTGGTTGCCCAGACCGGCATCACCGAAGAGATCATCGCCGAACTGGCGCTTGGTGACGTTGCCATCGAAGGCTCCGACAGTCTGGACAACCCCTCAGCCGTAGGCGCTGAATAATCTCGATGGCGTCGCCCGTACTCACTGTACGTACCCCACTCTGCTTCGGCCTGCTCGTACTGATACTCGGTACGCATCAGGCCGAAGCAACGCCTTCACACACGGCAGCATCCTTGGCAGCCGGTGGCGATACCACGCTCACCGGCACACCCGGACGCCACCCCTTCTCGCAACCGGCGGCCAATCTGGATCTCCAGACCCGCATGTCGTTTGTGCTGGGCGAGGCGATTTTTAACAAGATCTGGGTACCCTCGCCCTCCTCGACCACTGCCAGCGATGGTCTGGGCCCACTATACAACGCCCGCTCCTGCGGCCAGTGTCATGTCAACGATGGCAGGGGAAACCCCATCACCGGCAGCGGTGTCAACGCGCTCTCATCGCTGCTCCGGCTCAGCGTGCCCGCTCACAGCGCCGATCAACACGCCCGTGCCCGCACAGACGGTCTGGTTGGGGACCCGAACTATGGCACCCAGCTGCAGCCCTTCTCCGTCGCCGGTGTACCCGCCGAAGGCCGCGTTGAAGTCGACTACACCACGCAGCAGGTCAGTCTTGCAGATGGCACGCAGGTTGAGCTCAGAGCCCCCGTGGTCAGGGTTATCCAGCCAGGTTACGGAGACTTTGATCCTGCCCTGCGCACCTCATTTCGCATAGCACCGCCCATGATCGGACTGGGGCTGCTTGAACGCATCCCGCAGGCGGATCTCGAACAGCAGGCCGATCCTGAGGATCGCGACGGCGATGGCATATCCGGGCGAATCAACCGTGTATACGACCACCACAACAACAGCTTCACAGCCGGTCGCTTCGGCTGGAAAGCCGGGCAACCGACGCTTGCCCAGCAAAATGCCAGCGCCCTGGCCAACGATATCGGTATCGGTAATCCGACCTATGCTTCTGCATTCGGTAACTGTACCGCCCGCCAAACCGCCTGCCTGAACCGGCCCGATGGCAACACTGCGCAGCAAGGTGGCTTCGAGGCCTCTGAAGAGATGATGTCGGTGTTGGCTTTCTACACAGGCCACATCGCCGTTCCCGCGGCACGAGACCGTAACGATCCTCAGGTTAAACTCGGCCGGGAGCTGTTCTCCCGTGCCGGTTGCGCGGCGTGCCACAGCCCTGTGCAACGCACCGGCGATTCTCCGGACTGGCCTGCTTTGGCGCATCAGCAGTTCCAGCCCTATACCGATCTGCTGTTGCACGATATGGGCCCGGGTCTGGCTGATCGCCACCAGGAGTTCGAAGCACAAGGCAGTGAGTGGCGCACAGCACCGCTATGGGGGTTGGGTTTGACACGCCAGGTCAGCGACAATGGCTATTTTCTGCATGATGGGCGAGCCCGCACCCTGCTGGAAGCCATACTCTGGCACGGTGGCGAAGCCGAAGCCTCGCGGAACAACATCATCAATATGAGTCAAAAGGACCGGAATGCACTGATCCGGTTTCTGGAGTCGTTATGAAACATGCAATCAATACCAGCCTGCTCCCGACCCTGGCAGGCGCCAGTGCCATCTTTTTACTGGCGGGTGTCATCCACATCAACCATGCAGCGGCGCAGTCCGCCGACTGGCCAGCCTACAACGCGGAAACACTGCAGGAGGATATCCTGCCCCGTTATCAACACTTTGCCTCAGAAGCCAGCGAACTGGCCGATGCGGGCACCGCGTTGTGCCAGAAGCCGGACGTGCAATCACTTGAGCAGACCCGGGCCGCTTTTCGCAGCACGCTTAATGCCTGGCAGGGGATCTCCCATATCCAGTTCGGTCCGGTCACCTACCTGATGCGAAACTACAGCATCGAATTCTGGCCCGACCGCAAGAGCATTGGCCGCAAACAGCTGCGTGCCACCCTCGAGCTGCCTGCCGACACGGCTTTCGACGACGAGTTTTTCCATCAGGCCAGCGTTTCAATCAAAGGACTCCCCGCCCTTGAACAACTGCTGTACGGCCCTGATGCACTGTCCAGACTACAACAGGAGACGACCTACTGCCGTCTGACTCAGGCGATCTCCGGCAACATTGCCGACATGGCCAACGGTATCTATCAGGACTGGCAGAAGAACGGCGAACAGTTGCTTGCTGCAAGCAGCGACGGCGGTGAGGACGAGACCTCAAGTGCAGACATACCGGCCATCAGTACCGATCTGATGAAATCACTGGTTGAGCCCATCGAGCTGATCCGTGACACCAAGCTGCTCGCGGTCATGGGCAAGGGCCCCGATGCGACCTATCCGCACCGCGCCGAGAATTGGATGAGTGAGCAATCACTTGCCAGTATCCGAGCCAACCTTGATGCCGCACACGACATGTTCACGGGCAGCACGGCCGGTCTTGCGCAGTTGCTGCGCCAGCGGGGTGAGCCCGACATGGCCAAGGCGATCGAGCAGCAGTTCCAGTTGATCGACGACCATCTGGAGCCTCTGGGCGACTCACTGACCGCCGCACTGGATAACCACTATGAAGCGCTGAAGTCGATCACCGACTCGCTCAAGGTGCTCGATGTACTGCTCAACAAGGCGGTACAGTCACTGGATATACAGCTGGGATTCAACAGTCGTGATGGAGATTAACCGCCGCAGGCTTCTGCAACTGATGGCCGGCGCCGCGGTTTTGACGGCACTGCCGTCCCGGGCTCAGCCGGCGCCCATTCTGATTGCCAGCGCCGCCGACACCACCGATGGCAAGCACTGGCTAATCGTGATGGACGATTTGGGTGTAGAGCGGCTACGCCACCTGTTGCCGGAGCGCGCCCATCATGTGGCCGCGCACCCTACACGCCCTTGGGTGGCAGCTGTGGCCAGACGTCCGGGGTATTACATCGACGTTGTCGACTACAATAACGCCCAACTGGTGCACAGGATCGAGCCTCAGTCTGGGCGACATTTCTACGGCCACGCGATATTTACGCCGGATGGCAACGGTCTCTGGGCAACGGAGATGGATATGGACAGCGGCGAGGGGCGCGTAACCCTGCGCACGCTAGCCGATCCAGCCAAACCCTTGCTTGATTTCAGCACCGCCGGCATTGGCCCCCATGAGTTGCTGCTCTCGCCAGACGGCTCCACCCTTGTCATCGCCAATGGTGGCATCCTCACGGACGGGCGCGACAAGCTCAATATCGACAGCATGCAGCCCTCGCTGGCCTATCTCGATGTCGCCTCAGGTGCCCTGCTGGAGCAGCGTTTCCTGGCGCCTGACGACCACCAGCTCAGCATTCGCCATATGGATATCAATGCCAACGGCGAGGTGATCATCGCGCTTCAGTATCAAGGAGAGGCCACTGATGACAAACCGCTGGTTGCTCTGCACAGGCGTGGCGAGGCACTTCTGTTACTCAGAGCCCCGGCCGATATCAACCGTCAAATGGCGCAGTACTGTGGCAGCGCCCGCTTTGACAGCAGCGGGCGCATCGCTGCCGTGAGCGCCCCCCGGGGTAATCTGATTACATTCTGGGACGTGGCAGAAAATCGCTTTCTGACCAGCCTGAGAACAGCTGACGGCTGCGGTCTGGCCGCAACCGATGAGCCCGAAGTGTTCATCGCCAGCAGCGGTCGTGGCCGCTGCTATACGCTCTATCCACGGGACGATTACCGAGAACCCCTTCTCCTGCCCCCTCAGCTTTCCAGCCTCGCCTGGGACAATCACATGGCGCTGTTTCACGCCCTCGGTTAGGGCGTAAAAGAAAGGGGCCAATTCGGCCCCTTGTAATATACGGTCTAGGCTTTCGCCTTGGCGATCTCCCGTAGCCGCTTGACGATCTGCGCACCGACGCTGCGCTGGGTGAAATGTCCATCGTCCTTGAGCCGTCCAGCCGGTTTACCCGTCAGTATCTCCAGACACTGGTCCACCGTAGCCACTGCGTACACATGGAAGAGACCTTCATTGACGGCATCGACCACTTCGCGCTTCAGCATCAGGTTACGCACGTTGGCCTGGGGGATAATCACTCCCTGCCTGCCGGTAAAGCCCCGCGTCTGGCATAGACGGAAGAAGCCTTCGATCTTCTCGTTTACACCGCCGATAGCCTGCACCTCGCCATACTGGTTGATGGAGCCGGTAAGTGCATACTGCTGCCGAATCGGTATATGGGTCAGCGCTGAGATCAGCGTACAGATCTCGGCCAGAGAGGCGCTGTCACCGTCCACATAGCCGTAGGACTGCTCCAGCGCGATGCTGGCCGACAGCGAAAGCGGAAAGTCACGCGCATACTTATGGCCGAGATAACCGGAGAGGATCAATACGCCCTTGGAGTGGATCGGCTGGCCAAGGGTAACCTCTCGCTCGATATCGACGATACCGCGATTCCCCGGGTGTACCGTGGCGGTGATACGCGCAGGCGTACCGAAGGATACATCGCCAACCTGAAGTACGGTGAGCCCGTTGGATTTGCCCACCGCTTCGCCATCGGTATCGATCAGCACCGTTTCATTGAGGATGCCATCAAGAATTTTCTGCGCCAGACGTCCGGTGCGGCGCTCCTTGGCCGCCAGCGCATGTTCCACGTGGATCGCATTGATCAGATCATCACCGTTCTCGCGTCGACGGTAGTCTGCCTCGCACAACAGATCGACCAGCTCTCCGATGTGCGCAGAAAGCAGTTCCTGATCCTCCGCCAGCCGTGAGCTGTGTTCGACCAACCGGGCAACCCCCTCACGCGTCAGGGCTGCAAGGTGCTCCTCACTCGACAGCGTCTTCATCAAACGCGCATATTGACGAATCGAATGTGGTGTACGACTCACATCCTCATCGAAGTCCACCACCACCCGGAACATTTTCTCGAAATCGTGATCCAGCTCCTGCAGCAGATAATAGGTATCGCGGCCCCCGATCAGCACAATCTTGACCGTTAGCGGAACGGGCTCAGGATTCAGGGTAATGGTGGTGACCCCGGTATATTCGTTGACCGGGTTCTCAATACGGATCTCATGGGCTTTCAGCGCCCGTTTTAGCGCCCCGTACACAAACGGCTGCTCAAGCAGCTTTTCGGCCTCCAGAACCAGGTAACCGCCGTTGGCCCGGTGCAGCGCACCCGGGCGGATCAGCTGGTAGTTGGTGACCATGGCACCCATCTCGCTGGTGTACTCAATACGCCCGAACAGGTTGTCGTAACTCGGGTGCGCCTCGAACACCACCGGCGCGCCCTTGGTCTTGTCGTTGTCTACCAGCAGATTAAGGCCGTAGTTGTCTTCGAGCCAACTGCGACGCCCCGCCTCGGTTTTCGCCTCGATAGCACCGTCCGCCACCAGCTCGGCACCGTGCTTGATCAAGTCACGTTCAACATGATCGAGATGCGCGGGCACACCGGGCAGATTGGTATAGCTCTCTTTAAGTGCCTGTATCGGTGCAGATACGGCCTGACGCGCCGTATCGCGCTCAAGATCACGCATCTGTTCGGCAGCTTCACGCCGCCACTTCGGCAGCTCTGTCAGGTTGTCATTGAGCATATCCTCAAGCTCGGCGATGTTGCGCTGAAACGCTTCGCGCTCCTCCTCGGGAAGAGCCGAAAACTGCGCTTCATCCATCGCCTGGCCGTTGGCCACAGGGGTGAATCCTATCTGTCCGGCCTCACGGTACACCGCGATGCTGAATTCACGCCCCCGTTTCTCGATCTCCTCCACTGCGCTGTCGTAGCGGCGGTTGAAATCACGCTCGATCCGCCCTTTCAGGCGCTGATAACCAGGGCTTTCGAACGCTGCCGGAAGCTCGCTGAGAATGGTATCGAACAGCTTGCCCAGATCACGGCGAAAGCGTGCCGCCTTACCGGCCGGCAACTTGAGACAAACCGGGTAACGGTTGTCCTTGAGGTTGTTCAGATAACACCAGTCATTCGGCTTTTGCTGCTTTTTCGCGACATTTTTAAGATTCACGGTCGCGAAAGAGAAACGCCCGGTATGCGGGTTACCCATGACAAAAAGGTTATAACCCGGGCGCTGCATTCCGATGCCAAACTCCATCGCTTCAAGCGCACGTTCCTGACCGAAGAACCCGCTGAAGTTCTCCAGTGTTTCAGTGGTGCGGAATGGGAGTAGATCGGTATCGCACGTGCGATAGAGGGCCTCGGGCGGTAACGGAGTATGCTTTTCCATGGGACGACCCTAAAGCAGAGAGTTCTATCCCGTTATACCGCCCAACGCTTTGATTATGCAAGGGATAGTGTGCAGACCAATATGTCAGCCTGCCAGCTCGCGCCTCACCTCGGCTATTACGCCGCGGGTCTCGGGTTTCACGCCCCGCCAGATACGGAAGGATTCGGCAGCCTGCTCCACCAACATGCCGAGGCCGTCGATCACGATCGCTGCCCCCTGCTGTTTAGCCCAGATACAGAAGGGCGTAGGCTCTGCACCGTACATCATGTCATAACAGGCAGTGTCTGGGCCGACAACGGCATCTGGCACGGGTGGCAGCTCGCCCTGGAGGCTTGCGGAGGTGCCATTAATAATGACATCGAATGCACGGGGTTCCACATCGGAGAAACCACAGGCCGACAGATGCCCAAGATCGCCGAACAGATCCACCAGCTCCTGAGCGTTCGCCACAGTACGGTTGGCAATAACGATCTCCGCTGCACCGGCAGCCAGGAAAGGCTCCAGAACCCCTCTCACAGCACCACCTGCGCCAAGCATCAGCACACGCGCACCTTTGAGGCTGACACCGTTATTATCCTGCAGATCAGCCACCAGCCCGACACCGTCAGTATTATCACCGCATAGAACACCGTCGGCGCTCTGGTAAAGGGTATTCACCGCACCTGCGCGCTCCGCCGCGCTTGAGCGCTGCGCTGCCATATTCCAGGCGTTCTGTTTGAACGGCACCGTGACATTGAGGCCCTTGCCACCTTCGGCGAAGAACCGAGCCACATCGTTTTCAAACGCTCCGAGTTCAACCAGTTGCGCCGAGTATTCAACTGCTTCGCCGGTCTGTTCGGCAAATGCGGCATGGATCCGCGGCGACTTGCTGTGCTTGATAGGATTGCCGAAAACGGCGTAACGATCAGCCATTACACGCCCTCCACCCATTCATGAGGCTTGAGATACCGCTCATACAGCGTGGCCTCTTCGCTGCCGGCCGCCGGTGCCCAGTCGTAGTCCCAGCGCACCTCCGGCGGTAACGACATCAAAATAGATTCCGTGCGCCCGCCCGACTGCAAACCGAACAGCGTACCGCGGTCATAGACAAGGTTAAACTCAACGTAGCGTCCCCGGCGGTGCAGCTGGAAATCACGTTGACGCTCGCCATACGCTGTATCGCGGCGCCGCTCGACGATGGGCAGATACGCCGGGATATAGGCATCGCCTATTGATCGCATCAGAGCAAAACTCTGATCAAACCCAAGTTCGTTGAGATCATCGAAAAACAGGCCGCCCACGCCACGCGGTTCATCACGGTGACGCAGATAAAAGTATTCGTCGCACCAGCGCTTGAACCGCGGATATATATCCTCTCCAAAGGGGTCGCACGCAGCCTTTGCAGTCCTGTGCCAGTGCACACAGTCTTCGTCGTTGCCATAGTAAGGCGTCAGATCGAAGCCGCCCCCGAACCACCAAACCGGTTCTTCACCCTCCTTCTCGGCGATAAAAAACCGAACATTGGCATGGGAGGTGGGTACGTAGGGGTTATGAGGATGAATCACCAGCGACACCCCCATCGCCTCAAACCGGCGGCCAGCCAACTCCGGACGATGGGCAGTGGCCGATGCTGGCAACCCCTCACCAAATACATGGGAGAAATTGACGCCGCCCTTCTCGATGAGTGCGCCGTCTTTTATGACCCGCGTGCGTCCACCACCGCCCTGTTCTCGCTGCCAGCTATCCTCAATGAAGTTCGCACGACCATCGGCCCGCTCAAGCGCAGAACAAATTCTGCCTTGCAAATCAAGCAGATAGGCTTTAACTGCTGCCTTATCGGGTGCTGACATAACAATCTCCGAAGTGAGTAGTTACTTACGTTCTAACTACTGAATTATCTGACAGGTTACGTATGGTTGTCGGCCTATCCAAACCACCCAGTGCACCATCTACAATAAAATCAACACCAGAGCCGAAGTAAGCCCTAACTTTCGTTTTGCTTTTTGCAGGTGGAGCACTGCTGACGTTTGCCGAGGTAGAGACCAGTGGCGCGCCGAACGCTTCGCACAAGGCGCGTACAATTGGGTGGGCACTAACGCGCACGGCCACGCCTGAATGCTGGCCCTTTATCCACCGCGGGATCAGTTGTTCGGTATCCGGCAACAACCAGGTGTTTGGCCCAGGCCAAGTCTCTGAAAGCTGCGCGCGTTGCTGATCGGAAAGGTGCACAAGCAAAGGCTCGATCTGTTCTTCGCTGGCGGCTGCAAGAATTAACCCTTTGTACTCGGGTCGACGCTTGATCTCCAGCAGGCGCTGTACCGCTGCAGAATTGAAGGGATCACACCCGAGGCCCCAAACCGCTTCCGTCGGGTACGCAATGATGCCACCGTTGCGCAGTACCCGAACAGCTTGACGCAGATGCCAGTCGTTCACGCTCTAATGCCCCATAACGAACAAAAAGGGCAAACTAACCACTCAGTCTTCTCTTTGCAACTGGATAATTGCTCAGACTGTTCTCAGTATGAACGCCCCGCGCAACTCAAGATAACCTTCCAGCTCCAGACGCATCAGTTCCTGCTGCAACTTCGCAGCCGGTAAATCCACCCTGTCAGCGAGCAGATCAAAAGCGATAGGATCAAATGGAATTTGCTCCAGCAAAGGATCCTGTAAGTCATTCGGACGCCGGTCGTCATCAGGGTTACTGACCGGCAGCGCCAGGCAGCCCAGTAAAGCACCGAGCTCGGACAGTATGTCGTCGCTGCTTTCTGCCAGTTTAGCACCCTGTTTGATCAGGCTGTGGCAGCCTTTGCTGAGCGGGTTGTGAATGGAGCCCGGTAGCGCAAACACCTCGCGCCCCTGCTCAAGCGCTTCGCGCGCCGTTATCAACGAGCCGCTACGAGGAGCCGCCTCGACCACCAGCGTACCGATACTCATGCCACTGATGATGCGGTTACGGCGCGGGAAATTGTGTGCCACAGGCGCCGTTCCCGGCGGATACTCGGTCACCAGAGCTCCGCCGCCTTGCACGATCGCCTCTGCCAATGCCCGGTGCGCAGCGGGATAACATCGATCAAGCCCCGTGCCCAATACCGCCAACGTCGGACGCCCTGCATCAAGTGCGCCCTTGTGCGCGGCCGCATCGATCCCCCTTGCCAATCCACTGGTGATCGCAAGCCCGCCTGCAGCGAGATCCAAGGCAAAGCGGTAGGCATGATCCACACCTCCTGCGCTTGCGTGACGACTGCCCACGACAGCCAACTGGGGCAACGCCAGCACATCTGGATCACCGTGAATCCACAGCAAAATCGGGGGGTCATGTATCTGTTTCAGCAGATCGGGGTATTGAGGCGAGTCAATCGTCAGCAGAGTCCAGCCACTATGTGCGGCCCGCTGCTCAAGCTCGCATGCACGGCGATACAAGGCGCCGCCGGATCGATAGTTGTGGATGGCGTCCAACGTTTCGGGACGCAATTGAACAGTACCGGGGAGTTGTTCGGAGTGCATAAGCTCCGACGCTGCAACGCCTGCTGAGCGCAACCGGGCCATAGTGGCCGGTCCCATCCTTGGCAGCAGGGTTGCAGCGATCCAGTCCTTTGGATCGCTCATGTTGCTATGTCCGTTAGATCAGGGGGTCTTGAGGCGATCGCCCACGGATATCACGTTGTTGGCGCGCATGATCAGGCCGTAACTGACCTTGTCGAATACTTTGAACACCATCAACATTCCGGCACGCTCGGACGGCAGCGATATCGTCTCGTTGGTGACTGGATCACGAACCATCTCGCCCTCGTTATACACCGCGAAGACGTTACCGATTTCAACACCCTCTCGGGCCCCAACGTTAAGTGCCACTGCGTCGAACTGACCGATCTTGGCAACGCCGCCGAGCACATCCAGAATCACGGCGTTTTGCAGCTCAGCACCGGCAGACGGGTAAAACACCGACTGTATACGGCTCTCGTCGTTCGGCACCACGCGATCGCGTACGCGTACCTCTTCGTTGGTGTCGAGCAGATCCATGGTCATCACCTGGCTGTCGGTATCACGTGCCATTATCCGGCCGTCTGCAACCCGATATGCCTCGTAGCCAAGCAACTCATCGGTGAACGGATCGTTATACGGCTTCGCCGGACGATAGATGCCCTGCAGCGATACGTTCTCGACGGGTTTGCCGCGGGCGTAAACACGATCCCCGGCGCCGGCGATAATACGCTCGTTCTTGCCACCGATAACGTAGGGTGCGTGATCCAGCAGGTCCTGATCCATCACCATGTTATCGTTCAGGAAGGCTGCGATATCCTTCAGCGGAATAGCCGGTATTGCGCTGTCCAGCGGCGATACACGCGCATGCGGGCTTAGCTTGCGTACACCACGCTTGAGGCTGAGACGCGGCTGACCGTCGACCCAGGTCAAATAAATAATATCGCCCGGATAGATCAGATGAGGGTTGTCGATCTGCGGGTTGACGTACCAGACATCGGGCCATAACCAGGGTGATTTCAGGAAGCGCCCGGATATATCCCAAAGCGTATCGCCTTTGACAACGACATACTCGGTCGGATGTCCTTCAGCCAATTCGATCCGGTCCTTACGGACCTCAGCCTGAGCCGGGCTGCCCAACAGCAGAAAAGCGGCGGTCAGCGTTGCGCAAAGCAATCGGTTCATTTTCAGTTCCCTTGTAACGCAAACAACCTCCGCATCCCGGCCCGGTCGGCAGGTTCAAAGGCGTCTGAGCATGCATTAGACAACATTATCAGTATAATAGGACGCATCATACTTTACTCCATCCGACGCCTCCGTCGAACATCCGTTTAAGCAGATACTATGTCCAAGCTCAAGATTCTTGAATTCCCAGATCCTCGACTGCGCACAATCGCCGAACCGGTTGATGTCGTTGATGATGCGATTAAACAGCTCATCGATGACATGTTCGAGACGATGTACGATGCACCGGGCATAGGCCTGGCTGCAACACAGGTAAACGTCCATAAACGGGTCGTCACCATCGATCTGTCGGAGGATCAGTCGGAACCTCTGGCCTTGATCAACCCCGAATATACGGTACTCGACGAGACACTTGAAGAGATGCAGGAAGGTTGTCTGTCCGTTCCGGGTTTTTATGACAACGTAAATCGGCCTCAGAAGATCAAGGTAAGCTCGCTAGACCGTGACGGCAACGCGCAGGATTTCATCGCCGAGGGCCTGCTCGCTGTCTGCATTCAGCACGAGCTCGATCACCTGGACGGTACGCTGTTCGTTGATTACCTCTCCACGCTCAAGCGCAATCGCATTCGCGGCAAGCTGGAAAAGAAACACCGTCTGGAAGCGTCGGGTAACTGAGCCCGATCCGAATTGAAAACAGGTTTGCCACGGCAAGCCTGTTTTTCTTTGTTCACCAAGAGTTTCACCGATGACCAAGCGCCTGAAAATCATCTTCGCCGGCACCCCTGAATTCGCCGCTGCCAGTCTATCCGCCGTATTGAAAACAGACCATGAGGTGGTGGCTGTCTACACCCAGCCAGACCGACCCGCTGGCAGAGGCCGGAAGCTCACCCCAAGCCCGGTCAAGCAGCTTGCCCTGCAACACGATATTGAGGTGTGCCAACCGCTGACGCTTCGCGATAGCGCCGCACAGGCTCAACTGGCCGCATTCGAGGCTGATCTGATGATCGTCGTCGCGTATGGTTTGATCCTGCCACAGGCAGTGCTCGATACGCCTCGGCTCGGCTGCATCAACGTACACGCATCCCTGCTGCCGCGCTGGCGAGGCGCCGCCCCTATTCACCGGGCACTACTGGCCGGTGATACCGAGACCGGTATCACAATCATGCAGATGGATGCTGGGCTCGATACCGGCGATATGCTGAGCATCGCGCGCTGCCCGATCCACGCCGACGACACCAGTGGCCTGCTCCATGACCGGCTTGCCGAGCTCGGGGCTCAGACATTGGTTCAGGCACTTGCCCCTCTCTCAGAGGGCGAACTTGAGGCGGTACCTCAGGACGACAGTTTGGCCTGTTACGCGGCAAAGCTTGAGAAAAGCGAAGGCGTTCTCGACTGGAACCGCGATGCAATTGAACTGGAGCGGCAAGTCCGAGGTTTGAATCCCTGGCCTGTCGCCTACACTGAGATTAACGGGCAGACGCTTCGGGTCTGGGGTGCACGGGCGGAATCGGGCGATGCTAGCCAGACTCCCGGGACAATCCTGGCTCACTCGGCTGACAGCCTGGTTGTTGCTACCGGCAAGGGACGTCTGGCGCTTACCGTGCTTCAGCTGCCCGGCGGAAAGCCCACTGCCGTATCCGCGCTGCTAAATGCGCATAAGGAACGTTTCTCTACAGGCACAGTGTTGGGTTGATGCGATGAATATCAGGGTTGAAGCGGCGCGTGTTATCGAGCCATTACTGAACCAACGCGGCTCATTGAAGGCGGTTTTACCGCCTGCGCTCGAGCGCTGTCCGGCTCAGGACCGACCTCTGCTCCGGCAGCTCTGCTACGGCACGCTGCGTGATCTGTATCGGCTTGAAGCCATATCGGCGGTATTACTCAAGCGCCCCTTCAAACCGCAGGACCGTGACCTTCAGGCCCTGTTGCTGGTCGGCCTCTATCAGCTGCGCAGTATGCGCATACCGGCTCACGCCGCCGTTAGCGAAACTGTTCAGGGCACTCGCGATCTGCAAAAAGAGTGGGCGGGGAAACTCTTCAATGCCGTTTTACGCCGCTTCCAACGTGAGCAGGCCGATATCGAAACCCGTCTTGAGCACGATGAGCAGTTCCAATGGAACCACCCAAGCTGGATGATCGACAAGCTAAGGCACAACTGGCCGGATCACTGGCAGTCGATCCTCAAGGCCAACGATATACAAGGCCCACTTACATTACGGGTAAATAAGCGCTTACTAACTCGAGATGAAGCGATCGACAAGCTTTCTCAAGAGGGGTTTGAAGCAACGCCCTGCACCCATTCACCACACGCGCTCACACTGTCAGAAGCGATCGATATTCATAAGTTGCCAGGCTTTGATCAGGGCTTTTTCAGCGTGCAGGACGAAGCTGCCCAGCTCGCCTGCGCCCTGCTTGATGCTCAGCCTGGCGAGCGCATTCTCGACGCCTGTGCAGCACCTGGCGGAAAGCTGTGTCACCTGCTTGAAACCCAACCCTCCCTGGCCGAGGTAATCGCCGTAGAGATGGAGCCTTCACGGCTGGAGCGCGTACGCGACAACCTTGAGCGCCTCAAGCTCTCCCACGAATGCGTGCTTCATCTCGGCGATGCCAGCGCCCATGACTGGTGGAACGGACGACCTTTCGACCGCATTCTCGTCGACGCGCCCTGCAGTGGCACCGGCGTCATACGCCGCAACCCTGACATTAAGCTGCTGCGTCGCAACGAGGATATTCTTGCGCTTGCCAATCTACAGCTCAGCATTCTTGAGAATCTTTGGGGCTTACTCGCGCCCGGCGGTCGGCTGGTGTACGCTACCTGTTCACTTTTTCCTCAGGAGAATGAGCGCATCGTGGAGCGCTTTGTTAAACTCCACGCCGACGCCCGGACGATTCCTGTACCGCTCTCCTGCGGTATTGAACGCCCATATGGACGCCAGCTGTTCCCTGTCGAGGGAGCACATGACGGTTTTTATTACGCCATTCTGACAAAGGACGCTTGACCACCCTACCGGTCAGCAACGACAGAGGCTTTGAATGAAGATCATTATTCTGGGTGCTGGGCAGGTTGGCGGTTCGCTTGCCGACCATCTCGCCAATGAAGCCAATGATATTACCGTAGTCGATACCGATACCGGCCGCTTGCGCGAGCTGCAGGACCGACTGGACATTCGCACCGTTGAGGGCAAGGCCTCATACCCCAGCGTGCTGGATCAGGCCGGCGCACAGGACGCCGACATGCTCATCGCCGTGACCAACAGCGACGAGGTCAACATGATCGCCTGCCAAGTGGCACAGACGCTATTCAACGTACCGACCAAGATCGCTCGTGTACGTGAGCACGACTACCTGCAGAAAGACAAGGCGATCTTCGACGCCAAAGCGATACCTGTCGACGTTCTTATCAGCCCTGAAGAGTTGGTGACCCTGCACATCAAACGCATGATCCAGCATCCAGGCGCGCTTCAGGTTCTCGATTTCGCCGGCGGCAAGGCCCAGTTGGTTGCTGTCAAAGCGTACTATGGCGGGCCGCTCGTCGGGCGAGAGATCGCCTACCTGCGCTCACATATGCCCAATGTCGATACCCGTGTTGCCGCCATATTCCGTCAGGATCGGCCAATCATTCCCAAAGGCGATACCGTTATCGAGGCAGACGACGAAGTGTTCTTCATTGCCGCACAACGCGACATACGTGCGGTCATGAGTGAGCTGCGCAAGCTCGATACACCCTACAAACGGATCATCATCGCAGGCGGCGGTAACATAGGCGCACGCCTGGCGAGCACCATCGAAAATCAGTTCCAGGTCAAGATCATCGAGCGTAACATCACCCGATGTAACCTGCTCGCCCGCAATCTCGACAACACCATTGTGCTGCACGGCAGCGCGTCGGACAGAGAACTGCTGCTGGAAGAGAATATCGAAGACACCGACGTTTTCTGCGCGCTCACCAACGACGACGAGGCCAACATCATGGCGTCGATGCTCGCCAAACGCCTCGGCGCCCGCACCGTCATGACACTGATCAACAACCCTGCATACGTTGATCTTGTTCAGGGTGGCGTGATCGATATCGCCATCTCTCCGCAGCAGACAACCATAGGCGCTCTTCTGACGCACGTGCGACGCGGTGACGTAGCGGCCGTACATTCGCTGCGGCGCGGCGCTGCCGAGGCGCTTGAAGCGGTAGCGCACGGCGATCCGCGCAGCTCCAAGGTTGTAGGTCGCACCATTGAAGAGATTGCGCTGCCGCCGGGCACAACCATCGGCGCAATCGTACGCAAGGACGAGGTCCTTATTGCGCATGACGACGTTGTCGTCGAGAACGGTGATCATGTCATCCTGTTCCTGGTCGACAACCGCCGCATAAACGATGTTGAACGCCTCTTCCAAGTGGGCCTGACGTTCTTCTAACCGGTATCTGCGCCAGCAACGGATCTAAAGCATGCATTTTAAAGTGATATGTCGCATCCTCGGTATTCTGCTGATGATATTCAGCATCACCCAGATACCTCCGATGCTGGTATCCCTCTACTATAACGATGGTGCTGTTCATGCATTTGCCGTCGCATTCGCCATCACGCTCCTTACCGGCTTTGTGATCTGGATACCGGTTTTCAATGTTCGACAGGACCTGCGCACACGCGATGGCTTTCTGATTACTGTACTTTTCTGGAGCGTTCTAGCAGCGGCCGGTTCATTACCACTGCAGCTATCAGAGTCGCCACACCTAAGCTTTACCGATGCGATATTCGAGTCACTCTCCGGGCTGACCACCACCGGCGCTACCGTCATGACCGGACTGGACACCTTGCCGAAGTCACTCCTCTACTATCGGCAGCAGCTACAATGGTTCGGCGGCATGGGCATCATCGTGCTGGCAGTTGCCATCCTGCCGATGCTTGGCATCGGGGGCATGCAGTTGTACCGCGCAGAGACGCCCGGACCTGTAAAAGACTCAAAGCTGACTCCACGCATCACCGAAACCGCGAAGGCGCTCTGGTACATTTACCTATCACTCACAGTGGTGTGCGCACTGGGTTATTGGGCGGCTGGCATGACACTGTTCGATGCCATAGGGCATAGCTTCTCAACGGTGGCCATCGGCGGCTTTTCGACACATGATGCCAGCATGGCCTACTTCGACAGCCCCCTGATCGAAGCGATCTGCATCTTCTTCATGATTGTGTCTGGCGTTAACTTCGGCCTGCACTTTTTCGCCTGGCGCCAACGAACGCTGCTCCACTATCTGAAGGATCCGGAGTTCAAGTTCTATCTCGTTTTACTCGGCAGCATTACCGCCTTCGCTTTCATATCGTTGATCCTGACAGGCGCATTCGAACCACTGGACAGCCTGCGCAAGTCGGCATTTATGGTGGTTTCCATCGCTACCACCACTGGCTTTACAACGTCCGATTTTTCACACTGGCCATCCATGTTGCCGTTCCTGCTTTTTGTCGCGGCATTTGCCGGGGGCTGCGCAGGTTCTACCGGCGGCGGCATGAAAGTCATTCGCATACTGTTGATCCTCAAACAGGGGCACCGTGAGATCCTGCGACTGATCCATCCCAGCGCCATCATCCCCGTCAAGCTCGGTCGCAGGGCGATCGGGGACAACGTTCTGGAAGCGGTCTGGGGATTCTTCTCGGTTTATCTGCTGGTGTTTGTGATCATGCTGATCGGGTTACTCGCGGTAGGACTCGATCAAGTCACCGCTTGGTCAGCCGTGGGCGCGACGTTGAACAACCTCGGCCCGGGGCTTGGGGGCGTCGCCTTACACTATGGCGACCTGAATGACTCGGCAAAGTGGATTCTCTGCCTGGCCATGCTGCTGGGACGACTCGAAGTTTTCACCCTGCTCGTACTCTTTTCACCGGCATTCTGGCGCCGATAATAATATCTGAGCCGTTAGCGCTTCATCCGCTTATAAGGCCCCTTGGACCGGTCTTCCCGTGTATTGAAGCGCTTGTACTCCCACTGGTACTGCTCGGGACACTCATTTACACAACGCTCGATACTGGCATTCATGGCTGTCGCTGCCTCTACCAGATCTTTACTGCCCACACCGGGTTCAGCCGCCGAAAACCTTAATTCGTACCCTTCGCCGTCAGGCAGGCGCTTACCGTACCCGCAGAACACTTTCACGCCCGTTTGGGCGGCCAGTTGAGGCAGGAGCTTCATGGTCAGCGCGGGTTCGCCAAAGAATGGTGCATAGACACCCCCGCTTCTTTCAGGCTCCTGATCGGGCAGGATACCGACAAGCCCTCCCTTGCGCAGCGCCTTCATGACCATGCGCACGCCCTTGGCATCTGCCGGCGCCATTTGCGAACCCAATCGTGCGCGGCGCTTCAGTATCAGGTTATTCAGCACTTTGTACTTTGGAGGCTTATACATCGCCGTAACCGGATAGTGCTTCGCTAGATACAGGTTCATCACTTCCCAGTTGCCTAGATGCGGCGCAATCAGCAGGATACCTCGGCCAGCGCTCAACTCTTCGGCAATCAGCTCTTCGCCGACCACATTTTTGACGGTTTTAAGCGCTCTAGTCGGAGACCAGAACCAGGACATCCCCGTTTCGGCCAACGAACACCCCGTATGTTCGAGACTTTTCTGGAGCAGTGTTTCACGTGAAACATCATCCAGATTCGGAAAACAAATATCGAGATTGGTACGGGTTACCGCGTAAAGGCTTTGAGCTTCCCCCTTGCGATACACGCGACGCCCGAGCCAACGACCCAGCGCCTGAGCACTTCGAAGCGGCAGCAGAGAAACGATAGCCATGGCGCCAATCGCGGGTAAAACCTTGAGATCTTTCAAAGCAGCTCCAATCACATCCGTAAAGACGAGCCATTATAAACCGCATGCCTGACCTTCCAAGTCCCGCGAAGTACGCTCAAAGCGATCATTTCAACGATTATCCATCCCGAACCCGTTTCTATGGAGCCACTAACCATCGTCGATCATGTATAATTCGGGCCTAATTTTGTCCACTTCGAACTCAATGGTGATTTCCGTGACTGACAAGGTGAATCCAGACGTTAGCACTTTCCAGGGACTGATCCTCGCCCTCCAGCAGTATTGGGCCGAGCAGGGCTGCGTCATCGTTCAGCCGCTGGACCTAGAGGTCGGTGCCGGAACCTTCCACCCGGCCACATTCCTGCGTGCTATCGGGCCCGAGCGTTGGCGCTCTGCCTATGTTCAGCCCAGCCGCCGCCCTACTGACGGGCGCTACGGCGAAAACCCAAACCGCCTTCAGCATTACTATCAGTTTCAGGTTGTCCTGAAGCCCAACCCCGACAACTTCCAGGAACTGTATCTCGGATCCCTCGAGCGTATCGGCATCGACCCACTGGTCCACGACATCCGCTTTGTAGAAGACAACTGGGAATCGCCGACACTCGGCGCCTGGGGCCTCGGATGGGAGATCTGGCTGAATGGCATGGAGGTAACCCAGTTCACCTACTTCCAGCAGGCAGGCGGCCTTGAGTGCTACCCGGTGACCGGCGAGATCACGTACGGTCTCGAGCGTATCGCGATGTACATCCAGAAAGTAGAAAGCGTGTACGACCTTGTTTGGTCACGCAGTCCGGACGGTACGATCGTTACCTACGGTGACGTCTACCACCAGAACGAAGTGGAGCAGTCTACGTACAATTTTGAGCACGCCGACGTCGACACGCTGTTTGGTAACTTCGACTACCACGAGCGCGAGTGCAACAAGCTTCTGACGCTTGAAAAACCACTGCCGCTGCCGGCCTATGAGCACGTACTCAAAGCATCACACACATTTAACCTGCTCGACGCGCGGCATGCGATTTCGGTTACCGAACGCCAACGCTATATTCTGCGTGTCCGCACACTTGCCCGTGAGGTTGCCCACGCCTATTTCAATGCGCGTAAGGCACTAGGATTCCCGCTAGCAGACCCGGCACTGAGAGACGAGGTTATTGCTGCCAGCCAGGAGGAGAAGCGCTAATGTCTGCCAAGGATTTCCTGTTTGAGCTCGGCACCGAAGAGCTCCCACCAAAGGCATTAAAATCACTTTCGGCCGCACTCGAACAAGAAGTTCGAAGCGGTCTGATCGCACTGCTCGGTGAAGACGCGCTCGACGCGACCGGGTTCATTTCCTATGCCGCCCCCCGACGTCTGGCGCTGCTTGTCACCGATCTCAATACAGAGGTTGCTGAAAGCCGGACGCTAATCCAAGGACCGCCAGCCTCCATCGCGTACGACAAGGAAGGCAATCCGAGCAAGGCCCTCGAAGGCTTCGCACGGAAGTGCGGCACAAGCATCGATCAGCTGACAGAAGTGGATGGAAAGATCAGTTTCGCGCAGACCAATCCGGCTCAGCCCGTCGCACCGCTCCTGCCGGAGATTGTCGCTGCCGCACTCGATAAGCTCCCGATTCCAAAGCGCATGCGCTGGGGCGCTTCACGCAACGAGTTCGTCCGCCCTGTAAAATGGGTTGTTATGCTTTTCGGCGACGAAGTCATCCCCTGCGAAATTCTTGGCCACAAAGCCGGTCGCCACACCCGCGGACACCGTTTCCACTATAACGAGCAGATCGAAATATTCGCCGGTCGTGATTACGCCTCGCTGTTGAAAGAGAAAGGCAAGGTGCTGGCCGACTTCGACGAAAGACGGGGCTTGATTCAAAGCCAACTGCTGGCCGAAGCCAATCGCGTCGGTGGAAACGTTGTAATCGAAGACAGCCTGCTCGACGAGGTTACGGCGCTGAACGAATGGCCGGTTGCGCTTACAGGCCGGTTTGAAGAGCGCTTCCTGGAAGTACCCGCTCAGGCTCTAATTTCAACCATGGCGGACAACCAGAAGTATTTCCATCTACTGGATGGAAATGGCGCACTGATGCCCTACTTCATTACGGTCGCCAACATCGAGTCGCGTGACCCTCAGCAGGTCATCGAAGGCAACGAAAAGGTCATCAGGCCCCGCCTTTCCGACGCTGCATTCTTTTTCGAAACCGACAAGAAGCGCACACTCGATTCACGTATCGACTCGCTCAAGAAAATCGTCTTCCAGAAAGATCTGGGTACCGTCTATGACAAGACCGTGCGCATTGCGGGCCTGGCACGGATTGTCGCCGACGCCATTGGCGGCGATGCCGATCAGGCTGAGCGTGCTGGCATGCTGTGCAAAACCGACCTCACATCAGAGATGGTGCTGGAGTTTCCGGAACTACAGGGCCTGATGGGCTATCACTACGCCACCCATGATGGCGAGGCTGCCGAAGTCGCACTGGCCCAGAATGAGCACTACATGCCCCGGTTCCACGGTGACGAACTGCCACAAAGCCGCACCGGTATCGCCGTTGCCGTTGCCGACCGCATCGATACACTCACCGGTCTGTTTGGCATCAACCAGCCACCTACCGGCTCCAAAGACCCCTTCGCGCTACGCCGCGCAACACTCGGCGTTCTGCGCATCATTGTGGAGAGCGATCTTCAGATTGATCTGAAGACCCTGCTCGAGGCCGCCGCAGCACAGTATGGCAACCTGCCCGCTCAGGACACTGTCGTGAACCAGGTGCTTGAGTTTATGCTCGAGCGCTTCCGCGCATGGTATGAGGAGCGCGGTATCAGCGTCGATAACTACCTTGCCGTTCATGCACTGCGCCCAACCAAGCCGCTTGATTTCGATCGCCGCGTTCGTGCGGTGGCACATTTCCGTGCACTGGCTGAAGCGGCTTCACTAGCAGCCGCTAACAAACGTGTCAGCAATATTCTGAGCAAGCATGAAGGCCAGGTTAGCACCGAGGTTGACCAGTCTCTGCTAACAGATGCTGCTGAGCAGGCACTGGCCGTCCAGGTCAGCAAACTTGAAGTGGAACTCCAGCCCCTGTTCGCGGAGGGCGCTTATGAACAGGCGCTTGAAGCACTGGCTCAACTCCAGGCGCCTGTCGACCGTTTCTTTGAGGATGTCATGGTAATGGCGGATGATGAAGCGGTACGCAACAACCGCCTAGCGCTTCTGCAGCGCCTCAGGAACCTCTTCCTGGGTGTCGCCGACATCTCACTGATCGCCTCCTGATCCTCCTATCCGAGACAGTCAGTACACATAAAAAAACGCCCCTCGGGGCGTTTTTTATTTCTCTCTGCGCTAGGCTGGATTGCGCCTATCACAGCACGATAGCAGGCGCGTTCCACGTGGAACATTTTCACGGGCGCGAGCCTACCTGGGCAGTTAGCCGAACTCGGTCTCTTTGGCACTCCCCCCAATACGGTCGTAAATTGTGGTATCCAGCTCACCTTCGCTCTTGCCCACCAATACCGAGACCGCCAAGTCACCACAGACATTCACACTGGTACGCGCCATATCCAGAATGCGGTCGATACCCGCGACGATCGCCAGCCCCTCCATGGGAAGGCCTACGGTAGTCAGCACAAGCGACAGCATTATCAGCCCGGCCCCCGGGACACCGGCGGTCCCGATCGACGCCAGGGTCGACGTCATGATGATCAGCAGATAGTCAGATAATTCCAGGTCGATCCCAAACGCCTGGGCGATGAACAGCGCGCACACACCCTGGTACAACGCCGTTCCATCCATGTTGATAGTGGCGCCCAAGGGCAATACAAAGCTGGAGATTCCCTTCGAGACACCCAACTCTTGTTGGGCCGCCTTTATCGTTGCCGGAAGCGTGCCTGAGCTGCTGGTCGTAGTGAAAGCAACCGCTGCCGGGTTAACCAGTCCCTTGAGGTATCGCACGGGATTCAAACGACCAATAAGGCTGATCATGCCGGTATAGACCACCAGCACGTGAATGACACAGCACAGGTAGACCACGGCGATCACTTTAATCAGCGGCAGCAGTATCTCAATTCCGTATTTGCCCGCAACCCATGCCATCAGGCCGAAGACACCGTAAGGCGCAAGCTTCATGACCAGCTCCGTCATCTTGTACATCGCCTCAGCCAGACTCTCGAACATAGCCACCGCCGGCCGTCCCTTATCACCGCAGAGGTTAAGCGCAATACCCAGTCCCAGCGCGAACACAATGATCTGCAGAATATTGCCGGCCGCCAGCGCGCTGATAGGGTTCTTGGGAATCATATCAAGCAGCGTCTGCACCATCGCAGGCGCCTCCTTGGCGGCGATAGCACCATCGCTGGCCACCATATTAACGCCTTCGCCCGGCATGAAAACCGAACCCATGCCCAAGCCAATCGTGATCGCCACCGCAGTAGTTGCCATGTATAGCACCAGTGATTTCAATCCAATGCGACCCAATTGACGGGTATCCTGCATCGATGTCACACCCACTACCAGCGAGCAGAATACGAGGGGCACGATAAGCATTTTGATCGCATTGACGAACAGCGTACCCAAAGGCTTAAGCAACTCAGCGTCAGGCCCCATCACGATGCCGACCAGCATACCCAGAGCCATCCCTATCAGAATCTTTTTCCACAGTGCCAGATTTCGCCAGAATCCAGAGCGGTTTTGCTCCATAGTCGCGTCGATCATCTCGTTATCCTCTTTGTTGTTATCTTCAAATCGTCAGGCCGCTCAACCGGCAACCCGCTCTGCTGCTGCCACACGCGGTCTTGGGCGAATCATGTTGGCAGGTCTCAGCACCTCGTTGAGCTCCTCTTCACTCATCAGGGCCTCTTCCCGAATCAGCTCGAGCACACCTCGCCCACTCTCCAGTGCTTGTTTGGCTATGCGCGTTGCGTTCTCGTAGCCGATGTAGGGGTTAACCGCGGTCACAATACCGATACTCCGGTCCACCATCGCCTCGCAATTCTCACGGTTCGCGGTAATCCCTCGGATGCAGCGATTGCGGAACATCTCCATCGCCTGAGTCAGCATGCGGATCGACTCCAGCACGTTGTAGGCGATAAGCGGCTCCATCGCGTTCAGCTGCAACTGCCCCGCCTCGGCCGCCATGGTGATGGCGATATCGTTACCGATCACCTGGTAGGCAACCTGGTTGACCGCCTCGGGAATCACCGGATTGATCTTGCCCGGCATGATGGAGCTACCCGGCTGTTGAGGAGGCAGATTGATCTCGTTAAGCCCGCAACGCGGGCCCATGCTGAGCATGCGCAGATCGTTGGCGATCTTGGACAGCTTGACCGCAAGGCGCTTGAGCATGCCGGAAAAGAGCACGAAGGCCCCCATATCCGAGCTGGCTTCAACCAGGTCTGAAGCCCGTTTGAATTCGAAACCACTGAGCTGCGACAGATAACCCACAGCCAGCTGAGCGTAGGCAGGATCGGTATTGATTCCGGTTCCGATCGCGGTCCCGCCAAGATTCACTTCCTTGAGCAGTTCAGACAAACCGCCGATCCGTTCGATATCCTCGCCCAGCGTACTGGCGAATGACTGGAACTCCTGGCCCAGTGTCATCGGTACCGCATCCTGTAACTGGGTACGGCCCATCTTGATGATGTCGGCAAACTCTTCGCCCTTGGCTGCAAAAGCATCCCTCAAAGACGAAAGCGCCTGCACCAGTTCACCGTGTTTCAACACGATCGCCAGACGCACGGCGGTCGGATAGGCATCATTCGTGGACTGAGACATATTGACGTCATTATTGGGGTGCAGATGTGCGTATTCCCCGCGTTGGTAACCCAAGTACTCAAGCCCGATATTGGCCAATACCTCATTGGCGTTCATATTGGTCGAGGTACCCGCGCCACCTTGAATCATGTCCACTACGAATTGGTCATGATGACGCCCCTCCAGTAGTGCTTTGCCGGCAGCCTCAATCGCTTCGGCCTTGGTATCGTCAAGCAAACCCAGTCGATTATTGGCTTTGGCGCAGGCCATCTTTACCAGCGCCAGAGCCTTGATCAGCTGCGGAAACAGACTCAGGCGTACGCCACTGAGATCGAAATTCTCTCGGGCACGCTGTGTTTGTATGCCGTAATAGGCTGAGGCGGGCACCCACGCCTCGCCCAATAGGTCTTTTTCTCGTCGACGCGCAGGCTGTTCTTGTTGGGCCGAAGGCTTCTTTTCCATTACAGGCTCTCTTGTTATTTATCGTCAGGATCGAACACCGCCGGGGAGTTGGCGTTACCTGTTATAGAGAGCAAGGAGGGTGCCACTTCAACGAATGGCGCGTAAGCCATTGTTTTAAAATGGTATTTCGGATATGACCAAGGGGGTCGGCATAGCCTAAGACGGTATAACCAGATTTATAGCCCGGCCATGTGAACGAATTAACTCTTTTAAAAACAGAGCTTTAGGATCGCTATAACCTTTTTCGGATTATAACTCTGGTTATAGGGGTTAGATTGAGCGCTGAAGGCTATTCCGGCTGAGATGTTTTCTTGAGACGCTTGCTCAGCGCGGGCTGCGATATGCCCAATAAACGTGATGCCAGAGATTGATTGCCCCGCGTCCTGCGCATCGCTTCAGCGACAAGCATATCGGCAGCCTGCTGCAACGTTGGCAATGGCTGCTCCTCGGCGAATACGGGCGCCAAACTAGCCGCTGACGGCTCTGCCGAGGCCCCGCTTTGGATAACGGCACGCTTGAACACCTCCATCGATAACACACCACCTCGATGCTGGCCCAAGGCGTCGTAACAGAGCGCTCTAAGCTCGCGCACATTGCCAGGAAATGCATAGTTCATCAGCAATACCGTGAGCTCACCCGGCAACGTCGGCTTAGGGCGCCCCAACTCATCAGCCGCTTCCGACAAGAAGTAATCGAGCAGCAGGCCAATATCCTCCTTACGTTGGCGCAATGGCGGTAACTCGACCTGGTGAGTGCGCAGGCGGTAATACAGGTCTTTACGAAAACTGCCCTCTCGCTGCTTGCGCTCCAAATCATGATGAGTGGCGACCAGTATTCTGGCATGACTGCGTTTGGGACGGTCACTGCCCAACGGGTAATACTCTGCCTCCTGCAGTAAACGCAGCAGCTTAACCTGTGAGGCCGGGCTCAGATCACCGATCTCATCGAGAAACAGCGTGCCGTTACCGGCTTGCTCGATCATACCGGCACGCGCCTTGTCAGCGCCGGTAAAAGCGCCGCGACGATGCCCGAACAGGGTGTCAGCAAAGATGCTGTCGTCCAGTCCCGCCACGTTCACGCTCACCATCGGCCCTGGCCGGTTACTGAGCTCATGAATCGCCTGCGCTATCAGCTCCTTCCCGGTTCCACTCTCACCGGTAATCAGCACCGGCTGACTGCTGGTAGAGATCGCCTCAAGGTACTGGAACACCGAGCGCATCCCTTTGTCCGCGGTCACTATATGCTCGAACGCCGCCGGTCGTTCCAGCGTGTCGGTCATAAAGCGCCGGCGCATCTCCAGGTTTTCGCGCCTCATCTCGAGCATACTGATGGCCCTGCGAATGCCGTCGATCAGACGGTTCTCTTCAGTCGTCTTGATGAAATAATCAAACGCTCCTAAGCGGATACAGCTCACCGCCGTCTCCAGTTGGTTCAGGCCACTGACGACAATGACACCAACGTCTGGGTACTCCTCCACGATCTGCTTCAACAGCGCCTCTCCCGACAGATGCGGCATGGTCAGATCCAGCAGCACCAACCCTATCGGCTCACGCGCGATGGTTGCCATGGCATCACGGCTGTCATCACACAGGTAAAGGTGGTTGATGCCAGCCTGACTCTCGAGCATCAGGCTGAAGGTCCGCAGAAAAGAGGCTTCGTCATCAACCAATAACACGCCGAAATTGGGATAGAGGTTTTGTTTCATGTCGCTGCTACAACGCTGTTGACGGGGATCGAAAGGATAGCACGTGTCCCCCGACCAGGCTCCGAGTCATACTCGAGAGCGCCGCCGTGTTCACGAACAATACTGTAGGACACCGAGAGACCGAGCCCCATACCGCCTTGTTCACGCTTGGTAGTGAAGAACGGATCGCTCAGCCGCGACAGGTTTTCCCGCTCGATACCACAGCCCTGGTCCTCGACGATGAGTATCACCCGCGTGCTTTCAGCATCATATCGGGTCGCTATGCGTATCCCGTTTTGGTTATCAGACAGGGCCTGACAGGCGTTGATGATCAGGTTGATGACGACCTGTTCAAGCTTTTGGGCATTACCCTTCAATCTGGGCAGTGTCCTGTCATAGTCGACCTGAAAATGGTCTGTGGCCTTATGGATGCTGTTATCGGTAAGACGGATCGCCGCGGCCACAACCTCGTTTAGGTCGACGGATTCGTTTAACTCCACTACCCCCTGGCGCGCAAAATCACGCAGATCATCGACTATGCGCCGTATCCGCTGCGCACCGCTGGACATGTTTTCAAGCATGCGCGGGATCTCGTCCTTCATGCGGGTATAGGGCAGGCGCCCAAGATCAAAATTGCCGTGCTGGTTGAAAAACTCCTCGTACACCTCTTCGCTATCCCGATGTACCTCTTTCAGCATCGACAGGTTCATCAGCAACAGGCTGCAGGGGTTATTGATCTCATGTGCCACACCGGAAACCAATATCCCTAACGAGGTCATCTTATCGGCTTGCACCAGCTTCTGCTGCTGCAGCTGCAGTTCCTGGGTGCGCCGGCTTACCTCCCGGGTCAGCATCCGGTTCCACACCATGATCACTCCCAACACCAGCAGCAACAGTGCCGACAGTGCGGCCGCCACTTTGCCCACCTCCTTCCACGGAATCCCGGTGCTCTCGAGCGGACCAAACCACTTGTCATATATCGCCTGCTGGCGGCCGGTATTTTTCAGGATCGCCAGCCCTTCACTGAACTGAGCCAGAAGATCCTCACTCCCTTTCATCACCGCATAGCCGTAGCGTTGCGTCGCGTAGGGTTTGCCGACAGGCACCAGGTTCAGCAGCGACAGCTCACGTCCTAGATAGAGCCCGGGCAGGTTCGCCACTAAAGCATAATCATGCTGACCTGACGCCAACAGACGCAGAGCATCGGCATGGGTATCAACTTCTACAAGTTGTGCCCCAACATCACTCTTGCGCATCAGCTCTTCCATGATTCCGCCTTTCTGGACGATCACCTCCTTGCCCTTCAGATCACGCAGATCCGCCACCTCGGGTGCGCCCTTGCGAGCGAATATCGACTGGTGGATCAACGCATGGGGGGGAGAAAAAGCATAGTGCTCTGCGCGGTCGGTGGAGAACGACATGCCCTGCAACACGTCCACTTCGCCAGCCTCAAACGCCTGTCGCATATCCGCCCAACTGCCGAGCCGGAACTCAACCTTCATACCCATCACCTCGGCGATGGCACGGGTTAGCTCGGTGTTGTAACCGTCAGGCGCACCCTCGTGATTGATGAATTCGTACGGTGGATAGTTATGATCACCGGCGACTAGGATCAGGCCACCACGGTCTGGAAGCTGGGTTCGGGTCCGGGTTTCTGCTTGCGCCACTACAGTGCCGATCAGCATGAGGCTGAGCAGCGACAGCATTGCGCAAAGTCGAAGGATTGCACGGCTCATCGGACAGCTTGTCTCTTTATTATGCCGGCACCCACGAGGGATGCAGGGGTGAATTTACGATAACACTCCGAGCAAAGTACTCACTAGAGAGGGCTGGTTTCACGTGGAACCAAAGAACAGGCGGGTTTAGTCCGAGACCGTACACAGCGCCTGAGCACTGCGCTTGGCCGCATCGACCAACGCGACGTCGTATCCCTGTACCTGACTGGCCACGATCAGCCCTTCGCCAAGCAGAAACAGCGCCCCGGCGGTGTCAGTCTTCCCTGCCTCGGTGCACAGCTGCTGCAGGTATGTCCGTATCTCCGACTTGTGAGCATTCGCCTGTCGGTGCGGCCCTTGGCCTTGCTCCCCATATTCGGCTGCCGCGTTGATAAACGCGCAGCCATGAAAGCCGGGTTCAGCGACCCAGGCTGACAAAAACTCGATGTACGCCAATGGCCGCCGCTCCACAACCGCCCGCTCCACAGACGTCTTCATCGCGGTCATAAATTGACGATGGCGTAGCTCCAGCGCCGCCTCAATCAGCTCCTCTTTACCAGGGAAATATTTATACAGCGTCCGTTTCGTCACCCCCGCCTGCTCACTGAGCAGATCAACGCCGGAGGCATGAAAACCGTTACGGTAGAAAAGCGAGAGTGCGGATTCAACGATCCGATCGGAAGTAGACATTATTGACTCCAGGTACACCGATCTGTATACATATGTACACCGATCGGTATACTACCACACTATGAGCTGTTACAGAGAGCCCAACAATGACTCGACATCGACTGATCCAATCCTCTGCCCCACCCGCGCCCCCGTTCAGGTTTATCCTGCTCTCGTCACTGGGCGCAGGTATCGCGATCGCCATAACCGGTTGGTTAAGCCTGATATCCGGTACGCCCTGGCTGATGGCCCCTTTCGGCGCCAGTTGCGTACTGGCGTTCGGGGTGCCCGATTCACCACTGGCACAACCAAGAGCCATCATTGGCGGACACCTGGTCGCCACGTTGGTGGGCCTGATCCTCGGCCAGCTTCTGGGTGACGGCTGGCTTGTCTATGGCCTCGGCGTGGCATTGGCACTGGCGGCTATGCAGCTGACCCGTACCGTACACGCGCCGGCGGGAGCCGACCCTATTATCGTGATCGCCGCGCAGGCGCCGTTCAGCTACCTGATATCACCGGTACTGGCGGGCTCAGTGGTGATTGTGCTAACCGCCTGGGCCATGAATAACCTGCACGGCGCCAAAAGCTACCCCCGCTATTGGTTGTGATCGGCAAATAGAAAAACGCCTCAGACGGTCAAATAGAGCCGTCTGGCGCCCCCTTATCAAGGCAACAACAGGCAGCCCCAAGACCACTGTGTCCCATAAAAAACAGTAAATGAAGTGGGAGGATGGACTCTGGCAGGAAGCCTTCTTGGATGACAAATGAAAAAGCAGCCAATCGGCTGCTTTTTCATTTCCGTTTCATCCTAAGTGAGACGGCGTTTCACTCGAGATGAGATTCGACAGACACCTGTAGGATCTCACTCCCTCTGAGAATCACCACTCAATAAAAACATCCACTTATCGGCCTTCGTGCGCACTAAAAATCTCATCGCTGTTGCAATGAATCTCACGAAATCTCATAACTCATGAAACAGCTTAAATTTCAGCCAGTTACGAACACGCCTAGAGACTTGAGCAACTTCAAGGAGGTTATGGCTTTCCTCGCTGAGGTTTCGGATCAGCTGAAGAGCTCGGTTCCTGAAGATCTGAATCTTTACTCTGCCTCCGGCGCTTGAGCTCCTCTTTCATCCATTGGCCCGCTTCCCTCATTTCATTCCTGAGATCTTCTATTTCTTGCTCTGTTAGACGCTGGTAGCTCACCTTCAAACCTCAGTTGCTTTTTCGAGTACGCGGGATTCCGCAGATAGCCTCTCCTAGATAAGCTAGCAATCCTAAGAGGCAAACAGTCACACTAGGGATAATTGCAATGGACGCAGCAACATTTGAAATCGTAGCCGACTTCTTACCCGGGCTATCATTTATTCTTTTGATCATCTTCGCAGCGATATGGTTTCGCCTTAGAGCGGGAACATCATATGGACTGCTAAATCGGCTCTACGCCATCGTAATCGGCGGCAAAGAGTTCCATGACAGCAGCATCGCTGAATACTGGAACGAACGGAAAGACGTTGAGCGATTCAACGCGCTGTTCAATACGAGAGCCAAGTCTCTCAAAGACATTCAGCACTTTAGGCTCTGGATAGAGAAACACGACTTAGACTCCCGAACTTTCACAAGCATCCAGCGTTGGTTCGACTTCGAGAAACGGAAGGTCAAAAAGCTCAATACTTGGCAACTAGCTTTGCCATTTATCGGCACATTCTTATATGTATTGCTGAGCTCTCCATTAATCCCGCTTGCAACCGCCAGTTCTGCGCTCCTCAAATTCAAAGACGAAGAGCAGTGGATGTGGGTAAACGAAACAGCGGCGTCCAGCTTCAGTTACAACCCCTTTCGTAACAAAAACAGCGATTGGAGGATCTCACCAGAACTATGCAGCCAGTCGACCTTCGATCCAGCCGAGGTATCCAAACAAGTAAAGCTGCAACCAAAAAACGTTCAGATCATCTGCAACGCTTTTGACGACCCGAAGAGCACTAATCAAATTAATGAATTCATAGCAGACCAAAGGCTTCTATGGATTGCCGTAGTTATGTCCTGGCTATTTGCATTTAACTCCTTCAAAGAGGCAATTCGCAGAGCCGACGCACACCGAGCCAGGCCCTACCTACACAACAAGCTAGTTATGGCACGGCTGCGTAAAGAGCCCTCCATTGGCTCATCAGGCAAGGCATCGAAAACAAAGGAAGCATCACCCAAGATCGCCAGCTAAATATACTTTCTGCCTCAACTGCTGATCCCAATCAGCATCAACCGGCCGAATCCCCCGAGAAGCCAAGTCGTTCATCACACTGGCTGAACTCCTACCGGCTTCTCGGGCCAAATCACGCAGCAAGACATACTCCGAGCAGAACTTGTCTATCGAGTTCTGGCTGACCAGCTGCCCCGGCGAATGGTTGCTGGAGTATGTTTCAAGAAGACCTGTATTGGCGAGCTGGTAAGCAAACTCCTGATGAATCCCCATACGCTTCGCAGCTTCGGTTATCGAAAAGAGTTCCGAACCTGATGATTGATCCCGATACCAATCCTCGAACTGCTGACCATCGAAAGCCAATTCCCGGATTGTTGGTTCCTGGCTCGGTGCGTATGCGCTCAACGCACCCTCTCTGATCGCCTCGATGATTATCACCAACGGCTCTTTCACCCCGGCCCGAAACCGTCTCAGAGCGTGGCTCAGGGTCATAGCCTCGGGAGGTGCTAAGCTGCTGTGAACAAGCGACGTCAGAAACTTGGACAGCTCATCCTTTGAGAATGCCCACACGCCCCTGGATGCCGATTCTGGAGCCGCTAGGTGTGTAAAATATCCACTCTGGCGTAGCTGCCCAAACTGCTTCTTGGTAACGCCGAGATAGTCGGCCGCATCCTTAGCTGTCAGCGAGCCTGCCAACCGCACCTTGAGCCTCACCACGTCAGGCTTCCACACCAGTACCGATTCTCGCTTCGGGCCTTGTACCGTCATGCTGCGCACTTCATCGCCCTCGACAGCGCGTCTCATGTGGGATTTAGGGATCGTAAAATCTCGGCAGGCTGTTTGTAGTGCCAGCCAGGGATGCGACTGAATGGTTCGATCCCTGAAGAGTGAGTTCCGGCGGCTCAACGCCTTTGGCCAGTGTTGATTGAGGTACTGTTCCAGCAGGTGCTTGTAGGGATCGAAGCAGTCATCTTCAAAGGCCCTGTAGAACGCTTTATAGAATCGATTCAGCCGCCGCTCTCCCTGCTCAGAGGCGCCCACCGAAAAAGACGTACCGAGGAACCTGGTAAAGCCCTCGGTCCCACCAAACAGCACATCAGCTACCAGGGTCATCACGTCGGCAGCCGTATCCATTTGGAGTACCCGCGTATCGATCCCGGTTTTACCCACACCGTCACGACCGACAAAACGAGAAAACAACAGAATGAGCTGTGATCGCATTTGGAGATCCAGGTTGTGCCCTGCGGCTATCAAAGACCCTGACACAGAGCCTCGCTCCAACCATTCTTGCTGCCGCCTTACCGTATCAGGTGCCAGGCACAGGGCTGATTCAGATAGATCAGCGCCACACTTACACAGCTTGGTACTGCGAGACTTGAACGACAGTGGGCTGTCACAAGCCGGACAGGTGTCTCTAAGCCAGCCTCCATGTTCAGCACACACCACTGACGCTTTCAGATGCCACGCAGCCTTCCAGCGTTGAGTTTCCCTGATACAGGCCGGACAATAACGTAAGCGACCCAGGCGGTCGCTCTGATCGACCACACAGACCGCGGTCGAGATCGATGACGTTTCTGTCCCCCAACCAGTCCAACCCGCACCTGCGAGCAGGCCCTGGTACAAATGCAGCTCAGATAGTCGCGGTAGTTGCCCCCCTGCGCACATCCAGCGGGTAGAGCCATAGCGATTCAGCTCCGCCACGCGAACCAAATAGCCTATCGGTGACTCGTCTGGGCAGCTGGCAGGATGGATCAGAGGGTATACCAGCGCACAGTCGTGACTTCTGATTGGCGCCCGCATACCCTCCCGGCCCTTACTTCGGGTCATGCGGCAGCACCTGCCACTCGGCGTACTCCCATAGGTCGGCGATATCGGATGACCGCCCCTGCTCTTGGTCTAAGGCCTTTCTCAGATGCACCCAGTAGCTGAGAGCCTGGTGCTTCAGGGTGTCGAAGCACGGTTGTGGAAAGTCGATATTCAGCCGCAGAACAAGCTTCAGTATGAGGGAGGTGTAATATTCGGGACTATCTCGCTGAGATAAGCGGAACAGAAAGGTCTCCAACCCTCCGGGCAGAAACAGCAGCTCGGAAGCGTTCACCAGGTGAATCCGCGCCGTGCCACACTGCTTAAGCTCGCGATTGAAGTTATGCACTGTGAGCTTCGGATAGTCTAACCAGTTACACAACAAGCTGATCAGCGCGGTCCGGGCCGAATAGTCCAGACCGTGTTCCTTGGGAAGGATCGAATACGCTCCGTCCGGCACACCCCCTTCATCCAGGAACATCTGCATCTGCTCGACGGGGCTATCGATGATCTCCACAGGCGCTTCTGCTAACCGAGCACCACAGGCACAGTGCGATAGGTTCGTTGACGCCAATGGGAGCCGGGAATGACAGCTTGGGCACCGATCAACCAGCCAGATTTGATGCTTGGTGCAAGCGCAGGACACCCAGCTTTGCCAAGCGCTACGCCAATAGCCTCTCTCCGCGATGCATAGCGGACAATATCTGAGGTGTTGGGTGTTCGCACCAACGGCACTGGCTGTTGACTGATTGCCTGCCCAATCAGCGGCTGATAGCTCAGCAACGGAGAGCGCGGAGGTTTGAAGTGCGCTTCGTGAAGACAGGTTCCTGAATAACCAGGCTGGGCTTTCGTACTGATTCAGTTCTGCCAAACGCTTCAAATAGCCGTAAGGCAGCTCGTCCGGGAAGCGATCTGGATGCAGCGGTGGTTTAATCAACTCCATGACTCTCCTCCTGACTTGGAAGCCCTTACAGCAGATGCAGGCTCGAACAGATTGAATGGCATTCCGGGGCTATCGAGCCGCTTCCAGCGAAACCCCTCATTGAAAGGGTTCAGCGTGTCCTTACCTTCGTGCCACACCCAATCGACAAATGCCCTTCCTAGTACGGAGCGATCGATGGCCGGCACGGAGTTCTGAGTGGCCCAGGCGTAGCTCCCCGTCATCAGCCGAACGACATAATCGATAATGCCGTTAGTGGCGAAGTGGAAACGTCTCAACAGGTCGCCATCCAGCTGCAAAGGTCTTTTTAATCCGAGCTTTTGATCGAAGTGAGTAATCACACCGGCAAAGATCGACTGTTCATGCGGCGATTCGATGGAGAACGGATTCAACTCCAGGCGCCGACCATAGCGCCGCCTCAGTTGCTCGTTTACTTGGAGGATCTGTTCACAGCGCGGAAGCCCCATCAGAACCGTTGAAACCTGGGACTGATCAATCAGCGTCTTCAACCAATCAGAGACCTCCAAAGGCGCTCTGCGGCGCCCACGGTCGATGAAGTGCTGGAGTTCATCCACGATGATCAGGCGCACCTGCTTCTCTTTGATCAGGTTGAGAATCCGGTTTGTCTTGTCGATGGCGGAGCCGCGCATAAAACAAGGCTCCCCAAGCTGGACCAGCATCGCTTCAGCCATATTGCGTATGGTTGGTTGCGACGGCGTATCCACACAGAGCACCGGCAGTAACTCTCGGTCTGACAGTGGTTCGGGTGGATACTCATCAAATATCAGTGACTTCAGCGTCGACTTGCCGGTACCGGACTGACCAACACACAGCAAATGCTGAGGGAGCCCAACTTGGGCACTCATCTGGTAGGCATCGCGGATGGCGTCGAAAGCCACCTGGCATTGAGGATGGAAGATCACGACTTTGCGGAGTTCAGCGATTTTCTGATGGATGTTTAGGCTGTCAGTCATCACCTTGCCCCCGCGTGACTACCTTGAAGTTCAGGGGCTCAAATAGTGACTCAGCGGTCGTATCAGGCTCCTTGGGGATTTCCAGTGCCGGGTTTGAGCTCCAGGAAGGCGGAACAGGCATGGCGTCCCTGGCAGCCTTCTTGCGCTCGCGAATCAGCTTGTTGCGGCTCAGATCCTCGATCTTCTGCTGGAACCTGGCCTTACTCTCCAACAGCTCCTCCTCGTCCTGTTCGTCCAGTCCTCGCTGCTTGGTATCCTTCAGGATCTGGTCGTGTTGACGCAGCGTCAGGCCTTCCGTGTAGTCCGGGTTTGTGCAGGGCACATGGATGTAATCACCCTGAAGCTCGTCGTAGACCCATACTGCGCCCATATCTTCCGGGTCGTAGCGCACCGACACGTCATAGCGGGCGTTAGAGCGTATGCGTAAAAGCCCAAGTTCCGCCGAGTTATAGAACAGGTGATGAACCTGCACGCCCTGGTGGGAAAGTCGGCGGGTCGTTTCCTTGGTGAGGATCAAATTCAGCTGCATCAGGCTTTCGGGCAGAAGCGGTTCAACCATACCGAGTCCATCTGTCCACATCGCTGTCGGCGTTCGGTGCGTAGTTCTATGCACCTCCTGGTGGTAGATATCGATGATCCACTCATGAATAAGCGATTTCAGATCAGACAGGGTGATCCGTGCCATGTCGGCAGAGTTGTAGTCACCACGATGTGCGATGTTGGAGAATGTAGTGCCGGGGATACGATGGCAGACCGCTCGGTTTAATGTTCCGAGGAATCGCTCCACGGCCCCTTTGTAGTGGGGTTGCTGCTTAGGGCAAAACTGAAGCTCGATATTGAGCTCCGCGCAGACACGCCGCAGTTGATGGGAATGGAACTCCAGGCCGTTATCGCAGATCAGCGTAAGTGGAATACCGTAAGCTAGCCATGTATGGAGAATATCCGGGTACTGCTCTTTGACGTAGGCTTTGGACAAAATCGCGTGACGTAAGGCTCTCATCACCGACAGTTCAGAGGGTGGCTCGAACCCGATAGAAAAACCCAAGACCATACGCGAGTGACGACACAACAGGAGGGTCAAGGTAGGTCTGCCATCCGCCAGACCTGTCCGCTCGTTAATAACAATCACATCCAGAGGGGTATGATCGACTTCCACCCGCTCTAGGATGTGGTGTGTAACTGCCCCTGCGCCGGTTGCCCGAAAATGCTTATCGGCGACACGCTTTCCCTCCCTGGCGGCCATGGCATCGTATTTATCGATCTGACCCACAATTCGATAAAACTGCGCACGGCTGGGAAACTTCAACGGTGTAAGTCTCAGGCCATTGAGTTCATTCATACGATGACAGAACGCGTCATATACCGCTTTTATTGGCAGTTTTTCTCTGGTGAACCATAAGCGCTCAACGAGCGTGTGGAGCTCACTCATCACTTCTTTGGAAAACTTACTTCTCGGTGACGACTTGTTGCCCTTTGGCGCCAACGACATCAGATCCTGCCCGGAGTCGAGCCAAGTTCTCCACCATCCGTAGAGAGTTTTCGGATGCGGTGGAGCGGCATCGTCGATAGATTTTACGATTTCCATTATCGCGGTATTTAAACCTGTGGACGTCGGATTCCCGCCCCTGTATCGAATGGCTGCTTTGATGTACTCGTACTTCCTCAAGAGTTCCGTGCGCTCGACACCCGATAACCGAAGAAGGTCTGCCCGCGCCCTGCTTGCCTGAGACTCTGTGGGAGTACTCTCCTTTTTGATACTCGTACCCGAGCTTTTTAGGACCAGTTCCCCAGACGATAACAGCCCCACCAATTCCGGCTTGCTTTTGCGCAGTAGTGCCCCGTCACTCAACCGCTCCAGGTAACAGTCGCCCTCGGCCAGAATCCTGTCGATTCGATAGGGCACACTATTCAAAGTCAGGTGCAGTCCGGTATGAAAAGAGACGACTTTCATGTCCGATACCCTCCGGTAAATGCAGTGCTGAAGTAGGCGAAAAAGGTGTGAATAGATCGACGTTCAGCGCTCGCTGAGCGATCAGAGCATAGACCTGTGTTGGCGAGTTCAGGAGCTCGGCTAACTGTTCGAAAGTGGCGGGGCCTGCGGTAGCGATCCAATGGACTACACGCTGGCGAACCTCATCTGATAAATGAACCCGTTGGTGGGCTCTCAGCAGCTTCAGATTGAGCTGCAAGGTGGGGTGGCAAAGCTCTACATCGGTGATAACGCCAAATTGCCGACCATTCAGCTCCCAGAACCTGGCGATCTGCTGAAACCGTCGCTTGAGATCAGCGTTTAGGAGCTTGGCTAAGGGTTTAACCTCCAGATAGATCGATCTGCCATCCTGGAACTGGAGTTCGAAATCAGGCGTGTACCGGCGCATCTGGCCATCGCATTCAAAGTAGACCGAGATAGGCTGCTCTCGGTAGCGAACAACATCCGGCGAGAACTCGAAGAGGGCGCAGGCCTTCTGCTCAAGCTGTGATTCCCAGGCCACAGGCCGGTTGTTCTTGGTGGATGGGTAGAAACCGACAACTCGTCCCGTTGTCGGTCGCACTGGCTCCCGAGCTCGCTTCTCTTTGCGTAGCGGCCCGGATTTCAGGCGTAGCTGCGCTTCCTGCCGTGTGCCGAACGGCACGACAGTATTTTTTGAAGACATGTGTACCCCTTACTCTAGCGAGTAACGAAGATAAATGACTGGATTAATGTCTAGGCGGGTCGATTGACGGGCAGGGAGCAAGCAAGGATACTTAGATTGTCTATGTCGTAGGTACCAGTACTTGCGCCAATAGCGGGGCAATCCACCCGGTGCGTCCCGTTATATCTACATGGCGATACCCTCCTGCGAGCCAGAACCCAGTCCCAACACTTTTCGCATGATCAGCACCTGATCCCCGCTCAGTGTTCCCAGGTGGCTCTTCAGATCGTGAACGAACTCAAACTCGTCCTGCGACATGCCATCCGGCAAACGGAACGTCATCTCAGACAGTTCTACGGAGTGCCAAAGTCGCTCTTGCTCCTCCCGAGACAAGTTCAGATTCTTGATGAGTCGCTTGAGTACAGCTGTTGATGGTGGCCCTTTCCGACCGCGTTCCAGAGTGCTGACGTAGCAAGGATTGATGCCCATCAGGTCAGCAAGCTGCTTCTGCTGCATACGGCGGCTACGCCTAAGATGTTCAAGATAGGTACCGAAGGGGGTCATAGACTCACGGTCCAGAACTGTGCATTTATCGTACAGAATAGAGAAAATATTCGAGGGCAGTCAAACAATAAACTTCAATATTTTCCTTTAAAATCAAAATGATATATTTTGATTGTCAATGTGTGCATTTTGATAGAGAAGTGAGAACACCCCCACTTGCAGCGGGCTGCTCCCAGGCGATGTCGTACACTCGGGGGAAAATATGCTCAATAAAGGATTTTCTAAACAAATTGTCTAATTTTCTATTGAACAAATAGTAGACAGCCCCAATGTATCAAAGATGAAACACTCGAAGGAGAGAGCATGTCAGACAGCACTCAGAAGGATACCGTACGCGTATTAGCTCTCAATGGAGGTGGAGTTAGGGGTCTATTCACCATCTCTGTTCTAGCAGAAATCGAAAGAGTGCTGTCGGATGGAGATCCCGATGTCTCAATCGGAAGCTACTTCGACCTGATTGCTGGAACGTCTATTGGAGGAATCCTAGCGTTAGGTTTGGCAGACGGAAGAACCGCCCGAGAATTAGAGAAAAGCTTTCGAAAACAAGCTCCTACGATATTCCCGAAGAACAAGTTTACACCCTCCTTCATCCATAAAAAGTGGAAATCTCTATGTGCTCTTTTTGGGCATAGGTATGACGGTTGTCGAATTAATGCAGCTGTAGAGTCAATATTAGGGAAAGATCGTACAATCAGAGGCCTTAAACGCCGAGTTTTGATTCCGACTGTCAATTTGACAACTGGTCACCCGTACTACATCAAGACCTGCCATAACCCTAGATTCACTCGCGATGACCAATTCAATCTAGTCGATGTAGCTCGCGCAACATCTGCAGCTCCAACCTATTTTAGCCCACACTTCATAGAAGTTGTAAATGCATACTTTGTAGATGGCGGATTAGTAGCCAATAATCCAAGCTATGTAGCATATCACGAAGTGATGACAGATCTTAAGGACGAATTCAATAATATAAATTCTGATAATATTAAAATTCTAAACATTGGGACATTATCTAGTGAATTCTGCGTTAATCCAGAAAATATAAAGAGCCTAATACCTGGATATATAAAACTCTGGGGTGTTGGGCAAAATTTAATTGAGACTGTGATGACTTCTAATCAGCTCATGCATGGATACATGGCTAAAAGGATTATGAACTTAAACAGTACTTCGAAAAGCTACTTTGAGCTTGACGATGCTGTTCCCAATGAGCAAGCAGGTATTATTACATTAGATAATGCTAGCGATGAAGCTCTTAAGGTGCTTAGCGCTAGAGGTAAACAAGTGGGAACCTATGCCTGTTCCGATAGCGTACTTTTTGAAACATTTTTTAGTACTCCAGCACCAGCCTTCGTCCATCCTAAAGACCGATAGGAGAGTCCAATGACTTGGAATATTCATTACTACTTGGCCAACCAACAAGAAGGTCTAATCAGTACACTGGAACTATCAACTAGTCAGAAGTCCTTTCTGAGTGGTCTTAAAGATCAGGTTAGGAATAGAACAAAAGAAGTTTTTGACGAAGCGAAACGTATTGCTAGAGAAGTAATTGAAGAAAATCTCTCGACTGTAAGTCTTCAAAGCAAGATATCAAATAGTTATTTAGGATATCTTTCAACAGCTGAGCGTACAGAGATTAGTTTATTACTTCAGAATATGTCAAAAAATGAAAGAGATGCATTCCGTAGCATAAGTCCAAGGTTTTGGATTCAGGGAAGCTACAAATACAACACTCTAAATCAACCATACCACAAACCACCGCAAGAGATGGACATAGATGACGGAACTTACTTACCTATGGACATCTTTGATAATAAGCCATCTGTCGGTCACAGATTGCTGATTTTACTTGTAGACGCTTCACTCAAGTCCTTAGAGGTTCAAAACAAGCACAATGGCTGGGAGTTTATCGGTGACAAACCAACGTGCAGTCGCTTGAAAATTCCTAGTAAGCATGTGCATATTGACGTACCAATGTACGCAGTACCTAAAGAAGAATTTAAGCGGAAAGAAGAAGCTCTTGCAATTCTGAAGGCAAGTGAAGCGTATCGAGATTTCTCAATGCAGGCACTGTCGGAGAGTACACAACTAGAATCAGATAGTGTGTATCTAGCAGTTAGAACGGAAGATAAGTGGAAAAAGTCAGATCCTAAAATCGTAGCAGACTGGTTTGCTCAATCAGTAAAAGAGATAGGTATTCACCTGCGTGTTCTTTGCCGAATATTGAAGGCTTGGAGAGATGTGCAGTGGGACAAAGGCGGTCCATCCTCAATTTGCCTGATGAAATGTGCTGTAGATACCCTCAGACGAAATCCACATGACGGCTCAGACTTAGGAGAGACATTACGACTTTTGGCTTCTCACCTCCCGAACCAACTCCTCGAGGGAGTTCGCAGTCCAGATCCAACTGATGGAGACCGTCTATTATTTCCTTCGGCCAACGAGCATTCCCGCAAAGAGACGGAGATAGTCGAGCGGGCTCGAGACCTTACTAGTACGCTGGAACGTGCACTGGTAACAGATACAAAGTCTGAAGCACTTCGAATCCTTCAAACTCTATTCGGAAGCCGCGTCACTAATGAAGAGCTGATCAAACATCGCGATGCGGCTCCCGCATACAAGGAAGAACCCGCTAAAACAAAACCAGTTTATATTTCAGATACAATGGCGAGCGGATAATTTGTCAACACTGCACAATGGCCTATTAAAAGCAGGTTTTCTGTGGGTTGATTCACAGGACCTGCCTTGGCTAGCTAGGAAAGAAGCAAAATTTGGTGGCGGTTATAGAAAAAAATACCATACAGCGAAAGGCGATTTCGAAGTAACGATAATTGTTACCAGTCCTGATGGGAGTAAGTTACCCACAGCTTACGTTACCTATATCCCAGATCAACTTCGAGATAAGGCAATTCCCCATATAAGTCCTTTTCGACGACTTTGCTATGCAGACGAGGACTCCTCTGACTGGGACCCTGTTCTAAAAGATCAGCTGGCATCAGCTATCGACCGGCAGATAGCTAGAACCTTACATGAGAGTACGTCTCCTGAAGAGATAGAGTCAGCTTACCAAGCGGATTTTCTTAATTATTGGTTCTCTAACCGAGAAGCTTACTGTTTTGCATCTCCAGAAGCGGAAATAGGCTCTAGTCCATTAATGTTTCAGGCATTAGATGTAACTACATCGAGCTCTGGAGCTTTAGAAAATGAACTTGTCATTTTTGACAACATAGAGCAAAGGGATGCCTGGATAAAGCTCCGTAATAGTTCGTTATCGGGAGTTAGCGGTGATGTAGTCATTATACGTGTAAGGACTGGTAACCTTGCCCCAGAAAGCTGGCCTCCTAGAAAACTTAGTGATATTTTCGATTGGCTAAAATCTGCTGATAGAAGTGCCCATGATACGCTAGCGGCGAAAATAATAAGATACTTTAGTAAAAATTTAACAGTACTATTAAATATTGAGAATGAAGGTTTAATGGCCTTCAGAGTTCGTTTTAATGATCGCATTGTAACCATTATGAATAGTCATAGTGGTAATAGAAAAAATAGTACCAAGAAAAGAAGAGGCCCAAAGTCATCAACTCTATTACCAGTTCTAAGAGGAAAATACGCCCACGATGCTTTTGTTAGATATCACATTAATCCTATAGATGAAGCTTCATTATATCTACGAAATCGCAAAGACCCGTCAGCAGGAGATCTAAAAAATAAGCGTATATGCCTTATAGGATGTGGCACAATTGGTGGTTACGTCGCAGAGTTGCTAGTAAAAGTAGGCGCAGGAAAAGGCCCCCTTGGTCGATTACATCTGTACGATAATGATACCTATAGCCCTGGGAACTTTGGTCGCCATAGACTTCCAGCAAGATATTTTGGTTGGTACAAATCGGAAGCTTTAGCTGATCTACTTATTAAAGATACACTCGGACCTTTAAACGTATTTGCTATAGATTCAAAATTCTTAGTAACTTCAGAAAATGTTAAAAAATTCGACATCATAATTGATGTGACAGGACGTCCCCCTGTAGGAAGAATGCTTGCAAACTGCACGAGAGACATTATTAATCCACCTTATCTAATTCATGGCTTTAATGAAGGTCACGGCAGAGCTTCAGTAGTATTTATAGATAATGGTCAAGCTTGTTATGGCTGTTTGAAAAAGATGGATGTTTTTTCTAAATTACCTATCGATCGAGAAGAACGATACTCTTGTGGATCTATGTACACTCCATATGATGCTAATGTAAGTGTAATTACAGCTGGGCTGGTACAAGAAGCTACCCTTAATACGCTATTAAAAAAGCTCCCATGGACTTATGCTGAACACATATCAGATGGATATAAAACCCGCGAGCGTTGTAAGTTAAAACCATACAGCAAATGCGCGGTCAATAAACATGATTCTCACTGAAGCCACTTTCAGCGTCATTTACAATGGTGAAGAACGCTTACTAGTAGTCGAACCAGCAGCCCTCCGCGTTCTGTTGGAGCACAGACAGCAAAACCTTCATCAAAACGAATCTGGCGGTGTTTTGATTGGGGAAAGAAGGGGTAAAGCCTTCATTATTCAAAGAGCTACCCCCCCGAGCAAAAAAGACCAAGCTGGAAGATTTCGCTTTGTTAGAAATGGCTCTTCCCATCAGCAGTTAGTCGATGAGGCTTACAGAAAAACTGACGGAACGTCTAATTATATCGGCGAGTGGCATACCCATCCTCAAACTATCGCCGCTCCTTCATACACTGACTACACAAATTGGTCCAAGGCCCTGAGAGGTATGGGTATATCGGTAGTTGCAGTAGTAGGGAATATGGAGAGTTGGTGGGGCCTTCATGACGCAGGTAAGTTCCTGCAATTCACGAGAGTTAGCTAAAAAGTAGCCTGCTATACAGAGATTGAAAAGCCGGATCTCCCATCTCACGCAAATGAGACGGGAGAGCACGTAAATGAGACGTCAGATCACGCTAGATGAGATCTGACAATTCGACAGATCAGACGTCCAGGTTCGAGACATTAAGCGCGTTGGCCTCAATGAAATTCCTGCGCGGCTCGACTTCGTCGCCCATCAGCGTTGTGAACAGCTGGTCGGCGGCGATAGCGTCATCGACAGAAACCTGAAGCATACGACGCGCATTCGGGTCCATGGTGGTTTCCCAAAGCTGATCCGGGTTCATTTCGCCCAGACCCTTATAGCGCTGGATGGTATTACCGCGGCGGGAAAGATCCATCAACCAGCGAATACCGGCGCCCATGTCCGACAGACTGAAGCGACGTTCGCCCCGTTGCAGGAAGGCTCCGTCCTCAAGCAGCGACTGGAGTTCTTCCCCGAGCTGCACGATGGACTGGAAGTCGCGGGAGCGGAACAGGTCGAGATCGAGCCTGTAGTCGGTTTCCACACTGTGATGGATGTGGCGGATGCGCGGCAGATACAAACTGTGCTCACGGTCCAGCTCAACATGGCACTCATAGCTTTCGGCGCTGTTGGTGGCGTGAGCGATCAGGGCATCGTTCAGGCGCGCAACCCAACTATCCACCGCGTCTTTGGATGAGAGATCCTCGACGCTGATCGACGGCAGATACAGCAGTTGGTTGAGTACCGCTTTCGGATAGATCTTGCCCAGACGACTGATCGTGCTCTCAACCTTGCGATAACGGCTTACCAGCTCTTCCAGCGCCTGTCCGGAAACCGGCGGCGAATCTTCACTGATATACAGTGCAGCGCCGTCGAGCGCGCCCTGAAGCAGGTAGTTCTCCATCGCGTCGTCGTCTTTGAGGTACTGCTCCTGCTTGCCCTTTTTCACCTTGTACAGAGGCGGCTGAGCGATGTAGATGTAGCCCTTCTCGATCAGTTCGGGCAACTGACGGAAGAAGAAGGTCAGCAGCAGCGTTCGGATATGAGAGCCGTCCACGTCCGCATCGGTCATGATGATGATGCGGTGGTAACGCAGCTTCTCGATATTGTACTCGTCGCGGCCGATGCCACACCCCAGGGCGGTGATCAGCGTACCCACCTCGGCGGAGGTCAGCATCTTGTCGAAACGCGCCTTCTCCACGTTGAGAATCTTACCTTTGAGCGGCAGGATGGCCTGAGTACGGCGATCACGACCTTGCTTGGCTGAACCACCAGCGGAGTCACCCTCCACCAGGTAAAGTTCGGACAGCGCGGGATCTTTCTCCTGACAGTCGGCCAGCTTGCCGGGAAGACCGGCAATATCGAGCGCGCCTTTACGACGGGTCATCTCTCGCGCCTTGCGCGCCGCCTCACGGGCGCGGGCGGCGTCGATCATCTTCTGTACCACCGCCTTGGCGTCCTGCGGATTCTCCAGCAGGTAGTCGTTGAGGAACTGCGCCATCAACTGCTCCACCGCCGTTTTCACCTCGGAGGATACCAGCTTGTCCTTGGTCTGGGAGGAGAACTTGGGATCCGGCACCTTGACCGAGATGATCGCGGTCAGACCTTCGCGGCTGTCATCACCACTGGTGCTAACCTTGCCGTTCTTGTTCAGCTGCTCCGACTCGATATAGCCGTTCAATGAGCGGGTCAGTGCAGCACGGAAACCGGACAGATGGGTACCGCCATCGCGCTGCGGAATGTTGTTGGCAAAGCAGTGCAGACTCTCCTGGAAGCTGTCGTTCCACTGCATCGCGACCTCGACGCCGACGCCGTTCTCGTGCATGGCGTTGAAGTGAAATATCTTGTTGATCGGCGACTTGTTCTGGTTGAGGAACTCAACGAATGCGCCCAGACCACCCTCGTACTCGAAGATCTCTTCACGACCGCTGCGCTCGTCCTTCAGACGGATACGCACGCCGGAGTTGAGGAACGAAAGCTCACGCAAGCGCTTGGCCAGAATGTCGTACTGGAAACTGATATTGCTGAAGGTCTCTTCCGAGGGCTTGAAGCGAACAATCGTGCCGGAGCCTTCGGTTTCACCGACCACCGCCAGCGGCGCCTGAGGCACACCATGGTGATAGACCTGCTCATGCACCTGCCCGGCGCGGCGAATCGTCAGCCGCAACTCGCTGGACAGTGCGTTTACAACGGAAACCCCCACGCCGTGCAGACCACCGGACACCTTGTAGGTGTTGTCGTCGAACTTACCGCCGGCATGCAGCACGGTCATAATGACTTCCGCCGCCGAAACACCCTCTTCCTTATGGATGTCCGTGGGGATACCGCGACCGTTATCGGATACGGTAACGCTTTCATCCTGATGGATGATGACGCCGATTTCGGAACAGTGACCGGCCAGAGCTTCGTCGATACCGTTATCGACCAGCTCGAACACCATGTGATGCAAACCACTGCCAT
This sequence comes from Marinobacterium lacunae, assembly GCF_000705555.1. Lineage (GTDB taxonomy): Bacteria > Pseudomonadota > Gammaproteobacteria > Pseudomonadales > Balneatricaceae > Marinobacterium_D > Marinobacterium_D lacunae. The sequence goes on from NZ_JMQN01000048.1 coordinate 113,105, forward strand.
CATCCGTGTCCCCGATATACATGCCGGGGCGCTTACGTACAGCATCCAGCCCTTTCAGTACTTTGATACTGGACGAATCATAGCTTTGGTTTTCACCACTCATCTCATTCTCCTGGTGCAGCAGACTGCGATATTGTTCCCTGATCAACCCTGAACAGCGCCAAGTCGGTGGTCTCTTCCCAAACACGACTGAGCAAACCGGGGTCAACGCAGGTGATAAAGCACTGGTTGGCGCTCTTTTCCAAAAATTGGCAAAACTGGCGACAATGCCGTTCATCCAACTCAGACGGCAGATCGTCGATTAAATAGATGCACGCGCGCTGACTCTGACGATGAAAAAGCGCCCCCTGAGCCAGCTTAAGCGCACTGACGACCAGCTTTTTCTGACCTCGGGATAACCGCTCGGCGGCATCCTGACCTTCAACCCTGAAACGCAGGTCCGCACGTTGCGGTCCACTACTGCTAAACCCCTGACGCAGATCCCGCTCGAAGTTCTCTTCCAGCACCTGTGCCAAGTCGCGTTTTGCATCCCATCCGGGTGAAAAACGAAGCTGGACCTGTACATCCTTGAGCAGCTCGCCAAGAATCTCTTCGAATACCGGAACCAGCGCTTCTACGTACGCGCTTCGGAGTTCAGTCAACGGCTGGGCGAAGGCAACCAATTCCGCGTCCCATAGCGCCCTGACGCGGGCGTCAATCTTACCACATTTCAGCAGGGAATTTCGCTGTTTCAGAACCCGATGAAAGCCCCGCCAAAGCCGAATAAAGCCGGGATCGGCATGGAAGCCTCCCCAGTCGATAAACTGGCGACGAACCGAGGGCGAGCCTTCCAACAATGCAAAGGTATCGGAATTGATAACCAGCAGCGGCATCAGGCTTGCCAGCTCTGCCGCCCCGATGCTTTCACCGGCGTAGCGTACCCTTAACTCGCCTTCGCGCGCCCGGGTCACCCCAAGGGGACGCGATTCCCCCTTGTTGAACGGATCAACCTGGGCGAACACCAGCAACTCCTCCTGACCGCTCTGAATCAGCTGCCGGTACTGCTGAGTACGAAACGATCGCCCAAGGCCGAGCAGATGGATGGACTCCAGCAGACTGGTTTTTCCACTGCCGTTTTCGCCAAAGAGGAGATTGATACGGGAGGCGGGCTGCAATTCGGCCGTGCTCAGATTGCGCACGTGCCGGACCTGCAGTTGGGAGATGAGCATAGGGGCAAGAACACTAAAAGTAAGTACACACTAACAACGTTAGTATGTACTTACATCGGCTATTACATGCGCATTGGCATGACGACGTAGGTAGCGTCCGGCTCTTCAAAGCCTTCGATCAACGCACTGGAGTTGGAATCGAACAGCGTGAAGCGAACCACATCCGAGTTCAGAATCGACAGCACATCAAGCAGATAATTGACGTTGAAACCGATCTCCAGCGAGCCTCCTTCATAGTCGACCGCAACGGTTTCTTCCGCCTCTTCCTGCTCAGGGTTGTTGGCCATCACCTGCAACATGCCATCAGACAACGACAGACGTACGCCACGATACTTCTCGTTCGACAGGATCGCGATACGGCTGAATACCTGACGCAACTCGAGACGATCACCGAGAAGTACCTTGTCGCCGTTACGCGGGATAACGCGCTGATAATCCGGGAATTTGCCATCCACCAGCTTTGAGGTGAAGGTGAAGTCACCAACGTTGGCGCGAATATGGTTGGCACCAATCACCAGACTCACCGGGTTGTCACCGCCCTGCAGCAAGCGAGCCAGTTCCAGGATACCTTTACGCGGCACGATAATCTGGTGCTGTATGCCGTCATCGACCTCGACATCGCTGATCGCGGTGGCGAGTCGGTGTCCGTCTGTGGAGACCGCACGCAGAGTACCGTCACGCACCTCAAGCAGCATGCCGTTGAGGTAGTAGCGTACATCCTGCTGCGCCATCGAGAAGCCGGTCTGCTCGATCAGATGTCTCAGCGCTGCCTGCGGCAAGGTCAGCTGCATCGCCTGCGGGCTGTCCTCGACATTGGGGAACTCGCTGGCCGGCAGCGTCGAAAGCGAGAATCGGCTGCGGCCGGATTTGATCACCATCTTCTGACCGGACAGCTCAAGCTCGATCCGGGCATCGTCGGACAGCGATTTACAGATGTCCATCAGCTTGCGCGCCGGTACGGTCACAGAGCCTGCATCGGCTGGCTCGTCCAGCTCAACGCGCCCGATAAGCTCTACCTCCAGATCCGTACCGGTCAGCGAGAGCTGGTTGCCCTCGGCGACGAGCAGGATATTGGATAGCACGGGCAGCGTCTGACGACGTTCCACCACACCGGCCACCAGCTGTAACGGCTTGATAAGGGCTTCACGGGAAATTACGAATCTCATGGCTGTCTACCTTGTCAGGATCCGAACACTACGCCGTCAGATGACGCAGCAGGTTTTTGTAATCTTCGGCGATGTCCGTATCAGTCTCTCGCAACTCTTTGATCTTGCGACAGGCATGGAGCACCGTTGTATGGTCGCGGCCACCGAACGCGTTGCCGATCTCCGGCAAACTGTGGTTGGTTAGCTCCTTGGCCAGACTCATCGCCACCTGGCGAGGCCGGGCCACCGAGCGACTGCGTCGTTTAGACAGCAGATCGGCAACCTTGATCTTGTAGTAATCGGCAACAACGCGCTGAATGTTGTCAATACTAACCTGTTTGTCCTGCAATGCCAGCAGGTCCTTAAGCGACTCTTTTATAAAGGGTGTATTGATAGCATTGCCGGTAAAGTGGGCATTGGCGATGACGCGCTTGAGCGCGCCTTCAAGCTCACGCACGTTGGAGCGAATTTTCTGCGCCAGGAAGAAGGCCGAATCGTCGGGCAGGTGCACTTTCGCCTCCTGCGCTTTCTTCATCAGAATCGCGACACGCGTCTCCAGCTCCGGCGGCTCGATCGCGACCGTCAGCCCCCAGCCAAAGCGCGACTTCAACCGCTCCTCCACACCATTGATCTCTTTCGGATAGCGGTCGGATGTGAGGATCATCTGCTGACCACCTTCAAGCAGGGCATTGAAGGTGTGGAAGAACTCCTCCTGGGAGCGCTCCTTACCGGCGAAGAATTGGATATCGTCAATCAAAAGCGCATCGACCGAGCGGTAGTAGCGCTTGAAATCGTTGATCGCATTGAGCTGCAGCGCCTTGACCATATCGGCAACGAAACGCTCCGAGTGCAGATATACAATACGCGCGTTGGGATTGCGCTTAAGCATCTCGGTGCCCACTGCGTGCATCAAGTGGGTTTTACCAAGGCCGACCCCGCCGTAAATAAAGAGCGGGTTATAGGCGCCGCCCGGGTTATCCGCCACCTGCTGAGCCGCCGCCAGCGCAAGCTGGTTCGACTTACCCTGCACAAACGACTGAAAGGTAAACGAAGGATTCAGGTTGGACTGATGTCGGACACTGCCCTCCACCTCGACGCGGCGCTCAGCAGGCCGTGCGCGGGGCGCCTCTTCACTGGGCAACATATCCAGTTCAAGCTGAGGTTCCGGCTGAAATCCATTCAGGGTTACAGACTCGACGGGCATACTGACCGCCGTTTCGATGACCTCCGGCTCGGGCGCTGCAAAACGTGCTCTGGGCGCCATATCGGGCACAGCGCTGACTGTCGAACGCTTGCGAATAGGAGCGGTTCTGCGACGTGCACCCGCAGTCGGTCCTTCGCTGGCACCGGCTGACGCACGTCCTGCAATATCGAGGCGCACCTCGGTACTGATATCACCACTGATGTCCGCCACGACTTGGCGAATACGTGAGAGAAACTTGTCTGCAACCCAGTCTCGAACGAAACGATTGGGCGCCAGCAGTACCAGTGCATTATCAGCGCCATCCGCACGTAACGGACGTATCCAGGTGTTGAACTGCTGGGCAGGAAACTCCTGCTGCAGGCTCTGCAGGCACTGCTCCCAAAGTTCGACCGACATCCCTATAACCCCTGATAAAGCACTTTGATAGTTATTGAAGCTGGCTCTGTCGGAGAGGGACAGGCCGCTTTCTTAATATGAACTGGCCGCTATTCTAACCATTCGAAAGGCAGTTATACACAGCTGTGGGCAAACTTTTTCAGATTCGATGACTAAAGGCCCTCAACGCCTGTCGACGCGGCATCATAGGGGCGTTATCCACGCTCAGGCCAGCTCACACAAGTTGAAAACAAGCTTTCAATAGCCTTATAAACATCATAATTATTTGTTATATATTGTTTTTTTATACTTACAAACAGAATTTTTCATTTAGGTGTCACGCGCGTGACAGAAGCCCCAAATAAACAGCCTATATCGCCCTCTGCTGCGGTTTGCTCTCTCCTTATAAAGGCAAGACCAGAACGGCCGCCTGACAAAAACTGTACAAATGATTTGCATCTGATCTGGCGATTAACTAGAATCTCGCGTCTTGATTTTTACCTATACGTGGATCAGCACCTCACGTACAGAACGTAAGTAGGACTGAGGCAATGAAAAGAACTTTCCAACCTAGCGTACTCAAACGCGCTCGTACTCACGGTTTCCGTGCTCGCATGGCAACCAAAAATGGCCGTCAGGTTCTGAACCGTCGTCGCGCCAAAGGCCGTAAAAGCCTTACTGTTTAATTCTGCCAGCAGGATTTAACGTCTGCATGGCTGAATTCGAATATCCCCGTCGGTTACGTTTGCTAACCGGCGGGGATTTCAAGCGCGTGTTCGATAAAGCCGCGTTCAAGGTATCCGAGCAACCGCTGCTCATCCTCTCCTCCCCCAATGACCTTGGACATCCGCGCGTCGGCTTTGTTATTTCTAAAAAAAACATCCGTCGGGCTGTCAAACGCAACCGCGTTCGGCGTATCATTCGCGAGTCTTTTCGCCTGCATCAGCATCAGCTCCCCAACGTGGATATCGTTATTCTGGCCCGTCGCGGTCTGGATGAGCTCGAAAACCCCGAGCTGCATAAAATGATTGAGCGTTGCTGGTCCAGATTGATCAAAAAAGCCCAAAAAGCTCACAAAAAAAGTTGATGGTCCCATCGCCATGGATGTACAGCGAGTCATACTGATTGCCGCCCTGGCACTCATCTCCTACATGTTGGTACTGCAGTGGAACGAGGACTACGGTCCCGCCCAACAGCAGGCAACAGCCCAGCAGCAGGCACCCAGTGTCTCGGCCTACAGTAGTAATGGCAGCAGCAGTGAGCTGCCAACCGCAGGTGCTGCGTCAGACGCCCACGCCGATATTCCGCAGGTAGCCAACCCTGCCGATCAGGCTCAGGCAGCCGTCTCCGCCAACTCCGGCCAGCTGATCAGCGTCAGTACCGATGTACTGCAGGTCCTGATCGACCCACATGGCGGCGACATCATTCAGGTCGCACTACCCAAGCAGGAGTCGGCCCTCAACTCCGGCGAACCCTTTATTCTGCTGGAGCAAAACGCCAACCGTACCTACGTCGCCCAGAGTGGCCTGGTCGGTCGCGACGGTCCTGATGCCAAGAAGAGCGGTCGTCCGGTCTATCAGGCAGCCAACGCCAGCTACGAGCTGGGCGATCAGGATAGCCTGAACGTGGATCTGGTATTGACCCAGCCCGACGGCGTCAAGATCACCAAGCGGTTTGTCTTCAACCGCGGCCAGTACCGTGTCGGCCTTGATTACATTGTCGACAACGAAAGTCAGGAGCCCTGGCAGGGCATTCTGTTCGGCCAGATCAAGCGTGACGGCAGCGCAGACCCCTCCCAGCAGACCTCCATGGGCATGCAGTCCTACCTGGGCGCAGTATTCTCCACCGCCGAGAATAACTACCAGAAGGTCAAGTTCGGCGACATGGACGAAGAGCGTTTCAGCGCCAGCAGCCAGGACGGCTGGGTCGCGATGGTTCAGCATTACTTTGTCAGCGCGTGGATTCCGGCACCGGGTGCCGAATACAGCTATCAGTCTCGTAAACTGAACGGCAACTACATTGTCGGCTTCCTGTCGCCCTCCTTCGAGGTAGCGCCGGGCCAGAGCCAGAGTGTCAGCGCGACTTTCTATGCCGGTCCCAAGGATCAGGAGCAGATGGAAGCCACTGCACCGAACCTGAAACTGACTGTGGACTACGGCATCCTCTGGTGGATCGCGACCCCGCTGCACATCATTCTGACGTGGATCCACTCCGTCGTAGGCAACTGGGGTCTGGCGATTATCGGCATCACCCTGCTGGTCAAGCTTGCGCTGTTCCAGCTCAACGCCAAGGCGTTCAAGTCGATGGCCAAGATGCGCAAATTCGGGCCCGAGATGCAGCGCCTGAAAGAGCAGTTTGGCGACGACCGTCAGAAGATGTCTCAGGAGATGATGAAGCTCTACCAGAAGGAGAAGATCAATCCTCTGGGCGGCTGTCTGCCGATTGTGGTGCAGATGCCGGTATTCATCGCCCTGTACTGGGTACTGATGGAATCCGTTGAACTGCGTCACGCGCCTTTCTTCGGCTACATTCGCGACCTGTCGCAGATGGACCCGTACTTTATTCTGCCGATCCTGATGGGCTGCACCATGTTCATTCAGCAGTTGCTGAACCCGACGCCGCCCGATCCGATGCAGGCGAAGATCATGAAGCTGCTGCCGATCATCTTCACCTTCTTCTTCCTCTGGTTCCCGGCAGGTCTGGTGCTGTACTGGCTGGTCAACAACATCCTGTCGATCGCACAGCAGTGGCTCATCAACCGCCAGATCGAGGCGGGCGATACCAAGAAGGCTTAACGGCTACACTGATAAAAAGGCTCCTGAGGGAGCCTTTTTTACATGACGAATTTGAACGCACTCATCTCCGTCTTTGCACGGCGTGAATGGGAAATACAGCATGCAAATCACTCAGGACACTATTGTTGCTCAGGCGACACCACCCGGCCGGGGCGGTGTGGGCATCATCAGAGTATCAGGCCCTCAGTCGCTGGCGCTGGCACAGCGGATGCTGGGATTTACCCCCCAACCCCGGCACGCCCATTTCGCCGCCTTTCACAACCAGCAGCGTGAAGAGCTGGATCAGGGCATCGCGATCTACTTCCCGGGTCCAAACTCATTTACCGGTGAAGATGTGGTCGAGTTCCAGGGGCATGGCGGACCGGTTATTCTTGATCTGCTGTTGCAGGAGCTGATCGCGCTTGGCGCCCGCCCGGCGCGTCCCGGCGAGTTTTCAGAGCGCGCCTTCCTTAACGACAAGCTGGACCTTGCCCAGGCCGAGGCGATCGCGGATCTGATCGACAGCTCGTCCGAGCAGGCCGCCCGTTGTGCGCTGCGCTCGCTCCAGGGCGTGTTTTCACAGCGCGTCCATGAACTGGTCGAAGCATTGATTCAGCTGCGGATCTATGTCGAAGCCGCGATCGACTTCCCCGAGGAGGAGATCGATTTTCTGGCTGATGGAAGGGTGCTCGGTGATCTTGAGACTATTCTCAACCAGCTGGCCGATGTCCGCCAGGAAGCCAAACAGGGCAGCCTGCTGCGAGAGGGTATGAGCGTCGTCATCGCCGGACGACCCAACGCCGGCAAATCCAGCCTGCTCAACGCGCTTGCCGGTCGCGAGACAGCGATTGTCACCGATATTGAGGGCACCACGCGTGATGTCTTGCGCGAACATATCCACATCGATGGCATGCCGCTGCACATCATCGATACCGCTGGCCTTCGCGATGCGCCGGACGAAGTGGAGCGCATCGGTATAGACCGTGCCTGGGCCGAGATACGCAACGCCGACCGCATTTTGATGATGGTGGACAGCACCCGCTCCGCGACCACGGATCCACTCAGTCTCTGGCCCGAACTTGGTGAACATCTGGATGACCTGAGCCACCTGACGCTGATTCGAAACAAAGCGGACCTGAGCGGCGAAGCAACGCGAATTGAACAAGTAGGTGAGCACACACTTATTGCCTTGTCAGCGAAGGATGGCGCCGGAGTCGAGTTACTGCGCGAACACCTGAAGGCGGTGATGGGCTTTTCCAGCACCACCGAGGGCGGTTTCATGGCACGCCGCCGTCATATCGATGCCCTTGAGCGCGCACGGGAACTGCTCGAAACCGGACGGGGGCAACTGAAGACCGAAGGTGCCGGTGAACTGCTGGCGGAAGACCTGCGTCTTGCTCAGCAGGTACTTGGCGAGATCACCGGCGAGTTCACACCCGATGATCTGCTCGGGCGGATTTTCAGCTCCTTCTGCATCGGCAAGTAAGGGTAAATTTCACGCAGGCCATAGCGTCTCTCGTTCAACATCACAGAAAAGAACGAGACGATGATTGCAGAAGCACACCTGCCCCTACCCGATACCGTTAACCGCAGGGTCCGGTTCGCTACGGCCGATACTGCCCGATTGACGCATCAGAGCATTCTCCGCTGCGCCACCGTGACCCTGCCGCAGCCGTTACGCCGGGCAATACCGGCGCGGCAACTGGAGTTCCGGGTCGGCCGACTCTGTGCGCAGAAGGTTATCCACAGCCTGACCGGCGAAAACCTCTGCCCAGGACGGGGTGCGCATGGCGAACCGCTTTGGCCCAGCGGTGTGGTGGGCTCGATCAGCCACAGCGGATCGCGTGTTCTGGTCGCCGCCGCACGAGAGTCCGATGTTCCAGCGCTGGGGCTGGATATTGAGGCCCTGTTCGATGCACCGGAACTGGCCGATCATATCCTCACGCCGCAAGAGCGGGTGCGTTTCCACCATCGTATCGACAGCCAGCTGCTGACCACCGTCTTCTCCGCCAAAGAGAGCCTCTACAAAGCCCTGTTCCCGCTGACATCGACGGCGTTCTACTTCCACGATGCCGAAGTGATCGACTGCACCGACAATGGCCGTATCAGATTGCGGCTGCTGACCAGCCTGTCGGAGCATTGGCCTGCCGGTGCACTGGTACAGGCCCGTTGGTGCCGCCTTGAAAACTATATCGTGACCGCCGCTCTACCCTGACCGTCCCGTCAGGCGGGTACGGCCGGCCGTGGCTCGATCAGCTGGCCGTTCTCCAGTTTCAGGCAGCGATCCGCCACCGGGAAATAGCGGTCATCATGTGTCACCACCAGCACCGTTTTTCCGGCGGCTCTCAGCTCTGGCAATAACTCCTGATAGAAAACCTGCTTGAACACCGGATCCTGATCGGCTGCCCACTCATCGAACAGGTAAAAGGGTCGGTCTTCAAGATACGCAACCACCAGGGCCAATCGCTTGCGCTGACCCTGTGACAGGGCCTGGGTCGAGAAACGTCCATTGCGGATACTGACCTTGTGTGCCAGCTGCAGACGTTCGATCCAGTATTGCGCCGACCGATCAAGCGCCTCGGCAGAGCAGTTCTCCTCCAGCCTGTGCAGGGATTCGAACAGATGGAAGTCACTGAACACGGCACTGAACAGCTGCCGGTAGTTATCCTGTTGATCCGGCGCCAGCAACTGGCCATTCAGCTCAATATGCCCCTGTTGCGGCGTGTACAGGCCGACTATCAGTTTTGCCAGCGAGGTTTTACCGCTGCCGTTACCGCCAACCAAAAACACCAACTCCCCCGGCTGGAAGTGCAGGGTGATCGGTCCGAGCGTAAACAGATTATCCTCGGCTTCCCGGTAGTACTGGTGGCTGACATTGACCAGCGCCAGATGCTGATATGCCAGCGCCTGTGGCGCCCCGACCGGCTCGGCCTCCTGCGTCTGCTCCAGCACTGCACCTATACGCTCCAGCCCGATCCAGGCCAGATTGATGGATGAAATATTATTCAGCAATGCATCCAGCGGCAGCAGCATGTAGAGAAATATTATCGTGTAACTGGCCGCCTGAACGGCATCGAACAGTGTTCCGGACGCCGCCAGAAGACACATGACGCTGATAAATCCGTAGATCATCAGACTGGCCCAGCCACTGGCCAGAATATAGGTTTTCAACCCGCCGACGCGGTCCCGCTGCACCTGGTCGATACTGGTGTTCAGCTCATCGTGCAGAAAGCTCTGCGCCCGGTTACGGTTCAGTTTCAGCTCCTTGGCCCCCAAAAACAGTCCACCAAAACCCTGAAACAGACGATCCTGCATCTGCCCCGCCTGTCGAAGCCGGGTCAGCGCCCGTTTGTGTCCAAAGTGGAAACCGCCGGCACCGAGCAGTAACGCAACCGCCGCCAGCAAAAATGCTGTCCCGGACAGCCAGGCCAGGTAGGCCATGCAGCCCAACAGGATGGCACCATTTATCAGGATATTGGGTAAACAGACGAGAAACTGGGCAACCTGCTGCGCATCGTCGGTCATCACCGACTGCGCCCGCGCCGCGCCCATCAGCTCCACCTGTCTAAAGGGCGCACGTTGAATACGCTCGGCCAGATGGCGCCGCAGTTCCGCCAGCGTACCCTGGCTGAGCTTGACGAACAGCAGCCCCGAGAGCATGCGCATGCCCACCGCCAACACACAGAGCAACAGAAACTGTCCGGCCAGCCAGATCAGGTTCGAAGGTGAAAACAGTGTCGCCTGACCATCGGAAAAGGTTTCGTTGATCAAGCCGATCAACAGCACACTGGACAAGCCGCTTGTCAGACTGGCGACCACCGCTATCAGCAAGCGGCGCCGGAATGTGCCGAGCAAACGCAGCAGCAGTTGGTTAGCCGGACGTTGTCGCCACTCGGCGGACGTCGACATCTGTGCTTGCGGTCTTTCCGATCCGTGGGTTGTCAATGTACTGGACTCCTCTGTGTGACACTCGCGCCAGCTATTTCGCAGCTGGCGATCAAGACACCGTAATCGGCCGAAACAGCCGGCACGGTGCCACACCCAGTCGACTGACGTTTTCACCACGCCAAAATTTACCCCCTCTATTGCCTGCACCTGACAAATACTGCCGGGGCTAAATCTACGGCGGACAAATTCGTCTCCCCCTGCATATTGCCCAAAGATCCATGTCGGAGGACGGATGCAAACCACCACGCTTATCGACCGTATCGCCCAATGGGCGCTGCGCACCCCGGATGCCGTTGCGGTGAGCGATGGCACCCAAAGCCTGAGCTACAGCGAACTGGAGCAACAGGCGTGCCGCATCGCTCACGTACTTTTTCAACACCTGCGCGATCAACCCGAAACGTCCCGGAAGCAGGAGCCGGTCATCGCGCTGTGTGTATCGCGATCCGTTGAGCTCTTCCCCTTGCTGCTGGGCATCTGGAAGGCCGGCGCCGCCTACCTGCCAATCGATCCGTCCACCCCCGTCACGAGGGTGCAGACAGTGCTTGAGGACAGCGGCGCGACGCTGCTGATCGCCGACGCCGAGATCCTCTCCGCAATGGCCGATCAGGTGCCCTGCGAGGTGATCGGGCAGCACCGGCTCGCGATAGCACCAGCCACCGCGGAGTCTGCGCTGCCGCCACCGCGTCCGTCGCAACTGGCCTATATAATCTACACCTCGGGCTCACAGGGTCTGCCCAAAGGTGTGGCGGTGGAGCACCGGGCCCTGCAGCGCCACATCGAGGCTATGGCCGGATTTTACGGCGTCACCTGCGAGCAACGTCTGTTACACCTGCAGTCGATCAGTTTCGACGGCGCAACCGAGGCCTGGCTGTTGATGCTCACGCAGGGTGCGCAACTCCACATCAGCCCCACGTCTGTGCTGGCGCCGGACGTGCTGTTCTCCCGTCTGGTGCAGCTGAAAATCGATACCCTCGGTATCGCACCCGCCTACCTTCAAGAGTTGGTGCAGTATCTGGAGCGACACAATCTGGCGCTGGGTCAGATCCGTTTCCTGACACTGGGCGGAGAAGCCTCTCCAACCGAAAACCTGCACAGCCTGCGTACCCGCTTTCCCAATGCGCGCATCAGCAACGGATACGGCCCAACCGAAACGGTTATCACACCGATGATCTGGTCCTCCCCGGCGGACGCCTCGACCCTGCCCGAAACCCGCTACCTGCCCATCGGCACAGCCATCGGGGCACGTAACGCCTACCTGCTGGATGAACAGATGCAGCCGGTTGCAGAGGGTGAGGTGGGTGAGCTTTACCTCGGCGGCGATATCCTCGCGCGCGGCTATCTGAATCGTCCGGGCCTCAGCGCCCAGCGCTTTATGCCGGACCCCTTCGCCAACCGCCCCGGTGCACGCCTCTATCGCACGGGCGATCTGGTGCGCCAACACGCCGACTACTGCGAATTTATCGGTCGCAACGACGATCAGATCAAGCTGCGCGGATTGCGCATCGAGCCCGGCGAGATCGAATCCTGCCTGCGTAGCCACGAGGCTATCGAAGAGGTCTGCGTACTCGCCTCAGGTGATAAGACAGGCAAGCGGCTTATCGCCTGGTATGTGCCAAAAGACCGGGACGCTACAATCGGGGAAGCCGCCCTGAAAACCTACCTGAGCGAACGCCTGCCCGACTGGATGGTGCCTGCCGCGCTGCAACCGGTATCCGAACTGCCACGCCTGAGCAGCGGCAAACTCGACCGTCAGAGTCTGCTGGCCAGCACCGGGCGGGCGGAATCAACACCCTCGGTCAGCAATAGATCGACGCCTACGGATCGCGTACTGCGGCTGCGTGCAATCTGGGAGCAGCTGCTTGAGCGCCGCGACGTTGACTCCGCGGCGTCATTCAGCAGCCTTGGCGGCCACTCACTGCTCGCGTTGCGCCTTGTCCACGGTATCGAGATTGAGTTCGGCGTGCGGCTGTCACTTGAGCAGTGTCACCTGCATGTGAGCCTTGATCAGCTCGATCGCACACTGGAGCGTGCCATCAATGAACGGCGGGATGATCACCGGTTACCGATTATCGCCTCACAGATGCGTGCAATCGAAACCGGCAGCACCGACCAGACCAGGGACGACTCAAACGCTACCCAACTCGCCTACCGGTTCTGCCTGCTCGATAACCATCAGCGCGAGGCGTTGGTCGGTTCCCTGCAACAGACATCGGCGGACTTGAGCCCGCTGCCTCCGCTACCGCTGACACCTCCGGCCGACACCGGCTGCGTCGAAAAACCCAGCTCGCCTTCGCAACAGCAACTCTGGCATCTGTGGCTGGCGGATCCGAACAATGGCGACTACCGGATTCCAGCGCAGCTTGAGTTCACCGGTACCCTCGATGTAACCAGACTGCAAAGCGCGCTGGAGTACATCGAGAGACAACAGGAAGCGCTGCGCACCCGTTTCCGGGAGCGTGAGGACGGTACTCTGATGCAGGTAATCTCGCCGCCTGGCGGAATCGAGTTGGCGCAGATGAGCGTCGATACCCGATCTCAGGCCGCGCTTGATGCGCTCATTGCCAGGGAACAGGCACAACCGTTCGATCTGGAGCAGGGGCCGCTGTGGCGCTTTCAGCTGATACGCTGTACGCCAACACGACACCTGTTGCTGATCTGCGCCCATCACAGCGTCAGCGACGATCACTCCATGACACTGCTGTTCCAGATGCTCTGTGCCCGGTTGGGCAACAGCCAGTACGAAACACAGTCCGCTTCTCCGCTGGTCACTCAGGGCGACATGGCTCTGTGGCACGACTATTGGCTCCGCAGTGGTGTCGAAGCACGGGAGTTAGCTTATTGGCGTCAGCAATTTGCCGGCCGTGAGGATGCAGGGCTGCCCGATTTTCCCACCCACGCAATAACCACCACGGACGGTGCAGGCAACACACAGGTCCGTTGCGCACAGCAGTTATCGGAAGCATCGACACAGGCACTGCACCGGCTGTGCAAGACACACAAGGTCAACCTGCACACCCTGTGTCTGGCGGCACTGGAGTGGTCTCTGGCCCCCTATGCCGCGGGGCAGCCGTTCGATATCGCCTTGCCGGTATCACTGCGCCAGCACAGCGAACTGGCCGATAGCATGGGATTCTTTGTCGACACCCTCGTCACGCGGGCCGATCCGGCGCCCGAACAAGGCTTTGCCGATCTGCTCGGTTCGCTGCAACAGCAGATGTACGCCGCCCAGCAACATCAGACACTTCCGTTCGTTCGGCTGAACCAGCTCAGGCGCGAGCTGCAACCCAAAGCACCGCGTATCTTCGTCAAATTCACCGAACATCTACCACTGCCGGAAGCGGTGACCCTGAACGATGACCTGAGCCTGAGCCCCTGCGAACAGAACGCACTCCCGGTCCACTATCCATTAACGCTGGATATCGTCGAACAGAAGGGTCGACTGAGTTGTCGGTTCGCCAGCCGCCCGACCAAGGTGTTTGGCGAGACGCTGGCCCGCGGCTTCTCGCCGGAAGCGCTGCACCGGTTCGCCACGCGCTACGCCGAACTGCTCGAACAGCTCCCGGCGCGTCCCGACATTCAACTGAAGGACTACCTTGCCGGGTACGCAAATGAACCCAATCTGCCACCGTTACTCAAGGCCTGGCAGCACCAGCTAAGGCAGGCACCCGAGAAGCCTTTACTGTTCGATAGCAAGCATGGCCTGACCGTACGCCAGGTCGACACTCTGGCGCACAACCTGGCAACCCAGCTGAACCGGTATGCCAATGCCGAGGACGGCGAAACACCCCGTGTCGGGGTTGCGCTGTCGCGTTCCGTTGCGCTGCCGGTAGCGATACTGGCCATATTCAAGGCCGGCGGTGTCTATATACCGCTGGAAACGGATCAGCCCGAAGCGCGGCTCGGTTCAATGGCAGAGCATGCCGGTATAGACCTGCTGTTGATCGATTCAAGCTTTCCCCATGCCCATGATCGCTTCGCGATGCCGGTATTGAAGATCGATCTTGACCACCTGATGGTACCCACAGGCGAAGCCCGATCTCCGTCCCGCCAAAACAGCTACGCCGGGGCCGGTCAGCTGGCATATGTGATCCATACCTCTGGCTCCAGCGGCCGCCCGAAAGGGGTAATGATCAGTCATCAGGCGCTCTGGCAGTATCTTGAAGCGATATCGGCGCACTTGGCGCTCGCGCCCGAGGCACGGGTCGCGCTGGCCTCCACACCGGCAGCGGATCTGGGACATACGCTGCTGTTCCTTGCCCTTAAGCAGGCGCAGCCGTTAGTGCTGCTGCCAAAACAGAGTCTGTTCGACCCGAACGCGTTCGCCCAGCAGATCGAGCATCATCAGATCGATGTCATAAAGCTGGTGCCCAGCCACCTGCAGGCTCTGCTTGAACACGCCGAGCCGACGCGCGTGTTGCCACAACAGGCGCTGATACTCGGCGGCGAGGCGCTCACCCCCGCACTGCTGGCGCAGGTGCGGCGCCTCAAACCGGAGCTGTCGGTGTACAACCATTACGGTCCGACTGAAACGACAGTGGGGGTGGCACTGAACCCCCTGCATAGCCAGGATCCGGCACTGTTTACCGGTTCAGCTTCGGTGCCGATCGGTCAGGCACTGGGCGAAGTGACACTGCACATTCTCGATCGACAGCTGAAACCGGTCGCCGAGGGTGAAGAGGGCGATCTCTATGTCGCAGGTGCCACTCTGGCACGCGGCTATCTGCACCAGCCAGGCGAGACAGCCCGCGTCTTCATTCCCGACCCGGCCGGACACGGCACTCGGCTTTACTGCACCGGTGACCGCGCAGTCCGGCGTGACGGCATCATCAGTTTCCTCGGCCGTCGCGATGACCAACTCAAGATCAACGGTTATCGCATTGATCCATCCGAGACAGCGGCAGTACTGCTAGCCTGCAACGGAGTCCGTCAGGTGCATATGACGGGGGTTATTGACCCTGTACGCCGGCGACCCGCACTCTGTGCCTACGTGGTAACAGGGCCGGACTACGATCATTCAACAGTGATGTCGGCACTTGCAGGGCAACTGCCGGTTGCGGCTATTCCGCACTGGCTCGTTCCCCTCGATACGCTGCCGCTGACAGCCAACGGCAAGGTCGATCGCGCCGCTCTGCCCGCTCCGACCCGTGACCATCAACTGGCCGTAACGGCCCCTACATTGTCCGATGCCCCCCGGAACACTCAGCCGACCGAAAAGCCTGCTGAATCCGCCAGCGGCGCACTGAGCCTGCTTAAGCAGCTGTGCGCTCAGGTACTCGGCTGCGAAGCGGTGGATGGACAGGACAACTTCTTCGCCCTTGGCGGGGACTCCATACTGGCACTGACCCTGATTGCCCGGCTGCGCAAGCAGGGCTGGAAACTGCTGCCCGGCGACCTGTTCAATGCGCCGGATATGGCCGCGGCCGCGGCATCCATGACATCACTTGAACTGGCGACCCCCTCCACCACCCAACATGTGCCCCCCGCCTCCGCCAGGCTGACACTCTCGCCCATGCAGCGTCGCTTTCTGAGCCAGTTGCCGCCCCACGCCGGGCACTGGAACCAGAGCTTGTTGCTGCGCCTGCAACCGGATATGTCAGACGATCGCGTAGCCTGCGCACTCAATCGTGTACTGGCAAACCACCCCATGCTGCGGTGTCAGTTCATCCCCTCCACCGACGGCTCCGGATGGCAAGCGCACATTGGCGACGACAAAACCTTCCCGCTACATACCTGCGAGGTCGCGGACGCCGCGCTGATCGGGGCGCACATAGAACACGCCCAACGCCGTCTCAGTCTGCAACAGGGTCCACTCTGCTGTGCCCTGTTGATACACCAGCCGGCCCAGGCCCCGGAGCTGCTGCTGGTTGTGCATCATCTGGTGATCGACGGCGTTTCCTGGCAAGCGCTGCTCGGTGATCTGGAGATTGCCCTGAACAGTGCCTCAGCGACGTTGACCCCGCCAAGCTGCGAGCCGGCTCAATACGGACGGCTCTGGCAACATCTGCAACAAGCGTCAGCCCCCGACAGCGAGCAGGGCCGTCTTCTTGCCCAGTGGCAACAGGCATTGAGCAACTGCGACGCACAACCGCCGTCACTGCCGAGTCAGGCGACTCACGGCGAGAGCCGACTGCTGAGCCAGCACCTGCCGCTGACACAGACCGAGGCGATACATGAGCGCCTCTATGCCGCCTTCTCGAGTGCCCTGTCTCGCTGGCTGCCGGGCCACACACTGGCCATCGACAGCGAGGGACATGGCCGGGGAGACGCGATGGCAGCGGGTATCGATCTCAGCCATGCTATTGGCTGGTTTACGGCGCTCTACACCCTGCCGTTGCCGCTGCACCGCGATCCTCGAACGGCGCTGAGTGCGCTCAAACCCATACTGGAACGGGCACGCCGCGTCGGTGATCACTTCAGCCTCGCACGCGCCGACTCTTTGCTCAAAAGGGGTAAAGATCAAGGCAGCACGCTGCGTTTCCACTATCTGGGCCGGATCAGCACCGACAACGGCGCCGGACGTCAGCTGGTCCCGATACGTCCGCCGGTGATGGACGAGCGCGACCCGCGTGCCCCATTGCAGTACGTGCTCGATGTCGATGCCCGCGTCAGCGATCAGCAGTTGGAAGTGAACTGGCGTTACCTGCCGGGATCTCTCGCGGCCGCTGATCTGCAACGGCTGACTGACGGCTTTCGCGAAGCCTGGTCGATGCTCGATAATCAGGCCTCTGTCGCCGATGACACCGCTGAGTCCCCGGCGATCACGGACGAAACCCGGCGCTACCCGTTAAGTGCGCTTCAGCAGGGTATGTTGCTGCACGCCATGGACGCCACGCGGGAAGCCAACGGCAACCGGACGGGTGACTATATCGGCCAGTTGCGTCTGACCCTGTGGTTGAGTGATCCGGCCGCGCTGGTCCGTGCCTGGCACAACGCGGTGGCGCGCCATCCAATCCTGCGGACACGTATCCTCTGGCAGCAGGGCGAGTCACCCTGTCAGACGGTATCGCCGTCCGCCAGACTCGATCTGACCGAGATCGACGGCCGCAACCGGGCAAAGACCGGGGAGTGGCTTGAACAGCTCGCCGAAGAGCAGCGCGCGCAGGGGTTCGATCTGCAACAGCCGCCCCTGATGAGGCTGCTGCTGATCCGCCTGCCAACCGATGCCGATTGTGCGCCCACGCCCGGTGCCGAGCGCTACCATCTGATCTGGACCCGCCATCACATCCTGCTCGATGGTATCAGCAGCGCATTGCTGCTGCGCGAGGTACTGGCAACGATCAACCCGAGCGCCGTGACGGCGCAACCGGAACCTTCACCGCACTGCTATCCGGCATTTGTACACTGGCTGGAGACGCAGGACGGCGAGGCGGCGCGCGAGTACTGGCGCCGCAGGCTGCAACCGTTGCATACCCCGACGCTGATCGCACGCCAGTTGCCGCCGCCCGCGACAACGCAGGCCGCGGCAGCAGCCCGACAGAATATCGAGCTTCAGTTAGAGGGGGATAACGCCCGGCGCGTGATAAGCCGGGCGCGGGAGGGTCGAATTACGGCCCACACGCTGATCGGCGGACTCTGGGCCATCCTGCTATCGCGTCTGACCCGCGAGTCGACCGTCAGCTTTGCAACGCCCATATCCCTGCGCCGCGATCAGATCGAGGGGATCGACCGTGCACTGGGCCTGTTCCTGAACACCGTCCCGGTGGTCTGCCGACTCGACAGAGCCCTTGGCGATGGCCGCCCCAGCGCGCTGATCGACTGGTTGCAAACCCTGCAACAGCGCCAGTTCGAGGATTTCGAACACGCCTGGCTGCCCCTGGCCGATATTCAGCAACAACACGACAGTCGTGGCTCGCTGTTCGACTCTATGCTGGTATCCAATCCCGGACTGCGTCAGAGCGATCTGGACCATTTCGGTATCCAGGTCGAGCAGGCGGTGGAGTTCGACACCAACCACTACGCGCTCACCCTGACCTCAAGCCTTGCCGAGGACAGTCTGCATATCCGGTTCGGGTTCGACAGCAACCGGCTGGCATTGGCGCAGGTAGAACCGCTGGTGTCGGCAATGACCCGCCTGCTGGAGCAATTTGCCGACGATCCACACCGACCGCTCAACGAGCTTGATCTCTGGCCACCGGCACCGGATGACACTCTGCCCGAGCAGGCTGCCCCTGCATTGCTACTGCAACGTATAACCGAATTTGCACACGAACGGGGAGATTGCCTGGCCATCGCCACGGCTGATCGACAACTGGACTATGCCGAGCTCGAGCGGCGCAGCAATCGATTGGCACACCGGCTCAACGCGCTGGGCGTGCGTGCCGGCGGCATCGTCGCTATCCAGCAGGCGCCGACGATCGAAACAGTGGTCCTGATGCTGGCCGTGATGAAAACCGGCGCCGCTTACCTGCCGCTGGAGCCGGATCTGCCGTCTGCACGGCGCGAAACCTTGCTCAGCCTTGCCGGTCCCGATCTGCTGGTCAGCGACGATACCGATCCCCCCGCCGGTTATACAGCCGTCACGCTTGAGCACCTGACGGCCTCCGCCGGAGATTGCGACGATACCCGTGCGCCAGAGCCGGTTGCCGGTAGCGGTCAGCGCCGGGCCTACCTTATCTTCACCTCCGGCAGCAGCGGCACACCCAAACCGGTGGCCGTCACGCAGCAGGCACTGGCGCACTACTGCCACAGCCTCAGCGCCCGTATCGGACTGGAACCGGACTGGCGCTGCGGATTGATCTCAACGCTGGCAGCCGATCTCGGCCACAGTTCGCTGTTCGGCGCACTCTACGTCGGCGCCACACTCTGCCCCGCACCCGAACAGGCCATGCGCGATGGCGATACATTCCGCCGCTGGATGCAGCGAATGCAGATCGATCTGCTCAAGGCGGTACCCGGTCATCTGCACGCACTGCTCGATGCCGCCCAGCTGCTCGATGCCTCTGGCACAGGGACACTGCCCCGGCGCGCACTGCTGCTCGGTGGCGAGCCGCTTTCTTCCGCATTCGCCAACCGACTGCTGCAACAGGCGCAGTGTTCGGCACCCGGCATGCGGCTGTTTAACCATTACGGCCCGACCGAAACCACGGTCGGGGTATTGATGCACGCCATCGAGCACAGTATCGAGACAACCCAAGTGCCCTTGGGTACCCCGCTGGCCCACGTACGCCTGTGCATTACCGACAGTCAGGGCGAACCCCTGCCGCGCGGTCTGCCCGGTGAGCTCTGGATCGGCGGCCCCTCCCTGGCCGATGGCTACTGGCAGGCAGAGGAGGTAACCAACCAGCAGTTCGTTGTGGATGCCCGGGGCCTGCGCTGGTATCGCAGCGGCGATCGTGTCTATCAGGATGATCAGGAGCGTTACTGCTTCCTGGGCCGCCTTGACGATCAGGTGAAGATCCGCGGCTATCGCATCGAGCCCGGCGAGATTGAAGCACAGCTGACACAGCATCCCGAGGTCAAAAGGGCACGTGTACTGCTGCACACGTCCGGGGCCGGTGACGGCACGCTGACCGCCTACGTGGAGTGCACACCGACCCGCTGCAGTGAAGCGGCACTGCGCGACTGGCTGAGTGCACGGCTGCCAGCCGCCTGGTGTCCCGACAGCATCCTGCTGCTTGAGCAGATGCCCCTGACCCGCAACGGAAAACTCGATACCCGGGCATTGCCGCCCCTATCTACCGCAGAGGCGCTGCCGCAGCACGCGGCGATACCGCTGAGCGATACCGAACACCAGCTGGCCGGTCTCTGGCAACAACTGTTGGGCGGCCCCCTACCTGAGCGCAACAGCCACTTCTTTGCCTGTGGGGGTCATTCACTGCTGACCATCCGGCTTAACGCGCTGATACAGCGGCATTTCGGTATCAGTCTGCCTGTGCGCCAGCTATTTGAAACACCGCGACTGGCCGATCTCGCTGCAGCCATTGATGCACAGGGCAGGGACACGCAACCACTGGATCAACTGGACGCCCTGCTCGATGAATTGGAGGAGATAGAATGAACGTGGCTTCATCGACCCCAAACGAGCGCCAGAGCCAACGACTGGAACAGGTCGCGCGGCGCTTTCGAGCCCTGCCTGCGGACAAGCAGCAGCTTTTCCTGCAACGGCTCGACGAGCAGGGGATCGCCTTTCATCAATTGCCGGTGGTACCCGATCCGGCACGCGGCACCGACACCAACGCAAGGCGGGAGCATCCCGCCACACCGGGACAGCTGCAACTCTGGCTCGGCTGGCGGCTGGCGCCGGAGGCGGACCCCTACACGGTTCATGGTGTACTCAACCTGCGCGGAGCGCTCGATGCGGATGCCCTGCGGCGATCGGTTGCGTTGCTGGTCTCACGGCATGAGGCGCTGCGCACCCACTTTATTCACTCGGACTCCAGGGGCCTGTTGCAGGTGATCGCCCCGGCGTCCGAATGCGATCACTGTCGTCTGGTGGATGTCAGCAGCGAACATCAAGCCCGCGAGCATGTCAGGCACACACTGCACACCCCGTTCGATCTGGAACGCGGGCCGTTGGTGCGCTTCACGCTGTATCGCTTCGATGATCGCCACCACTGGCTGGAGCTCTGCCTGCATCACAGCATCTCCGATGGCTGGACACTGCGCCTGCTCAACCGTGAACTCGGTACCCTGTATCAGGCGCTGACCGACCGCCCTTCGGCGGACGCCCCGCTGGAGCCTCTGGCGCTGCAATTTGCCGATCTGGCGCACTGGCAACAGGCCTATCTCGATGCCGGTGGACGTGCAATGCAACGGGCGTTCTGGCACTCCCTGCGCCTGCACCAATCCACGCCCATGCCACTGCCCACCGACCGTATGCCAGCCCAGGGTTCAACAGCACGCAAAAGCAGCGCGTGCACCCGAACGCTGTCCCCGGAGTTGAGCAACGCGATACGCCGGGCGTCGCTGGACGGGGCGAGCACGACGTTCAGGGTGATGCTGACGGCCTTAATGGCCCTGCTGTATCACTATACGCGCCAGCAACGCCTCACCGTTGCAATACCCAATGCCAACCGGCACTGGCCCGGCAGCGAACAGGTGGCCGGCTACTGCGTCAATCTGCTGCCGATCTGTGTGGACGCCGATCCCGACCAGCCGCTTGCGCGTTGGTTGAATCAGGTCGGCGCGATGCTGGATGCGGTGCAACAGCATCAGGACCTGACGCTGGAGGAGATGCTTGGGCGTACGGAGCAGCAGGCCGGTGCCGACCCTGACGCGCTGCTACAGGTGGTGTTCAACTATCAGGAAGCGCGTGAGGCGCTGGCGCTGGGCGGGGTGGACGTCGAAGCCCTGGCCGATCTGAGCCGGCCCAGCGCCAAGTTCCCGCTGGCCTGGGGGGTCGAAAGCGCTCGCGATGGCACACTCCAACTCTCGATATTGTATGACGCCAACCTGTTCAGCCCCCAGCGGATCGAACGACTGATCGACGACTGGAGCCTCATTTTGCAGCGTTTTGCCGCCGATAGTCGCCAATCGGTGCGTGCCTCCCTGTTCAACCACCCTCGTCCGGCTTCAGCCAGTGGTGCCGGTGCGTCCGAAGCGGCTGCCCGATCTGGCCTCACGCCCTGGCAGCAGATCGCTGACTGGGCCAAACGGACACCGCATGTAAAAGCACTGATCGGCGACCGGGACTCGCTGAGCTTCAGCGAACTGGACGGACAGGCCAATACGCTGGCCGAACGTCTGCGCCAAGCCGGCATCGGTCGGGACGATCGCATCGCGGTGTGCCTCGAACGGGGAGCCGGGCTGTTCATTACCCTGCTGGGGATACTCAAGGCCGGTGCCGCCTATGTGCCGCTCGACCCCGACTACCCGCCCTCCCGACTGCGCTTCATGCTGAAGGATAGCGGTGCGAAGCGGCTGATTACGGCCTCCGGCCTGCTACCGCTGCTGACAGAGTCCGAGCCGGTAACGGTCGATACCTGGATCTATGAAACCATGCCGGCAAGCCAATCACCGGCCGGCCTTCCCGACACGCACCCCGATCAGCTGGCCTACCTGATCTATACCTCAGGGTCCACCGGTACGCCCAAAGCGGTCGCCGTCAGCGTCGGTGCCATCAGTCGTCACCTGGCGGCCATCGCCGAGTACTACGCCTTTGCGCCCGACGACCGGCTGCTGCACCAAATATCGATCTGCTTCGATGGCGCTATAGAAGCCTGGCTGGGTGCTCTGTCACAGGGGGTTGGAATACACGTAACGCCCCAGCAACCGCTGGGTGCAGAGGCGCTGATCGAGCGCATCAAACGTGACCGGATCACACGACTGGGCATGCCACCGAGCTATCTGTTGCAGATCGTCGAGCAACTTGAGCAACATCCGCAACGTCTGGCTCTGCGCTCGGTGACACTGGGCGGCGAAGCGGTCACCTTGCCGGTGTATCAGCGCATACGGGCCGCGTTTCCCGGCGTCCGCCTGCATAACGGCTACGGGCCGACCGAAACCGTGATCACACCGATGCTCTGGAGCAGTGATGACGCACCGCTACCGGCAGACGACAGCGCCCCCTACTTGCCGATTGGTCGCGCCATCGGCCAGCGCCGACTGCATGTACTGGACCGACAAATGGCTCCGGTGCCGGTCGGCGTCCCCGGCGAGCTCTATATCGGTGGGCCTGAGCTTGCACGCGGCTACCTCGGTCGACCGGGTCTGACGGCACAACGCTTTGTGGCCGATCCGTTCGGGCCACCCGGCGCCCGGCTTTACCGCACCGGAGACCGCGTGCGCTGGCGGGAAGATGGCGGTGTCGATTATCTGGGCCGCCTCGACCATCAGGTCAAACTGCGCGGCCTGCGCATCGAGCTTGGCGAGATTGAGGCGCGCCTGCTGACGATGCCGGCCGTGGCCGAGGCGGTGGTGCGCATCGAAGGTGAAGCACCGGACCAGCATCTGGCGGCACATCTCTCGCCAACAGAGGGGCTAAGGTTTGAAGACAGCGATGCGACCGGCAATAGCGACTGGATTGAGCGCATCAAGGCTCAGCTCAGCCGGCAACTGCCCGCCTACATGCTGCCCTCACGCTGGGCGGCATACGCCCGGTTGCCACGGCTGCCCAATGGCAAACTCGACTACGCTGCCCTGCCGTCACTGGCGGCGAGCGCGGGCCGGGGCACCCCCCCTCAGGGCGATGTCGAACAACGCCTGGCAGCACTCTGGCAACACATTCTCGATGACCGCTCACCGTCGCGCGAAGACCGCTTTGATCAACTCGGCGGCCACTCGCTGAGGTTATTGAAGCTGCAACACGCCATCCAAGAGCAATTCAACCTATCGGTAAGTCTCCAGGCGCTGGTCTCCGCCCCCACGTTGAGTGAGCAGGCCGCTCTGCTGACACGTCAGCGGCAGGCAACGGACGGCATACCTCGGCAACAAAACAACAGCGACAACTTGGTCCCGTTGAGCCTTGGCCAGCGGCGGCAGTGGTTCAGTCACCGGGATCCGGGCGCCTGCGACAACCAGATCAGCTGGCATGTGCAGCTGACGGGCGAACTCGATGTCGCGGCACTGGAGCGGGCATTAGGCCAACTCACACGCCGTCACGACGCCATGCGTCTGGCCTTCCGGCCCAACTGTCAGGGCGATATCGTCCAATACGACAGCGGTATCGACAGTCTGCCCCTGAGCCGGATAGACCTTCGTCCCCTGCCACCGGCCGAGCGAGTTGAGCAGGCACACGCCCTGACCCAAACCTTTCTCGACACCGACATCGCGCCGGACACGGCCCCTTTGTGGCGTATCACGCTCATACAACTGGAGGATAACGCGTTCTGGATGCTCGGTGCCGTCTCGCATCTGGTGATCGACGGCGCAGGGTTGATGCTGTGGATGCATGAACTGTCGGTGCTCTACAACGCGCACCTGAGCGACGAGGATGGCGGCGGCATACGCAGTCTGCATCCGCTTGGCAGTCGCTACCTCGATCATATCGTCGATGAGCTGGAGCGCGCACAGACTAAGGGTGCCGACTGGCAAGCGGCAGTGGCGTTCTGGCGCGCGGAGCTGTTACAGCCGCTCAGACTGGACTGGGGTCAGACACCACCCGTTGATCGCACCGCCTTTCGCTGCCGCCAGACACTGCCCGATGAGCTCTCGGCGCGCGTATTTGCGCTGCATACCCGCCAGGGTATCGATGTCGAAGCGCTGACACTAGGCGCCTATCTCCTGTTGCTGGCCCAGTGCGACCAGCTCGTCGATGACCAGATCATGATCAAGATGCCCCATGCAGGCAGGCGCAGCGAAGCCGGCGTCATCGGTCTCTATGCCGACCTCATCACGCTTCCATTTCAGCTGCAATGTAACGACGCCACTGAGCGCTGGCTGGCGCGGATCCACCGACAGCTGACCCGGGCCAAAGCTCACGCACACCTACCCTGGCTGGGTGTCTGCGAAGCACTGGCGATAGACCCGGAGCATCCGGCATTTGCCAGAGCGGGGTTCAATTTCATCTGGCGTCCGGCACCGAGTCTGGTTGGCTTTCAGGCGGTGAAGATCGAACCGCTGACCTTCGAGCGCCATCGTACGGACGTCGATTACGGGCTGGTGCTGAACCTGTGCCGGGAGACTTCGCAGATCGAAAGCTGCTGGACGCTTGCCTGCGAGCGGGATGCTCAACCGGATGCCGAAATCCGCGCACGACAGGCCGATCGCATGTATCGCGCGCTGCTGGAACAGCTCTGTCAGGCGGTGGAATCGAAAGACCCGCGGCTGTTGGCCGATCTGCTGCAAAGCCGAGTCGAGGCCTGAAAAGCTATTAATTGTGCGTCGGAACTAAATTCTGCCGGCCTGCGTACGTCTTCATGAAAATCGACCCTTCTGCCAGCGTCTGTTCAGCAATACGTTCAGGCGCGGCAAGGGGCACAAGGACACATACCATTATGGAGGTACAGCACATGCACACCCTGGAACCCTATGATCTGGTCGGAGTCGGCTTCGGCCCATCCAACCTGTCGCTGGCGATTGCACTCGCCGAGGCCGGCGAGGCACGTCTGGGCAATACCCTTTTCCTGGAGCAGCAACCCGGGTTTTGCTGGCATGGCAGCATGCTGCTTGAGGGTTCAACCATGCAGATATCCTTCCTCAAGGATCTCGTGTCCCTGCGCAACCCTCGCAGCCGCTTCTCATTCATCAACTACCTGCACGAGCAGGGGAGGCTGTCCGATTTCATCAACCTTCAGACCTTCTTCCCAACCCGACTGGAGTTCAACGACTACCTGCGCTGGAGCGCAGACAAATTCGCTGACAACTGCCGCTATAACAGTCGCGTCACATCGGTATCGCCGATACTGGAACAGGGTCGAGTAACAGAGCTTGAACTGTCGGTCGAGACACCGGAACGGCCAACCACACGGATACGGGCACGAAATCTGGTGATGGGTGTTGGCGGTCGCCCCAATATTCCGCAGGCGTTCGCACCGCACCGGGATAACGACCGCGTCATCCACTCCTCGGATTATCTGCGCCGGATGGACGAGATCATTCGACAGAACCGACCTCTGCGCAGGGTTGCCGTGATCGGTGCCGGTCAGAGCGCCGCAGAGATCTTCCATGATCTGGGCAATCGCTTTGGCCACCTTGAGCTGAGCTTAATCTCCCGGTGTCGCAGCATGAAGCCCTCGGACGACAGCCCCTTCGTCAACGAGATATTCAACCCTGAATACACCGACTACCTCTACGACCGTCAGGATAGCCAGCGCCAGTCGCTGATGGAGGAGTACCGCAACACCAACTACAGCGTCGTCGATATGCCCCTGCTGGAAACCCTTTTCCAGTGGCGCTATCAGCAGCAGATCACCGGTGAGACGCGACTGAGTTTCATGTTCGACACCCGGGTCGAGCAAGTCGAAGCACGGGATAACGGATTACAGTTGGCGCTCAGCAGCGGCGAGAGCACTGCTATGCAGACTCTGGACGTTGATCTGGTGATTCTTGCCACCGGCTATCGTCGGGATGGCGCAACCCGGATGCTTGAGGCGATCCAGCCCTACCTGGCGACACAGGATGGAACCCCGCAGGTCACACGACAGTATGAGCTGCAAACGGATGACCGTTTCGAGCCCCGCATCTACCTGCAAGGAGCCTGCGAGCGCAGTCACGGACTGAGCGATACCCTGCTTTCGGTACTGCCCACCCGTGCGCAGGAGATCGCACAGTCACTCGCCGCGGGTTCGCAATCTCCAGCAGCCCACAAACCGATCAATGCGCGGATCTCCGCATAATCATTAACGATTATCATTCGATTTACGTTTACGCTTAACAAGAAGGACCCCTTCAATGCATCCAACACACAAGGCACCACTTGCCCGGTCATCGCTTTGCAACCGCACTCTGCTCGGTGCCGGAACACTGTCGGCCAGTCTTATGCTCAGCTGGCCGGTCATGGCCGCTGATACCACCGCCGCCATGGAGTTGCCGGCACTTCCGGTCTCTGCCGAGCGTATCGGCGATGACAACGTGGACGGCTATGTTGCCCGGGAATCCAGCGCCGGCAGCAAAACCGACACCCCGGTGGACGAAGTCCCGCAGTCGATCAGTGTCATCACCCGCGAACAGATTGAAGATCAGGCGCCGTTGCGCGCCGTCGACGCCCTGCGCTATACCCCCGGCATCGCGCCGGAGGTATATGGCGGCAGCATGCGCTCGGATACCTATACCGGTTCCCGCGGTCTGGGACTGGATTTCTACGTCAACGACCTGCCGGTACCGCAGGGCAAGAACTATTCAGGCTGGGCGATCGACGCCTATCTGATCGAGCGCGCGGAATATCTGCGTGGTCCGGCCTCCGTGCTCTACGGCCAGGCAACGCCGGGTGGGGTGCTGAACTACGTCACCAAGCAGCCAAGCTTTCAGGATATTCACGAGATCCACGTCGAATACGGTACCGACGACTGGAAAAAAATCGGGCTCGATCTTGGCGGCGCGATCAACGATCGTGACGATCTGGCCTATCGACTGGTCATCTCCGGGCTTGATGCCGATCAGAGCGTTGACCCCTTCGATAACCAGCGACTGACCATCGCCCCGTCACTGACTTGGCTGATCGATGATGACACGAGCCTGACGCTCGAAGCCGGATATTACGACGAGGACTCCTCCAACAATGCGCACTTCCTGCCATCCGTTGGCACGGTGGTGGACAGCCCCTATGGTGAACTCGATACCGATCTGTTCACCGGCAGCGAAGACTTCGAGACCTACAAAAAGAAACAGTACTGGCTCGGCTACCGTTTCAGCCACGACCTGAACGATCAGTGGCAGTTCCGGCAGAACCTCCGCTACGCCCGCACCCAGTCCACCATTCGAAACGTCTACGGTATGGGTGCCTTCGATACCGGCACCACACTGGCGCTGGCACGGATCGCGGCCGACACCAAACCTGACTATGAGCGCTACTCGCTGGACAACCAGTTGGAAGGATCTCTGCAGCAGGGCAATACCGAGCACCGTCTGCTGCTCGGTCTGAACTATGAGCAGGCAACCAACGACGATCCGTTGCAGTACGCCCAGGCCCCCTATCTGGACCTCTATTCACCGACGTATCTGCCGGTTGTGGATAACCTGCTCACGCCCTGGTTCGAGGAGGATGTGACACAGAAGCTGACACAGGTCGGCATCTACGCCCAGGATCAGATCACCTTTGCCGAGCGTTGGGCGCTGACACTCGGTGGTCGCTATGACTGGGCCAAAACCGAGCAGATCGATCATCTCAACTCGGCAAACAACAGCGTGCAGCATGACCGTGCATTTAGCGGCCGTGCAGGTCTCGTCTACCTCTCCGATATCGGGCTTAACCCCTATCTGAGCTACTCCGAATCCTTCGAACCCCAGCTTGGCGCCGATGCCGACGGCAACGCCTTCGAGCCCAGCGAGGCCAAGCAGTACGAGCTCGGTGTGAAGTACGCGCCGGACCAGAGCCACTGGGAACTGGCTGCAGCGCTGTTCGATCTGCGCAAATCCAACGTCCCCACCACTGATCCGAACGACCCCAGCGAGGAGGTGCTTACCGGCGAGGTACGTTCCCGCGGTGTCGAGCTCAGCGCAGTCGGCGAGGTATTGCCCAACCTGACCGTCCAGGCGGCCTACACCTATCAGGACGTGGTCAACACCAAAGCCAACGATGACAGCCTGGACAATCACCCGACGGCCGTTCCCGAGCGGATGGCTTCGCTCTGGGGCAAATACACCGTGCGCGGGGGCACGCTGGACGGTCTCGGCATCGCCCTGGGCGTGCGTCACATCGGTGAGAGTCAAGCCAATACCGAGAACAGCGTTCAGGTGCCCGCCTTTACCCTGCTCGATGCGGGCCTGAGCTACCGCGTGAACAACAACTGGCGTCTGGCACTCAACGGCACCAACCTGGCCGACAAAGAGTACGTATCGGCGTGCTCATCCGAGAGTGCGTGTTTCTGGGGTCCGGGACGCCGCATCGTCGGTTCACTGACCTACAACTGGTAAACAGATTTGCAGGAGCAACGGATATGAATGCACGACTTGATACCGATCGCCTGGCAACACTGATTTCGGACTCAGCTGTGGATAATAACACCGCCGATGCCGACGCCGTCCGGCCCTCGGGAGCGGCGGCGGACCCGCTGCTCCTGCAACTCGACACATCCCGTTTCGATACCGGGGACATGGCCAGCTGGCGACAAATCATTGAGCAGGCGTGTTATCACTATCCCCAGGCACGCACATTTGCCTTAGAGCCAAGTGAGGCTGTGGATAAACAGCACGCAGCCGACCTGCTGCTGATGTTCGATACGCTGGATACCGCCGGTCATGCCATCACCCGCCTGAATCTGGACCAGTCACGGTTCTGGCAAACCCCATCCCTGTGGATGGCTCAGGAAACCGAGCACAGCCGACGCTCGTGCAGCGATGAGCCTCCGCTCACGCGGCGCCAGCCCGAAGGGCTGCTGTACAGACGCTATCTGCCCGCGCAGAAAAAATGGATGGCGATCCACGCCGCCAATCTGGATGACCACGTGGACCTGCTGCACCGCTGGATGAACGATGATCGTGTCGCCCACTTCTGGGACATGAAAGGGCCCCGTGAGCGTCATCTGCGCTATCTGGAAAGCTGCGCTGAAGACCCTCACCTGTTCAGCACCATCGTCACCCTGAACGACCGGCCCATCGCCTACGCCGAGTTTTACTGGGCCAGCGACGATGCACTGGCGGACTACTACAAAGCCGACCGCTTCGACCGCGGATTGCACTGCCTTATCGGCGACTGGCGCTGTCGCACCACGCGCATGATTCAGGCACTGCTGGAAACCTGCACCCACTATGTGTTTCTCGACGATGTACGCACGCAGCGCATCGTCGGAGAACCCCGCGCCGATCACAGCCACTATATCGAACGGCTGCTCAGGCTCGGCTTTGAGCGAATCAAGGAGTTCGACTTTCCACACAAGCGCGCCGCACTGATGAGTTGCAGCCGGGAGAGCTTTTTCTCCCGTTTCAGCGGCTAATCACTACAGGTGTTATGACGCTTCAATATTCGACCGGTCTATTTCAACTAAAAATGTTGCAATTGATACTCATACTCAAATAGTATTGATTATCATTTAGATCGATAGAGTATCGTAACGTGAAATGGACGCAACCTGTGGCACACGGAACCGCCAACGAATCGCTGTTGGCGGCCTACCAACAACACCGTAGTAACCTGCTGGCGTTGGCCCGGCGCTATGTGCACACCCACTGGGCTGCCGAGGACGTGGTCCACGATGTACTGATCAAGTGTCTTGAGCGACGCCTGAGCACCCCGCTCAAGCAGCCGGCCGGCTATCTCAGCCGCATGGTCCGGAATCAGGCAATCGACTATGCCAGAACGCGCGCCAGAGAGATGCGCCTGATCTGCGACGGTGTGGATTGCGCCGAACTGGACTGCCCGATTAGGGGACCTGAGCCGCTCGCCGAAGCGCATGAACACCTGCAGTGCATCCTCTGCGCTCTGGAGAAGATGCCTGCACGCAAACGCGAGGCCTTTGAACGACACCGACTCGAGGGTGACAGCCAAAAAAGTATTGCCCATGCCTTTGGCGTATCCCCAACCCTGATCAACTTCATGATCAAAGAGGTACAGCGCGGATGCGAACAGGCGCTGTGCGACGACCCGACATGATTGCGGGCATTAAGCCCGGTCAAAACGAAAAGGAGATCATCATGAATAGTGCCGATTCCAATGACCTGTTTACCGTGGTTATCAACGATGAGGAGCAGTACGCCATCTGGCCGGCTTCTCTGGCAGTACCTCAAGGCTGGCGCGAGATCGGATTCAGCGGTTCCATGGAGGCGTGCACCGCCCATGTGGATGAGGTATGGACCGATATGCGCCCGCGCAGCCTGCGCGAAGCCATGGCCGCCCAGGTAGCCGATTCTGCGCCAAGCGTACATCCGGTTTGAGGGGGACGGGCATGACTGCGACACTGACCGAACACCGCCTGCCCACGCCAAGCCTGGCCGAACCCGACGCCTCGATCTCCATGCTGTGCGCAGAACCCGGTGCAGCCCTTTCACAACTGGAGTCGCCGCAACTCGAGATGATCGAGCGTTACCGACAGGCAAACGGAGCCCTGCTGTTGCGGGGCTTCGCCCTGGACGGAGCTGCCGCATTCAGTCGTTTCTGCGCCTCGTTCGGCTACCCGCTGCTCTCTTACAGTTTCGGCTCAACACCGAGAAGCAAGGTCGACAGCGGCATCTATACCTCCACGGAGTATCCCGCCCACCGCGCAATTGCGCTGCACAATGAGCAGGCCTATACACGGGCCTGGCCATTACGACTGACCTTTTACTGCCACCGGCCGGCCGATCAGGGCGGCGCCACCCCGATTGCCGACAGCCACCAGATCTATAGGGCGCTGGATCCGCGCATCACACGGTCGTTTGCCGAACGTGAACTGCTCTATGTACGCAACTACGGCAATGGCCTGGATCTACCCTGGCAGCAGGTGTTCGGAACAGAAGAACGGGCGGAGGTCGAAGCGTTCTGTCAGGCGCAATCGATCGAACTGCAGTGGCTGGACGGCGACGGACTGCGCACCCGCCAGCGCTGTCCCGGTATCATGCTCCACCCGATAACCGGCGCCCCGCTCTGGTTCAATCAGGCGCATCTGTTTCATGTTTCCGCCCTCGAACAAGAGATGCGTGAGGTGTTGATCGACAGTGTCGGCGAAGAGTACCTGCCACGTAATACCTACTTCGGCGATGGCAGCACCATTCCCGATGCTATGCTGGACGAAATAAGAGCGGTTCTGGATGCGCACAGCCGGGTATTCGAATGGCAACAGGGCGATCTGCTGCTGCTCGACAATATGCGGTATGCACATGCACGCCAGCCGTTTAGTGGAAAACGCGAAATTCTGGTGGCAATGGCCGAGGAGTATCGCCTCTGATCCGGTGACGATCAGTCAGGCCATTCGCAACAGCGAATCGCGCATCTCCCTGCTAAGACGGATGGCGGACGAGAGACTGCCAAAGGCCCAGATATTGGGCCTGAGCAGTGCGATTCGCTCCGACTGTCGTGCCGGCACCAACTGCCACATCGGATCCGCCAGCGTCGTCTCCAAATCCTGCCCCTGCCGATAGGCGATCAGCAGCAGATGCAGATCCTCCTGCCGAATCAGCTCATCAACCCTGACATACTGCATGCCGTCCCCGGGGCGGCTATCCGGTGTATAGACCAGGCCGTGATGGCGGGCGATGCCCGCCGCCATGCTGTTGCCGGCGTAGGCCCAGAAGATATGACCAAGCCCAAGGTCATGCATCAGTGACACCTGGCGGCCCCGTTGACCGACCAAGGCTTGTCGATCCTCTTCCAGTGCTGCTGAAAATTGCTGTAACTGATGCTCAGCCTCGTCCATCTTGCCGACAAGCTGTGACAGCGACTGCATTGCCCCAACGGTATGTTCCAGTTGCGTGACGCCGCCCGCGCCGGGGTCGTAACGCATCATGATCGTCGGCGCCAGACTATCCAAGGTATCGAAGAGGGTCATATGGCGGTAATCAAGGGCAATGATCAGATCGGGCTCGAGCATCGCCACCGCTTCCAGATTGGGCTGCTGGCGGGTTCCGACATCGACGACATCAACCAGCTGCTCAGAGGCATAGCCCAGCCACTGGGCGTAATGCTTGGGCTCCGGCATACCCACTGGGGTAATGCCCAGCTCCAGCAACATCTCGACGAAGGTAAACTCCAGCACCACGACCCTGAGTGGACGCGCGGGCAAGGCTGCGCTGCGACGTGCCACCTCGCCCTGTACAGAAGCCTGCAACCCCGGCGCACCGGCGGCCAGCAGCAAAGCCATGACGCTTCTGCAGAACCGCCGTCGTTGTCGGTTCATGACGAGACACTCCTGTTCAGGTGACGTGGTTGTTGCTGACGGCCATGCCGCCACAGCAGAAACAGGAAGTACGGCGCGCCCAGGAAGGCGGTCATCACTCCGGCGGGGATCTCGTTCGGCGCCACCAGCGTGCGGCCGAGCAGATCGGCCACCAGCAGCAGGATCGCGCCGACCGGTGCCGCGATCATCAGACGCGACACTACCGAGCGAGCGCCAAGAAGACGCGCGATATGCGGCGCGATCAGGCCGACAAAGCCGATTGGCCCCAAAACCGCCACCACGGCGGCTGCCAGCAGTGCGGCCAGCAGCAGACTCAGGGCCCGTATGCGCGCCACATTAATACCCAGCGCCAGCGCATTGTCATCGCCCAGATCAAGCATCCTCAGCGGCCCGGCCAATAATAACAGTGGCACTACCGCCAGTAGCCACGGCAGTAGCCAGTACAGGTCCTGCCAGGAGCGGCCATAGGTGCCACCGGCGAGCCATGTCAGTGCCTGCACCGCCTGTACACTGTTGGCAACGACCAGCCACTGGGTCAATGCCGCGCAGAGCGCACTCAGTGCAATGCCGGTAATGGCCATGGGAACCGCTGCAAACCGGTTATGCCGATTGAGCCAGAGCGCAATGAACAGCGTGGTACAGCCACCAACCAGCGCAGCCGGCAGTCGCAGCGACCCGGCCGCTGCCGGAAACAACAGCAGGACCAGCAAGGCGAACAAAGCGGCGCCCTGGGTCAGGCCGATGATTTCAGGCCCTGCCAACGGGTTGCGAATCACGCTTTGCATCAATACACCGCTGACCGCGAGCAAAGCCCCGCCGAGTAACGCCAGCGCTGTTCTGGGCACCCTCAATTCGAGCAACCGATCATAGGGCGCGACACCCTGAATCCCCTTCCAGAGTGCGGCGGGCGAGAGCATTTCACTGCCCGCCAGCCATCCCGATATCATCAGCACGATCACCACGACCATCAGGCCCGCCACCTGAGAGGCGATACGCCGCGGGCGTCCGATCAGGCTGATCCGGTTGTCACTGCCGCTGCCAGTATCGGCGGTTCTGAGCACCAGCCAAAGCAATAACGGGGTGCCCAGTAATGCGATCAGCGTGCCGCTGAACAGCTGACCCCGGCCATCGAACACCGATACCAGGGTATCGGCCAGCAACAACAGCGCGGCCCCCCAGAGCGCCGAAAGCGGCAGCAGGGCACTGAGACGTCCCCGCCCGCTCAAGCGCACGAGATTCGGGGCCAAGAGGCCAATAAAGCCGACCGGGCCGGCCAGACTGACTGCGACGGATGAAAAGGCCACCGCCACCAGCAGCGCCGCGATTCGAGTGCGCGTCAGATCAACACCCAGCGTACGGGCACGCTCGACACCCAGCTGTATCGCCTCCAGTGGCTTTTTCAGCGGTACCAACAGCGCCATCGCCGGAACAATCCAGAGCGCCACGAGCGCCAGATCCTGTAACGATCCCTGATACATGATGCCGCTGCTCCATACACCCACTGCCACCACGCTTTGTGAGTGGATCACCAGCAGCAGTGTCACCACCGCACCGAACATCATGCTGCACGCCGTACCTGCGACGATCAGCCGGAGCATCGACGCTTTCAGCCCGCCAGCCAGAATAAACACCACCAGCGCCGCTGCCAGTGAGAACAGGAACAGCACCGGGGGCGACATCAGTGCGCCGATTCCCGGCGCCAGCAGCAATAGGATCAAGCCCAGTTGAGCCCCTCCGGTGATCCCCAACAGATCCGGCGCCGCCAATACGTTGCGCGTCAATGCTTGCAGTACGGCACCACTGACGCCCAAAGCCCCACCGGCGATCAGTGCCGATAGAATCCGGGGCAGGTGCAAGTTCATCAGCTGCAATCCGGCGGCATCCAGCCACTGCAACCGGGAAAGCGACGACAGCGCAGAAAGATCCAGCGCCAGTCTCAGCAGGATCAGCACCAGCAGCAGCGCGCAGGAGGGTCCGAGCAGTGAGCGTCGATGCAATACGCGCTTAGCCTGGTTGAAACATCCGGTCCCGACCGTCCCGTACATGACGCGATCGTTCATCGGGGTGGCGAATCCAGCAGCGGAGATTGATGGGCCGGGATCATCAACGGCGCACCGCTTTGCGGGTGTCGCAATCTCAACATGTCGATCTCGTACACCTGCTTCATATGCGTGGGATCCATGACGGATTCAACATCGCCGGTGTGCAGGATACGACCGCCCCGCATCAGCAGGATGTGGTCGCTGTAGCTGGCGGCCTGATGCAGATCGTGCAACACCCAAACCAGCGTGATGTTGCGCTCGCGCTGAATGCTGCGCAACTGTTCAAGTACCTCGATCTGGTGGTGAATATCGAGCCAGGTCGTCGGCTCGTCCAGCAGCAGCACCGGGCAATCCTGCGCCAGCGCCATTGCGATCCAGGCCCTCTGCCGCTCACCGCCGGATAACGCGGACAGCTCCCGGGCGGCATAGTCCTGCAACCCCACCCGGGCAAGCGAGTCCAGCACGATATCGTGATCCTCGCCCGACAGACCGCCAAGCCAGGAGGTATGTGCATAGCGGCCGAATGAGACCAGCTCGTACACGCTAAGACCTGCGGGTACCTCGTTAAACTGCGCCAGCAACGCCAGACGCTGGGCCATCTCCCGCCGTGCCAGCCCCGAGAGCGGCGTATCGCCAAGATAAACGGTCCCCGAATCAGCCGGAATCAGACCGGCCATCGCCCGCAACAGAGTGCTTTTGCCGCAGCCGTTCGGTCCACACAGTGCCGTGATTCTGTTCGCTTCGATCTGCGTATCGACCTGGTGCAATACGCGGCGTCCGACATAACCGACACTTAGCTGTTCGACCCGAATGGCGCTCGCCACTTGTTTCGTCACACCTTTCTCCCTGGCAGGCTAAAGCGATCACGCAATACCGCCTCTCAGCCAAACATTAACGAGAATCGTTATCATAATTGAATAATTATCATAATTAAATACGGTAGAAATACGGCGAAATCCGACCCAGCGCCCAACAACGCGTTCTCGACAACGCGATGACTTGGTAGGATCAATGTTCACATCTGTCATCGCAGAGGAAGCCACTGGATGAAACCGCTGCTCACAACCTATGCCCTGCTGACGATTGCCATCGTTTTGGAAGTGACCGGTACCACCTATCTTCACAAATCGGAGCAGTTCACCAAGGCGATCCCGACACTGCTGATGGCCCTCTGTTATGTCAGTTCGTTCTTTTTTCTGTCCCAGGTGCTTAAAAGCATGCCGATCGGTCTGGCCTACGCGATCTGGAGCGGCCTGGGTATCGTCCTGATCTCCATTGCCGGTTTTGTCATGTTCAAGCAGACGCTGGATCTGGCGGCCATCGTCGGTCTGGGCTTCATTATCACCGGGGTGATGATCGTTAATCTGTTCTCCCACTCCATTCAGCACTGAACACGGCCCTTCACTTCCCTTCTCATCCCGACGGGAACATGACAGGCTAAGACAGGGAACTGACAAGCTGCGGGAGTTTTACACCAGATATGGGCCATCACCACCACGCCGGTCACGATCACCACCATCACGGTGATCCCCAGTCACAGGGCAAGGCTTTTGTAATCGCCATTGCGCTCAACAGCGTGTTTGTCGTTGCAGAGTTTATATTCGGTTTTTTGGCCAACTCCACAGCCTTGATGGCCGATGCAGGACATAACCTATCCGACGTACTCGGGTTGGTACTGGCCTGGAGCGCCGTACTGCTCTCGCGCCGGGTACCCAGTCAGCGCTTTACATTCGGATTGCGCGCCAGTTCCATACTGGCGGCACTGGGCAATGCCATGCTGCTTTTACTTGCATGCGGTGCCATCGGTTGGGAAGCGATCGAGCGCAGTTTCAATCCACCCGAGGTCGGTGGTATGACGGTAATCGCCGTCGCCGGTGTGGGAATTGTGGTCAACGGCTACTCTGCGCTGCTGTTCATGCGCGGCCAAAAGCACGATATCAATGTGCGGGGCGCCTGGTTGCATATGGCCGCCGACACGGCCGTGTCACTGGGCGTTGTACTCAGCGGAGTACTGATCCTGTTTACCCAGTGGTACTGGATCGATCCGCTGATCAGTCTGGTGATCGTGGCGGTTATTCTGTTCGGAACCCTGGGCCTGTTCAAAGAATCGCTGCAGCTGGCGTTGAACGCCGTCCCTCCGCATATCGATCCTGAAAAGGTCACCGACTATCTGCAGCACCAGCCCGGCGTACGTGAGGTAAGGGATCTGCATATATGGGGCATGAGTACGACCGAGAGTGCGTTGACAGCGCACCTTGTGATGCCCGATGGCTACCCGGGAGACCAAACAATGGCCGCCATCCGACAGGGGCTTGAACAGGAGTTCGGCATTGCACACTCGACGCTGCAGATTGAGCTGGGGAATACCAACCACAGCTGCAGCCTGCACGTCCACCCGCATTGACAGGGCCTCAGCCTGCGCGCCTGAACGTGAGGTTGACTCGCCACTCACCCAATAAAGGATGATGGCCCGCCTTCAATGGTGCGACACCGTGATACACCATCCGGGAGACACCACCCCACACCAGCACATCACCGTGCTCGAGCGGAAAACGTTTAACCGCATCCGAGCGTTTAGATCCGCCGAACATGAAGACTGCAGGCAGGCCAAGTGACACCGACACAATCGGCGCGCTGAGATCCTTCTCATCACGATCCTGATGTAATCCCATCTTTGCGCCGGGCTGATAGCAGTTGATCAGACAGGCATCGGGTTCGAAGGCGCCAAATCCAACCTCGGCAGCGGCGTCGCGCGCCAGAACCTGCAATGCAGTGGGCATCGCAGGCCAAGGTTGCCCCGTAAGAGGGTCTGTATCGGCATAGCGATATCCAAGCGCATCGCTGACCCACCCCAGCGCCCCACAACTGCTGGTTTTGACCGACATCCACTTCCCCCCCGGTACCTGCATGGTCCGCAGCGGCGACTGGCGCAGCACCCCGCGCACGCTTTCGATGATCTGCGGGGCTGACTCCCGTAAGTAGCCACGCAACAACCAGGCGGCTTGTGCAACCGGTACGGGATCGGGATCTACGAACAGATCATCCATCATTTCGGGTGGCTCCATCGGTGCATAACGATGAAATTCAGAGGAAGACGTAAAAAAATAGGTGTCTGTGGATAACTTTATGGCGAAGTTACTCACATTTCAGCCTCGATTCCGACATCTTTTTCATCCACATTTGCTAGGGAGTCTCTGTATGTGGATAGATATATCTGTGGATAAACGTACCATTATGCTCTTCTATCTACATGTTAATCACAGTTAAATATAAATCAAACAAGCCATACCTTATTGTTTTTAAATAAATAAATCATATTCTGTGTATAGGGACAATAAAGATATTCACACTTTTTGGTTCTGTTGGTTTACCTTTGCATCTTAAACGTTAACCACAGCTGATACAGAGTTCGTACATAGATCGCGAAATATTATTCCCGATTATCCTCACATTGTTCACCCTATGTTCGATCAGTGCTCAACAGAGGCCAAATTTCAGAAGTTATCAACAATAGGCTGTGCAAAGACTGTATAACTGCAGGACTGCAAGTTGGGGATTAGATGTGGTCGAATTTTGCTTGTGCGTAACTACCACTTTTATCAACAAACGGTCCAAAGGCTGTTGTCACCTCATACGCACAGCACAAACAGTCTTTGCATGCTTATAAAATAATGTTTTATAAGGAAAAGTACTGGTTACCCAACGAATTGGCCCTGACTAAGAGTAGTAAACACAACAATCTCTCTTCATATAAGAGATCTTTCTTTATCTCTTTTAAAAAGAAGAGAAGCTGTACAAAACAGTCCTGATCATTTTTTAACCATTTCTTCTGTCGATCACTGAGGCTATAATCAGCCCCCTTTTCTTGCAGTCCCCATCCGTACGACTGTGTCATCCCCAATCAGAGAGGTGTTAAGTGGACTATCCTGACCACTTTGATGTGATCGTCATCGGTGGCGGTCATGCCGGTACTGAAGCAGCCTTGGCGTCTGCCAGAATGGGTGCGCATACCCTGTTGCTGACACACAACATCGAAACTCTGGGCCAGATGTCCTGTAATCCGGCTATTGGTGGTATCGGAAAAAGCCATTTGGTCAAAGA
The DNA here is from genome assembly GCF_000705555.1 of Marinobacterium lacunae. GTDB lineage: Bacteria > Pseudomonadota > Gammaproteobacteria > Pseudomonadales > Balneatricaceae > Marinobacterium_D > Marinobacterium_D lacunae. The sequence goes on from NZ_JMQN01000048.1 coordinate 152,245, forward strand.
GATCGATGCACTGGATGGCGCCATGGCCCGTGCAACCGACCGTGGTGGTATCCAATTTCGTATCTTGAATGCCCGCAAGGGACCGGCAGTACGAGCCACCCGCGCACAGGCTGACCGTATCCTTTATAAAGCTGCTATCCGGGATATTCTGGAGAACCAACCCAATCTCCAGTTGTTTCAGCAGGCAGCCGATGACCTGATTGTCGAGGGCGAACGCGTTCGTGGTGTCATCACGCAAAGTGGTATTCGATTTCGTGCCAAGACAGTCATCCTGACCGCCGGTACCTTCCTCGGCGGTGTCATCCATATCGGTCTTGATCACTATTCCGGTGGACGGGCAGGTGACCCCCCCTCGATTCGATTGGCGGAACGATTACGCGAGCTCCCGTTGCAGGTCGAGCGGCTTAAAACCGGCACACCGCCGCGAATTGATGCTCGCAGCGTCGATTTTTCCGTCATGCAGACGCAACCCGGCGATACACCTACGCCGGTGATGTCCTTTATCGGCAGCGCTGCAGATCACCCACGTCAGGTGAACTGTTTCATCACCCACACCAACGCCCAGAGTCACGAAATCATCCGGGAAGGGCTTGATCGTTCACCGATGTACACCGGTGTAATCGAAGGTGTCGGCCCCCGTTACTGCCCGTCGATCGAGGACAAGATCCACCGCTTTGCCGACAAGGACCAGCATCAGGTATTTGTCGAGCCCGAGGGTTTGACCACGCACGAGCTCTATCCCAACGGTATCTCCACCAGTCTGCCGTTTGATATTCAGTTGGCACTGGTGCGCTCCATCCGCGGGTTTGAACAGGCACATATCACCCGTCCGGGCTATGCCATCGAGTACGACTACTTCAACCCCCAGGGGCTCAAGCACACGCTGGAGACCAAAACCATCGCCGGTTTGTTTTTTGCCGGCCAGATCAACGGCACAACCGGCTATGAAGAAGCGGGTGCTCAGGGGCTGCTTGCCGGTATCAATGCCGCCGCTCAGGCGCTGGAAAAGGACAGCTGGTATCCACGTCGCGATGAAGCCTACATCGGTGTCATGGTTGACGACCTGATCACGCACGGCACCTCCGAGCCCTACCGCATGTTCACCAGCCGCGCCGAGTACCGCCTTATTCTGCGCGAAGACAACGCCGATCTGCGCCTGACCGAGCAGGGCCGTAAACTCGGTATTGTCGGTGACGAGCGCTGGGCCCGTTTTTGCGCCAAGCGTGAGGCGATTGAGCGCGAGACCCAGCGTCTGAGGGAAACCTGGATTCAGCCGCGCAGCGATGAAGCGGAGCAATTGGCCGATAAATTGACCTCACCCATGGCGCGTGAGTACAGCCTGGCCGATCTGGTCAAACGTCCCGAGTTGAACTACGCCGATGTGGCGGGCTTAAAGGGCGAACCGGCAGAGGACTCCCAGGTTGCCGAACAGGTCGAGATCCAGTTGAAGTACTCGGGCTACATCGATCGCCAGAAGGATGAGATCGCGCAGATGCAACGTCAGGAGAACACGCCGCTGCCGGCCGACTTCGACTACGACGGGGTTGGCGGTCTGTCCAATGAGCTCAAGGCCAAATTGAAACAGCATCTCCCCGAGACGCTGGCTCAGGCTTCACGTATTCAGGGGATGACGCCGGCGGCTATTTCACTGCTGCTGGTGTATCTGAAAAAACGTCAGCTTCAGCAGAAGGCCGCAGGTTGATGCAGGAATACAAAGCTCAACTGGAACAGCAGCTGTCTGCGCTTAAGATCGCTGCCGATCAGCATCAGGTCGATAGTCTGCTGGCCTATCTTGCTCTGCTGGTCAAATGGAACAAGGCCTACAACCTTACAGCGGTGCGTGATCCTGCTGAAATGGTGACACGGCATCTGGTGGACAGTCTCAGTATTTTGCCCTGGATCGGCGAAGGCCGTTTGATCGATGTCGGCAGCGGTCCCGGTTTGCCCGGTATCCCGCTGGCGATTATGCGTCCAGAGCTGGATGTCACCACCTTGGATAGCAACGGTAAAAAAACCCGGTTTCAGAATCAGGTGAAACTGGAGCTGGGGCTTAGCAATCTGGACGTGATTCACGGTCGTGTCGAACAGTGCGATAAAGGCCCCTATGAGCAGATTGTTTCGCGCGCCTTCGCGTCACTGGCCGATATGCTGAACTGGACCGGCCACCTCTGTTCTGATCAGGGTGTTTTTCTTGCCATGAAAGGGCTGTATCCTGAGGCGGAACTTAACCAGCTGCCGCCAGGTTATGCGTTGAAAGCCTGTCACCGGCTCGACCTGCCGGATACGGATGGTGAGCGGCACCTGCTGATCCTAGGGAGAGCCTGAGCGTGGCGAAGATCCTCACGATCACCAACCAAAAGGGTGGTGTCGGCAAAACGACGACTGCCGTTAATCTGGCCGCTTCATTGGCGGCAACCAAAAAACGCGTGCTGATGATCGACCTCGATCCTCAGGGCAATGCGACCATGGGTAGCGGTGCCGACAAGCACCAACTGGAACGCTCCGTCTATGAAGTGCTGACGGATCAGAGCAGCGCCGAAGAGGCACTGGTTACCGGTTTGCCCAGTGGCTATGACATGATCGGCGCCAATGGAGATCTGACCGCGGCGGAGGTTGAGCTGTTGCAGCTGCCGCGCCGGGAGTTCCGCCTGAAGATGGCATTGATGCCACTGCATGATCGCTATGACTTCATTCTTATCGATAATCCGCCGTCACTGAACCTGTTGACCGTCAATGCGCTGTCGGCTTCGGATGGCGTGATCATACCGATGCAGTGCGAATATTACGCACTGGAGGGGATCAGCGCGCTGGTCGGCACCATCGACAAGATCAACAAGCGCCTCAATCCCAAGCTCAGGATCGAGGGTATCCTGCGTACCATGTTCGACCCGCGGATGAGTCTGACCAAAGATGTTTCGGATCATCTGGTGGAATATTTCGGCACTCGCGTATACCGCACTGTGATTCCGCGCAATGTGCGCCTGGCTGAAGCGCCCAGCCACGGTATGCCGGCGTTGCAGTACGACAAGAACTCTCGCGGTGCACTGGCCTATCTGGCCCTGGCCGGCGAACTGATCCGCCGCACCGATCAGGAACGCTCCAGTGACGCAGTGGTAACAGAACAGGAAGGTTAATAGCGATGGCTGTCAAAAAACGTGGTCTGGGGCGTGGCCTGGATGCCCTGCTTTCGAGTGTCGGTGCAGATGAAGAGCCGATGGAAGTGGGCAGAGAATCCGCCCCGACGAGCGCCAATGGCGAGCTCCGGGAGATGCCTGTCGGCCTTATCCAGCGCGGCCGCTATCAGCCCCGGCGAGACCTTGAGCCTCAGGCACTGGAAGAGCTCGCCGCGTCGATCAAGCTTCAGGGGGTTATGCAGCCGATCGTGATCCGCCCGATCAGTGCCGATATGTTCGAGATCATCGCCGGTGAGCGGCGCTGGCGCGCGGCGCAGATGGCCGGACTGGAAACCATCCCGGTGGTGATCCGCGATGTGCCCGACGAAGCAGCGATCGCGATGGCCCTGATCGAAAATATTCAGCGTGAAAACCTCAACCCAATGGAGGAAGCGATCGCGCTTCACCGTCTGCAAACCGAATTCGAGCTGACGCAACAGCAGGTTGCCGATGCGGTCGGAAAATCGCGCTCCACCATTACCAATCTGTTGCGGCTGATGAATCTGACCGAAGAGGTCAAACGGATGCTGGAATATGGCGATCTTGAGATGGGCCATGCCCGCGCCCTGTTAACCCTGACCGAAGAGCAGCAGATCGAAGCGGCCAAAGAGGTGGTGGCAAAAGGTTTTTCCGTGCGTCAAACCGAAGCGCTGGCACGCAAGATCGCCGAGGGCCGTCATCTGCCCAAACCAAAGCCCGAGCCAAGTGAGCGCTGCAAAACCCTGTCTACTGAGTTGTCGGCGCGTTTTGCCGTGCCCGTTCAGGTAAAAGCCAACGACAAGGGCAAGGGTTCAATAAGCCTGAGTTTCAAGTCTGAAGAGGAACTTGAGGCAATTCTCGAGCGCCTGGGCTAAGGAACGGGGGCTCCTGAGTCCCCTAAGCCTAAAATGCCGCTACCTTTGCCCAGTTTGTTAAGACATTAGTGCAAAAGCCTTAACGTTTTGTTGAGTAGAGGGGCCTTACACCCTATAATCTTGCCGCTATTTGAAGGGGACAGTGCGTCCGAAATAGGGTGGCTTTTGCAAAACACAGTGCCTGAAAAGCAACCAATAGTCCGGTCGACAGTGAACAGCGGACGGTTGCAGAAGCGCAGCAGGCAGGCGTTTCTCAAGGTATATCTGATGCAAGGCGGGATACTGCTGGCGGTTTCAGCGGGCCTGCTGGCCAAAAGCCTGGTCGAGGCATACTCGGCGTTCATTGGCGGTCTTTTGTATTTGCTGCCCAATCTCTATTTCACCTGGCGTGTTCTCTACAGCAAGCGCCCTGCCGAGACGGCTCAGCAGGTGGTGATCAGTCTGTATGCAAGTGAAATAGGGAAAATGGTTTTGGCGGCCGGGTTGTTCAGTGCAACCTTCATTCTGGTCGATCCGCTGAGTCCATTTTCCCTATTTCTCACCTTCATACTGCTGCAACTGTCCGGGTGGATGCTGCAGTGGAGGCTGAATAACCGTTTCCTGAAACTTTGAAAATGAGAGACTGAGAATGGCGAGTGGAACAGTTACATCCTCAGAATATATATCGCACCACTTGACCAACCTGACCTTCGGTAATCATCCGGAGCACGGTTGGGGCTTCGCACACAGTGCTGCAGAAGCTGCCGAGATGGGATTCTGGGCGATCAACGTCGATACCATGTTCTGGTCAGTGGCTTTGGGGCTGCTTTTCGTATGGTTCTTCAGCAAGGTAGCCAAAGCGGTTACCTCCGATGTTCCGGGCAGCGCCCAGAACTTCGTTGAAACCATCATCGAGTTCATCGATGACAACGTAAAAAGCATCTTCACCCACAAGAATACCGTGATTGCGCCGCTGGCGCTGACCATCTTCGTCTGGATCTTCCTGATGAACCTGATGGACCTGGTGCCGATCGACTGGATTCCGTTCGTCGCCGGTGAGATGGGTATCCACTTCATGAAAGTGGTACCGACCACCGATGTCAACGCGACTGGCGGGATGGCAATCAGCGTTTTTGCCCTGATCGTCTACTACAGCATTAAAATGAAGGGCGTAGGCGGTTTTATCGGAGAGCTGGCGTTCCAGCCGCTGCCGAAAATCTTCGCACCGTTCAACCTGTTCCTTGAGATCGTCGGTCTGCTGGCCAAGCCTGTATCCCTGGCGCTGCGACTGTTCGGCAACATGTATGCCGGTGAGATGATCTTTATCCTGATCGCTTTGCTGCCGTTCTGGGCGCAGTGGGTTCTGTCCGTGCCTTGGGCGATCTTCCATATCCTGATTATTACGCTGCAGGCGTTCATCTTCATGGTACTGACAATCGTGTACCTGGCGATGGCCCACGATCACCACTAAGCGTAGTGCCAGGTACAGGTAGTAGAAAACCGAGTTTGTTTCAAACCTTTAAACTTTAACCTTGAAAATTGCTGGAGAAAAAAAATGGCTGAACTGCTGTATATCGCTGCTGCTCTGATGATGGGTCTGGCTGCAATCGGTGCTGCTATTGGCATCGGTATCCTCGGTGGTAAGTTCCTGGAAGGTGCTGCTCGTCAGCCGGAACTGGTACCGCTGCTTCGCACCCAGTTCTTCATCGTAATGGGTCTGGTCGACGCGATCCCGATGATCGGCGTAGGTCTGGGTCTGTACGTCCTGTTCGCTGTTGCTTAATAAGTAGAAATGGCGTTTTACCCCGTATCGGGTAACTACTACTTACACAACAACCGCGAGAGGTAATGGCGTGAATATCAATCTCACCATCATTGGTCAGGCCATTGCATTCTTCATCTTCGTCGTATTCTGCATGAAGTACGTATGGCCGCCGATCACCGGCGCCCTGGCAGAGCGCAAGAAGAAGATTGCCGAAGGTCTTGATGCGGCCGACCGTGCTGAACGTGATCTGCGACTGGCTCAGGAAAAAGCCGCCGCAGACATGCGTAAAAGCAAGGAAGAGGCAGCCGCCATCATTGAACAGGCCAACAAGCGGGCTAACCAGATCGTCGAAGAAGCCAAAACGCAGGCGCGTGTCGAAGCAGACCGCGTGAAAGCATCTGCTCAGGCTGAACTCGAACAGGAAGTTAACCGGGCGAAGGAAACCCTCCGCGCCCAGGTGGCTACGCTGGCAATCGCCGGTGCTGAAAAGATTCTGGAAGCCTCTGTTGACGAGAAAGCACACGCACAGCTGGTTGAGAAACTGGCGGCTGAGCTTTAAGCGAGGTTTACGATGGCTGAACTCAATACAGTCGCTCGGCCCTACACCAAAGCCGCGTTCGAATATGCGTTGGAGAAGGGCAACCTCGATCAGTGGTCCACGATGCTGTCCGCAACTGCACAGGTTGTGCAGGACAGCACCATGGCCCAAGTGCTGACAAACCCGGCCCTGACTTATCAGCAGAAGGCCGAGGTGCTGATTTCCGTTTGCGAAGAGCAGATGGATGATGCCGGCAAGAACTTCACTGTTCTGCTGGCTGAAAATCAGCGACTGGCTCTGCTACCGGAGATTGCTCTGCAGTTCGCCCGGCTGAAAGCGGCACAGGAGAAAAAGGTCGATGTCGACCTGACCACCGCTTTCCCGCTTGACGATGCTCAGCAGCAGAAACTGGCTCAGGCACTCAGCACCAAGTTGGGTCGCGAAGTGAAACTGACCTCCCAGGTGGACAAGTCCATCCTCGGCGGTGTGGTCGTTCGCTCCGATGACCTTGTGATCGACGGTTCCATTCGTGCACGACTGGCGAAACTGGCCGAAGCGATGAATTCCTGAGTAATGGGGAATAACAATGCAGCAACTGAATCCTTCTGAGATCAGCGAGATTCTCAAGAAGCGTATCGAGAAGCTCGATGTGTCTTCTGATGCCCGTAACGAGGGCACGATCGTCAGCGTTTCCGACGGTATCATCCTGATCCACGGTCTCGCCGACGTAATGTACGGTGAAATGATCGAATTCCCGGGCGGTGTCTACGGTATGGCACTGAACCTGGAGCGTGACTCTGTTGGCGCCGTAGTACTGGGCGACTATCAGACTCTGGTTGAGGGCATGACCGCTCGTTGTACCGGTCGTATCCTTGAAGTACCGGTCGGCCCGGAACTGCTCGGTCGCGTCGTCGACGCCCTGGGTAACCCGATCGACGGTAAAGGCCCGGTCGAAACCAAACTGACCGACGCAGTCGAAAAAGTCGCGCCGGGCGTTATCGCCCGTCAGTCGGTTGATCAGCCGGTTCAGATCGGTCTGAAAGCGATTGACGCAATGGTTCCGGTTGGTCGTGGTCAGCGCGAGCTGATCATCGGTGACCGCCAGATCGGTAAGACTGCGATCGCGATTGACGCGATCATTAACCAGAAAGGCACTGGCATCAAGTGTATCTATGTTGCCATCGGCCAGAAGCAGTCCACCATCGCCAACGTGGTACGCAAGCTCGAAGAGCATGGCGCTATGGATCACACCATTGTGATTGCAGCGGGCGCAGCTGATCCTGCAGCGATGCAGTATCTGGCTCCCTACGCCGGTGCAACCATGGGCGAATACTTCCGTGACCGCGGTGAAGACGCGCTGATCATCTATGATGACCTGACCAAGCAGGCCTGGGCGTATCGTCAGATCTCCCTGCTGCTGCGTCGTCCGCCGGGCCGTGAAGCTTACCCCGGTGACGTTTTCTACTTGCACTCCCGCCTGCTCGAGCGTGCGGCGCGTGTCAACGCTGATTACGTTGAGAAGTTCACCAACGGTGAAGTGAAAGGCAAGACCGGTTCTCTGACCGCGCTGCCGATCATCGAAACCCAGGGTGGCGACGTTTCCGCATTCGTTCCGACTAACGTAATCTCCATTACCGACGGTCAGATCTTCCTGGAAACCAGCCTGTTCAACTCCGGTATCCGTCCGGCGATCAACGCGGGTCTCTCTGTATCCCGTGTAGGTGGCGCTGCTCAGACCAAGATCATCAAGAAACTCGGTGGTGGTATTCGTCTGGCTCTGGCTCAGTACCGCGAGCTGGCGGCATTCGCTCAGTTTGCTTCTGACCTCGATGAAGCGACCCGCGCTCAGCTTGAGCACGGTCAGGCTGTCACCGAGCTGATGAAGCAGAAGCAGTACTCTCCGATGTCCGTCGCTGAGATGGGTCTGAGCCTGTACGCGGCGAACGAAGGTTTCCTGAAAGACGTGGAACTGGACAAAATCGGTGCTTTCGAAGCGGCTCTGATCTCCTACTTCAACAGCGAACACGCTGATCTGATGGCGAAGGTCAACGAGAAGGGCGATTACAACGACGAAATCGCTGCGTCCTTCAAAGCCGGCATCGAGAAGTTCAAGTCTACCCAAACTTGGTAAGTGCTCTGATTGATCAATCGTCAGAGTCGGGGGTCGGTCACTGACCGGCCTGAACCGAGACAAGTTTAATAGGCGGAACTATGGCAGTCGGAAAAGAGATTAAGACGCAAATCGCGAGTATCGGCAGCACGCGCAAAATCACCAGCGCCATGGAAATGGTTGCTGCGTCGAAAATGCGCAAGGCTCAGGATCGCATGCAGTCTTCACGTCCGTACGCCCACAGCATCCGTGGTGTGGTTCAGCATCTGGCCAAGGCCAATCCTGAGTACCGTCACCTCTACATGCAGGAGCGTGAGGTCAAGCGCGTCGGTTTCATTATCGTCGCTTCTGACCGCGGCCTATGTGGCGGCCTGAACGTTAACATGTTCAAGGCAGCCATTGCCAAAATGAAGGAGTTCAACCAGCAGAATGTCGAGATCGATATCTGCGCACTGGGCTCCAAGGCAATCAGCTTCTTCCGGAACTACGGCGGTAACGTCGTGGCAGCGAAAGGCGGGCTGGGTGATGCACCCGAGCTTGGTCAACTGCTGGGCTCTGTGAAAGTGATGCTGGACAGCTATGAAGAAGGCAAGCTGGATAAGCTGTACATCGTGTCTAACGACTTTGTAAACACGATGACCCAGAAGCCCGCTGTCGAGCAGCTGTTGCCGCTGAAGGCAGGTGAAGACGAAGAGAAGCTCAGCCATCACTGGGACTACCTGTACGAACCGGACGCAAAAGAGCTGCTGAACGGCCTGCTCAAGCGTTATATCGAGTCTCTGGTGTACCAGGCAGTGGTTGAGAATAACGCCTGTGAACAGGCAGCACGAATGCTGGCGATGAAGAACGCAACAGACAACGCCGGCAACCTGATCGATGAGCTGCAACTGGTCTACAACAAGGCCCGTCAGGCGGCGATTACTCAGGAAATCTCCGAGATCGTCGGTGGTGCTGCTGCTGTCTAACGCAGTGAACAGGTTTAAATGTTAAGAGGATCCGAACATGAGTAGCGGACGTATTGTTCAGATTATCGGCGCGGTCGTCGACGTGGAATTCCCGCGTGACAACGTGCCGAAGGTTTACGACGCACTGGTCGTCGCTAAAACCGGCCTGACACTGGAAGTTCAGCAGCAGCTGGGCGACGGTGTCGTACGTGCAATTGCAATGGGACAGACCGAAGGTGTGTCTCGCGGACTTGAAGTGTCCAACACCGGCGAAGCGGTTTCAGTACCTGTCGGTGCTGCGACCCTGGGTCGTATCATGAACGTTCTGGGTGAGCCGATCGACGAGTGTGGTCCGATTGGTGAAGAAGAGCGTTACCCGATTCACCGTAAGGCCCCGTCCTACGCTGATCAGGCTTCTTCCAACGCGCTGCTGGAAACCGGCATCAAGGTTATCGACCTTGTTTGCCCGTTCGCCAAGGGTGGTAAGGTTGGTCTGTTCGGTGGTGCCGGTGTAGGTAAGACAGTCAACATGATGGAGCTGATCAACAACATTGCGAAGGCACACTCCGGTCTGTCTGTATTCGCAGGTGTTGGTGAGCGTACTCGTGAAGGTAACGACTTCTACTACGAAATGGCTGAATCCGGCGTTGTAAACCTGGATGACAAGGCCAAGTCCAAGGTAGCAATGGTCTACGGTCAGATGAACGAGCCGCCGGGCAACCGTCTGCGTGTAGCGCTGACCGGTCTGACCATGGCTGAGAAGTTCCGTGACGAAGGTAAAGACGTACTGCTGTTCGTCGACAACATCTACCGTTACACCCTGGCGGGTACCGAAGTATCGGCACTGCTGGGTCGTATGCCTTCAGCGGTAGGTTACCAGCCGACTCTGGCGGAAGAGATGGGCGTTCTGCAGGAGCGTATCACCTCGACCAAGACCGGTTCTATCACCTCTATCCAGGCGGTATACGTACCGGCGGATGACTTGACTGACCCGTCTCCGGCGACCACCTTCTCCCACCTTGACGCGACCGTGGTACTGTCCCGTCAGATCGCGGAGCTGGGTATCTACCCGGCGATCGATCCGCTGGATTCCACCTCTCGTCAGCTGGATCCGCTGGTTATCGGTCAGGAGCACTACGAAGTGGCGCGTGGCGTGCAGTCTACTCTGCAGCGCTACAAGGAGCTGAAGGATATCATCGCGATTTTGGGTATGGACGAGCTGTCTGAAGAAGACAAGCAGATCGTATCCCGCGCGCGTAAGATCCAGCGCTTCCTGTCTCAGCCGTTCTTCGTGGCGGAAGTCTTCACTGGTTCCCCGGGTAAGTACGTATCGCTGAAAGACACCATTAACGGCTTCAAAGGCATTCTGGAAGGTCAGTACGACCAGCTGCCGGAGCAGGCGTTCTACATGGTCGGCACCATCGACGAAGCGGTAGAGAAAGCTAAGGGCCTGTAATCGGTTCACGGCGGAAACCTTTAAGAGGTAATCAAGATGGCTATGACTGTTCATTGCGACATCGTAAGTGCCGAAGAGGAGATCTTCTCCGGCCTGATCGAGTTCGTGTCCGTAACAGGTAGCCTGGGTGACCTGGGTATCTACCCGGGTCACGCTCCGCTTCTGACGGAACTGAAACCAGGCCCTGTCGAGCTGCGCAAGCAGGGCGGTGACGAAGATGTGTTCTACGTGTCCGGTGGCTTCATCGAAGTGCAGCCGCACAAGATCACGGTACTGGCAGATACTGCTGCCCACGCTGCTGATCTGAGCGAAGCTGCGGCTCTCGAAGCCCAGAAACACGCCGAGCATGCGATGGCTGATAAATCCGGTGAGTTCGAGTACTCACGGGCAGCCGCTCAGCTCGCGGAGGCTGCTGCGCAGCTCCGCACACTGCAGCAGATTCGTCGCAAAGCGGGCAAGTAATACAGCCTCGCTTGGCAGCGATCAAAAAAGGCAGCTTCGGCTGCCTTTTTTCGTTCTCAGAGCAGTCCCCACAGCGTATCGAACACGATCTTCTGAGCCATCGCCACCTCCCGCGAATCGATCACCACGGCTGTTGGGTAGTTCTCTGACGCCAGCGAGATAATGGCGCAGCGGGGAGGATAGATGGCGATATAGGCCGCATCGACCGGACCCTCCGTACGGATCCACTTGCGCTCCGATAGCTCTGCGCTTTCCCCCCCATCTCCAATCGCGATGACGCGCACGCGGATATCACGTGCGATACGTTGTGCTGTAAAGGTCGGGAAGGGACGGTAGAGGTGTTTTCGGATCGGTTTCGATGAGAACACGGAATAGACGCGTTGAGGCTGCTCCGACACCCGGTTCAGGATATCGCGCAGGACCTGTTCTATCCCTACATCCCCCTCGAAAAACTGCACATTGGCTGCACTGAAATCGGGTTTCAGGTGGTGCATCTCCGGGATGATGCGCCCCTTGAGCTGTTTGAGTGCTGAGGCGAGTCGCTGTTGGCGCTCTTCACCGAGTTGCAGCAGTACCTCGGGCTCCCTGGCCGAGAAGAAACGCCGCTGCCCCTTGGGCAGATAGGTCACGATGCCCTGCTGTTGCAGCGCCTTGAGGCACTCATATGTCGTACCCCGATTGACACCGGCGCGCTCGGCAATGGTGCGAATTGAGCTGGGTCCTAGCTCAAGCAGTGCCTTGTAGATAGCGACATCGCGCGGCTCAAGGCCGAGTTGGGCAAATATCTCGTCGTCCATATTGTCAATTTTTTTATGACAAAGAATATTGATCCCATCCTGACATACTGTAGGCTGCTGTCAATGAGCGATTACAGGCCGGCACGTCTGCCAAGTTGTGTTGTCAGTTGGATGACAGATCGGTCAAAAACATATCGGGAACGACGGATGAGTACAGACGTAGTGATTCTGGCCGCAGGTCAGGGAAGCCGCATGAAATCAAAGCTGCCCAAGGTGATGCACCGCCTGGCGGGCAAGCCCATGGTTCAACATGTCATCGATAACGCGCGTGCACTTGGCGAGGTGAACCTGCATGTAGTGATTGGCCATGGCGCCGATCAAGTGCAGTCGGCACTGTCGGATCAGTCCCTGCGCTTTGCCGTACAGCTTGAACAGCTTGGCACCGGTCACGCGGTGGCGCAGGCGCTGCCGAGCATCGGCGAAGATGCGCAGGTGCTGGTGTTATATGGCGATGTGCCGCTAACGCGTCCTGAGACGTTTGAGGCGTTGCTCAAAATAGCCGCGCAGGGTCACTTGGGTCTGCTCACGGTGGCATTGGCTGATCCCACCGGCTATGGACGGATCATCCGCAATCCGGTTGGCGATGTGGTCGCCATTGTTGAACACAAGGACGCCACGGATGAGCAGCGCCAGATCGCCGAGGTTAATACCGGCATCATGGCACTGCCAGCGCAATATCTGCATGAATGGTTGCCTCAGCTGTCGTCCGATAACGCTCAGGGTGAGTACTACCTCACCGATGTAATCGCGATGGCCGCGGACAACGGGGTACGTGTGCAGGCGATTCAGCCTGGCTGTGAGCAGGAGGTGCAGGGCGTCAACAACCGGTCGCAGCTGGCCGCTCTGGAGCGTTGGCACCAGATGCAGCTCGCCGAGCAGTTGATGACCGAGGGCGTTACGCTGGCTGATCCTGCACGTATCGATGTGCGCGGTGCGCTATCGGTTGGCCGCGATATCAGCATCGATATCAACTGCATATTCGAAGGCACGGTGGAGATCGGCGATGACGTGCGTATCGGTCCTAACTGCCTGATCCGTAACTGCCGTATCGGCGCCGGTACGGTCGTTGAAGCGAACTCTGTCATCGATGGTACCGTTGTTGAGTCCGCCTGCGTGATTGGTCCCTTTGCCCGCTTGCGTCCGGGTACAGAGCTTGCCGAGGGTGTAAAGGTCGGCAACTTTGTCGAAACCAAGAAGGCGCGTATCGGCCAGGGCAGCAAGGTTAACCATCTCAGTTACGTGGGGGATGCGCTGATCGGTCGCGACGTCAATGTGGGTGCCGGTACCATCACCTGCAACTACGATGGCGTGAACAAGTCGCTGACCGAGATCGGAGACGGCGCATTTATCGGCTCCAACAGCGCGCTGGTGGCGCCGGTCAGTGTCGGTGCCGGCGCAACAGTCGGTGCTGGCTCAACGCTGACCAAGGCGGTTGGCGATGGTGAGCTGGCGGTTGCACGTGGCAAGCAGAGCAATATTTCCGGTTGGAAGCGACCGGTCAAGCGTAGCTAAGGAGCACAGACCATGTGTGGAATAGTAGGTGCCGTAGCGGCGCGTCAGGTATCGGGAATACTGCTGGAAGGCCTGCGCAGGCTCGAGTATCGCGGTTACGATTCGGCTGGTATGGCGTTGTGGGATAACGGTGAAATTCATCGCCTGCGCCGTGCCGGCAAGGTTCAGGCACTGGCTGATGCCCAGGCTGAGCAGCCGCTCAACGGTACACTGGGCATCGCCCATACCCGTTGGGCGACCCACGGCCGTCCGTCGGAGCGTAACGCCCACCCCCATATGTCCGCCAACCGGGTGGCTGTGGTGCACAATGGCATTATCGAAAACTTCGAGCTGTTGCGTGAGGAGCTGATCGCGGCCGGCTACAACTTTGACTCGGACACCGATACCGAAGTGGTGGCGCACCTGATCGATCGCGAAGTGCAGTCCGGTGCAACCCTGCTCGATGCGTTGCGCAAGGCGATGAGCCGTTTGGAAGGTGCGTTTGCACTGGGTGTGATCCAGATCGACCATCCCGATCGATTGCTGGCCGCCCGTAAAGGCAGCCCGCTGGTGATCGGTGTCGGTATTGGAGAGCATTTCATCGCCTCCGATCAATTGGCCCTGCTGCCGGTAACCGACCGCTTCATGTTTTTGGAAGATGGCGATATTGCACGGCTGACCGTGGATCAGGTTGAAGTCTGGGATCGGGATGGACAGCCGGTCGAGCGCAGCGTCAGCCGTTTCGAGCATGGCTCGGGCAGTGCCGAGAAGGGTAACTTCAAGCACTTCATGCTCAAGGAGATCTACGAGCAGCCCGCTGTGATGCGTTCAGTGATGGAGGGGCGTATCAGCGGTGAGCGCTTGCTGGAGCAGGCGTTCGGCAATGACGCGTGCTCCCTGTTCGACCGCACCCGTCAGGTACAGATTGTTGCTTGCGGTACCAGCTACCATGCCGGTGTCGTGGCGAAATACTGGATCGAGTCGCTAGTGGGTATCCCCTGCATGGTGGAGGTGGCCAGCGAGTTTCGCTACCGGCCGGTGGTCTTGCCCGAAGGCACGCTGCTGATCACCCTGTCCCAGTCCGGCGAGACCGCCGACACGCTCGCCGCACTGCGCGATGTGCGTGAGCGTGTGCTGGGTACGCTGGCAATCTGCAACGTACCGGGCAGCTCTCTGGTGCGCGAATCCGATATCACGCTGATGACCAATGCAGGCCCCGAAATCGGCGTTGCTTCGACCAAGGCGTTTACCTCGCAGCTGGTGGCGCTGATGCTGACCACACTGGCACTGGGCCGTCGTAACGGCATCCTGAGCGAAACCGAAGCGCAGATCATCGCCGCGCTAAAACAACTGCCGGATCTGTTGCAGCAGCTACTGGCGCTGGATCCAGAGATCGAGCAGATGTCTTCTGCTTTCGCGGAGAAGCACCATGCGTTGTTCCTTGGCCGTGGCGCACTCTATCCGATTGCGCTGGAGGGAGCGCTGAAGCTCAAGGAGATCTCCTATATCCATGCCGAAGCCTACCCGGCCGGAGAGCTCAAGCATGGTCCGCTGGCACTGGTCGATAAGGATATGCCGGTGGTCACCGTGGCGCCGAGCAACGATATGCTCGACAAGCTCAAGGCCAACCTGCAGGAGGTACGTGCACGCGGCGGAGAGTTATTCGTGTTCGCGGGGCAGGATCAGAGCATCAAGCCGGAAGCTGGTGTGTCGGTTATCCGCTTGCCTGCCATGCCGGTACTGCTTGAACCGATCGCCTATACACTGCCGCTGCAACTGCTCTCCTACCATGTGGCGGTGCTCAAGGGCACGGATGTAGACCAACCGCGCAACCTCGCCAAATCGGTAACGGTCGAATAAATACCCAACTTCCCCCGTCGGTTTTATTCAGCCGACGGGGAACTCCCGCCCTTAAACGCGAATCTTATTGAGGCAGCGGTTTCCCTCCCTTCAATTTTCCCGGCCGGCCCTATCCGGCGGGCCCGAACAGGCGGCCTTTTAATGACCGAAAAGTTCATCCGTGATGCCTTGATTCTCTGGACCACCATCGACCCCATCGGCACGTTGGCGATCTTTTCAGCGATTACGGCACGTATGACATCCAGCGAGCGCAAGCGGACCGCGATCAAGGCGATCTTCTACGCATCGGTGATTCTGGTGTGCTCTGTCGTGGTGGGGCAGTTGCTGTTGTCGGCCATGGGGATACGCCTGATTTCACTTCAGTTGGCCGGAGGCCTAATCCTGTTCCTGTTCGGGCTGAAAATGATCTTTGGCGACATGAACAAGGACGTGAAAACCGGTGAGGAGAGCGGGCACGATATCGCGGTGTTCCCGCTTGCGGTGCCCTCCATCGCAACACCGGGTGCGATCATGGCGGTGATTCTGCTGACCGATAATCATGTCTACCCCATACCCGTGCAGGCGGTAACGACGTTGATCATGCTGGGTGTTATGGCGATCACCTTCCTGCTGATGCTCGCGGCAGGACCGATCATACGGGTGATCGGTAACAATGGCTCGGCGATTCTGGTCAAGGTTATGGGGATGATACTGGCAGCTCTCTCCATCGAATTTGTCATGGAAGCGCTTAAGGTAGCGCAGTGGATGGGAGGCGATCCGATCACCTGATCGCGCCCTGCACGGCAGCGTCACGATGTCACCACCAGATAGTGATGGATGAGGTGAAGAGGGGCCCGATATGAACCATTACCGGTTCAGACCGGTCTATCTGGCATATTGGGAGAGAACATGATGCTAATGAAACTCAAGTCTCTGGTGGAAACACTGCTGCCACTGGATGCCGAGCAGCAGGAAGATCCTAAAGCGCTGTTTACGCTGGCCTCTGCCGCGCTGATGGTCGAGGTGCTGGCGTCGGATTACGACCGTAAACCCGAAGAGAGGACGATGCTGCTGGCGCTGGTGAAGCGCTCCTTCGAGCTTGACGACGCGGCGGCCGATGCCCTGCTAGAGCGCGCAGAAGCTGCTCATCGGGATTCCACCGATTACTTTCGCTTTACGTCGCAAATCAATCAGGCTTGTACGCCCGAACAGAAAGTCGCGCTGATCGAGAATCTCTGGCGTGTGGCCTATGCCGACGGTGAACTGCACCGGTACGAAGAGCATGTGATCCGGCGAATCGCCGACCTTATCTATGTTCCGCACATCGATTTTATTGCCGCCAAGCATCGCGCATCCGGCACAGCCTGACTGTGTCTACCGGACGGATCGGTTAGGATAGGGCCATTCAGGTCTGGAGAACCCGTTATGAACGATACGATCTCGATGCTGGCGATCAACTTCATCGCCCTCATCGGACTGCTGTTGCTGTTGCTGATTCTGGGAGGATTAGTTGCCGCGGTCATCATGTACCAGGTTGATAAACGGCAGACGGCTCACACAATCAGGCGCAACTACCCGCTTCTGGGACGTTTTCGATACTTGTTTGAGTCGCTGGGCGAATTTTTCCGCCAGTACTTTTTTGCCATGGACCGGGAGGAGATGCCGTTTAACCGTGCTCAGCGCTCCTGGGTGTACCGTGCGGCGAAGAATATCGACAACACCGTGGCGTTTGGCTCGACCCGCGATCTGCGTCGCCCCGGTACTTACTACTTCTTGAACTGTCCTTTTCCGACGCTCAGCGAAGATGCGGCCAAAACCCAGTCGATGCGCATTGGTCCCTATTGTCGGGAGCCCTATGATGCTCCCTCGCTGCTCAATATCTCTGGCATGAGCTATGGCGCGCTGTCACGGCCTGCGGTCAAGGCGCTATCGCGCGGCGCCAAGATTGCCGGATGCTGGATGAACACCGGCGAAGGTGGGTTATCGCCCTACCATCTCGAAGGTGGCTGCGACATCGTCTACCAGATCGGCACGGCCAAATACGGTCTGCGTGACGAACAGGGTAAGCTCAGTGACGAAAAACTGGTGCAGGCCTCCGCACTGCCGCAGGTGAAGATGTTCGAGATCAAGCTCAGTCAGGGCGCGAAGCCTGGCAAGGGCGGTATTCTTCCCGGTGACAAGGTCACGGCGGAGATCGCCGAGATCCGCGGTATTCCGGTCGGGCACCCGTCGATCAGCCCCAATCGCCATCAGGAGATCGGGTCGAATGATGATCTGCTGGATGTAATCGAACATATCCGTGTGGTGACCGGAAAGCCTGTGGGCTTCAAGATGGTGCTGGGCACGACGGACTGGCTGGACGGTTTTTGCGAGGCAGTCAATAAGCGTGGCAGCGAGGCGGCGCCCGATTTTATTACACTGGACAGTGCCGATGGCGGTACCGGTGCTGCGCCGCTGCCATTGATCGACAGTGTTGGACTGCCGTTGAGGGAGAGCCTGCCGATACTGGTCAACAAGTTGATCCAGCATGGGCTGCGCAACCGCATTCGCATCATCGCATCGGGCAAATTGATTAATCCCACCGACGTAGCGGCCGCTATCTGCATGGGGGCTGATTTCGTCGTGACGGCGCGTGGCTTCATGTTCGCGCTGGGCTGTATCCAGGCGTTGCAGTGCAACAAGAACACCTGCCCTACCGGTGTGACCTCGCATAATCCCCGCTTGCAGCAGGGGTTGGTGCCGGAGGACAAGGCCGAGCGCGTGGCCCACTTCCACCACAATCTGGTACATGAGGTGGAGATGATCGCGCACTCATGTGGCGTTGCGGAGCCACGGCAACTTAAGCGTGAGCACGCCGCCATCGTCTTGGATGGCGGTACATCCGTTCCGCTGAATATTCTGTATCCCGACTCCTGAGGGTACAGAAACGCGAAAGGCCAGCGTTTAAGCTGGCCTTTCACTGTCGGCTACTCTTCGTCGAACCAGGAGTCGTTGTCGATGAAGGGTGATAGCTCTTTCTCCTCCCGGCGTCGCTCGATGGCGCGTCTTGCTTCCAGGAGTCGCTTGGATGCGTGTTGTTTGCGGCGGTTTTTCTCTTCGACATCGTAACTGACAAGGATGTCGAACACTTCGGTCTGAATTTCGTTCAGGTCCTGCTCTTTCCGTACCAGCATAATACTTGCTCCGATCAACCGGTTCAGCGGCGACCAACGGAGCGTTCAGAGGCCCGTCGGGAACCGCGAAAACGTCGCTGTAGACCCCGTTTTACCCCAATGTCGATCAAAATTCAAACAGGCTGGGGTAAGCGGTTGATCAAATACTAGGCGTGTGCTGTTGCACGAAAGTGACAGGGCGCCTTAAAAAGGCGGCCTGTTAAAAGAGGATCTTCGTTCGGCTCATTCGTCGCAATCGTCGTCTTCGGGGCGGCGTAGCAGCAGCCGTTTGTCATTCTGGCGAAGACTGCGCAGGCTGCGCTTGATCGTCTTGAGATGGTCGAAAAGCGCAGGGCCGAGTTTCATCGCCACGCCGACTGCGAGCACGTCGATCACCACCAGGTGCACGATGCGTGACGACATCAGCGTGCTTAGATCCTTGTCCTCTTCCACATCGATATGGATGGGAATCGTCGCTAAGTCAGCCAGCGGCGTATTGCCCGGGCAGAGCGCTATGACGGTCGCGCCGGTTTCGCGTACCAGCTTGACGGTATGAAGCAGATCCTTGGTGCGCCCGGTCTGGGAGATCGCAACGACCACGTCGCCTTCACCCAAGGTGACGGCGGATATCGTCTGCATGTGAGGGTCGGAATAGGCGGCGGCGGATACCTTCAAGCGGTAGAACTTGTGCTGGGCATCGGCGCATACCGGCGCAGACGCCCCAAAGCCGTAAAACTCCACGCGATTAGCCTTGGCCAGGGCGTCAATCGCCTCCTCCAGCGTGGTTGGATCGAGTTGTTCCCGGATGTTGATCAGGTTGCCGATCATCGAGTCGAAAATCTTCTGCTTGAACTCGATCACCGTGTCGGTGGAGTTCAGGGCGAATTGCTCGAAGCTGGTATTGCTGGCCAGCCCCTGCGCCAAGGTCAGCTTGAAATCCTGGAATCCGTCATAATTCAGCGCACGACAGAAGCGAACGACGGTCGGCTCACTGACATTGGCCTCGGACGCGAGATCGACGATCCGCATATGGATCACTTCATTGGGGTTAGCCAACACATATTCCGCTACTTTCTGTTCGGATTTACGCAGTTTTGAGCGGGCATCAGCGATCGATTTAAGCAGATTGAAGGAGTTCAATGGTCTTTCCTGCAAGAATCAGGGAATAGCGAATCCTGTGAGTATACCAATCCTCCCAGGCCAGGGGTAACTTTCGCACTTTTTATCTAAACTGTTGACTGAAAAAGGGAATCATATGCTAATGCAGGGATTCAAACCGGAGGAGTGTGCGTTGGTAGCGCGTTGATTTATACTCTCGTGCAATATTCTTTGCCGTTTTACGGCGTATCTCAGTAGACGAAACGGAATGATGTTGTATAAAAGCCGAGCGATACTGACCCTTTTCCTGATGTTACTGGCCGAGCCTGTTCTGGCGGCCGGTCTGAAATCCGATCCTTCCCGTCTGCACCTGGCGTCTGTCAATGCCATGGTTACCGATATCGATACCGGTGAGGTGCTGTATCAGAAGAATGCCGATGCCGTCGTGCCCATCGCATCCGTGAGCAAGTTGATGACGGCGCTAGTGACGCTTGATGCCAAGCTGGATATGGACGAGCGGATTCCGATTCGGGTGCATGACTCCATCCAGATGAAGAACGTGATTTCACGTATTCGGCTTGAAAGCGAATTGCCCCGTGGTGATGTCCTGCATCTGGCGTTGATGGCATCGGAAAACAGGGCCGCAACGGCGCTGGCGCACGCCTATCCCGGTGGTTACTTTGCATTTGTACGGGCGATGAACCTGAAAGCACAGGCGCTGGGCATGAACAGTACCCGTTTCGTTGAACCGACGGGACTCTCCTATTTCAATGTTTCCACGGCACGCGATCTGACGAAGTTGATCAAGGCGGCACGCAACTATCCGGCAGTGCATGAGATGACTACCAGTTCTAAGCTGGATGCACGCTTCAGCCACCCGAACTATGTGCTCGCGTTCTACAACACCAACCGTCTGGTCAACAACGACGAGTGGGATATTCTGCTCAGCAAGACCGGCTACAACGACGAGGCCGGACGCTGTCTGGCGCTGCTCAGTCGCATCCGAGGCCATCGAATTGCGATGGTGTTTCTCGATTCCTTCGGCAAGCGCTCCCACATCGGTGATGCATCCCGCGTACGACGGTGGCTTGAGACCGGCGACAGCGGCTCGGTACCGGCATCGGCGCGCCGGTACGAGCAGGAGAAAAATCGTGGCGGACGCAGTGCGACATTGCTGGCTGAGAAAAGCCGCTAGCGCATTGCTTAACGCGTGATAGCAAAAGGCCCCTGACCGACAGATCGGCAGGGGCCTTTTTGTGGGTGTACTGTCAGTGAAACCGGCCAACGGCATTCGTTGCCGTTGGCCTATGTTGCGCGTTACACCTTGGAATAGATCTGGGCACCGGACTCGCGGAACTCCTCCGATTTCTCCTGCATACCCTGCGCGGCCTGGGCGTTGATGGCGGCGACCTGGGCCTCGTCGAGCTCGCGCACCTCCTGAGAGATCTTCATCGAGCAGAACTTCGGACCGCACATCGAGCAGAAGTGCGCCACTTTGGCAGACTCCTTCGGCAATGTTTCGTCGTGGTAGGCCCGAGCAGTATCCGGGTCTAGACCGATATTGAACTGATCTTCCCAACGGAATTCAAAACGCGCCTTGGACATGGCGTTATCGCGGATCTGCGCGCCGGGGTGGCCCTTAGCAAGATCGGCAGCGTGGGCGGCGATCTTGTAGGTGATGATGCCGGTTTTGACGTCATCCTTGTTCGGCAGACCCAGATGCTCCTTCGGCGTTACGTAGCAGAGCATGGCGCAGCCATACCAGCCGATCATTGCGGCGCCGATGCCGGAGGTGATGTGATCGTAACCCGGTGCGATATCGGTGGTCAGCGGGCCAAGCGTGTAGAAGGGCGCTTCGTCGCACTCCTTGAGCTGCTTGTCCATGTTCTCCTTGATCATCTGCATCGGCACATGGCCGGGGCCTTCGATCATTACCTGCACATCGTGTTTCCACGCGATCTTGGTCAGCTCGCCCAGGGTTTCCAGTTCGGCAAACTGAGCTTCGTCATTGGCGTCGTAAACAGAGCCCGGACGCAGACCATCGCCAAGGGAGAACGCCACATCGTACGCCTTGCAGATCTCGCAGATCTCTTCGAAGTGGGTGTAGAGGAAGTTCTCTTCGTGGTGGGCCAGACACCACTTGGCCATGATCGAGCCACCGCGGGAGACGATGCCGGTCATGCGCTTGGCGGTCATCGGCACGTAGCGCAGCAGGACACCTGCATGGATGGTGAAGTAGTCCACGCCCTGCTCCGCCTGTTCGATCAGCGTATCGCGGAACACCTCCCAGTTCAGGTCTTCGGCCACGCCGTTGACCTTCTCCAGCGCCTGATAGATCGGCACGGTTCCGATCGGTACCGGCGAGTTGCGCAGGATCCATTCACGGGTTTCGTGGATGTTCTTGCCGGTGGAGAGGTCCATGATGGTATCGGCGCCCCAACGGGTGCCCCAGGTCATCTTCTCGACCTCTTCCTCAATGGAGGAGGTCAGTGCAGAGTTGCCTATATTGCCGTTGATCTTCACCAGGAAGTTGCGGCCGATGATCATCGGCTCCAGCTCCGGATGGTTGATGTTGCACGGGATAATGGCGCGACCGGCCGCAACCTCTGAGCGCACAAACTCGGGCGTGATCTCGGCTGGCAGGTAAGCGCCGAAATTGTGCCCCGGGTGCTGTTGCGCAACGATGCTGCCTTCAGCCTGCGCCTTGGCCAGCTTCATGTTCTCGCGGATGGCGATGTATTCCATCTCCGGGGTGATGATGCCCTGGCGTGCATAGTGCAGCTGGGTGACGTTCTTGCCGGCCTTGGCACGACGTGGCTGGCGGGTCAGTTCAAAGCGCAGCTCGTCCAGACGCAGGTCGGCGGCGCGGGCGCGGCCATACTCGCTGGTTAGTCCATCGAGCTGTTCGGTATCGTCGCGCTCAAGAATCCACTGTTCGCGCAGCGGATTGAGGCCCTTGCGCACGTCGATCTCGACAGCTGGATCAGTGTAGGGGCCGGACGTGTCATAGACATACAAGGGGTCGTTCTTTTCGCCACCGAATGCGGTCGGGGTATAGTCCAGCGTGATCTCGCGCATCGGTACGCGGATATCGGGACGGCTCCCTTCGATGTAGACCTTGCGCGATTTCGGGAAAGGCTGGACCGAGTCGGCATCGACACGGGCACTTTGGCTCAGGTGTTGGGTTGTCATAGTGGCTCCAGTATTCGGGTCGAGTCAGAAAGTTAAGTTCAGGGAGCGGTCGCGTAGGTATCGACCGACGGGGTTGCCTTGGTCAGGCCCTGTTGCTGCATGAATTCGCCAAAACGCTGGTAACGCTCGGTGTCCAATGCCGCGGGGCGCAGTGCAAATCGGGTCAGGGTATCGGCCCAGGCACGCTTGTTCAGCTCGTTATCAAGCTCGTCAGGCTTGTAGCTGACAAAGCTCTGCCAGGCCGCTTGCGGATGGTTGACGATAAACTGCGTCGCCTTCTCCACCGCTTTCATGAAACGGCTGTAGCGATCATCGCCGCGATCCTTGGCGTTGATCACCAGAATCAGTTCGTCATAGGCCGGTACGCCCTCCTCTTCGACGAAGAACGCACGTCCCGGATGTCCCTCGATATCCATCTGGTTCAGTTCGAAATTGCGGAAGGCGCCGATAACGGCATCAACCTGACCGGAGATCAGCGACGGCGATAACGACCAGTTGACGTTGACCAGTTCGATATCCTTGAGGGTCAGACCGTTTTTCTCCAGCATGGCGTGCAGCAGGGCGTCCTCGAAGCCGCTGACGGAGTAGCCGACTTTGCGGCCCTTGAGGTCGGCGATCGATTTGACCGGCCCATCCTTCAGCACTACCAGTGAATTCAGAGGTGTGGCGACAAGGGTGCCGACCCGCACCAGTGGCAGGCCTTCATCAATCTGCTGATGCAGCTGTGGCTGGTAGTTGATCGCCATGTCTGCCTTTCCGGCTGCGACCAGTTTTGGCGGCATGGAGGGATCGGCCGGTTCGACCATGGAAACCTCCAACCCCTGCTCGGCGAAGTAGCCTTTCTGCTGGGCTACGATCAGTGGGCCATGGTCAGGGTTGATGAACCAGTCCAGCAGCAGCTCAACTTTGTCCGCTGCCAGTGCCTGTGCCGAGAACAGCATGGCCAGGATCAGTGTGCTCAAGCGTTTCATGAGACTCCTCTCGTTATCGGCTCCGGCTTCTGCCGGTCGTGGGTGAATTCAGGGTATCGCTCTGCCAGGGCACCAGTCGGCGCGCGATCAGATCGATCAGGAAATAGAGGCTGACGGCGATCAGCGCCAGGATCAGCAGCGCGGCGAACATGAGGTCGACCTGCATGCGGGCATTGGCATTGAGCATCAGGTAACCAAGACCGGTGGAGGAACCGACCCACTCGCCGACGACGGCGCCGATCGGTGCGACAGACGCCGCAACCCTTAAACCCGAGCCAAACGCCGGTAGTGCTGCTGGCAGGCGTATCTGTAGAAGTTGTGTCCGTTTGTCAGCGCCAAGGGTGCGCGCCAGTTTCAGATAGGCGGTCGGTGTCTGGCGCAGGCCGTCGAAGCAGGCAGCGGTGACCGGGAAATAGATGATTAACGTTGCCATGGCAATTTTAGAGGCCATGCCGTAACCGAGCCAAAGCATCAATACCGGCGCAAGCGCAAATACAGGGATCGCCTGGCTGATCACCAGAACAGGCATCAGCCAGCGTTTCAAGCCACCCCAGGTGGCCAGAGACAGCGCGCTGATAAGGCCCAGAACAACGCCGAGCAGCAGGCCGATCAGAATCTCCGCTAATGTGACACCGGCATGGCGCAGCAATAGCGGCAGCTGTTCGATCAGTGTCGCGATGACAGATAGCGGTCCGGGCAGAATGTAACGTGGCGCGTCCGTGGTCCAGACAATGCATTGCCATAACAACGTAAGACCGAGTGCGATGATGACAGGCCGCAGCAGCTGGCTCATGCGCACTCCTGTGCCAGTAGCGTCAGCAATTCGCCTTGCAGATGAAGCAGGGCCTCATCTCTTACCGATCGGGGCGTATCGCCCTGCGGCTCAATCGGGTTGGACAAACGTGCCGGCTGGCCCTGCAACACAAGAATACGGTCGGACAGGCGCAAGGCTTCAAGTGGATCGTGGGTAATCATCAATACCGTGCGCTCACTCAGTAACGACGCAGCCAGATCCTGAAGGCGCAGACGGTTGATGGCATCCAGCGCCGAAAAAGGCTCATCCATGCACACCAGGGGGCGATCCTGAAACAGGGTGCGGGCAAGGGCGACACGTTGACGCTGTCCGCCGGAGAGATCGCTCGGCCTTACATCGGCCTTGTCGCCAAGACCAACCTGAGAGAGCAGGTAGTGTGCAAGCTCTTTCTGTTCGGGCCTGACATTGCGCTTCTGGCTCAGTCGCGCGCCGAGCAAGACGTTGTCGAGTACATTCAGCCAAGGCAGCAATAGATCGTCCTGAGCCATCCAGGCAACGCGGCCGGACAAGGGTTTTCCGTCGCTGCAGGTCAGAGTGCCCCCGATCTCCGCGTCATCGGCGATACCGCAAAGCAATTGGAGAAGTGAGCTCTTACCGACTCCGGACTGCCCCAAAATACTGGTCCAAAGACCCGACGGCAGATCAAGGTTCAGGTCACTGAAGACGCAGTGCTGCTGCCAGTGCAGGCTGGCGTGCTCAAGCCGGATATCCACGTGTTCACCACCACCGGTGGAAATGGTGGGTTGGGCCGTGACCGGAACCGACCTGAAGCCGGTCGGCGGCTTGAATGGCATCCGTTATATAGGCTTTTGCTGCCTCGACGGCTCGGACGATGTCCAGACCGCGGGCGAGTCCCGCTGCAATGGCCGACGAGAGTGTGCAGCCGGTGCCGTGGGTGTTGCGTGTTGCGATGCGCTTGGCCGGTAGCCAATGTTCACTGTGATCGAGCAAAAGCAGATCTGCGCTGTCGTCACTGCTTGATTCGCTCAGATGACCGCCTTTGATCAATACGCCCTGAGGACCCAGTTGCCGCAGTGCTTGCGCCTGTGCCCGCATGTCATCCCGCGATTCGGCTTCGTCTGTGCCCAGCAGGACAGCCGCTTCCGGCAGATTAGGGGTTATCAGCCTCGCAAGGGGAACCAGTTCGTTGCGTAGCGCAGAGACGGCTTCATCGAGCAGTAGCTTGTCGCCGCTCTTGGCAACCATAACCGGGTCCAGCACGATATTGGTGATGGCTCTCTCGCGGAGAATACCCGCGATGGTCTCAATGGTTTCCGGGCGGCTGAGCATGCCGATCTTGATCGCGTCGACGACCAGATCATCAAGCACGGTATTAAGCTGGTCTGCGATAAAGGCGGCTGGAACGTCATGGATTGCGCGCACTTCACGTGTGTTCTGTGCAGTCAGCGCGGTAATCACCGACGCGCCGAATACGCCGAGTGCCGAAAAGGTTTTCAGGTCAGCCTGAATGCCGGCACCGCCGCCGCTATCGGAACCGGCGATGGTCAACGCGATGGGGGTTGAATGTGTCATATCAGGCTCCTGTGCCGTGGATAAACCGCACAGTCGGCCCGAACAGCAGATAGTACTGGGGCATACGGAATATCTCGATTTCCTACGCCGGTCCAAGCCGGATCAGGTTCAGCGGGTTTAATCTCAGCCCGTACCATTCGCGTTCCAACGCCAATGACGGGGCACCCCGACCAAGATAGATGTCGCGCCCAGTTTAGGTGGAGTCGGGTTGTCTGTCCACAGCTCCGGCAAAGCGCGCCGGATCAGCTATAAATGAAGGGGAGCGTTCGATCTTCGTGAGGTGAGATATGAATCCGCAGGAGGATGTCGATGTCAGCTGCCCTTGGTGTAACGAGCCGGTAACCCTCGTTGTCGAGTGTATCGAGCCGGATCAGGAGTACACCGAGGATTGTCCGGTCTGCTGTGCGCCGATGCTGGTCAGGGTTGTAATACCCCAGTTCGGTATGCCGCAGGTGGAGGTGGATCGGGAAGGCGGTTGATTGTTTTAAAGCAGAACCGGGTGGGATTGAAATGTATGACAAGGAGATAAAGTCCCTGCCAAAAAGGCCCAAGGCACATATTAGAACCTTGGGCCTGTCGATACTTCGGGAAGCACAGGGCTGTGCTCAAACCCCCGAACAACTGGGCCAGAAGGAGACGATTCACCGGGTCCGTGTTGCGATGAAACGAATGCGCGCTTTGATCCGCTTGTTGCACGCGTGCCTTCCATCCCGCGATAGTGCGGTGCTGGATCGTCTGTGCCGGCAGATCGCCGCTGACCTGTCGTCCAATCGCGATGCGGATGTGGCGATCGATACGCTGATTGTGTTGGCCGGAGAGGATCGCGATGCCGGTGTCTGTCAACGATTGCTCGCAGCATTAGAGTCGTCCTCGAGCACGTCCGATCAAACCGACTGCGACCAGCCGCCGGACTGGCAAGGGGTCTTGCAGCGGCTTGAGCAGATAGAAGGCGTATTCATCTGTGCCCCGCTTAAAGGGCTGCGCAAGCGGCATCTGCGTAAAGGCGGAGATCGCGGCATGCGACAGGGGCGCAAATTGTGGCGACGGGTCCGCAAAACGGAGGAGGTCGAAGCGCTGCATGACTGGCGTAAGGCGGTAAAGCGAAGCTTCTACCAGTCCCAGCTGTTGTCCGATGGCGAAAGCGGTGACAAGGATTTGAAGGCGCTCGGTGGTTGTCTCGGTGATCTGCATGATCTCGATATGCTCGAGCAGCGTCTTAACGAGCGCAGAAGGCTGTATTGGTTGGAGGACCTGCAGTGGGTGCTACCTCGCCTGCAGCGTCGTCGTCGGGACCTTCTGGCTCAGGCCCGGAAATTGGGCGGCAGGATCTATTTCAATTAGTGTCGCACATCTTCAGCAAATAGTTGGTTCGCGAAACAAAGCGGTGCTAGTCTGGCGTTTGCACTCTCCGTGCTTTTGTCATTGGTGACCGGGCATTTCGATCCGTTCCCTACCCTAATATGTCCCATGGAAAATGGAGTTTGTCCATGAGCTTATCGAATCTGTCTGTGCGAGGAAAATTGTGGGTTCTGATACTGGTGGCGGCCTTCCTGTTGGGGTTGGTATCGCTGCTGGCACTGCAGGACATGCGCTCATCCCTGTTCAGCGAACGCGAACAGAAACTTGAGGCGCTTGTCAGTGTCGCCTGGCACGCTCTGGAGCGGGAGCAGAGCCGGGTTGATGCCGGTGAGCTGACGCTTGAGCAGGCACAACGTAATGCCCGTGAGCTTCTGTCCGGCATGGACTACGACGAGGACGGTTATTTCTTTGCACTGGACAAGCAGGCACGCTTCGTGGTGCACGGTGCGGACGAAAAGCTCGTCGGTAAGGCGATGGCCCAGACAAAGACTTCCGATGGCCAGCCGATTTTTTCCGAGATGGCTAGGCTGATCGGTACGTCCAACAATGATCGGTATTTTCATTACATGTGGCCCAAGGCCGGAGAGCGTGAGCCTCAGAGTAAAGTCAGTTATGTGCACACCTTCAAGCCTTGGGGGTGGGTCATTGGCACAGGTCTCTATGTACAGGATATCAATGCGGCCTTTCTCTCTGAGGCGATGCATATTGCTATCCAGTTGCTCGTGGCACTTGTCATCATGGGGGCGATCGCCTGGATTATTGGACGGGCGATATGCCAGCCACTTGATCGTATCGCTGAGGTAATGATCAAGGTTGCCGCAGGCGATCTGCGCGAGCGCACGGGGCTGCAGAGCCGTGATGAACTGGGCAAGGTCGGTCGGCAAATCGACAAGACGCTCGAAGTATTCCGTAATCTCGTGCACAGCATATCGGCAAGCTCTTCCCAGTTGACCGGCAGTGCCTCCGAATTGGCGCACAGTGCAGAGATGACCAGTGGCGCCCTGAGTCAGCAGGCTCAGGAAGCCGAGCTGTTGTCCACGGCTATGAACGAAATGGCGGCCAGTATCCATGAGATTGCGCGTACGGCGGGCGAAACCTCCAGTGCCATCGACAGTGCCGATCATGAAGCGGACGAAGGCAGTCGTGACGTCGACGATACCGTTACCCGTATAAAGGCGCTTGCCAAGGAGGTTGAAGAAGCCTCAAGCGTGATCAAGGCCCTCGAAGGTGACACTGAGCAGATCAGCGAGGTGCTTGGCCAGATCGAAGCGATATCGGAGCAGACCAATCTGTTGGCGCTGAACGCGGCGATTGAAGCAGCAAGGGCCGGAGATTCAGGTAGAGGTTTTGCTGTGGTGGCCGACGAGGTACGTCAGCTTGCTCAACGTACGCGGGGGTCCACCGAACAGATTCGCGACATGAACGAGCGCTTGAGCAAGGCCGCCAAGCGAGCCGTCGATGTGATGGAAAGGTCCAGCCAGCGTGCGGATGAAAGTGTCGAACGAGCGCTGCTTGCAGGCGAGGAGCTGTCCCGCATCGTATCGGATATGAATGCTGTCCGCGATATGGGGGTACAGGTGGCTGCGGCCACAGAGGAGCAAAGTGCTGTTTCCGAGGAGATGAACAATAATCTGTTGTCGATTACCCAGGCTTCCGAAGCGACTGTCAGCGCCGCGAACACAGTAGCGGCCAGCAGTGAGCAGCTCAAAGCTCTGGCCCAACAACTGCAGAGCGAAATTAGCCGTTTCCAAACCTGATTGGGCCGTCCAGGCACCCTGCGTATACTGGGTGCCTGTTCTTCCTGATGTAGAGAGTGTTATGAAATTCCGTATTATTCCTGTGACGCCCTTCCAGCAGAACTGCACGCTGCTCTGGTGTGAGAAAACCCGAGAGGCGGCGGTGGTCGATCCCGGCGGAGACATCGATAAAATTCTGGCCGCTATCGAGGAAGAGGGCGTGAACCTGACGCGCATCCTGCTGACGCACGGTCACCTGGATCATGTTGGTGGTACCGCTGAACTCATGCAACGTAAAGGGGTGCCTGTCGAAGGGCCTGAACGTAATGACCAGTTCTGGATTGACGCACTGACACAGCAGTGTGCCATGTTCGGTTTTGGTCAGGTGGAAAGCTTCGATCCGGATCGCTGGCTTGAGGAGGGTGATCAGGTTCAGGTAGGCGACGAGACTCTGGATGTACTCCACTGCCCCGGACATACCCCCGGCCATGTGGTGTTCTTTCATAAGGGGGAGCAGCTGGCACTGGTGGGTGACGTGCTGTTTCAAGGTTCGATCGGCAGGACTGACTTCCCCCGGGGCGATCACGATCAGCTGATCAGGTCCATCAGGGAAAAGCTGTTTCCCCTCGGGGATGAAGTCCGTTTCATCCCTGGCCATGGCCCCATGTCCACATTCGGTGCCGAGCGCCTGAGCAATCCTTTCGTTGCAGACCGGCGCGGGTGAGGGTCAGTCCTCCGCGCGATTGCTGGTGGACACGCCGCCGCTGACGATAAAGGTGGTCACTTGGCTGGCTTTGGCTTCAATAGGGGTAACGCGCTCACGCGGCACGATCACCAGATTGCCGGCAAAGTTGTAGGACTGTGGCAGGTAGACGGCAATATCATCCTTTAAGCCGAACATCGACAGGTCGTCACGAGTGATGAAACCGGCTACCCGAAGACCTGGGTCAGGAGTCAGTTGCACCAGAACCGGGCGGTCGAATCCGCGGTTGTCCCCCAGCAACGCCTTGAACAGGTCGGACAGAGATGTGTAGAGCAGTCTGACCAGCGGAATACGCTGCAGCAGTCGATCAATGCGGCCAAGCAGAAAGCGACCGAGATACATCGACGCTAGCATGCCGGTCACCGTAATTAGCCCCAATACCATGAGCAGACCCATAATCGAGGTCAGCCAGGTGGGTAGCTCAAGCTCGAACAGCTGCACCAGATGCTCTCCGATCAGCGAAAACATCAGGTCATTAAGCGTGCCGACGATCAGCCAGAACAGGTAAAAAGTGAGCACTGCCGGTAACAGCACCAGTAATCCCTGAAAAAAGAAACGCAGCAACAGTTTCATCCTGTCTCCTATCGGTGGACCTGCAGTGCGAGCTCGAGAAGTGTCGGATCCAGCCCCTTGCGGAAGCGGATCACATCCTCGAGAGGCACGTCGATTATCTGCCCGTCACGTACTCCCACCATGATGTCCGAATAGCCAGCACAGAGGTAACTGACAGCCATGGCGCCCATGCAGGTAGCCAGTACACGGTCATGTCCCGTTGGACTGCCACCGCGTTGAATGTGCCCCAGTATGCAGACGCGAGGGTCCTGCCCATGCTCCTTGAGCTGCTCGGCAAGGCGATAGGTAAGGCCTGGCTCCGGGCCTTCTGCGACCACAATAATGCCACTCGAGCCTGTCCCGGCACGTCGGGCGGCGGCGAGTTCTTCGCTGATACGGGATATCTCGATGGCGCGTTCCGGTACCAGAATCATCTCGGCCCCGGCCGCCATCCCGACATGAATGGCGATAAAGCCGGACGCCCGTCCCATCACCTCGACCAGAAAGTGTCGTTCATGGGAGGAAGCCGTATCGCGAATTCGGTCGATCGCCTCAAGTGCCGTGTTCACGGCTGTGTCGAAGCCTATTGTATCGTCAGTGCCAAATATATCGTTATCGATTGTGCCCGGCAGCCCAATCACTTCTATTCCGGTTTCCTGCTGGAACAGATGAGCGCCGGTCAGCGAACCGTCTCCGCCGATTACGACCAACGCGTCGATGCCCCGGGCTTTTAGAATGTCGGCAGCGCTTGAACGCACCTCCGGTTTCTTAAAAGCCTCGCAGCGGTCACTTTTCAGAATTGTGCCGCCGCGCTGAACTATGTTGCTCACTGATGAGGAGGACATGGGGGCCATATCGTCACTTATCAGACCGCTGTAGCCGCGGTTAATCCCGAATACCTCTATACCCTGATGCAGAGCGGCGCGAACAACACCGCGTATTGCAGGGTTCATTCCCGGCGCGTCACCTCCGCTGGTCATAATGGCAATGGATCGGACCGGTCTCTGAACCGTTAATGAAGGCAGCGTATACATCCTACTCTCCTTGTTGCAGCCAGCAGGAAATAGCGAGTTTGGGCTTGGTGGCAAATACCTCGACACTATCATCGGTTGATGACAACCGAGATGTCCAGATGCATAGCATTGATAGTGGAACAAGGGAGTTGGTTCCCGAATTACGGGTGTGTAGATAGCTGGGAAAAGAGAGGCAATGCTGCATATAGATACGTGGTTAAAAAATTATTACATTCCCCTGTTGACTCCCTCGGG
>NZ_JMQN01000049.1 GCF_000705555.1 Marinobacterium lacunae
GCCTCCGCCTACAACCTGTACAATCAGGACGGCACCGAGCTGAACCTGGATATCGAGGTGATCCTTGGCCACTTCAGCAGCGAAGAGACCTACGGCAACAGCGAATCCAGCCCCGCCTGGACCGAGGGCTATGCCAAGTACGGCTTCTCCGGCAGCAAGACACTGGGCAACGGCAGCCTGTTCGGTGCGGTCAATGCCGTCACCTCCGGCACCTGGGGCGACGGCGATGCCGCGGGCCTCTCTACCGGTGACGAGCGTGAAACCGATATCGAAGACCTGTACGTCGGCTACCGCACCGATATGGTCGAGTTCTCCTTCGGCCGCCAGAACCTGACCATCGGTGATGGCTTCATCCTTAACGGTGACTCCCTGAACATGGGCGAGGGGCTGGACGGCATCGTGCCGGGGTTCAGCGCCAACCGTGGCGGCGCCTACTGGCTGGCCGCGCGCAAGGCGTTCGACAATACCGCCGTGCTGCGTGTCGGTGGTGAGTCCGGCCCGCGTGCCGATCTGTTCTGGTTCGAGTCCGACAACCCGGCCCAGGCCAGTGTCGAGATGGCCGGGATCAACCTTGAGTACGTCACCGACAAGGGCACCTTCGGCCTGATGCACTTGAAGGGGCTGGATGTGGACGATAACGAAGCCGCGTTCTTCGGCTACGACGGCCGCGACGGCCAGAAGACCACCAGCGTTCGCTTCCAGGGTAACGCCGGGGTCGAGAACCTGTTCCTCTCCGCCGAGTACGTGGATCAGTCCCAGGGCAACAGCAACCCGGATGCCAATGCCTGGTACGCCGAGGCGGGCTGGACCTTTGCTGACCTGCCCTGGTCGCCGAGCCTGAACTACCGCTACACCAGCTATGACGAAGGCTACGACCCTCTGTTCTTCGGCTTCAACCGCGGTTACGGCACCTGGTTCCAGGGTGAAGTGGCGGCCAACTACGCCGGTCCCTTCGGCACCGATTCCGACATTCACTATCTGGGTGTGAAAGCCAACCCGACCGAGATGCTGACGGTGGGTGCCTCCTACTTCGACTTCAGCGACACCGTCGGCGGCTCCGGCAGCAACGATGCCAGCGAGATCGATATCTG
>NZ_JMQN01000050.1 GCF_000705555.1 Marinobacterium lacunae
ATATCTTCGTGCTGATCTTCGGCCTCACCGGTATCAAGCTGTTCGCCCGCATCGTCGAGTGCCCGAAAGGGATCCTGATCCCGCTGATCTTCCTGCTGTCGATCGTCGGTGCCTACGCGATCAACAACTCGGTGGCGGATATCTGGTGGATGCTGGGCTTCGGTGTGCTGGGCTACTTCATGAAGCTGTACGGCTACCAGGTGGGGCCTGTGATCCTCGGCGTGATCCTGAGCCGACTGGTGGATGAGAACTGGCGTCGGGCGATCATCTCCGAGCGCGGGGATCTGGGCGAGTTCTTCGGCCAGCTGTTCTCCAGCCCGCTGTCGATCGTGCTGTTCTCGATCATCACCCTGGTGTTTGTCAGCCAGACGCCGTTGATGAAGATATTCAAACGCAAGAAAACCGGTGGCTGATCGATGCAGGCCGACCGAGCACTACGCTCGGCCTGCGCTTTACGATCCTCGCAAGCTGCGATTTCGCGGCTTGCGAGTTCTCCCAAAAGAAGTTCCAATATGAACTTCGTTCCAATCTGAAATTTCATACGACAGAGATCATCATGGCTTCCAGCCTGCTGCCTCGCGCGCTCCATATCATCGAGCTTCTGGCCGAAACACCCAGAGGTCTTGGCCTGCAAGCACTTGCGGACAGCGCCAACATGCCCAAGAGCGGAGCCCACAGAATGCTCGGCGAGATGATCGAGCTCGGCTACGTCGAGCAGGGAGCTGATAACGGACAATATCGCCTAACCTACCGTCTGGCCGATATCGGTATACAACTGCTGGCTAACTGCGGACTTGTCGAAGCCCCCCAACCTCTGCTCGACCGACTGGCGAAATCCTGTCAGGAGTTGGTAAGGCTGGCCGTGATCGATAATGGTCGGCCTGTCTTCATGCTCAAAGCTCAGGGAGCGACGGGTGCGCTGCGCTACGACCCGGAGTCCGGTGACGAAGCCCCTCTGTACTGCACAGCGACAGGGTTTGCGTGGCTGGCACAATTCGATGATGACGAAGCGATACGCCTGATAGCAGCACAGGGGCCTATGGAACCGGAGTTGCACGGTCCTGACTGCCCACGCAACTTCAGCGAAGTGCTGGAACAGATAAAGCTGACCCGCAAGCGCGGTTACGGCAAAGCGATAAACATGTCGTCACCGGGCATGTCAGCCATCACCGCCGTTGTACGCACACCAATGGACGGCACGGCCGTTGCCATACTTAGCATTGGAGGCCCTAGCGCGCGACTGACCGAAGAGAAGATGACGCAATACCTTCCCTTACTGCTGTCATGCGCCGATAAACTCTCGGCCTTGCCCGGCCTTACCGACTATCTTGAGCCCCTGGCACACAAACGACACACCTGAACGCGTCACCCTCAGGAGATTGAGCCTCAACGCTGCTGAGGGAATAGCGTATCGATCACACGCTGGTTCGAGTGCTCGATATGCGTTTTCAACAGTGCACAGGCTTCCTTTTCATCTCTTCGAAAGGCTGCCTCCATAATCGCGCCATGTTCATCACCAGAGGCGGGACGCGTATCGGCCAGGCTGATCAGCGATAGACGGCGGAAACGCTCAGACTGATCGTAGAGGGTTGAGATAAAGCGCAACTGCCAAATAGACGGGCATCCGGATATCAAAGCCATATGGAAACGTCGGTTCTCTCTTATCAGTTCACCGGCGTACTCACTGTAGTGCCCTTCCGCCTGTTTCCTGACTGCAAGCTCACGATGTCGGGCACCGGCGATATTGGCTTCCCAATCAAGATCGCCATGCTGGATAGACTGACGGAAGGCATCAACCTCAAGCATCTCGCGTAAACGCGCCACATCGACAAACTCATCGACTGAGACAGGGGCAGCCCAGTAGCCGCGCTGTCCCTTTCGAGTCACGAGCCCCTCGGCGGCCAAACGCGAAAGCGCCTCCCGCACTGGGGCAGCGCTCGAATTGTAACGACTGCTAAGATGCGCAATGGACAGTTTGCTCGCCGGTTCTATCGAACCGTCAAGGATGTCATTACGCAGTTGCTGATATGTGCTGTTGTCATCCGGGGTTGTCATTCTGTGCTATCTCGTTGCCTGGCCTGCACTGACGTGGGAAGAAAACTCTCATCCCGTAACAGGCGAAATCATACCATAGACCCACTCTTGCCCCTTACCATCACTAAATAATATCTATCCAATTAGATAGTACGTAATTTACAATGTAAGACATATTTGTGAGTATTTCGACTTAAACTCTCACCTATACTGAGAGCGACCTGCAACAACGACTCAGATGGAGAGGCGCCATGCCAGAACACAATTTCGAACGCTTCAACAGTGCAAAAGCGCCAGTATTCGAAGGGCTGGAGTTTGTCGAGATAGCGACCGCTTCTCCACAAGAACTCGACCGCCTGCTGTGTTCTATGGGGTTCCAGGCTACGGCCCGGCATAGAAGCAAGTCGGTTACCTTGTACCAGCAAGGCGACATAAACCTGATCATCAACTCCACCCCCGACAGCTTTGCTGCCGAATACACCACAGCCCATGGCACCTCTATCTGCGCACTGGGATTACGCACCCCTAACGCAACAACGGCTTATCAGAACCTGATCGGTCGCGGCGCCTGGGAAGCTGCCACATCAGCCGGGGCGATGGAGCTGAATATTCCCGCCATCGAGTCAATTGGCGGCACCCAGATATACCTGATAGACCGTTATGCAGGTGACATCAGCATCTATGACATCGATTTCAAGACGCTGTCCGATCAGCAGGACGAAACCACCCTGTTGAGTCACGTCGGGGCCCTTTCTCTGACTGTGGAGCTAGAGCGCGAAGCCCCATGGCGCGATTTCTTCCGTAACCTGTTCGGCTTCAAAGTGACGCGCGACAACCTCATACAGATTGATGGCCGCACGAACCTGCTTCTTGAAACCGCCGACCGTCCAGGCTCAGCAGATGAGCGCATCGACTCCATAACCTTTGTAGCTAACGATCTGTCGGCTCTTAAACGTCATCTCGAAGAGCAAAGCGTCAGCTTGAGAGAAGTCGATGACCAAAGCGGCAAATATGAGGTGGTCCTGCCACTCTCAGACCAGTTCATTCGCATTTTCATTGCACGCTAAAGCCCGTCAGGAGATATACCTATGACAACCCTCAATTTTGCCATCAGCACTTTGAGCCTGACCGGAACGCTGGAAGAGAAACTCAATGCAATCAAAACAGCCGGTTTCCGCTCAGTTGAGCTTGGCGCTCTTGACCTGTCCGGTTCCGAGGGAGGCGTATCGGGATCCGTCACCAGGCTTAAAGACAGCGGCATCCAGATCAGCGCACTGCAAGAGATTAAAGACTTCGGTGGTCATTCCGGCCGGATACTGGCCTACAAGATGGAGCTGGCAAAGTCCTACATTCAGCTAATGCATAAGCTGGGCAGCAAGCTGCTGATTGTGACGCCAGCCACTTCGGTGCACGTTAAGCACGATATCGACAAAATCGCCTCCGACCTACGTGCGCTTGCCACGCTCGCAACGCCCAAAGGGGTAAGAATAGGGTTCAAGCCCTTATCCTGGTCCCCCAGTGTCAATACGTATGCGGCTGCATGGGATTTGGTGCAACGTGCAGATACATCCAACCTCGGTCTGGTAATCGACAGCTATCAGCTTCTGGCACAGACACATCGACCGGAGAAGCTCGATCATATCCCGGCCTCAGCCATCAGCCTCGTCCAGCTTTCCGACTTTGCCATGACATCCGTGCCACTGGTTGAAGATCAGATCGACATCGCACGACACCATCGTTTATACCCCGGCGAGGGCAGCCACGGCAGCAGTATCTGCGATCTGGTCCAATACTGTACCGACAAGGGCTACACCGGCGACTTCGTCTTCGATGTCTACAACGACAAATACCTATCGCTGCCGCCATCTGAGTCAATACAGCATGCAGTAACCGCCCGCGAGTGGATATTAAACAGACTACAGCGCTAAGCCCCCCTGAGGTAACTGCGAGTAAGTCGCTCAGCATGAGGTAATCCAAGCCCTGACTTATCGAGGCCTGAAGATAGACGACGGCACTCTGATCGTCAGGTCTCACCCTTGAATGCCCGGCGCCACTGATTGGGTGCAACGCCTAGCGCCTTTTTGAAGTGCTGACGCATCACAACAGCCGACCCAAAGCCCACCCGCTCCGCCACCTGCTCAACAGGCAGATCGCTGCTTTCAAGCAGGCGCTGCGAATGCTGCAGGCGCTCCGCCAACAACCATTGCCCAACGCTGCTGCCCGTCGTCTTTTGGAATACACGCGTAAAGGTTCGCCGGCTCATATGAACCCTTTGGGCCAAACTATCCAGCGTGTGTTTTTGATGCAGGTTGGCGCGCACCCAATCAAGCAGATCGGATAATCCCGAGCGGTGTGATTTCACGGCCACTGGCTGCTCTATAAACTGAGCCTGACCGCCTTGACGATGAGGGGGAACCACCAGACGGCGAGCGACTTGGTTTGCGACCTCCGCACCCTGGCGTTCTCGTAGCATATTCAGGCAGCAATCGATCCCGGCCGCCGTACCTGCCGATGTAACGACACGATCATCATCAATATACAGCACATCCGGATTTAGCTGGACATCGGGATATTGCCTTGAGAAATCCTCACAATAGGCCCAGTGCGTCGTGGCTTGCCGGCCATCGAGCAACCCCG
Source organism: Marinobacterium lacunae (assembly GCF_000705555.1). Classification (GTDB taxonomy): domain Bacteria; phylum Pseudomonadota; class Gammaproteobacteria; order Pseudomonadales; family Balneatricaceae; genus Marinobacterium_D; species Marinobacterium_D lacunae. The sequence continues at coordinate 4,672 of NZ_JMQN01000050.1, forward strand.
CCTGAGCCAGCACATAAGCGCCCAGGCACAATCCGACTACCGTACCCCCTCTTTTGTGGGCAGCGTTTAGAGCATCCAACAATTCCTGAGGTGCACACTCGGCCGGATCCCGCCAACTGGGCACAATCACGATGTCAGCAGACTCGACCGCCTCAAGGCCATGGTCGACGACAATCGCATATCCCGCATTCGTATCAAGCCTCCGACCCTCTGGCGAGCAGACGCAAAGCTCGAAGCATGTCGGCTCCGAACGGATTTCACCAAATACCACTCCCGGCACTGAAAGATGGAATGCACTGATGCGATTGAATGCGACCACGACCACCCGAACGGTATCTGACATCTCAAGAACCGACCCCAAAATGGCCCAATATATTCGTTTAATGTCATTTGGGCCACTGCTCCAACACACTGGTAGGCTGGATAATGACTCCCCCCTAACAAAGAGACAGGCTTATGACACCTTCATCCAACACAACATCCAGACGCGCACTCATCGTAATCGATCTGCAAAACGACTATTTTCACGACGGACATTACCCGCTGTGGAACAGCGAAACCACTCTCGACCACGTGACCTATGCAATTCGCAACGCACAAGCGGTTGGGGATACCGTGATATTGGTTCAGCACGTCGCAAAAGGGCCTTCACCGCTCTTTAACCCAGGCACTTCTGGTGTGCAGATTCATCCGACAGTTCTAAAGCAGGTGCCGAATGCGACTATCATCACCAAATCTCATGCCGACAGCTTTATCGACACTGACTTGCAACAACAGTTATCAGAGCGTGGAATAAACGAGCTTTTGATTTGCGGCATGATGACTCAGAACTGCATCACTCATACCGCCCTCTCGCCGTTAGCCGGGCATTATCACGTTTCGGTTGTGGGGGACTGCTGCACCAGCGTCGATGAGATCATACATAAAGTGGCGTTGCGCGCACTGAGTGACAGAATTTCCGTGGTCGATCTGAAAGAGGTGTTTCAGGGATGAAGAGCCAGGGGCCCGAAGCGGGCCCCTGATTGTGTGCTTAGTTTAATTCGTCGACATCATCTTTCAATGCATTCTGCCGCGCTTGTGCCGCAAATCGGATATGGGCGTTTGCCTCACCGTAACGGCTATAGCCACCTGAGCGCTGGACCACCTCGAAGAACACTCCATGAGTCTCCACCGTATAGAAATGGAAGAACTCACCGCCCTCTTCGTTTCTATCAAATAGAATGTTGTACGAACGCAACCGCTCAAGCTGCTCTTGAGGCAAAGAAAATTTCGCCCCGATGTCGCTGTAGTAATTCTCGGGAATCGGCAAAATATGCCCCATACCGATACCGGCAGCTGCCGCAAAAATATCTTCACACTCGAACGCGATCTGTTGGAAGCCGGAACCCCGTGAACGCTGTATGAATCGTTGTGGCGAGGCCTGACGCGCCTCACTCATATTAATCGGAATTCTGACCCGACCGTTACGGCTCTCCGCGGTGCGACTAACGACCAGCCCGTAGATATCGGGCAAGTCCTGGCTAGGCTCAATAGTAAAGTCGAACAGCGATTTGTAAAAAAACGAGGCGGATAGAAAATCGGTATTGGATACGGACTGACCGACATGATCAATCCGTGAAAGCCCCAAGCCTCCGTTTTCGCCCTCTACCGGCACAAAATCGATGTCAAAGAATCGGAACTTGCCGCTTCTCTCCACGAAATACACCAAGCTATCGCCGATCCCCCGGACGGCGGGAATATTGAGCTCACCAGGCCCCGCCTGATTGGCAAAACGTGGAAGATGATAGCGCTCGGCACGCTCAAGCATTGACTTGAGATCGTTGGTCGCAAGCGCCAGTGCGCACACCGAAACACCGTGTAGTTGGTAGTGCTCATGCGCCAGACTTTCCGGCTCTTTATTGAGAATCAAATTGATGTCGCCCTGTCGCATGAGGCTGACATCCTTGGAGCGGTGACGGTGGGTTTCCCGGAAGCCGAGCCCTTTGAGCATCCCCATCAACTCTTCACCGCTATCACCTTCAATCGCAAACTCCACGAACTCGACATCCATAATCTCAGGAGCCGGTAGACTCGGCTGTTTGCTGGTCTGCTCGTCAAGCCAGATCAATGAGCGCATGCCATCGACCGCTTTCTCTTTGGGCGAAGAGGAGCGGAACTCGTCATTGAAGATCTCGTGCGACAGATAGTCATCGAACCCCTTATCCTTCAGACACTGCACGAACTCCACCACCGGCAGGTCACCCTGACCGGGGAAACAGCGAAAATGACGGCTGTACTGCAACACATCCATCTGCATAATCGGTGCATCGGCAACCTGCACCAGCGCGATCTTATCAAGCGTTATCTCGTCACGCAGACAATCCAGCGTATTGCCGCGCGCGAACATATGAAAGGTATCCAGGTTGATACCCAGATTGGGATGGTCGGCCCGCTTGATCAGGTCCCAGGCATCTTCGTAGTCGGCGATGTAACGCCCCCAGGCCAGCGCTTCATAACCGACGTGCAGCCCCTCTTTCGCCGCCATCTCAGCGATCTCATGCAGGTCCGCCGCGCATTGGTTGCGGTCGCTGCTAGCATGAGGCGATACGTTACTGCACATCAGAAAACGGTTGGTACCCAGCGCATGCATCAGCTCGAACTTGCGTTGAATGTAGCGTAGCTTCTGACTACGGTAAGGCTCTGGCATACCCTCCATGTCCCGGAAAGGCTGCAGCGCTATAATCTCAAGCCCCAGACTTTCGGCCAGACGGCGCACATCGGCTGGCGAACCGTCATATTGAATGAGATCGTTCTCAAAAATCTCTATTCCCTGAAAGCCCGCAGCAGCGGCGGCTTCAAGCTTCGCCGGCAACGACCCTGAAAGAGTAACGGTAGCGATCGCTGTCTTCATTCTTATCTCCCACTATCCAGCCCCGATGGCTGTTCTCAGTATATGCAGTGCAGGGACATATGCGCTGACCAAAGTGCTAGACCCAAGGTCAACGTTCAAAATACCCTATATTTTTAATTTTCTAGTGTGTTAATTGATAGATATTATCTAATTGCATTACTAATAGCTCTAGAACAATCGGATTATGAATAACGATAAGCGGAAAGCTTATTTCACAGTACCTCTTTTACAGGGAAGAATAGGCCCCCCTTACACTGCCCCGAGCCGGCGCTCGAACGATATGGCATAGTGAGGCCCCGACGATTTCATAAGCGCCGGCCATCCATGGAGAGAGTAGATGCTTGCCGTTTTATCTATAACCGCCCCGATCTTCATTCTGATCGCGATCGGATACGCTGCGGTCAAGAGCGGCCTAATGGCTCAGGAAGTGATACCCGGCCTGGGACGTTTCGTACTGTACTTCACGCTTCCGGCGCTCCTGTTCAGTACGCTGTCACGGATGGAGTTCAGCGCCGTTATCGAACCTAACTTTCTGGCGGTATACGGTATTGGTTCTTTGGCCGCCCTGCTAGGAGGCATCGCATTTCAGCGCTGGGTGCTGAAAAATTCGCTGGTTGAGAGCGGTGTGAAAGGGATCGGCATGTCGATTCCAAACAGTGCCTTTATAGGCTTTCCCGTTCTGCTACAGGTCTTTGATCCGCCTCTGACCCAAGCGTTCGCAATGGCGTTGATGGTGGAAAATATCCTGATCCTACCGCTGGCCCTGTTCATTACCGAGTACGGCGCACGCAAGCAGGATGATAGTCTGATAGGTGTATGGCGATCAGTATTTACCCGCGTGTTCCGAAACCCGATCATCCTGTCCATATTCGCCGGTTTGCTGGCTTCGGCTCTTGCGCTGCCAATTCCAGACGTACTGGTCCAAAGTCTCGACATGCTCTCAAGAGCATCAGCGGCCACCGCTCTGTTCGTTATTGGCGCATCACTTGTAGGCAATCAATTACGCGGGAATGTAGTAGCCATCGGTTCGGTGGTAACAGGCAAGCTGCTGGTACACCCACTTCTGATCGCGCTGTTGCTATGGTTCTGGCCAGACTTCGATAACCGGCTTGAGATCGCGGTGCTGATTCTCTCAGCAATGCCGATGATGGGTGTATTCCCGATTATTGGAAGCAATTACGGGATGCGTAACATCTGTGCCAGCATTCTGCTGGTGACAACAGCACTGTCATTCGTGACGCTGACATTACTGCTCGGTGTTGTACTCTGATAGCCGCTCACGCCCATTAAAAAAGCCGGGTACACAGGTGCCCGGCCTTACGCTCCTCCATCGCCCTCGGCGTCGTCAGAAGGTGGGTATTTGCGTACCCTTGTCGATGTGATCCGTCAGTATGGCGACGGCACCTTCCACGTCATCAGTAAGCAACGCATCAAGCAGTTTTCGATGCTCACCGGCTGCCGCTTCCCCACGAAAGGGGCGCTTACTCAACGCCAGTAACTGATAACGCATGGAAAGCTCCAGTATTGAAGCGTGGTAACGCATGAGCTGCTTGGATCCGCAGTTCGAAACGATCGCCATGTGAAAGTCACGATCGGCCCTCTCCCACTCCTGTACGTGAGCAGCCTCATCTTCCATCATCAGCTTTTCCATGCAGCTGAGGCGGTAATGGGCACTGATCAACTTCGCTTTCCAGTCGATATTATCGCCTAGGTTAGCGAATGACTTTCGCAAGCCCAACGCCTCAAGCGTTTTTCGAAGCTCCACCAGCTCCTCAAGATCGGCAATGGATACCGGTTTTACCCGAAAGCCCTTTTGCCCCTCAACCTCGACAAAGCCATCAGAGACAAGCCTCATCAGTGTCTCACGCAATGTATTGACGCTGACGCCGTAATCGGCTCGCAACAGGTTTAACTTGAGCTTCTGTCCGGGTATCAGCTTTCCCTGCATGATGTCGTTGCGTAGCCGCTCATAGGACGACTGCCCAACAAGTTTTCGATCCACATTATCATTCATACCGAGTACCGACACCGTTGTTTTTATAGGCTGATTTTACATTAATCACCCTACTAAAGCGCCTTAACCGGACACTTCACGTCTACAACAAAAAAAGGGGGCTGCGCCCCCTAGAAATATCACCACCGACCTAGAGACCGACAGCCGGAATGCTGACAGATATCCCGAGATCGGAATCTGCTCGGTGGAGACTAGCGACACATCAGATCAGATTGCTGCTGATTTCAAACTTTTGTTTGAACATCTCAAGTGCCTTGCCGGCATCAACCTCAATGCCAGTGAATATTTCAAAAGCGTCGATGCCCTGATAGATGAAAAGGTCGAAACCCGATACAACTTTCAAACCACCACGATCCGCCTCTATCAGAAACTCGGTATCCAGCGGCGTATAGACCGCATCAAAGGCCCACTTCTGACCGCCAAATAGCGCTGGCGATAGCGGATTACCCGGCGTTTTGTAATGCCCCACTGGCGTACAGTTCACCAGCCCATCTGCGGAGCGGGCCGCCGCATCAAGCTCATCGGCCGTCACAATTGACGCCTTAAACCCTGATGCATTTAGCGCATCAGCAAGCGCTCTGGCACCGTCTTCATTCAGGTCGTAGACGAGCACTTCGGTCGCACCGAGTTCGAATACTCCGAACGCAACCGCACGCCCGACTCCACCAGCCCCAATCAGTAACACTCGACCCGCTGGCATGTCTCCCAGACGTCCACGATACCCCCTGATGAAACCGGTGTAGTCGGTATTCGCAGCGTCCACAGCATCACCGAGCGATAAGGTATTGGTTGAGCCGACCAGACGCACGGCTTCATTAATGTGGTTCGCTTCCTTCACCGCTATCTGCTTGTACGGAAAGGTCACGTTGCACCCGCTATACCCTTGCGACCGCAGGGTATCAAGTGTCTCTCTGAACGCTTCAGGGCTTGCATCCCGAGGCTCATGCAGTTCGTAACTCAGCTGTCGACCGTATAACTCCCCCAGCATGATATGCAGCGAAGGGGCTCGAGATTGTGCGATCGACAAACCGATCAGGCCAAGTTTTATCATTTTATATTCTCCCGAGATGCCCACATCTGGACCAGATGCCAGCAATATGGCGTTTCTCTCTTAATAGACCCTATATGCCGATGAATAAAGAATCGGCCTTAGAGTGCGACGTGCAAACGAGACAGCTGGCGCTGGCTCTTTATGCTGTGCATTATATGCCAAATCAAAAAGTATAGGAGATTTTTAATTTGCACCTCTATTATTGACCATGATCAATGTTACTGTTAGCCTCCAACAATTCGCAAATCCGCCTCCTAATATGTGAATGGCGCTGATTGCGCGATGTTGCTCAGGAGTCCCACGACAATAACAAGCGGAAAAACGTACTGATCCCCTCTTCGGACGCATGCCCGCAAATCAGGAAAACAGCATGAAACTCTCGACAAAAAAAATGTGTGCAGCCCTTACCACCGCAGCTACCGCCGGTCTGATGACAACCCAGGCTCTGGCGGCTGATCTGACGATCACGCTGGGTCATGTAGACCCCGCCGAGTGGCAGACCTCGAAAAAAGGTGCCGCCGCGAAGGTATTCAAGGAGCTGGTCGAAGCCGAGTCCGGCGGGCGAATAGAGGTCAATGTTTACCCCAACGGCCAGCTCGGCGGCGAAACCGATCTTGTGCAGTCGGCACAGGACGGCACCCTATCCATGGCTTTCGTCTCCGGAGCGTTCGGCAAGGTGTGCCCTGAAGCGTCAGTACTCGACACCCCTTATCTGTTCCCTTCCGCTCCAGTTGCGTGGGAGGTGCTTGACGGTAAGTTTGGACAGGAGCTGAGCGATTACTGTCTGGACAAGACCGGACTGCGTACGCTGGCGTACGGTGAAACAGGATTTCGCAACTTCACTAACTCCAAGCATCCAATTCAAGAACCCAAGGATCTGGATGGCCTGAAAATTCGCGTGATGACCGTGCCGCTATTCGTTGAAATGGTGAAAGCAATGGGTGGTCAGCCGACACCGATCGCCTGGCCTGAAGTACCATCAGCGCTCTCCACAGGCGTAGTCGATGGACAGGAAAACCCAGTAAGCGTTATTGCAAGCAACAAATTCTACGAAATCCAGAAGTACATCACCCTTGATGGCCATGTATATGGCACAGACTTCTTCGTTATCAATGACGACTTCTACCAGGGCTTGTCCAAAACGGACCGTGAAATTGTGTCGCGTGCAGCCAAGGTCGCCGGAACAGTCGGCCGCGCTATTCAGCAGCTGAATTCAGCTCAGGGTCTGGGAGAACTGGCCAAAAATGGCATGGAGATCACCGCACTGACCTCCGAGCAGCAGGCCCAGTTCCAGGCCGCCGCCCAGCCTGCCGTTATCGAGTGGCTCAAAACCCAGATCGATCCGAACTGGATCGACAAGGCCCTTACTGCGGTAAAAGACGCATCAAGCCACTGATACTCAGTCATACACCCTGCGCCGGTCCTCCCCCGGCGCATTTTTCGTCAAGTCCTTTCCGGGTGGACCAATGAAACCTCTGTATAAAAACTTCCTTGCGCTCGCGACGGGCAGTTCTCTATTCGTCGTCTTTGCGGTTGTATTGACCAGCAGCCTCATGCGCTACCTATTTAATGCCCCTCTGCAATGGAGCGAAGAGGTCGCCAAGTACGGAATGATCTACGGCACCATGTTCGGAACCGTTCTCTGCTACCTGGACGATATCCATATCAAATTCGGTCTTCTTGAGAACGGGATACCGGCCCCGGTCAAGCGACTGCTCAACCTGCTACTGGATGTCATCGCACTCGGCACGGGTGCCGTGCTGGCTTGGTCGGGCTACCAGTTTGTTTTGAAAAGAGGTGGTATCGATGCTCCCGGAACCGGTCTGCCCATGAGCGTGTTCCAATCCGCCATGGTAGTCGGCGGCATCTGCCTTTTTATAGCCGCGTTATTCCAACTGCAGTCCCACTTCAGCCGCCAACAGAGTAAAGAAGAGGTATAAGCATGACAGGTTTTATCATCCTTCTTATTCTGCTGGTTATTGGCAGTCCTATCGCCTTTGCCATTCTGCTGGCGGTACTGGCTCACCTGACTGAAACCCCATTCCCCATCAGTTTGATCAGCCAACGCATCTTCGCCGGTCTCGATTCATTCGCCATACTGGCGATCCCGCTATTTGTGCTGGCAGGCGAGTTGATGAACGAAAGCGGCATTACCAGCCGCATCATTACCTTCGCCAATGCCTGTGTGGGCCATATGCGCGCGGGACTTGCGCAGGTTAATATCTGGGCGTCGGTCATATTTGCGGGACTTTCAGGATCGGCTGTTGCCGACACCTCGGCTTTGGGCCGCATTTTCATTCCCGAGATGGAGAAACGCGGCTACCCACGGGATTTTGCCGCGGCACTCACCGCGGCCTCGTCGGTCATCGGCCCGATGATTCCCCCGAGCATACCGGTCATCATCTATGCCCTGATCACCTCCGGCGTCTCGGTTCCTGCATTATTCCTCGCCGGCGTCGCGCCTGGCATTCTGCTCGCCATCGGCCTTTCGGTATACGTACGCACCTTCGCCGCCCACTTCGAGCCCCAGCACGAGCCGCTGCCCTGGAAGGCGCGTTTCAAGGCCCTGGCCGACGCCTGGGTGCCATTGTTCATGCCGATATTCATCGTCGGCTCTATTCTGACCGGTATCGTCACGCCCACAGAGGCCGCGGCTCTCGCTGGCGGTTACGCATTACTGGCGGGCATGTTTGTCCTCAAGAGTCTGCACCTTCGCCAACTGCCACGCATATTTGTGACCGCCATGCGCGACTCGTCGGTGATACTGATCATTATCGCGGTGGTATCACTGGCCAACTGGATGTTGACCTTCTCACAGGTACCGCAGAAGGTTAGCGCCCTGGTTCTGGATCAGATCACCAGCCCCTGGATGTTCCTGCTGATGGTCAACGCCATCCTGCTTGTTGTCGGGTTGTTTCTGGAAGGGATTGCGGCCATGTTGATCCTGCTGCCGATCCTGCACCCCATCGCAATGAGTCTGGGTATCGATCCGGTGCATTTCGGCATCGTGGTCATTTTCAACCTGATGATCGGCCTGATCACCCCGCCCATGGGCATCTGCCTGTTTGTCTCCAACTCCATCGCCAATGTCGGAATCGGGGCCATATCCCGCCGAATTCTCCCGTTATTCCTAGTAGAACTGGTAGTATTGGCGATCATAACGTTTATCCCGCAAACCGTGACATTCCTGCCACGTCTGTTCGGGTTTTGACCATAAGGAGCACGCGCCTTGAGCAAGCTGATCTACGTTTTGAACGGCCCTAACCTGAATCTACTGGGTAAGCGCCAGCCTGAAATTTACGGCCACGAAACGCTTGCCGACGTGGAAGAGCGGATGCGCAAGAAGGCAGCCACTCTCGACTTGACGATCGAATTTTTCCAAAGCAACTACGAAGGTGCCATCGTCGAAAAGATTCACGAGGCGCGCGAAAAAGCGGATGGGATCATCATCAATCCGGCGGCCTACACGCACACATCCGTGGCCATTCTTGACGCGCTGAATGCGTTCGACAACCCAGTGGTCGAGTTGCATATTTCAAACGTGCACAAGCGTGAAGCGTTCCGTCATCACTCGTTTGTGTCCGCCAGAGCAGAAGCGGTGATGGCAGGTTTCGGTACGTTAGGCTACGAACTTGCCCTTGAGTACTTCAAGTAAAAGCCAGTCACTCAGGGCGCCGAATTGCCGGCGCCCTGAATCACGGCACTTGCCTTAGGAATAGACGCAGAGTTATTGAGGGTGTACAGCTTGATGCCACCTTCCCGTCCCCTTATCTGAGACTCGGCCACAAACTCCATTGCGACCGAACTCACCCTAGAGGCCGTAGACTCCGCGACCAGTATTCGCGTGCCATACTCCTTGTTCATCTGCTCCAGACGGGCCGACATATTTACCGTATCACCGTGTACCGTGTAGTTGACACGTGCTTTGGCGCCCACCACTCCGGCGATCACAGGCCCGGTACAGATACCGATCCGGCAGTTCAATGAATGTCCGTTGAATGTCTGTCGATCGACACTCTCGATAATCGCCTTTGCCGCTTCGACGGCGCGCTCGGCATGATTTTCCAGGCTGATAGGCACATTGAAGCTGGCCAGTACCGCATCGCCCTGAAATTGAGTAATCACGCCTCCCGCCTCTTCAAGTAATTCGGCAACCACCGTGAAATAACTGTTAAGAATTTTCACAATATCCGAGGGTGCCACCTGCTGTGACAACGCCGTGAAATCCTGCAGATCACAAAACAGGATCGTAGCCTCGACCTCCTGAGGCTCCAATACCCCCCGACTCTTGCGCAGGCTTTCCACAACGGGATCCGGAACATATCGGACAAACTGACTCTTCACGCTTTGATAATCGCGCAGTGAGTTGATCATCAGATTGAAAGCCGAGGCGATTCTATCGAGCTCGGTAATATGACTGCCGGCCAGCAAAGGGACTTGGTATACGTCATCGTGTGCAACGCGATCAAAGGCAAGCACAATGCGGTTAACGGCGCGACTCACTCGCCGACTCAGCAGGATAGCGCCAATCAACATTGTCACGAGAAGCGCAAGTGCGGCGGCCAACAGCATATAGACTCTTTGAATACTGTCGGAAACCACATCCCAGCTGAAATAGGTTCCGACGGTCCATGCCGGCAGACTCCCCCCGGAAAGCGTTCGGTAGAGCACCACATATTGCACGCCATCAACGCTCACCTGCCGGCTGGCCAGCCCCGACGATTTGATCAAATGGAATATCTCGTCCTTCCCATTAGCCAGTGCCGATAATACCGGGTCATTGAGCTCATCCATCTGCGGCAAATAAAGGCCGGGTTTGAGTTTGACCTCCATTTGATCGAGCATTCCGGGATAGGCGATCACTCTGTAGGAGTAGTCCTGCAACACGAATGGCACGCCGTCAAACTCCATCTGCAAGTCGGCCAGAAACTGCGACAGGTCATCAATGGCGATAACGGCAATGAACAGCCCTAGAAACTTGCCCTCGTATGAAACCGGCATCAGTGCCGGTATGATGCTGCGCCCCAACGAACTGCTCCATTGAGGCTCCATCCAAACGAGATCCTCCGGCGGATTACGCAGGTAGTACCGGATTTGGCTCATGCTGCGCTGGCGCCACTCACCGATCATGACCTGTCGGCTGTCACGGTTGGAGTAGGTCAGAACGCCCTCTGCCCCCATAAAACCCAACCCCAGTACCTGAGGCGTTGCCGCCAGCGCGCTGTTCAGCATCCGGCCCAGGCGGCGATAGTCGCGGGAGTCGACAACCTCCGTCACATCCTTTTGCGCCAGATAGCGCAGCTGGTACTCGACAGGGCTCAGCCGATCGACCAGCTTGCCGTTTATGTTGTTCATCGAGCTGTCGGCAAACTGTGTTAGCTGCTCGATCAAACTGGCCCGCGACTCCCTGACCGCGACATAACCGAGCGAACTGAAGCCGACGATAATCAAAAGCCCGAAAAGAGCGACCAGCAGATGGGCCACCGAGACACGTATGTTTTTCACCGCCAACTACCTAGTTCGAAACGCGAATAAGATTGGCGTGAATCTTCCTGACCGACTGGTCGTCATTCTGTCGAATAAACTCGAGCGATAACCCATCTTCCGTGAGCGTACGGTTATAGACTTGCAGGTCAAAACCGCCATCATCGGTGATGATCATCGCGTAGACCGTATGGGTATCGCCTTTTATACGTGCCCAAAAAAGCGGGTCTCCCTTCAGGGGATCGAGCGGAATCGGCTTGCCGAATACATCCCTTGCCATGGCCGATACCTGCAGGGACTTGCGTTTCGATTGGGTAAAACGGATGTTGTAGGTCACACGCTTGGTTCGATCGTGAGATTTATGTATGACCGTGGACCACTTGACGAAATAATCGGTGCTGTCGTCTATTCCACCTATGGTCACGCTCATATCCCTCCCCAACTCTTCAGAGGATTCCGCATGGCCGATGTAGCTGCCAAAAAACTCTTCGATTTTACGGTCGTCAGCAAACACAATACCGGATGCAATCAGGTACAAAATCCCTGACATTAGCGATAGCCTAAATGCCCGCATGATTATTCCTTCAAAAATGGGGAGTACTACTGTCCATAATAGCTGGCCGGCACCATGATCTCACTAAAATAAGTGCGCATCAGAGCGATGCGAAAACGAGACAGATCTTCTATGATGCTCCTTAAAGGAGTGATCTCACCGATCCGTTCTGCTGCATACACCGACTGACCAGCATACATTTCAGGTAAGGGAGCGCAGGCTATTAAACCTCTACTGGATATAAAGGACCTGGCGGTCGAGTTCAGCCTTCACGGTACATCTATTCCTGCGGTCAAAGGAGTGTCGTTCACCCTGTGGCCTGGCCAGACTTTGGCACTGGTCGGAGAGTCCGGCTCCGGCAAAACCGTCACGGCCCAGGCGATCCTCGGCATCCTGCCGACAAACGCCCGTATCACCGGTGGTCAGATACTCTTTACCCCCCCCAACCGCCAGACGGTCGACATCGCTCAGCTCTCGCCTAAAAGCCGCGACATGCACGATATCCGGGGCAACCAGATCTCGATCATTTTTCAGGAGCCTATGGTGTCGCTTTCACCGATGCACTCCATTGGCAACCAGATATCCGAGGCGATTCGCCTGCACAGGGACATACCGAAGTCGGAAGAGAAAAAACTGACCATCGAAATGCTCGAACTGGCCGGATTCGCCCATCCCGAGCAGGCATTTAATGCCTACCCGTTCGAACTCTCCGGTGGATTACGGCAAAGAGCCATGATTGCGATGGCACTGATCTGCCACCCATCGCTGTTGATTGCCGATGAGCCGACTACCGCCCTTGACGTAACGGTCCAGGCTCAAATCCTTCACCTGATCAAGTCGCTGCAATCGAAGCTCGAGATGGCCGTGCTGTTGATTACGCACGATCTTGGCGTTGTTGCCAATATGGCAGACGAGATGGTCGTGATGTATCACGGCGAAGTGATGGAAAGCGGTTCAAGCCAGGCGCTTTTCCGCACACCGCAGCACCCCTATCTCAAGGGGCTTTTCAGCGCCGTCCCTCACTTCGATATGAAACCGGGCGAGCGTCTGAAGCCTCTTAGGGAGATTAAGCATGAGTCCAAACCGTTCAGGCATGACGCCCCCGCTCGCGAAAAAGCTGCGGTATCAGCGGAGCCACATCTGAGCATCCGTAATCTTTGCAAAGGCTACACCGCCCGCAAGCAAAGCTGGTTTAACCGAGAACCCAAACAGACAACCAAGGCCGTTCAGGATCTGAGTCTCGATATCGCGGTCGGCGAGTCTTTTGGGCTCGTCGGCGAGAGCGGGTGTGGCAAGACTACGCTCAGCAAGCTGCTGATGGGAGCGATCAAACCCGATTCCGGGTCGATTACATACAATGCCCGCGGTAGCCAATTCGACATGTCCACGCTGCAGGGTGAGGCGTTGCGCGCCTTCAGGCGACATATCGGCATGGTGTTTCAGGACCCTCATGGAGCCCTGAACCCCCGCATGACCATTTTGAACATTTTGCGGGAACCGATGATCATCCATAACCTCGGCAACGAGGCCACACAGCGCAAACGTGCGGAAGATCTGCTGGCACTGGTGGGCCTGAGTTCACGGTTTCTCAACCGGTACCCCCACAGCCTATCGGGAGGACAGCGCCAGCGTGTCAGCATAGCCAGAGCCTTGGCGCTCGAACCTGAGCTTCTGATACTGGATGAACCCGTCTCCGCACTGGATGTTTCGGTACAGGCTCAGGTGCTCAACCTGTTGAAGGACCTGCAACAGGAGCTGGGGATAACCTATATTTTTATCTCTCACAATATTGCTGTGGTCGACTACATCGCCGACCGCATTGGTGTGATGTGCAGAGGCCGCCTGGTTGAAGTCGGGCATCGAGAGCAGATTTTGCGGCAGCCTGCCCACCCCTACACCCAAGCGCTGATGGCCGCGATCCCCTATCCGGACCTTGACCGCACGCTCGACTTCAAGCTCATTACCGAGAGCAATTACAGCGACCCGGCCTGCTGGCCAGCGCCTTTCGGTCATGCACTGGATCAACACACGCAATGGAAGCAGATAGCCGACGCTCACTTGGTGCGAGTTGCTGAAGCGGAGATGGGAGCATGATGATCATCCGCTTAATGCTACTTGCAATTCTACTGTGTGCCTCAACCAGTCGGGCGGCAATTGGCCCCCTGCTCGAGCCGCCTCTGCTGCGCCCGAGTGTCGAATCCGGCGAATTACCACCGATCGACCAACGGCTACCGGATACGCCTTATGTCGACACGCTTCTGGATAACCAGCCCGACCTGTCTCCCGGTGAGTATGGTGGGCGCATACGGCTTCTCATGGGCAGCGGGAAAGACGTGCGACAGCTTGTTGTATATGGCTATGCCCGACTGATCGGCTTCAACAACCGCATGGAGCTTGTGCCGGATATACTCGACTCCTTTGACGTATTCGAGAATAGGCGCTTTACCTTCCACCTGCGCCCGGGGCACCGATGGTCGGATGGCACACCGTTTACCAGCGAGGATTTTCGCTATTTCTGGGACGACATTGCGATGAACCCGGAGCTCTCGCCCTTCGGACCACCCGCGGCCATGATTGTCGACGGCCATCCGCCTGTTTTCGAGGTGCTCGATCGATACACCGTTCGCTACACCTGGCCTACGCCCAATCCTGAATTTCTACTTGCGCTGGCAGGCCCCAGCCCGCTCTATATCTACAGGCCAGCACACTATTTAAAGCAGTTTCATGCCAAATACGCCGATCCCGAATTGCTCGCGCAACGCGTGATTGAAGCCAAGATCAAGAAAAAGGAGTGGACAGGGCTTCATCAACGTCAGGACCATCAGTACAAGTTCGATAACCCTGAGTTGCCGACCCTGCAACCTTGGATACCTGCAACCCCCCTACCGTCCGAGCACTTTGTATTTCAGCGCAACCCCTATTACCACAGGATCGACAGCCAAGGCCGGCAGCTGCCCTATCTGGACGAAGTGGATATCGATATTGCCAGCAGCAAACTGATACCGGCGAAAACAGGCGCAGGAGAGAGCGACCTGCAAGGCCGTTATCTGGAGATGAGCAACTACACCTTTCTGCGCGAAGCCGCTAAACGGGGCAGTTTCGACGTCAGGCTATGGAGCAGCTCACGAGGATCCAGAGTCGCCATCTACCCAAACCTCAACGCCAATGATGACACCTGGCGCCCGCTGCTGCGGGATGTGCGTTTTCGCCGTGCTCTGTCCCTTGCCATAAACCGACACGAAATCAATCAGGTCATTTACTTCGGTCTTGCGCTTGAAGGTGCCAATACCCTGATTCCCGACTCCCCCTTGTATAAGCCTGAATACCGCAGCGCTTGGTCTCACTTCAATCTTGATGAAGCCAATCGGCTGCTCGATGAGCTTGGCCTCACCGAACGTGACGCCCGAGGGGTGCGCTTGCTGCGTGACGGTCGCCCGGCTGAGATCATCATTCAGAGTGCAGGTGAAAGCACCGAGGAAACCGATGTGCTGGAACTTATCCGCGACAGTTGGATGGACGCCGGTATCAAGCTTCATGTCAAACCGACCGAGCGCGAGATTTTCCGTAACCGTATCTTCGCCGGGGATGCACTGATGTCGGTATGGTATGGACTGGAGAATGGCCTTGCCACAGCGAATATGACCCCCGCAGAACTGGCACCGACCTCGCAACAGCAGCTGCAATGGCCCAAGTGGGGCAAGCACTACGAAACAGGACAGGAGACACCACCGGAGCTTCCTGAGGCCCAGCAGCTGCTTGATCTTTACGACCAGTGGCGGCACGCCAACGACACGCAGGAAAAGCAGGCGATATGGGACGACATGCTGCGCATCAACGCTGACCAGGTGTTTAGCATCGGTACTGTTACCGAGGTAAAGCAACCGATTGTCGTCAACAAACGATTACGCAACGTGCCCGAAAAAGCCTTGTGGAACTGGGAGCCCAACGCCTTCTTCGGCCGTTTCCGCCCTGACCGGTTCTGGCTTGAGCCGGACGCTACACGCTCGTCAGTGGGAGAGAAATAATGGCGTATTATATCGGGCGTCGCTTGTTACTGATGATTCCCACGCTGATTGTCATCAGTTTCATCATTTTCGTGATTATTCAGCTTCCACCCGGTGACTATCTCGAGAGCTATGTCGCCGAACTGGAAAGTCAGGGCGAGTCGGTTGACCCGGCTCAGATAGCCGCACTGCGGCACCAGTATGGGCTAGATGAGCCGTTCCTCATCCAATATACGACCTGGGCCACAGGCATGTTGCATGGGGACTTCGGCTACTCGTTCGAGTACGGACTGCCGGTGACCGACGTGGTAGGCGACAGACTCTTTCTAACCGTGATCGTATCGCTGTTCACGATCGTGTTTACCTGGCTTATCGCTTTTCCCATCGGCATGTACACCGCGACCCACCAATACAGCTGGGGGGACTACGGTCTCACGCTGCTCGGTTTTCTCGGGCTTGCAACGCCCAACTTCCTGCTTGCGCTTGTGATGCTCTACTTCGCCAATGTGACATTCGGTATCTCGATAGGCGGGCTCATGGATCCAGAGTATCTCGACGCGCAATGGAGTTGGGACAAGCTGATGTCCATCCTCCAGCACCTCTGGATTCCGGTTATCGTTATCGGCACATCCGGCACTGCCGCCATGATACGGCGCCTGCGCGCTAACCTCCTTGATGAGCTGCATAAACCTTATGTAGTGACTGCACGTGCCAAGGGTGTACCGCCGTTCCGGCTGTTGGTGAAATACCCCCTGAGGGTCTCATTGAACTTCTTCGTCGCCGACGTGGGCAGCATGTTGCCAAGCATCATATCCGGCGCTGAAATCGTTGCCGTCGTGCTCTCCCTGCCGACGACCGGCCCTATTCTGATCTCCGCGCTTCAGAGCCAGGATATGTATCTGGCGGGGTCATTCCTGATGTTTTTGGCACTTTTGACCGTGATCGGGGTACTCGTCTCCGACATCGCGCTGGCGCTGCTTGATCCTCGGATACGGTTGGAAGGAGGGCGCATGTAATGAAAACCATGCCAGATACTGGGCACTTCGTGTCCGACAAGCCTTTCGATCCTTACAGTGTCGAGAAGATTACGCCAGAACAGGAGCGGCTGTACTTCGCCTCTCAGTGGCGTCTGATGTGGTGGGTATTCAAACGCCACCGGCTGGCACTGTTCTGCGGCGTTTTGCTGATCGTGATGTATCTGTCCATTCTGGTCGCGGAGTTTCTGGCCCCCTATGCCCTGAAAACACGCCACACGGATTATATCTATTCACCTCCGCAGCCAATCCACCTGTTTCATGAAGGAGAATTTGTAGGCCCCTTCGTCTACGGCTGGGAGTACGAACTGGATATGGACAGGCTGCTGCGTGTCTATTCCGAGGACACCAGTCGTGTCTATCCGCTTTCATTTTTCTGCCAAGGCGATCCTTATGAGTTCTGGGGCATCTGGAAATCGGACCGTCATCTGGTGTGCGCGCCCGACGACGCAGCCCTTTTCATGCTGGGTACTGATAGGCTCGGTCGGGATATGTTGTCCCGTATCATCTATGGCGCGAGGATATCGCTGACCATTGGCCTGATCGGCATCATGGTCAGTTTCGTGCTGGGTGTAACGCTCGGTGGCTTCGCTGGATACTACGGAGGCTGGGTCGACTCATCGGTTCAGCGCATCACGGAAGTGATTCGCTCCTTTCCGGAACTGCCGCTATGGATGGCGCTATCGGCCGTTCTGCCGGTTACCTGGAGCCCGATTTGGGTGTTCTTCGGGATCACCATCATACTCGCACTGCTGGACTGGACCGGCTTGGCAAGGGCCGTGCGCTCCAAACTGCTGGCCCTTCGCGAAGAGGACTACTGCATGGCGGCCGAGCTGATGGGCGCGCGCCCTGTGCGCGTCATCAGACGCCACCTGCTGCCGGGCATACTCAGCCATCTGATCGCATCGGCAACACTGTCGATTCCGGCAATGATACTGGGTGAAACGGCGTTGAGCTTTCTTGGATTGGGGCTTAGACCACCGATCACCAGCTGGGGGGTTTTACTGAATGAGGCTCAGAACATCAATGTCGTCGCCATCTACCCTTGGCTAATGTTGCCGGTCGTTCCGGTGATCATCGTGATTCTGGCGTTCAACTTTTTCGGCGACGGCCTCAGGGACGCGGCCGATCCTTATAAGCACTGAGCCACTACAGCGCTATTCGCTCAACAACTGCTGGAACGGCTCGCTGTTTGCTTCCAGATCGGCAAAGCTGCCCTGATCGACAAGGTGGCCATGCTCAAGCAGGATTACCTGCTCACAGAACTGAGCCAAGCGTGGGCGGCTACTGATCAATACCAAGCCACGGTCAGAGAGCACCTGTTTAAGGTTAGTCATGATCCTGAACTCCGTTGAGGGGTCGAAGTTCGACGTAGCGTCATTCACAATCACCACATCCGGCTTTCTAACCAGCATGCGGGCAAACGCCAGTTTCTGGCGCATGGCCAGCGATAGACGACGGCCACCGGTTCCGACATTGTACTCAAGGCCTGTCTCGCGAATGGCGCGTTCCAGTCCCATACGGCCCAACTCTTCGTGCACCAATGCTGCGATCTTTTCCTGACCACGTACAACACCGTAGACAACACGCCCGAACAGCATATTTTCAAGCAGTGTCAGCCCCGAGTTGTAGGCGGCATTGTTGAAGTATTCAATATCGAGCGGACGCTGCCCCTCCTCTTTGCCATACCGTTGCGAGAACACCTTGCGAGCCTGCAATATACGCTGTTTAAGACCTGTATCGATCAGCCCCAGACGGTGGCGTGCAGGGCACAGCTGGTAAGTCAGAGAGAGTAGTTTACGGCAAAGCTCCGCATCGTCAGCATTGATCTCTTCCGAACTGGTGTCCTTGAGCAGCTCCCGGTACTCCGGCAAGTCCTCCGAGCGTATGAAACTGAAGCGCTCGAACAGATCGCTCTGCTCATCCACATCGGAAAACAACTCGACCATTATCTCGGCAAGACGCCGACCTATCAGCAGAAAGTCCTTGAGCAACCCCTGCTCACGCAAAAACTCGAGCGCAACCGGATTTCGCGACGCCTCATCAATCGTCAGATCATCCGCTTTCGATCCAAAGAGCATGTTCTCATGGACGGTGAGGTTATCGTTGTATTTGTCCCAGTCGAACGGCTCGACCAATCCGCTGTAATCCTCCTCCTGAAGGCGCAGACGCACAGACTCTCGTATCGCGAGAATGCGTTGTTCGAGCTCCGGCTCCGGACTGCTGAGTCTCATGTTCAGCCCCAGCTGGAACAGCTCTTCGAACATATCCATCTGCTCGATGACAGAGTGGAGATGGTCCGACAATTCGTGCTCCTCCTGCATGCCAAGGCGCCCCAGATCCACCCAGCTGCCATCAGGATCATCGCAACTGTTTCCGGCCTCCTTGGCCATACGGATAAATCGCTCACGGTGAGCGTCGTCCCCTTGTGGTACGTAACGCCTGCGCAGAGGATAGGTGAGGTTGTCCCGAATAGTGCCGGCAAAGAGATGAACGTCGGGACCGACATACCCTATGTGCTCACCGATGGCTGACTCCGGCAACGTGCGCATATCCGCGCCGGCAAAAAACAGATTCCCCGCCGTTGGCAGCTCAAGACGCGCCAGCAACAGCCCTGTTTCATGTATACCGCTGCTTCCCCGACCGACGATGGCCGTATGGGCCTGCAAACTGATAGTGAAATTGAGCTGTTCGAGTTTGCGCTGCCCCAATCCGACCTCATAGCTCAGGCGCCGAGCCTCCCAACAGCCCTGCTCCAGCTCAAGTGTAAGCACGGGGCCTTCCTGTAGTTCCGGGGCCAGCATCTCCGGCAGGTCGAACTGCTCGACAATCTGCTCGTATTTAATGCGGGCATCTTCCTTGCTCTGGTAGTAACGCAACAGCTCCTTCCATGGTGCGTCCAGATCCTTGTATGCGGCCAGCACCGCCACCAGCGCCCCCAGAGAAAGGTCACCTTTCAATACGAAAAAGCCGCCGATAAGGTAGAAGAAAAATGGCGTAACCTGAGCCAGAAAGTTGTTCAGAAATTTGATGAAAAACTTCTTTTTATAGATCTGCAGTCGGATACCGAAGATAAGACCTAAACGCTTGCTGATTTCGGCCTTTTCGTAATGGGATGTATCGTTGACATGCACCTCGTTCATGCCCGAAATCGTATCGCCAATGCGCTCACCTAACTTTCGCGCAGCAAAAACACGCTCCTTGCCCAGCAAGTTCACACTGCGTTGCAACTTTGGGATCAGATAGAGCTGAAAGGGATAAAGCGCGACGGCCGCCGCACCCAACATCAGATCCTGATTAAAGATGAAAAACAGATAGGTCAGCAGCAAGCCGCCTTGAAAGGCCGGTAACGCGTAGGCCTCGCCTACAAAGCCACCTAGCGGCTCCGTTTCGGCAATGATGATCGGAATCAGCTCACCCTGAGAGACGTTTTCGAAACGCCGGGATGGGAAGCGCAGAAGCCGTTCGAAAAGCTGATAGCGCAAACGCCTGAGCGTACGCTCACCAACAACACCACGGTAGACATTTAATACGTACTTGATAGCACCGTTGAGCAGCACCAATCCCAGGAAAACGAAGCAGAGCAGTATCAGGTAATCGAGCTGATCAAGCTCAACCCCCATAATGGCCTGAGGCGGATTGGCGCCCCCGATAGCGTCGTTGACGATACGTTTGGGAACTTCGAGGGTCGCGTAGACAAAGGGGAAAGAGATCAGCGTAAGCAGCAGTATAAGGACCTGGTCCTTAAGCGTGTAGCGCAGAATAAACTTGAATATTGACGAATCCATCCTGCATTCCCGATATGCTGTCCGGCCCAAGCGGCTTTCTTTCCCTCTATTACAGTATCACTATATCATCTGCACCGCCGTTCACTAGTCTACCTAAGGTCGGGTTGAGAATTTTTGCGGCAATTAGCGTCGGCCAAGCACCCAGGAAGTACACCATGATCGCCTTGATCCTGAAAGGATACCCCCGTCTCTCGGAAACATTCATCGCCCAAGAGATTCTTGCTCTGGAACGCCGAGGGGTCAAAATCCTGATCGTATCGCTGAGGCATCCGACTGATGTGAAACGCCACCCCATCCATGAAGAGATCCGCTCACCGGTGCTATACCTGCCGGAATATCTGCGTGACGAGCCCTTACGAGTCATGAAAGGCGTTTTCGCCGCAATCGGGCGTCGCGGATTTTGGCAGGCATTAAAAAGCTGGTTGCGCGACCTGAAACGGGATTTCAGTTCCAACCGTGCAAGACGCTTCGGTCAGGCGTTGGTGCTGGCCCGCGAGCTGCCGGCTGAGACTACCGCGCTCTATACTCACTTCATTCACACGCCGGGATCGGTCGGTCGATACTGCAGTCTACTTAACGGGCTACCTTGGGTCGGCTCGGCACATGCCAAGGATATCTGGACCCAATCGGAGTGGGAACTGCGCGACAAGCTCGCTGATATATCCTGGCTTGTAACCTGCACGCGCGCCAACCGCGATTACCTGGCGTCGCTTGCGCCCGACGACGGACGGGTTGATCTGGTCTATCACGGTCTGGACTTCTCACGCTTCTCTACCCCTGAGGTGAGAGATCGCTCTCTAAACGATGGCATCAATCAACCGGTGAAACTGATATCCGTAGGCCGCGCGGTGGAGAAAAAAGGTTATAACCTGCTAATAGATGCGCTTGCGATGATGCCAAAAGAACTCGACTGGTCCCTGACGCATATAGGAGGCGGCCCCCTGCTTGGTGAGCTGAAAGCGCAGGCTGAGAAACTTGGCCTCGATAACCGCATCACCTGGATGGGCGCAATGGCTCAGTCAGAGGTTCTGAAACACTATCGGGAAAGCGATCTGTTCGTGCTACCCTCGCGCATCACGGACGATGGCGATCGAGATGGCCTCCCCAACGTATTGATGGAGGCCCAGAGTCAGGGACTCTGCTGCCTTGCCACCTCCGTATCCGGTATTCCCGAACTGATTATCGACGGTGAGACAGGTGTACTGGTTGAGCAAAATGACTCAGCGGCATTGGCCCGGGAGCTGGAGCGCTTGATACGCTCACCTAAGGTGCGCCAATCCCTGGCTGAAGCCGGATATGAGCACGTACGCAGCCAGTTCTCGTTTGAGCACGGTATTGATCGCTTGATGGATAAGTTTAACGAGCAAAACCTGCTGCCGGAGCAAGAGGCATCAACAGCCTGAAGTGACCACCATGAGCGTCCATCCGCCCCTTGCGTTTTATGCGCCCCTGAAGCCGCCTACACACCCGAACCCTTCGGGCGACCGTTTGATCGCCACACGCCTTATACATACGTTAGGACTGGCGGGCTTCAACGTCGAACTTGCGTCTACCTTTCGTTCGTACGACGGTAAGGGTGATATCAACCGGCAAAGGCGTTTGAGCGAGATAGGCAACCGGTTGGCTGAACGTTTGATACGCCGCTATCGGGCACTGCCAAGCGCCCAACGCCCGCGTATATGGTTCACCTATCACCTGTATCATAAGGCACCCGACTGGATTGGCCCGAAGGTATGCAAGGCGCTGTCAATTCCCTACGTAGTTGCCGAGGCGTCCTACGCAGGCAAGCAGCAACGAGGCCCCTGGGCCCTTTCGCTCAAGGCAACAGAGACAGCACTACAGCAAGCCGCGCTTGTCATTAGCCTGAATCCGACCGATCAGGAGGGGGTCGGTCAGCTGGTTCCGTCCGCGCGGATGCACTACCTGGCCCCCTACCTCGACCTCACCCCTTACATCTCGCCCTCCAAAACAACTCGCGAAGTCCTGGCGGCACGCTATAACCTCGATAACAACCGGGTCTGGTTAATCAGCGTGGCGATGATGAGACCGGGCGACAAGAGCGAATCCTACCGGCTGCTTGCCGAGAGTATTCGCCTCTGTGAGGCCAGCAATGTGCAGCTAATCCTGGTTGGAGGCGGTAAGTCTGAAAAGGTGATACACCAATACTTTTCAGGCCTTTCACATGTGAGTTTTACCGGACTGCTGACGCAGAAAGAGCTGATCCCCTTGCTTCAGGCCGCCGATCTTATGGTATGGCCTGCCGTAAATGAAGCGTTTGGCATGTCACTGCTCGAAGCCCAGGCCTGTTCAACCTGGGTAATTGCCGGCGGTGAGGGTGGTGTTGCCAGTGTGGTGCATGATGGTGAGAGTGGAACGCTTATACCGGCCAGAAATACTCAGCTGATGGCCAAGACGATCAGCGCATTCGCGACCTCTCCTGAGCGTCTTTCAGCGCTTGGAGAGGCGGCCCGAACAACCTGTATTAAAAGACACGATGAAACCATCGCTGTGACTCGTCTGCGTACGCTACTGATGCCCCTTGCAACCGGGAGGACCGTATGACGCCCGAATCAGACCAGTACAGTGTCGGCATAGACTTTCTCGTAATCAGACACGCCGCCACCGAGTGGAATGCTCAGAAGCGTTTTCAGGGACGTCGGGACATTCCGTTAAGCGAAGCGGGTCGAGGGAGTCTTGTGAACATTTCCATCCCCCCCGACTTTGCCCCTTCGCCCTGGTTTGTCAGCCCGCTAAAAAGGGCTCAGGAAACCGCACGTTTGCTGGGTATTCATGAATACTCGACTGAACCTGCACTCATCGAAATGGATTGGGGTGAATGGGAGGGGGAACAACTTGCAGTGCTTCGCAAACGGCTGGGCGATTCGATGCGCGAAATGGAAAGTCGAGGATTGGACCTTTTACCACCTAACGGAGAGTCACCTCGGCAGGTGCGTGAGCGGGTTATCCAGTGGTTGGGCAGTCAAGCGTTCGTCGCCAGACACTATGGCATCGTCGCTCATAAGGGGGTTATCAGGGCCATGCTTAGCGCCGCGCTTGACTGGGATATGCGCGACGATTGCCCTGTGCGGGTCAACTGGAAACAGGCACTCCTCTTCCGTTGGAACTGCGGTGTGCTAACGCTTGAGGACTACAACATTCCCCTTGACGCCACCTAGCACTCCCCTTAACGGAAAAGTTCGTCCGTTGAGCACCAGCGCACGCCCGCCTCATGGGTGAATGACAACAGGCGTTCCAAGAATACCCAAAGTGGCTCATCATGCACAAGGTGATGCGTCATCACACCTGTTGCCTCAAGAGGGTCGACCTTCTCAAGGCGCCGCAAGCGCAGATGATCAATAAGCTGACCAAGTGCCCGCTCCTCCCCTGCAAATTTCCGTCCGCCCTTCCAGTCAATCAGGTCGACATGAACATTGACCTGAACCAACTCAACAGAACCGCTTGAGCGCGGTCCCAGCGTCGACAGTCCAACGAAGCCTGACGCAGGCAAGCTATCCACCACATCAAGACTCAACCGGTTCCAGGGCGGCACAAGCACGGCATGAAAACGAGAGCCGAACATCTCTCTAAGCTGCTGCAAGCCACGCGTTAACTCGTCCGTTATCGTTACGATAGGACGATGGGAACCCAGTTCACACTTGCGTTCAGTCACCGGCGCATAACTGAGATGGGAATATCCATGCTGCAAAATCGAAAGACCGGGGTTGTCTTCGACAACATCCACCAAACTTTGCTCGCACCCCTTAGGAATAGCCGCAAGCGCGAGCGGCACGGCATACTTCGCACTCAGCGCGGAAAGACGCCTAAGAGCCGCCGAGTCTTTCTGAGCATCATCGTCACGCCACCACAACGTTGGTATGCGACCTTCATCCCGCCATAGCTGAATTTCAGCGTCCAAATCGGACCAGTTAACCACGCAGTGCCTCCCAGCGCTCGACCAAAAGCCCGGCACTCTTTTCTGCACCGTCTAGATCTATCTGCACTTCATCGGGTTTCAACCCTAATGACTGGTCCACAGCCGCCGCCAGCGCATCCGGATCGAGAACCTGCTCACGCACCACCACACAACGGTTTAGTGCCGCCAGACGACGGCTGCGTTCGAGTTGCTCGGTTTCGCCCTCGCCCTCGAACGGCACAACGACCGCCGGTGTATGTACCCCCAGCAAATCCATCATGGTGTTATAGCCGCCCTGTGAGATAGACACCTGACAGTTGGTCAATAATTCAGGAAAATCACGCCTTACAGGCTCGATAATGACGTTGGGAGCGCGCAAAGACTCAAGCTGCTCCAGATGTTCACGCGGTAGATTAGGTCCAACCAAGCATCGCCATGTCACGTCGGACAATGTTGTCTTGGCTCTCGCGCGCAGGGCCGCATCCATAAGCCGGAACCCAACAGCGCCCCCGCCTGCAGAAACGATCACCTCTCCCCTGCCCAGGTCAGTGGTGCCAGTCGATGTCTGAGACCCGGTAACATAGCCCGTATACACAAGCTTGCGCTCTATTAAATGCGCCTCTGGAAAACTGGCACTGAACGGTAAAAAGCGACGGTCGCCGTGCACCAGGACAGCATCAAAATACTGGTCGATAAGACCCAGGGTTTCGCGCACACGCTCAGGCCGACGTCCCTGCACTATATCCCGCACGGAGCTTACAATCATGGGCCGAATCGAGCGGCTTGAGGCGCGCTCCAATAATGGCAACAACTCCCAGCGCAACTGACGGCGGCCGAAAGGATAACTCTCGATAGCCAGAATATCCGGCTTCTCATTTTCAAATGCCGATATCAGCATGGCGCAGCGGCGCTGCCTAAACGCTTCGTCAGGTTCACGGCCCTGAACATCGACAAGACCGCTAAAATCCGCATCGCGTGATTTAAGCGGCGGCAGCTGGATGACTCTCGCACCCTGAAAATCAAACTGAGGTACGGGTTCTCCTCCCAATACCACAGTCACTTCGAGACCGGCCTTTACCCAGCCCTCCACCAGCAGGGCGGCACGCTTGATATGGCCGATACCGAGAAGATGCTGCACATAAAAAAAGACCCTTAGACGGGGCATGGTCAACGTTAATTGTCCTCTTCGGATAGCCCTATCAATTCGGCCACGCTATCGCACACGACATCCAATCCTCCGAGAAAACCTGGAGCCATATTGGTCGAAGGCGCGGGTTTGGTGTGAAGCACCGGTAGCACCTGCCTCAAGTAGCTATCCAGATTGTCCTCTGAAAGATCAATGCAGGTGGCCAACCCAAGGGCCTGCGCCTTGACCGCACGCAACCACTGCTCCTGCCGTGGCTCTTTGCGCGGCAACAGCAACGCTGGCTTATCGAACGATAGAATCTCGCAGAATGTGTTATACCCGGCCATGGCGACCACCGCCTCAGCCCTCTGCATCAGTGCTTCCATACAGTTGTCGAACATGATCATTTCGACCCGGCTTAGCACCTCAGAACGCTTCTGATATGCGTCCCTAACCTCGTTCGGCATAAAGGGCCCCAGCACGACCAGGAGGTTCAATGGAAGATCAGGCACCTCCTCATAGACACGCAGGACTGCATCGACCATTGCAATGCCATCGCCCCCTCCCCCCGGGGTTACCAGCAGGAAGGGCTCCTTCACGTGACTGAGGTTCTGTGAGCTATAGGTCTCCGGAAGATTGCGCTTGAGGTAACCTGTATAGACCATTTTGGAACGCACCGACTCGCTTGCCGGTACGCCCTCTAGCGGATCGCCCATGCTGGGATCGCCATAGACCCACACGCTCCGGTAATACGATTCAATCGCCTCGATCGCACGCTTTTCTTCCCACTCCATGCGAAGTAGATGAGGCGCATCCAATACCTCCCGAAGCCCAAGCACAATCGGCACACCTTTTTGTTTCAGCATGCTGAGCGTCGGCTCGATCTCCCCTTTAAGGCCCAACGGCTCCTTGTCGACGATGAACAGGTCAGGGTCGAAAATCTCCGCCGTATGGCGGATGATCGATTCACGCAACGCTAGCGTCTGGCCAAGATCCTGAAGCAGACTCAAAGATGTGTACTGACCATTATGAAGCTTAATTACGCCGGGAATGCGCACGAAATCCACGCGTGCTTTGAAACTGAAGCTCCCGATAATGGGAGAGCCGGTCAAAATAAGAACTGTGACCGATTTGTATCGATCTACGATGGCGTGCGCTATCGCCCGACACCGCCGCAAATGCCCCAAACCGAAAGTGTCGTGGCTATACATCAAAATACGGCGCGGCATAAGTTTATCGGATGCAGCCATGAATCTCCGGTATTCGGTATTTACTATCAGCGTGGAAATGTCTCATAGAGACTGTCGATTTCAAAGAATTTCTTAACACACCCAAGCCATTATACGTCTCATTTACAGCCGAAATTGACGTCTGAGCTATGATTCAATAGCGGCGCCTCGTTCTCAAAGTCTACATCGATGAATTCAGATATGTCGAAATCATCCTTTAAGCACGGGCTGTGATGGAACACCCATTAACTGGCGATACCTTATCATGAAGCTTGCCAAGCTTTTTGAGCAAATCAATACCGGCCTCATGACGCTCTACGGAACGCGCAAAGGCCGTATGCTGGCCAGCCTTCCATCCCGCATTCGCCTCGAAATAGAGTTGCAACAGGCAGGCAGCGAACGACTGATCGCACTGATACAGCTCTTGGTCGTGTCGATCTTCGGACTGCTTTATCTGGTAGCGCCGAAAACCTACCCGGAGGAAGCGACTTTTGCGCCTGTGCCCTGGGTATTGCTGTTTTACTTTCTGTTTACGGCAATGCAACTCTACATAAGCCGCGTTTGTCTGCCACCTGCCTGGGCTACGTACCTCTCGATCATCGGCAATATTGTCTTGCTCTATCTGCTGATCTGGAGCTTTCATCTCCAGTACATGCAGCCTCCGAGCTTCTACCTGAAAGCGCCGACTCTGCTGTATGTCTTCATATTTATAGCGCTCAGGGCACTGAGGTTTGAGGTACGCTTTGTCCTCTTCGCCGGTGCATGTGCATCGCTAGGCTGGCTCGTCATGATCTACTACGTTTATCAGGCCTCAGGTCCCGGCGATATGGTGACACGCGATTATGTTGAATACATGACCTCAAACAGCATGCTATTCGGCGCGGAGTTCGACAAGATCATGACAATTATTGTCGTAACGCTGGTCTTAGCCATGGCCATTCATCGCGCAAATAGACTAATGGTCGAGTCGATCATCGAAACCACTATCGCAGGAGACCTGTCGCATTTCGTCCCCCAGCAAGTGGCAGACAGCCTTGCCAACTCATCGGAAGAACCACAATCCGGTCATGCGAAGCTGACCACTGCCACGATCATGTTCATCGATATAGAAGGATTCACAACCCTGAGCGAGCGCCTCAAACCCGATGAGGTAATTGCGACACTCAATCGCTTCTTCAGTATCGTGGAACGAGAGGTCGAGCGATATGCCGGCATCATCAACCAGTTTCAAGGCGACGCCGTATTAGTCAGTTTCGAAACAGCGCCCGATGACTACACACCGGCGGAGGGGGCTTTACTGTCGGCGTTAAACATCCAGAACGCACTCAAAAACGATAACGCTATCGACGGTGTTCAGCTCAAGTGCCGAATCGGCATCAATACCGGTCCGGTTATCAATGGCTTTATCGGCTCAAGTTCAAGACTGATCTACACCGTGCATAGCGACGCGGTGAATATCGCCGCCAGACTGGAACAACAGAATAAAGTCTTTGGCACATCCATCCTGATTTCGGAAGCGACGAAAAAGGAGTGCAGGCATCAGCTTGCAAGCTTCGATCTAAAGGGAACCATCGCCCTTAGAGGCCGGAGCCATGCCGTTCAGGTCTACGCAGTGGAGCCTCTGCCGAGCTAGTTGAGGACTTTTTTAGACGCGACTCGAGCAATGCCAGTATCCGAGTAATGTTGGCCCGGGCATCCTGCTCGTGATGCTCCCTGAAGGGAGGGCTGAAATAGAAGCTGTTGCGCTTGAGAAGCCCCTCGAGAAAGCGGATCTGGCCTTGGTAAAAATCCAGGTCCGGAACCTGCTCTTTTTCGGCTTTACACTTGGCGGTATCAATCAGATATTGATGCCACGGCCGACAAAAACTCGCCAAATCGATATCCACCAGCAGCGCCTCTTCTGCCGATCCGGGCTCTCGCGTATGCGTGGTATAGCCGATCATATCGATGATACGTTGCTTGCGTTCGCTATCCATACCATCAGCCGCCATCACACTAAACAGCTTGGCACTGCGCTCCTCATGCCCCTGCGGATTGGGCGAATAGCACGCATCGTGAAACCAGATAGCAAGCTCCACCGCGTCGGCGTCATCTACGGTATCGGAGTAGCGGTCGAACCACCCCAGGCACTGATCGACATGCCCTGAGTCATGATAGCTTCGACAAGGATGCCGATACTGTTTATCGAGATATGCGTAGACATCCTCAGCACTCCAGGCACTGCTCTCAGGACGCACATTGCGGCCCCAGAGGCGCTGGAATCGTTCAGCGTTCATTACTCACTACCCTCGCCACACTCTTCCAGAGCATGAAGACGGGCTCTCAGGCTCTCGTTACTATTAACCGCCTCAGCCAGCTTGTCGCTGAGTTGGCGCATAACATCCAGTGCGACGGTGGGGTTTGAGGTAACTAAATCCAAAAAAGCCCCATCGTCTATTTTCATGACCGTCGTGTCACAGACGGCTCTGACCGAGGCGGTCCTTCGTGTCTTGGAGAGTACCGCGATCTCACCGATGAGATCGCCCCGCTTTCGGATGATTGATGATTCTCGACCACAGTCTGTCCTGGATAGAATCTCAAGTTCTCCGTCCATGATCAGATAGACGCAGTCAGACGGATCATTCGCCTTGATCAGTATTTCATCTTTTCGGCAATTCAGCAGCTGACTGGTAAAAGCCAGCAGCTTAAGCTTGGACGTTTCCACCTTGGAAAACATCGGTATCTGCTTGAGCCTTTCAACTTCCTGATTAATATCCAATCAAAGCCTCCACGCTGCCATAAAGAGACAGCCTTATAGTTAGAAGACTTACATCCCGCGGGCAACTGGTCAAGTGCAACTCTTTTGTGCACCTTTGAGGCAGAGGTCGTCACTTTTGCTGCACTTTTCCCATCAAGATGAACAGGTCAGGCAGATAGCCTCAGCCCAATCAGGGGGAGCACCCGCGTAACGATCAAGGGACTCATTGAGAGATGACGGGTTTCTCAACAAGGGTAATAGACTGTTTAACAGATCATAGTTACCGGCATGCGCCTCTCTGATCGCCTCTTCTGCCATATAGTTGCGCAAAATATAGCGCGGGTTTACCGATCTCATTTGGGCTGCTCTGATCGGAGCACTCGCAGCCTCCCGCGCCAATCTTAGGCGATACTCCCCCATCCAACCCTCGAGCGCCTCCGGTAGCGCACAGGTTCCAATCGTAGCAGCAATCTCTACATCCGATGGCAGGTCCGCCAGAACGTACAAAAAGCGGTTCAGATCAAGCCGGTGATCAGCCGCAATGCTCCTGAGGCTTTCAACCAAAGCCGCATCACCGCTTTCCTCACGCAGCAAGCCCAGCCGAGATCGCATTCGTTCCAGATCATATCGGCGGAATGTCCCCATGAACTGAGTTAATGCGTGCTCCAGCTTATCCTGAGGCACTAATGGAACGAGTGATTGAGCCAACGCGCTCATATTCCACAGGACAATTTCAGGCTGCCGCTTAAACGCATAACGCCCCTGATCATCATTCTTGTTAGCTACATGATCCGGCTCGTATCTATCCATGAAGGTGAAGGGCCCATAGTCGAAGGTCTCCCCTAAGATGGACATGTTGTCGGTATTGAGTACTCCATGGACAAACCCATAACTCTGCCAGAGTGCCACAAGTCTGGCCGTGCGCTCCTGTACTTTCAGGTAGAACGAATAATAGGGGTTCTCTTCTTCCAGACACTCGGGGTAGTAGCGCTTGATACAATAATCAGCCAACCGCTTAAGCTCATCATGCTGTCGCGTGTAATAGAAATACTCAAAGTGCCCAAAGCGGATATGGCAGGGTGTAACACGCACGAGCAAAGCACAGGGCTCCATACCGTTGCGCTGAGTAAATTGTTCACTGGCGATCAGACATAGCGCACGCGTTGTCGGAATCCCCAACCCCGCCATAGCTTCACCGGCCAGATATTCCCTGACCGACGAGCGCAACACGGCCCTGCCATCGCCAAAACGCGAAAAGGCAGTGCGCCCCGCGCCCTTCACATGCAGATCAAACCGCGCCCCGCTGCTGTTAACCACCTCACCAAGCAGCAGCCCCCTGCCATCCCCCAAGTCCGGATTATAAAAGCCAAACTGATGCCCCGTGTATTTCATCGCCAAGGGTTCGGCACCGGGCAGACTCGCCTCGCCATTGAAGAACCTCACCACCTCTTCCGGCACAGCCGTACACGGATCGATATCCAGCCAACGGGCAACACTGGGGTTAAAGCTCGCCAGATGCGCTCCCTTTAACGGCTTTGGCTCTGTGCGCTGATACCAGCTTTCAGGTAAACGGGCGTAACTGTTGTCAAAATTGAGTTTTCCCATTGCATACCCACTGCTCATCTGTTGCGCCTCCCGCAGATACATCGATATCGATACCCTACCATTTCACTCAACAACTATCTATCTGACAGCGAATCGTCCTTTTCGATCAATAATCGATACTGGTGAAACATTCGCGGGCAGTGTGAGCTAGCACACTTGGAGAGAGTATGTTCAGCCAATTCATACGCTCAGGATAAATACAATCACTGAACTTATGGGATCATACCTAATAAGATTGAACGCAAATATTAGAGGAGTAAGAGGCGGGGTTTTAGCTGACTATTTTATTAAGCAGCATCATTACTGTGGCGCTAATGCACAAGCGCCAGCTACATCTTGAGACATAAAGTTAATTAAGGGTTTATTTACCAGAAACAAAAAAGGCTCCCGAAGGAGCCTTTTTCTGCATAACAAGTATCTAAGAGATCTTAGAACTTGATAGTGTAACCTACAGAGAAGGTATCACGGTCGTCAGCGCCGTCGATGTCGGTGCTTACCCACTCAGCATCCAGAGACGCGCTCTTGCCCAGAGAGTAAACAGCGTTCAGGCTGTACTGATCATCAAAGCCCAGCTCGTCGTCAGCATCGTGGTAGTTAGCAGCTACAGTCAGAGCGTCCATGGTGTACGCAACTTTCGCACCCCAAAGGTCAGCATCGTCGGAACCTGCGTCCAGCTGCTGCCAGCCAAGACCGAAGTAGAGGTTGCCCAGAGTGTAAGAACCACCAACGGCAGTGTAAGACAGGTCGTCAGTTGAGTTCAGGTACTCTTCAGCAACTTCCCAGTAAGCAACAGACAGGTTCAGACCGCCAGCAGCGTAGTCAGCACCCAGTACATAGCCGTCCATATCTTCTTCGCTGTCGTCGTTCTGACCTTCAGCAACCATCGCAGCATAAGCGCTCAGGCCAGAGAAAGACGGAGAAACGTAGGCGATAGCAGAACCCAGACGGTCCGGGTTCAGGTCAGAGTAAGTATCTTCTGACAGGTTACCAGTGTAGCCGACAACGGCTTCAGCCGGGTTGTTGATACGACCGATCAGGGCAGTACCCCAAGAACCGGTAGCACCTACGTAAGCCAGACGCTGAGCAATGCCGGTTTCACCAGCGTTGTCGCTGAATGCGCTCTCTGCAGAAGAATCTTCCGGGTTGATTTCAGTTTCGTAACGGAACAGACCCTTGGTGTCGCCCAGGCCCAGATCGACGTCGCCTTTAACACCAACACGGAAGTCGTCAGATTCAACTTCCAGGTCTGCGTCGGATACAGACTTAACGCGCATTTCGAACTTGCCGTACAGAGTAGCGTCAGCCTGAGCTACCATCGGAGCAGCCATGGCGCCAGCAACAGCCAGAGCGATCAGTGACTTTTTCATCAAATTTCCCCTTCAACATTCAACTTACTAGTAGTGAATTCTAGTTTTTCTCAGCACACCGGAGTGCTACCTACGAAAATACTATAATTCTTAAATATTTCAAACCGGTGAATGAACTTTTTTGATTTAAGCCAAGCACCGGTTTTTAAAACATTTTTCTGAGTCGGATTTGAGAGCTTAGACAATATATGCCTTGCACTTCTTTTTTATCCGCCCATCCTCAGGAGCCACCGGCAGCCTTACTGCTGCCCGCACACCTAAATTGTGCGCATTACAACATAGGGCCTCCCCCCTTGCAACCCTTTGTAATGCCTGAGCCCCAACCTTTTTCCTCAAAGGTTTAAGCCTTGATTCAGCTCAGTTTTCACATCAGTTCTGAAAGCCGTTTTCTGAGTCGCTTTTCAGAGACGGTGAAGCGTGTACCCAACTGCTGTGCGAAGAGCGATACCCGATACTCCTCCAGCCACCAGCGGAACTCTCTCAAATCGTCGGTCAAGGCATCCTGAGCACGCGCCTCGTCGCACCGTTTCTCGTATTGCTGCTTGAGCGATGCCAACTGCTCCGATAGCACAATCTGTTGACGCAGCTCCCGCTGAAAGCGATTAAGCCGGATCTCTATTGCCTGCAAATAGCGTGGATACTGCTCCAGCCAGACATCGGGCGTATCGGACAAGTACCTGGGATGCATCAATCCGGCAAGCTGCTGCTTGATGTCATTCAAAACCGTTACGGCACTGAGGTCTATGCGACCACCCAACCGCTTCTCGATTGCATGAAGGCGCTGGTGACAACTCAGCACGAACCCACATAGGTCATTCGCGGTTTCGGCCAGGTTAGCCCGAGCATGTTCCAGCGCTGCATCAAATGCCGCCTTAGTGCGTATAGTATCATTGTCCGCGATGCGTGCTGCTCGGCTAACCGATTTAATCAATATCTCCTCTTCCAAACGCTTGCGATCAAATCGCTTCCCGCTTAGCAGCAATATTTTATCTAACGCCGGTAATTGCCGACGCACATATTTAACTACTTCCGGAATGGCCAAAAGCAGTAAAC
This sequence comes from Marinobacterium lacunae, assembly GCF_000705555.1. Classification (GTDB taxonomy): domain Bacteria; phylum Pseudomonadota; class Gammaproteobacteria; order Pseudomonadales; family Balneatricaceae; genus Marinobacterium_D; species Marinobacterium_D lacunae. The sequence goes on from NZ_JMQN01000050.1 coordinate 38,520, forward strand.
GAGCCACGGCACGCTTGCTCACCACTCTGGATTCGTCCGCGCTAGTGAAGAGTTTCAGCTCAACATGATCACCCTGATCCTCAAGGCCAGGCCATGCCTCAACCTCGATACCTCCGGCCTGTTTGACATGAATACTCTCTTCTATGTCACCAAAATCCCAGCGGACGATGTGATCGCGCCCCCAGCTTTCGTCACTTCCGGCTTGAATCGCCTCTTCTACCTGCGATGAATAGCGCTGATTCAAAACTTCCCAGTCCCGCCCTTCTCCCACTACACGGTTCTGAGCGTCTATCAAGCTAATATTGAGTTGTTGATGCGGCTCCAGAGCGGACGCTTTAAGCTGTGAAGGATCAACCTTAACCCCGGTCATCCGCAATAACTGAAAACTTAATGCCTCATATAGATCGCCGTCTGCAAATGTGACCGACTCGCAAAACGCTTTTGCATACTCGGGAACAGGAACGAAATGTTTACGTAGCTGTTTGGGTAGACCTTTGAGTATCGCGATGACCTTTTCCTCAAGCAAACCCGGTACCGACCACTCCAATCGTTTGCGTGGCAGCGCTTTCAATAAAGCCAACGGGCATTGAAGCGTAACGCCGTCTTTATCGGAGGCGGGGTCAAATACATACTCCAGCTTTAAATCGACCCCGTCGAGCCTCAAAACATCGGGGTAGAGAGCCTGACTGATATGATCGGATGAGCGTTGCAAGATATCGGCCTCGGTCATCACGAGAACGTCGGCATCTATTTGACGCTGCTTTTTATACCACTTCTCAAATCCGGCACCGTTGACTATATGTCCGCCACCCAGCCGTTCGAGACGCTCGGCGTAGAATTGATATAACCCCTCTTCATCGACAAGCAGATCCCTGCGACGCGCTTTAGACTCCAGTGTTTCGACATCGTCCAACAAAGCCCGGTTACGATTGAAAAACGGAGCACGGGTGCTAAAAGCCCCTTCTACCAGCGCACTGCGTATAAAGATTTCGTGGGAAACCCTGGGGTCAATTTGGCCGTAATTCACGCGGCGCTTGGGTACTATAACGAGCCCGTAAAGGGACACCTGCTCCGTCGCCACCACTTGCGCACGCTTCTTCTCCCAGTGGGGTTCCGACCAGGTTCGTTTTACGAGATGGGCTGCAGGCGCCTCTATCCACTCAGGCTCTATTTTCGCAACATGATGCGCATATAGCTTGCTCGTTTCGATCAGCTCCGCAGCCATCACCCATTTGGGGCTTTTTTTAAACAAGCCGGATCCTGGGAATATTCGAAAACGGCGGTTTCGCGCCCCCAAATATTCTCCTTTCTCTACTAGATTACCGATATGACTGAGCAGACCTGCCAGCAGCGATCGATGGACAGGCGCATAGTCGGCAGGCTCTGCATTTTCATGCAGTTTGAGTTCTTTAACGCTTAAATGAAGCTGCCGATGGACATCTCGCCACTCTCGCATTCTCATAAACGAGATGAAGTGTTTCTGGCACCAGTTGCGCAACTGATTCTGGCTTAACTCGGCGCGCTGCTCTTCGTACAGATTCCACAGATTCAGCAGTGTAATGAAATCCGAATACTCATCGGCATAGAGCCTGTGTTTCTCGTCCGCGGCCTGACGCTTGTCGTGCGGGCGTTCCCTGGGATCCTGCACGCTCAAGGCGCTGGCGATGATCAGCACCTCTTTAAGCGCATCGAACTGAGCCGCCTCTATTACCATGCGCGCAATTCTGGGGTCCACCGGTAGGCGCGCGAGCTGTCGCCCGACGGCGGTCAGCTGCCGGCGACTATCGACAGCTCCCAGCTCTTCAAGCAGCTTAAAACCATCCGTAATAAAACGAGAGTCAGGCGGATCGACAAACGGAAAGTCACCAATATCCCCAAGCCGTAATTGCAACATCTGCAAAATAACGGCCGCGAGATTGGTGCGCTGGATCTCTGCATCAGTGAAAGCCGGTCTATTATTGAAGTCCTCCTCGGAGTAGAGCCGTATACACGTACCCGGCGCCACACGCCCACAGCGCCCCGCCCTCTGATTGGCACTGGCCTGGGAGATGGCCTCAACAGGCAGACGCTGGACTTTCGAGCGATAGCTGTAGCGGGATATTCGCGCCACGCCGGGATCGACCACATACCGTATCCCAGGCACCGTGAGCGACGTTTCCGCCACGTTGGTCGACAACACAATCCGGCGCCCGGCACCCCGCTCACCCTGAAACACCCGATTCTGCTCTTTCAAAGAAAGACGCGCATACAGAGGAATTACTTCCGTATCTCGGAGTTGAGCCTTGCGCAACGTCTCCGCAGTCTCGCGAATCTCTCGTTCGCCGGGCAGGAACACTAGAATATCGCCCGGTCCGCCCCCTCGTTTCTCGCGATCAATCTGGGTGAGTTCGTCGATAGCCGCCAGAATCCCCTGCTGGAGATCCAGCGCTTTTTCATCTTCGGCTTCCATCTCATGCAACGGCCGATAAAGAATATCAACCGGATAGGTTCGACCGGACACTTCCACAACAGGCGCGTTGTCGAAGTGCTCGGAGAACCGCTCAAGATCGATTGTGGCCGACGTAATGATCAACTTGAGGTCGGGTCGCTTAGGCAGGATCCTCTTTATATAACCCAGTAGAAAGTCGATATTGAGGCTACGCTCATGAGCCTCATCTATAATCAGCACCTCATACTGCTCAAGAAAGCGGTCATGCTGAGTTTCCGCAAGCAGGATACCGTCGGTCATCAACTTGATCTGAGTCGTTTCGGACACCTGGTCATGAAAACGCACCTGGTAGCCGACACGCTCACCCAAGGGAGTATTTAGCTCCTCGGCGATGCGTGCCGCCACATTGCGTGCTGCCAGTCGCCGCGGCTGGGTATGACCGATCATGCCCCGACAACCAAACCCCAGCTCCAGACAGAGCTTCGGAAGCTGGGTGGTCTTGCCCGACCCCGTTTCACCAGCAATAACAACAACCTGATTGTTGCGGATAGTATCGAGTAATTCGTCTCTGCGAGCAGAGACAGGCAGATCCGGATAGACGATATCGACCGGTAAAGCCCTACGCAGTTCCACGGCCTCAATCGACGCATCGATAGCCGCTTCCAGAGCCGCTATATCACTGGCTACAGCACGCTCATGCCGCAACTTGTCCAGCCGTCGGTTTAAACGAAAGCGATCAGCGAGACGGCACTGATCAAGGCGGGACCGGAGTGCTAGTAAAGAATCGGACATAATCGAGGCAGTCAAACCAGATGGACCTTGGATTCATGTAAAGGGGCGGAAGTTTAACGCAAGCTCAGTGCACTACGCGACAGGGCAAATTTAAGAGCAAAGGCATTTCTAGACGGAGTGCTGTTCGCGCATTGCTCTGTCGCGCAGCTCTCTTCGGAGGATTTTCCCGATTGGGTTTCTCGGCAAGGTCCGGCAAAACTCGACACTGCGCGGTACTTTGTACGAGGTTAAGCGCTCCCGGCAATACTCCCTGACATCACGCATCGTCAGGCGCGGATTATTGGCAACCACGTACACTTTTATGACCTCTCCCCGCTCCTCGTCCGGCAACCCTATCACGGCACACTCCAGAATATCGGGATGCGCACTGATTATGTTCTCCAACTCACTTGGGAACACCTTGAAGCCGGACACATTGATCATCTCCTTGCGACGATCGATGATCCGTATCGCCCCCTGATCATCAATTTGGCCGATATCGCCAGTCGACAGCCAGCCATCGCGCAACACCTTTGCCGTCTCGTCAGGCTGATTCCAGTAGCCGAGCATCATTTGGGGGCCTCGTACCTGTATTTCACCGCTTTCCCCCACTGGGAGAATCTCGCCGGCATCACCAACAACCCGCACTTCAGTACCCGGTAATGGCCGCCCCACAGTACCTAAAACACCTTTTCCGGGGGTCGCGACGCTGACCACAGGCGAACACTCCGTCAGCCCATAGCCTTCGGTCACCTGACATCCCGTTACATCTTGCCAGCGTTGAGCTGCTGACTCGGTCAACGCCATCCCCCCCGAAATGGTCAAACGCAACGAGCTGAAGTCAAGCTGGGTAAATTCCGAGTGCTGGCACAGGGCTATAAATAGAGGGTTAATACCGGCAAAAAGGGTCGGCCTTACCCGCTCAAACGCGCTTGATAGCTGTTTCAGGTCGTGAGGGTCTGGAATCAGTTCGATATAGCTTCCTGAAGCCAGCATGGCGAGCACCAGCGTCAATGAATATATGTGGTAGAGCGGCAAAGGCTGCATAACCACCTGTTGCCGTTCGATGCCGGCCTCTTCCAGTCGCTGCCGGATCTGGTCGATATTGGCCAAAAGCGAGGCATGGGTCAGCATCGCCCCTTTTGCGGGCCCCGTGGTACCGCCGGTATATTGCAGCACTGCCAATGCCGGATCTTGCGCTTCTGGCTGTGTCCAGGGTTTTCCGCTTTCTGCTCTTAAAACACGCCTCAAAGCCACGCTACCTTTCAAGCGATAGCGCGGACTGGCTCCACGCCGCATCCGCACATGCGCATTGATGGCCCAGCGGCGCCAGCGAGGATGCAGGTCGGCTATGGAGGTCGTGATGACGCAACCAATCCGTGTACTCCGAAGAATGCGTGCGGCACGCCAGGCAAAGCCTTCGTAAACAACTAACGCGGACACATCGGCATCGTTAAATTGTTGCTCCAGCTCCTCGGGGGTAAAAAGAGGATTGGTGTTTACAACTACTAGCCCAGCACGCACAGCCCCGAAGAATACGATCAGATACTGTGCGCAGTTAGGCATCTGTATTGCAATTCTATCGCCCGGCACCAACTCAGTATGATGCTGAAGCCATGCAGCAAAGCGTCGAGAAAGCACATCAAGTTCGGTAAAGCTGATACTTTGCCCCAAGTGCCCAACGGCAGACTTATCGCCATAGCGTCTGCTTAAATCACTCAACAGCTCAGCCAAACCGAATCGAATCAATCCTTAGCCCCACCCAACGTCGAGACCAAACGCGCCACTTCACCATCGGCAAACACAATCATTTCACCGGCACTTAATCGCGCCCACTCTTCATTGTCGGTCAGTGGCTCAGTGGCAATGACCGTCACAACATCGTTTGGCGTCGTCTCTTTATAGAAGTCAACCGACATGTCCCGATCGCAAAGATGCGCCTCGCCAAACGGAGCCCGTCTGGTAATCCAGCTTAGCTTGGTCGAACAGTACGAGAACAAGCGATCAGAGTCACTCAACAGCATATTGAATACGCCGAGCGCCCTTAACTTTTCACAACACTCATGAACAAGGTCGATAAGGACATTGGCGTCCTCAGGAGGGCCTCCGGGGAAGCGACTGCGAATCTGATCCATCAACCAGCAAAACGCATATTCACTATCGGTCGTGCCAGCAGGCCGGTAGTAGGTCAATGGCCACTCAAACAATTGGCGGTCCAACTGGCCATTATGGGCAAAACACCACATTACCCCCCAGAGCTCACGACTGAACGGATGGGTGTTGACCAAGCTCACCTCACCCACATTAGCCTGACGGATATGACTAATCACAACCTTGCTCTTGATTGGATAGGCGACAAGCAGCTGGGCAATTCTCGAATCCGCACTGGGTAATGGATCATGAAAGGCGCGCAAGCCTCTGCCCTCGTAAAACGCGATGCCCCAGCCATCGCGATGAGGGCCAGTGCCACCACCACGCTGCACAAGACCTGCGAAACTGAAGCAGATGTCGGTGGGCACATTCGCGCTCATGCCGAGCAATTCACACATTGCGCTATTCCCCTTTAACTCACCGAAACGTCTATTTCCGTGACAATGTGATTCGGTCCGGCAAGGAGTCGATCAAACCGGTTTCCAGATCAATCACCAGATCCTGCGCGTCAGACAGTGGCTCTGGCTCCGGCATGGTCCGAGCTTCGACATCCCAGGTCAGTCGGTGCTGCTGTCCCGGCAAATGACGCTCCCCTACGAATGTGCCGTCTGGATCTATCGACAGTGTAGAGCAATAAACGTTGGCGCAGACCCGGCCACCGCGTTCTATATGCAGAGAATCACAGATCAGCTCGCCTTCAAGCTCACCACTGACATTGACCGCGTGAGCACGAATGCGACCACAAATTCGGCCAGTCTTACCAATCGAAATATCGTCACTGGAATCGATGCTGCCTTCGAACTCCCCGTCGACATGCATCTTTCCAGAAATACTGGTCTCGCCGTGAAAGCGGTTGCCTTGAGCAATAATGGTTACTGAGGAGCGGTTTGATTTAGCGGATACATTGCGCTTAATGATTCCCACGGGATCTCCTCGACATCGGTAAAAATTGAATCAAAATTATCCAGACCCCATTTCACGAAAGGCTCCGGGTCGAGCGCGGTATATAGCTGTCGGACTTCATAATGCAAATGGGGCCCGGTCGAGCGTCCGCTATTACCGCTAAGGCCTATCTGCTGTCCCTTGTGCACAAAAGCTCTGGGCTTGACCAACACCTTCTGCAGATGCGCGTATACGGTTCTAAACCCCAGATTGTGATCCAGGCGCACCATATACCCATAGCCGCTGCCCTTGTTGTAGCCTGCAAATTCGACCACACCGTCGGCTGTGGCATACACAGGCGTACCGATCGCTGCCTTGAAGTCGATACCACTGTGCATGACCCTTTTCTTCTGGATGGGATGCATGCGCATGCCGAAGCGATCAGAGATTCTCTCACTCTGAATGGGTACACCATTGGGTATACCGTACAGCATGAACAGTCGCTCACGTGCAGCCGCCTTGGCCACCTCGGCCCGCTCTTGGGCCGTCATCTCAGGATCGTTTTCGAGCACACCTAACATCGACTCCAGATCACCGAGTTCGGTTCCCATGACATGATTCTGCTGAGCCAACTGATCACGTTCAACCGACAACTGGGAAAGCGCATCCCCGAGCGAATCGAGCTCTGTTTTATAAAGCTGCTGCGTACCAAGAATCAGCTCGTACTGATCCGACAGTTGCTGATGAGAATCTTCAAGATCAAGAAGCTCGTCAGTTGTCTTGACCAGCAACAGATTGGAGACGAAAAAACTCAGCCCCGCCATCAACAGGAAGGCCGCCACGAGATATTTCGCTAATTGATTTAATGTGTATTGCCGCGAGCCATGCACGGTCGTCAACGTTACTACTAGCTTACGTCGCAAAAGCCAACCACCCGCCGTTTGCCAGAAAATCGGGCTAATATAACGTCTTAAATCCGTATCTCATAGCCATTTATATCTCTCGGGCTGCATCAACTGCCTGAGAGCGACACAGGTCAAATCAACCTGGCCATATGCTGGCATATCTCAAGGCAGCGGTTACATTTACATGCTAACTCACTTCTAACGGCTATTCCGATAAACTGACGCTTCATACTCCATGGCATGGAAGGGACATTATGCTACCGCTGTCGCTCTACTATTCGGACGAGTTCCGACTGCTAACGACTCAGCAGCTATTAAAAGCCGTTCAGCAAGCAGCCCTATGTGATAGCGAGAACCTCAGAGAGCAGCTCTCGGCCCTCAACCTCACCTTTTATGCCACCCAGAGCAGCCACACACAGTCACTGGAAACACTCCCCGACGCTTATCGACGCCGCCCTACCTGTATCCCCATGACGAGTGCTCAGGCCAACCATCGGTTCAACGTATACCTAAAGGACATTGAAGCAGCGCGGGAACATGGGCTTACCCGCATACCCGTCATTCCGCTGGAGCTCCACCCCAACTGCTCCGTTACACCTTCTAAGGCACCGTTCGAGTCCATCCTGCGCAAGCTGTTTGCACTGGCACAGATGGCAGTCACCAACCATGTTCAATTACAACTTGCTGAACCCGAAGAGGGTGAGCTCGAACTCTGGCTAGACTTGCTAACACACCTCATGCCGGAACTGCCCTCGGGTCGGTTATCCATCGCCCTGAACGCCGGATCGAAACGACTGCTGCCCATACTGGGATACCTTGCCAAACTTGCACGCGAGCAAAACAAGAAGCTAAGGGTTTGCATTTCCCAGAGAGGCCTGACAAAGAATGTCGCTTCATCGACAGACCCGTTGATCGATTCAGAGGAATTAATCAAGCTGAACTTTGCTGCAGCCTGTGCGTTTCTGGAGAGCGAATACGGCGACAGGTTAGTGCCAGAACTGGTTATCACAGACCCGACCTTGCAACCGGCAATCACATCACTGTGCAGAAGCCATGACTGGACCGGCTGGGTTGAACTCGTATCGAGCGTCAGCCCCACCTCCGACGCAATTGAGGCCCTCTCGTCACATCCATGTACATTGCGTGGCGTCCACAGCATCGACAACCGTTTTTCCGACGCCGTACACAACATCACTGAAACGCCACACCGTGCAGCGCCGATCATATCCGGGCAGGAGAGCACAACAAACGAGACTGAACAGAAGTATTGCCCAGCGGCGATAGACACAACCGTTGGCGATCTGACGGCCACCACTGAAGCACAAGCACGCAGCGCTTTCACCGTTGCCGAAGAAGCCCAGAGACTCTGGGCCGGCCTCCCCTTGAGCGCGCGTATCGAGCCCCTTTCAGCCTTTGCACAACTCCTATCTGAACACCGGATAGAGCTGGCGGCCCTGAGTGCTTGCGAAACCGGTAAGACAATAGACGACGCCCTACTCGAAATAAGCGCAGCACTCGGCATTCTCCGACAACATCTCACTCACATCGAAGAATCACTGGCGCCCATAACGCTCGGCAGCAGCACGGGCGCTCACTCCGAGCTGCTCCCCCTACCTCTGGGCATAGTGCTCGGCTTACTACCCTGGAACCAACCGATACTTCAGTTCTGTTCCAAGACCAGCGCCGCACTACTCACTGGGAACGCCATACTACTAAAACCAGACACTCAAGCTTCACTGGTGTGCTCGGCCCTGTTTCGCCTCATGCTGCAGACCGCACTCCCTGCCGATCTCGTAGCACTCATGCCAGGCCCGATGGAAACGACCGGCAAATACCTGCTTGACGACTACCGCCTTGCAGCTGTTTTGTTTAGCGGCAGCCCCATGGATGCGATTGACATTCATAGGCGGCTGAGCAAAAGGGTTGGTTCGCAGATGCTGCCACTTATGAGCGATACCGGCGGGTTCCATGCGGCCATGATTGATGTCGATCAGGACATCTCGGAGCTGTTGCCCCGCCTGCTAAAATCCGCTTTCTGTTTTGCAGGACAACACCCCGCCTCCCTTCGCATCCTGTATATAGAAGAGGGCATTGCTGAACAGCTCGAACAGTCGCTAAGCGACGCACTGACATTTTTGAGAATTGGAAAGCCCGAACCCCGTGACGCCGACATAGGGCCGGTCTTATCCCGAGAGCGGATGGACAGAGCCTATCTCCATATCGAGCGTTTCAGAGCCAAGGGCCGCCTGATCGCCCAACCAGAGCTCAGAAGCGAACTCGAAGAGGGTTACTTCATCCCCCCTACGTTACTGCGACTTTACACAATTGATGAACTACAGGAGCAGGTGGAAGCGCCGATTTTGCACCTGATAAAGTTCAATCGGGATGAACTGGAACGCACAATCGACGAACTTAACCGGTCCGGTTTCGCTATGGCTTTCACACTGTTTTCCAATGACGCACGCCTTTGCAACAGCGTAGAGAGAAAGCTCCAGATCAGTGAACTGAACATCGCCCCGGAGTTTTTGTTTCCTGAAAATATTGCCCAAAACCTTTCAGGCCTCGGCCTCTCGGGCACTGCACCTCTTCCAGGAACTGTGGATTACATGAGAACACTGATACGCCACCAGCGCGTCACCCGGCCGCTGAAGCAGCCGGGATGATGCTTCTTCACGTACCAGTCTGTTCGCCTTTCGGCCGCGCCAGCCTGAAGCAGGGCTTGTAGTCCTCGTGGTTGATTTTCATGCGTCGTTGATCCACGAACGAACTCAGAAGCCGGTCTAAAGACTCCATGACCGACTCTTCACCGTGCAACTCAAATGGGCCGAACTGTTCTATGGCCTGAATACCCGGCTCCTTGACGTTACCTGCCACAATGCCAGACAAGGCACAACGCAGCTGGGCTGCCAATTCATAGTCAGGCTGATTACGCGACAGATTGAGCCCGGCCATATTGGCATGTGTCGGCTCGAAGGTTTGCTGTAAAGCCGGCGGGATATGCAACTGCCAGTTGTAATGGAATGCCTCTCCCGTGGCCCGTCTGTGAGCCGTCACGTCCTTGAGCGCCTCTTTCGCGCGCACCGCAACTCCATGCGGATCACCCACGATGATCTCATACATGTTGCGCGCCCGCTCGCCCAGTGTTTCGGCGATAAAACGATCAACCGTCTCGAAGTACTCTTCACTGCCCTCTGGGCCGGTAAAAATAAACGGAAATGGAATCTTGCCATTCTCCTCACGCAACAGAATTCCGAGCATGTAGAGAATCTCTTCGGCGGTCCCGACGCCACCGGGGAACACCACAATACCATGGCCAAGACGTACGAAGGCCTCCAGTCGCTTCTCGATATCCGGCATGATGATCAACTCATTCACGATCGGGTTGGGCGATTCGGCGGCAATAATACCGGGCTCCGATATACCCACGTATCTTGCGGCAGGTATGCGCTGTTTCGCATGCGCGATCGCAGCCCCCTTCATGGGCCCCTTCATCGCACCGGGACCGCAGCCGGTACAGATATTCAAGCCCCGCAGACCCAGCTCATAGCCAACTTTTTTGGTGTACTCATACTCATGCCGGTTGATCGAGTGACCGCCCCAGCAGACCATCAGATTAGGTTTGACGTGTGGATGCAACGCATCGGCATGACGGAGCAAATGAAATACGATATTGGTCGCCATCGCCGATGGCTCCAGATCATCGCAACAAACGCTGAACTCGTCCTCTACATACAAAAGATCACGCACGACGGAAAACAGGTGCTCACGTATACCCTGTATCAACTCGCCGTCAACAAAAGCACTGGAGGGAGCATTGATCAGGTTGAGTTGTACCCCCCTGTGCTTCTGGGTGATCTGGATATCGAAGTTACGGTAGCGCTCCAGCACCGTGCGTGTGCTGTCCAACTCGCTACCGCAGTTCAAAACTGCCAGCGCACACTGTCGCAACAGCCGATACAGCCCCCCCTGACTTTTATCCTGAAGCTTGGCGACTTCATGCGGAGAAAGCATATCGAGGCTATCCAGCGGCTTCACACTGGCACTAACAAAAGCTTCGGTCATCATAACGACCTCCCTGTGCAGGCTAATGCGTACAGCTCCGCAACTCCGGAAAACGCCTTTCCGGAGAAAGGACCTGCCCCTCCAATATGAACCGTCATTACGAATTTGGCTACTACTGCGTGAAAAACAGTCACTTAGAATGACAAATTGTCCGCAACGATTGTAAAGAGAAGGCCATTGAATTAGTTTTGGTTTCATAGCCCTCCGCAGAAGGAACATACCTGATGACTGCGTCCAAGCTGTATATCCTCGATACCAACGTTCTACTTCACGACCCCAAGTGTCTGTACGAGTTCAAGGAGCAGGATATCGCGATCCCGATGACTGTTCTCGAAGAACTGGACGACATAAAGGACAGAAAGAAAAACGTCGCCGCGGAAGCTCGCGTAGCGATCCGCGCAATTGACGACATCATCAGCACGGCGAGGGATGCCAGCCAAATAACCAAAGGCGTCCAGATCAAGCTAGAGGGCAAGGACCGGCCCATTAAGCTCGGCCACCTGTCTATCTTCCCGGATCATGAGCTTACTAGCCGACAGGGCTTCCTTCCCGACGAGCGCAACAAAGACAACAAGATCATCAATTGCGCCTTGCACCTTCAAGCGACCTATCCTCATCGCCAGGTTATTCTGGTGACCAAAGATATAAACATGCGCCTGAAAGCGCTTGGCGCGGGACTCCAGCGCGTAGAGGACTACCGTACCGATCAGCTGGTTTCAGATATCGAGCTGTTGCCCGCCGGCCACAAGCATATGGAAAAACCTTTCTGGGAAGGGGTTGAACAGGTCGACAGCTTCCAGGAAGACGGAAAAACGTATCACCGCGTAGACCGCGCGTTGCTGCCGGACACCTATCCAAATGAATTTATCTATGACGACAGCAAGGATTTTGCAGCGCGTACGGTTAGCGTCAGCGAAGATAAGGTCACCCTACTTGACCTCGGGTATGAACACCTTATGCAGCAGAGCTGCTGGGGCATTCAGCCGATAAACCTGCAACAGGCGTTTGCCATGCAGGCGCTGCTAGACCCCGACATCGACCTCAGCATACTGCTCGGTGCTGCGGGCTCGGGTAAAACACTGATCGCGCTGGCGTGCGCATTGGAGATGGTTATAGAGGAGCGTCGCTACAACAAGATCATCGTGACACGCTCGACGCCGCCGGTCGCCGAGGACATCGGCTTTCTGCCCGGTACCGAAGAGGAGAAGATGACCCCTTGGCTCAGCTCGATCAATGACAACCTGGAGGCGATGCACGAAAACGATGAACGCCCACAAAGCAGTGTCAAATATGCAATCGAGAAGGCCAACATACAGTTCAAGTCGTTGAACTTTATTCGCGGGCGCAGCATACAGAATGCAATCGTACTGATCGACGAGTCGCAAAACCTCACGCCTCAACAGCTCAAAACGATATTGACCCGCTGCGGCAAGAACACAAAGATGGTTTGCCTTGGCAACCTGGCACAGATCGACTCCAACTACCTGACAGCCCTGACTTCTGGTCTGACGTATATAGTGGAACGATTCCGCGGCTTCGAGGGTTCCGCCAGCATCCACTTCGAAGGCATCTTCCGCTCTCGCCTGGCCGAGTACGCTGAAGAGCAACTCTAAGCCAGAAGGCGTGTCGTCGGCTACCGAGCGGCGACACTCTCCCCTTCAGACTTTGGTCATGGCTACGAAAGTCGTATAACACTGCCAACCCCTCATTCCATCGGCCATACAGCAACCAGAAGCCGCGCCGCCTGTCATTCACCCTGCATTCGCAGGTTTAAATCCTTCGCCGAATCCCTATAATGCTGCGCAACAACAAAGCAATGACAAAATAATTAAGAAAACCGTGATAAAGCGCTCGTTCTGATGACTCAACGCAACGAATGCTGAGAAAACTGCTTTTAGAGAGCCAGCGTTTCTGGCATCCACCCCGACTGCGCCTGATGGCAGTATAACCCAGGCGTTCAGTTCGGAAGACGATACCTGAACGACGGTTGACGGCGTCCAGCCCTCCCGTTTACGAGGCCAAAAGCCTCAGTCAGGGGTCGTGTTGAATCCCATTGTTTATTATCAATTGGCGAACTCATATGACTAATAAATCTGTCGACGTGTTGCTTGTCGGTGCGGGTGCAATGAGCACGACCCTCGGGATGCTGCTCAAGCAGCTCGATCCATCAATCCAGATCTGCATGGTCGAACGACTGGACTATGTCGCCCACGAAAGTTCGGATGGCTGGAATAACGCGGGCACAGGGCATGCAGCCTACTGTGAATTGAACTACACCCCCCAGAAACCCGATGGCAGCATCGACACGACCAAAGCGTTCAATATTAACGCCGCGTTCGAAGTTAGCCTCCAGTTCTGGTCGTATCTCGTTTCCAAAAACGCACTTCCCTCCCCTCGCCAATTCATCAACCCGACACCGCACATGAGCTTTGTCTGGGGCGAAGAGAATGTCGCATTTTTGCGTAAGCGTTATGAGACACTCTCTGCCCATCCGGCATTTGCCGACATGGAGTACAGCGAGGATGCCGAGGTACTGCGCGAGTGGATGCCGCTGATCATGCAGAATCGTGACCCGGCTGAAAAAGTCGCGGCGACACGTGTACAGTATGGCGCTGACGTGAACTTTGGTGAGCTTGCCCGAGCAATGGCCAAGCACCTTGGCACACAACCCGGCTTTGACCTACTACTAAGCCGAATCGTCAAAGATTTGAATAAGCAGAGCGACGGCAGCTGGAATGTGGAGCTCAAGAACACCGAAACGGGCGTAAGCGAAACGATCAACACCAAGTTCGTCTTCCTCGGTGCCGGTGGCGGAGCCCTGCCACTACTGCAGAAATCAGGTATTAAAGAGGGTGAAGGCTACGGCGGCTTCCCGGTAAGCGGTCAATGGCTGGTCTGCAAAAAACCCGAAATCGTCGACAAACACCTGGCCAAGGTTTATGGGAAAGCACCAATCGGCGCGCCACCAATGTCTGTCCCCCATTTGGACACGCGTATTATCGATGGCCAGCGCGCCCTGCTGTTTGGCCCGTTTGCCGGCTTTACAACCAAGTTTCTCAAGCAGGGCTCCTTCCTCGACCTGCCGATGAGCATTCGAGCCGGTAACATCAAGCCGATGCTTTCCGTCGCCGTGCACAACATGGATCTGACCCGCTATCTGATAAGCGAAGTCATGCAATCTCACCACTCCCGTGTCGACGCGCTGCGCAAATTCTTCCCGGACGCCAAGGATGAGGACTGGACCCTGTCTCACGCAGGCCAAAGGGTGCAGATTATCAAGAAGGATGTAGACAAGGGCGGCAAGCTTGAGTTCGGTACCGAAGTGATCACTGCAGAAGACGGCTCCATTGCCGCCTTGCTGGGTGCATCGCCAGGCGCGTCGACTGCCGTCGGCACGATGATCAACATCATCGAAGAATGCTTTATCAAACACCGCGGCAACTCCGACTGGAAAGAGCGCATCAAGGAGATGATTCCCTCTTACGGCGAATCCCTCAATGACAACCCCGAGATGCTCAAGCGCATTCGCGCCTACACGCTGAGCACCCTCGAACTGCTCGAACAAACACGAACTCTTCAGTCACAGTCAGCCTGATAGCTGGGCTATCGTCCGATCCCCGCAGCCGCATTAGTGGCTGCGGAGTTCATATCGCGCTATCTTGCCTCTTAGCACAACAAAGATGAGCGCCATGAAACGCCTTCGCAACCTCGCCATTCAGCTACTCAAACTACCCATTAAAGCCTACCAGTACTTGATAAGCCCGGTACTTGGCAGTAACTGCCGCTTTTACCCCAGTTGCTCACATTACACACTGGAAGCGATCGAAACTCATGGGCCGATCAGGGGGCTTTGGCTGGGCATTAAGCGTATTCTCAGATGCCACCCCTTTAGCGAGGGTGGGATAGACCCTGTGCCACCTGCCGACAAACCCTCCTGCCACGAAAATTGCGGCCATTGAGTGTCCACAGACAAACACAATCAGCCCCCAAGCACTGAACACGTACGGATGAGTTCGGTCGATCAGGTGCCCCGGTTAAAAGCTGACAGGAAGATACAGGCAAAAAATACCCCCTTTCAAGAAAGGGGGTACTCGATCACTCTTCGCTACTGGCGCTGTTTGTATGCACCTGCAACTGAGGATACGGAATAGTAATGCCTGCTTCATCAAAGCGCAGTTTGACCTGCTCGGTTACATCCCAGTACACCGCCCAATAATCTGCAGTTTTGACCCAGGGACGAACATTAAAGTTAACGCTGCTATCAGCCAAGGCTGCCACTGCAACCACCGGCGCAGGATCCTTCAGGATACGGTCATCCTCATCAAGAATCCCCTTGAGAATATCCTTCGCTTTGCGCAGATCATCGTCATAGCTGATGCCGAACACCATATCGACACGACGGGTTTCACGCTTGGAATAGTTGGTAATGACACCGGCATAGATCCCGCCATTGGGCACGATAACCTCGCGGTTATCACCGGTGCGCATGACCGTATTGAAAATAGCCACGTGCTCGACAATCCCGGCCACACCCGCGACCTCGACAAAATCACCCTCTTTAAAGGGACGGAAGATTATCAGCAGCACACCAGCTGCGAAGTTCTTAAGTGAGTCCTGCAACGACAGGCCAATCGCCAAGCCTGCAGCACCGACCAACGCTATCAGCGAAGTGGTATCGATGCCGAGCTGTCCAAGCGACGCAACAATGATAAACAGCAACAACAGCACATTCACAATGGACGAGACGAAATTAACCAGCATTTCATCGGTCTTCGCGCGCCGCATCATCCGTGCAATCAAATTCACCAGATGCTTGGCCAGCCAGCGTCCGACGAAGAATATCGCCAACGCCAACGCTATATTGATAGCCCAAGGCACAATGTAGATATCCCAGAAGCTTTCCATTTACAGGTCCTCGATTCCTTGTCCACGCCCCTGAAGGCATGTTTTACTTACGGTTATACAGGCACCAGCCTGCCGGTATTTAACAGGCAAAGCATGGGTTCAGGCCCCTGCAAAGTCAATTGAAACGAGGGCAGTTCGCGCCTTGTGAATCCCTTTTTTCTCATGCATTTAGCTACCGTGGTAACATGACGCCATTAAGGGATATTGATAAAAGCCTTCAACAATACCTCTTTCCTTTGAACTTAGCCGCAGACAGACAGTCACTGATGTAATCCTGTCGTGACCGGCATTGGAGCATCAATACAAGACCTTCAGGCAATACCTTCGGACAACTCAATGAAAAAAGTGTTACTTCTTGCCCTGATGGGCTCGCTTTCCGCCACAGCCCAAGCCGAACCCGCGCATATTGCAGACGACGCCTATGTGTTCATGAATAGCGGCCCCAGCAATCAGTACCGAATCAATGGGCGCGTCAACAGTGGCGAATCAGTGGTTATTCTCGACCGCAAGAATGAGTATGTCCAAGTAAAAACCGCAAGCGGTCGTGTGGGCTGGGTTCCCGAATCATTTGTCGATCCCGGGCAGAGCGACCTGGTACGTATGCCGGAGCTTGAGACCGAACTGGTCAATGCCAAAAAACAGATTGAAGCTCAAAAACAAGAGATCGACGTGTTGAAAAGCTCCGCTCAAAACCGTCGACAGGAGAGCGAAGAGAACCAGGCTCGCGTGGTAGAGCTCGAGCAGGAGATATCGTCACTGAAATCCCAGATTGCCAACATGGACCAATCCAACCTGATTCGCTGGCTGACTCACGGCGGCCTGGTGGCACTTGGCGGCGTACTGCTCGGATTATTGGTGCCCTACTTACCGAAGCGGCGTAAACCGCGCAACGACTGGTTCTAATAGACTGTACCAATCAGATCCATAGACCATAATCATTGTTCATCCGAAGTCGCTGCCCGTTTAATAGAGCCATCAATTTATCGACCTCAAGGTGAGACGCATATGAAACGTGTAACGATCTTCGGTAAAGAAGGATGTGGTTTTTGTCGACGTGCCAAAGAACTCTGCGAGATCCGAGGCATAGATTTCCGCTACATTGATATACATCAGGAAGGGATCTCCAAGGCAGATCTTGAAAAGACCGTCGGAAAACCGGTCGAAACCGTGCCGCAAATTTTTTGTGGCCAGGATCATATAGGCGGGTATACTGAATTTGCCGCCTTTGTAGAGCAGGCACTGGCTGAAACCGAAACCGAGTGATCATAGGCCCGGTTCGGCGCAACAGGTTCCAAAGGCCAGCCACAGTCCATAGAGGAGACGATCCGATGCAGACAACACTGGTTATTCTGGCCACGATCGCCGTAGCGGTTTTTGCCTGGACTCAGCTCAAGGCACTGACTCGCGAGCAGCGTAACCTCCAACCTATCCGCATTCGCACCGAAGACACCCGGCCGCGCACACGTCGTTAACCTCGACATTTCAAGTGGACAAAAAAAAGCCGCGGGAACATGCGCTCCCGCGGCCTTAACGAATTCACTTGCTAGTCGAGACTTCTAGTAACCAAGTCTCTCTGCACGGATCACAATCCCTGTCGCCGGCAGTGGTGAAAAGGGGCCGTAGTTTACCAGCATTTACATGAAAGTGTCACCGCATTTCACGTCTTTTTAACCGAAACCACCACCTTTCTCCGCCTCCTCGGCAAGCGCCTGCTCGACTGGTCTGGGGTGAAACTCTCCAAAACCGTTTTCGATAGTCCACAGCTCAAGCCCCTGCTCAACACGCACAACTTTGTCGAAACGGTTACGCAGGTAGGGCACAGCCTCTTCCAGCGTATCGATATCACACAACATGACACCGCCACGGCCATTTTCGGTTGTAAAGAGATAACTCTTCATGCACCTGCTCCGTTTAAAAATGACGTGATTGAGTATTGCTCATACCAGCTGACAAAATCGTCCGCACGCTGTGGCCTGCATATCAGATACCCCTGAACCTGGTCACACCCCAACTCGCGCAGCACTTCCAGCTGCTCGTGCGTTTCAACACCTTCAGCCACAACACTCAAGCCCAAGGCCTGACTCATGGCGATGATCGCGCTGACCAACTGCCGGTCCCGGTTTGACCCGGTGATGCTGCTGATAAAACTTCTATCAATCTTGAGGTGATCCAGCGACATGGTGCGAATGTAACTCAAGCTGGAAAACCCTGTCCCGAAGTCGTCAATCGACACACCTACGCCCCGCTCACGCAACGCAAGCAATGTGTCAGCCGTTTGTTCTGCATTGGCCAGAAAGCAGGTTTCAGTCAACTCGACACTTAGCCAGCGGCTATCCAAACCATGTCCGGACAACGCATTCTCTATGCGCTGTAAAATCGAACCATCCTGAAACTGTCGTGCAGACAGGTTAATCGCAATAGGAGTAGCACACCCACTCTCACACCAGGTTTTCGCCTGCGCCACCGCCTCCTCAAGCACCCAGTCCCCGATCTCGTTGATCAGGCCTGTATCTTCAGCCAAAGGGATAAACAGGTCGGCAGGCACAGCACCTAATTCGGCATTGTGCCAACGCAGCAGCGCTTCAGCCCCTACCACCTCTCCTGTCGTCAGGCTTATTTTCGGCTGATACACGAGCGAGAACTCGTTTCTCTCAAGTGCATGATGCAGCTGCGCTGCAATCAAATAACGTGATCGACGCTTCTGGTGCAACTCTTCCGAGAAGTAGCTACAGACGTTGTGCCCACGCTCCTTGGCCTGATGAAGCGCAGCTTCGGCGGAGCTCAACAGGGCGTCGCCATTGTCGCCATCAAGCGGAAAGAGAGCAATACCGATGCCCGCTGTAATCCGGACTTCAGTTGCGTTGACCAGCACAGGCGTCGAGATAACCCTGAACAGATGCTCAATCTGCTCATGAAGTCCATCTTCACTGACATTACCGATGATCAGGTTGAACTCATCGCCTCCAGGCCTGCTGGCCGTATCCCCAGTATCAAGCGCATTTTCGAGCCGTCCAGCGATAGTCTTGAGCACTTCATCACCGCCCTCCTGCCCGAAGCGATCATTAATGCGCTTAAACATGTCCAGATCGATGGCCAACACGGCAAACTTTTCGCCACTGTCGAGCGCATACCGGGATGCCATCTCAAGGCGTTCCTGAAACAAACGCCGGTTGGCCAACCGCGTCAGGTCATCGAAAAGCGCCATCTGCTGAATCCGCGCTTCAGACCGTTTCGCTTCCGTCAGATCGTGAAAGATCGCCGCATACTGGGTAACCTTCCCCTCCGCGTCAGTGATGGCGGTAATGCTTAGCCACTCTGGATAAACCTCTCCACGCTTACTTCGGTTCCAGATCTCCCCTTGCCACTCACCCTGCTGACGAAGCGCGTGCCACATACGATCATAGAACGTACGATCATGACGCCCTGAACTCAAAATACTGGGATTTTTCCCTATAACCTCATGCGCTTCGTAACCCGTAATCGCAGTAAAAGCCGGATTGACACTCTGTATGGCGCCCGATGCATCGGTTACGACAACACCTTCAAGCGATGCGTTGATAACCCGCTCGATCAGCCTCAGATTCTGCATCGACTGTTCGAGTGCTTCATTGTTGGTTCGCAGCATCTGACGCAGACGCGAAACATAGTCCCGCTCGACACTGCGCAGAATATCGGCATAGGAGAGCACTCGCGTCACTTGCCCTGACGCATCGACTACGCCCAGATGCCTGAAACCGTGTCGGAGGAAAATCTTACGGGCAATAAAAAGACTGATGCTTTCATCGATAGAGACAAGTTCGGGAGGCGAAAAACTTAGAACAGGACGTACGAGCGGTTCGCCAGAGGCCAGAATACGGATGACATCAGTATCTGTCAGTATGTGGGTCTTTGTTCCATTGCGAACCAACGCCGAACTCTGCCCCCGGTCATGCATCTGCGAAATTATATCGCGCATTAACGAATCAGCGCTCACCCATAGCATCTCTACCGGTGCAATATCCGACACACTTCGCAGAAACAGATCGTGCTCGACTCCCTGGTTGTTAACGACGTCGCTTTCGCTGACGATACCGATCAATTTTCCGGATGCATCAACAACCACTGCATGCTTCAGCCTGCATCCAAGAAGCTCGACGCCGACGTCGTCGATACTGGCCTCACCACGCACCACTAGCAGCTGCGTCGACATCACGTCAGCAAGAAGCTGGGAGCGAGCGTGCACCTCTGGATTCAGGCAGCAGCTCATCGCTTCACGGCCGGTCAATATCCCGACCGGCTTATGATCATCGCAGACCAGCACCGATCCTATCCTGCGTTCGGACATAAGCTTGAGAGCGCTTTCAAGGCTATCGCCAGGCGCGCAGCAAATGACATCGGTCTGACAGATTTGCGCTACCGATACGCCATGATTCAACAGTACTTCGGTGTTCATGCGGACAGGGGCGGCGCTCCATAGTGCACGGGAAAACAGCGTACATTGTAACAGCTACCCAGTGCGTCGATAAGAATAATTCCCAACCGCCTTCAATGGCATTAAAAAAGCGTCACAACCTCGCTCTGGCAACGTTACTGCTCACCTAAATCCTGTATGATCTAGCGACAGGGAAACGCGCGTTCGGAGTTAACACACATGCCTCATCCTCTCGCCACATTGACAGTATTGGTCGAACAGATCGCCCGCACTCAAGACCCCACTGCCATCATGGAAACCATCGTGCAACGCCTCGGCGAGCTTCTCGACGTTGAAGTGTGCAGCATCTATTTGTGCACGCCGGAGCGTGATGCATTGATACTTGCCGCCACCCGAGGTTTGTCTTCCAGTGCGGTCGGCAATGTGCGTTTGGCGATGAACGAAGGCTTGGTTGGCCATATCGCTGCGACGCTTAGTGCCGTGAACCTGGCGGATGCGCCCTCCGATGATCGCTTCGTGTACATTCCCGAAACGCATGAAATGCCCTATCACTGCTTTTTGGGTGTTCCCCTTCTACATCTGCGCAAACTCGTGGGCGTAATGGTCATTCAGGGCCACCAGCGTGAGCCGTTCAGTGACGAAGACGAAGCTTTCCTGATCACAGTCGCCTCTCAGCTCGGTAGCACGCTCTACCAACTGCACCGCGACGGGAAGTGGATGTCCAAACTGCCTGATTCATCCCCCTATCGACACTACACCGGTATCAAAGGGGCGCCCGGGGTTGGTCAGGGAAGGCTTTGGCTGATTCACCCGCACCTCTCCCTTGCCGACGTCAAGGAGTCGATGACAAGCAACCCTGCGCAGCAGAAAAGCGACTTTTCCGATGCCCTCGCTGCAGTTCTCGAGGAGCTGGAATCAGGCTCGGGTCGTTTGGGCCAACACCTGCCGGCTGACGTACGGGCACTGTTTCATGTCTATGAATTGATGCTGCAGAGCCCAGAGCTGAGCCAGGGAGTCATACGTCTGATCGATGGCGGCGCCACCGCCGAGTGGGCACTTAAACAGACCATCGACGAGATGGCCTCGGCGTTCGAGCAGTCCAGCGATCCTTATATGCAGGCACGCAGCGAGGACATTCGCAATATCGGCCAACGCATCCTGAACCAGATTCTTGAGCGAGACCAACAGGTACTGGAAGCGCCAGACGAAGAGCTGATACTCGCCGGAGAACTCATCAGCATCGCCGATCTCGCCAGTTTCCCGCAGGAACGTATCCGCGGTCTGGTATGCACCTCCGGCTCAACGCTGTCCCACACGGCAATCGTCGCCAACGCGCTCGGCATCCCTGCAATCATGGGAATAGAAGGACTGGAGCCCGAACTTCATCGCGGCGCCCGCATCATTGTCGATGGCAACCGCGCCGAGTGTATCGTCAACCCGCCACAGGCGTTGATGAAAGAGTACAAACGCATGATCGATCAGGAGCAGCGTTTTATGCGCGATCTGGATCGGCTGCGTGACATGCCAGCACAAACCCAGGATGGAATGCGCGTCAAACTGATGACCAACACGGGTCTGCTTGCCGATGCCACCCCCGGCTTGCAGCGCGGTGCAGAGGGTGTAGGCCTCTACCGGTCGGAAATACCATTCATGGTCCATGACAGCTTTCCGACCGAGCAGGAGCAGTACCGGATCTACAGCAAAGTGCTCAAAGCCTATGCGCCGCGCCCTGTTTCCATGCGCACACTTGATATAGGCGGCGACAAGCAGCTGCCCTACTTCGAGATCAATGAGAGTAACCCCTATCTAGGCTGGCGTGGGATACGTTTCACGCTGGACAACACCCAGCTGCTGGTCAGCCAGATTAGGGCCATGCTTAGAGCTCATGCAGAACATGGCAACCTGAAAATACTGGTTCCAATGATCAGCCGCGTCGATGAAATTAAAACTGTTCGTGAGCTCGTCGAGAAAGCGGCCGATGCACTTAAGCGAGACGGGCTGGACGTCACCATACCGGAAATAGGCATGATGATTGAGGTTCCTTCGGCGATGTTGTTGTTGCCGAAACTGGCCCCCTATATCGACTTCGTGTCGGTGGGTTCAAATGACCTGACGCAGTACCTGCTCGCAGTTGACCGTAACAACCCCCGGGTATCCAACCTGTTCGACAATATGCACCCTGCCATGCTTGTGGCACTGGAACAGATTCTCGAGCAGAGCAGACACCTTGGCCTTCCTATTTCACTGTGCGGCGAAATGGCTTCCGACCCTGTCGCTGTGCTCATGCTGGTTGCGCTGGGGTATGACTGCCTGAGTCTGAGTGCGTATAACATACCCAAGATCAAACTGTTGATACGCTCGCTAAACCGGTCGGACCTGCTGCCGCTGCTCGAGCAGGCACGCCAGTGCTCCGATGAGACGCAGATACGGGCGCTCTTCTCACCGATACTCGAAAAACTCGACTGGTCAACCGACCTCCGGCAACCTCCGGACGCGAATAAACCAGCATAAAAGGTAATCAGCCCCGGTACACCGCGACCGGGGCACATAAAAAATTCACCGCAACGACGCTTTACAAGAAAAAAATTCACTCTGAAGGCGCATTTTTCACTTGCTGAAAATGCGCTTCTGCCGTCCAATTGCGCCACTCTCCTGCTGCCGGCTCCTGCCTGTGTAGCGCGTATTCAACACCGTTTAATTCGTTTACCGAACAAACAATTTCTGGCGTCTGACAACCCGGCAGCCAAGGCCGCGGCTTGTCGCGCCACTACAGGATGATGGCATGAAAATCTGCTTTCTGATGTACCCGTGGGAACAGGTCAAACCCGATACCGACAGCACTTTGCGTATGGTGCATGAGGCGGTACTGCGCGGCCATACCGTTGCAATTACCTCCCCGGCCAGTTTGACGATTCGAGACAGCGTTGCCAGCGCTTTTTGCAATGTCTTCGTCAAAAACAGCCGCGTATCGGAGAAATTCCCCACGTTCTATCGCAACGCCGAGTTTCGTCGCAGCCGTCTGCCACTGGCAGGCTTCGACGCCATCATCGTGCGCCTGAATCCGCCCCTGGACACCATCATTCTCAACTTCCTTGATTCTGTGCAGGATGATGTCTTCATCATGAACGACATCAACGGAATGCGAATTGCCAACAACAAGCTGTATACCGCTGCCTTTACCGGCCCTGCCGCGAAATACATGCCCGCCACTCACGTATCGAAGAATCGCGATTATCTAGAGAAAGTCCTGCAGGAATCGACCGGGAATCGCATGATTCTCAAACCACTCAACGGCTTTGGCGGCAAGGGCGTGATTGTCGTCGAGAAAAGTGCACGGCAAAGCTTCCGTTCGCTGCTGGATTTCTATGTTGGATCCGGCAGCAGCAGCAACTACGTCATCCTGCAGGAGTTTGTCGAAGGCGCAGAGAATGGCGACGTACGAATCCTGATGCTCAACGGAGAACCGATCGGTGCCATGCGTCGTATTCCAGACGAAAACGACGTGCGCTCGAATGTGCATGCCGGCGGTCGCGTGGTGAAGCACACGCTCACCCGTGAAGACCGAGAGCTCTGCCGCGCTATCGCCCCAAAACTTGTGCGCGACGGTCTTTACCTGACAGGCCTTGATGTTATCAACGGCAAGTTGATCGAGGTTAACGTCATGGCACCCGGCGGCATTGTGCGTATCAACAAACTGAACCGTGTGCGCCTGCAGCGCCCGATCATGGATTTCGTCGAAAATGTGGTCGAGGCCAAAGCACTGGTCGAGCGCCAGAAAAACGCCTTCCGCCAGGCGATCGACGATGCAAACACTCACTGAATCAAGACTGCTTGAGCTGATCGCCCAGCGCCGCCCCGTGCATGCACGGGTGCGCGGCGCAGGTCTTCGCATCCGTATCGATCACTATCTGCCGGTGGTTGCCTGTGTCCTGCATTCCGGGACAACGCTGCCCGATGACTACGCAGAACGCCTGCAACTGAGTGATGATCAACGCCAGCTGTTTGAAGAGCGCGGCTGTGAGCACTTGGCAGAGCTGATGCCGATCTCGATTATTCAAGAAGAATCGAGACTGGCCTGTGACCTTAACCAGCCCCTGAGCCACTGCTTGCTTGAGGAGTTCGATTCAGGCCCCATCTGGATCAGGCCACCGACCAAACGGATGCGAGAGCGGGCAGAGCGCTGCTATCGCCGCTTTTACCGCATACTCGATGCCCTGATCGATGTTCTCGAAGAGAAAGGCAAGGCCTGTCTTCTGGTGGATCTTCACAGCCACTCGATGAACACATCCTCAGTCGGGCTCTTCCATATCGCGACCGAAACAGGCGTGCACGATGGCAAGCAAAGCCTGATCGAGGAACTTCAGCGCCAGCTGACCCGCGTCAATCTGGCTCAGATGGAATCCAGCGTCAGCAGCGGACCGGACAAGGCGGAATGCCACCAGCTGGCAAATGATATAGAAAGGCGACACCTGCACACCCGTGTGCTCAGCCTTGTGATAGCACCGGTGTTTCGGGACCAGAAAAGTGGCAGCGTGTACCCGATGCTATCCGAGTCCATAGCCGGTGCACTGCACGAAACCCTGTTAGCAACAGCCGCTCATCATGCACGTCTGCATTCAGGGAAGCCTGTCCATGTGCACGACCTGCTTCCGGATCGTTTACCCGCAGAAGTGTTAAAAATCGATCGTGCTCTCAAGAAGCTCGCCCGTGGTCTGGAGACACTACTGTATATCAACCCGATTAACCTAAGTGCAGAGCAGCGACGGTTCCAGCGCAGCGAAGGGCGTTACTCACCGGAGTTCAGGTACCGCCCTCTTCGTATAGACCCGTTTGCACACAGGGAAAAGCTTTACCGACTTCCCGTGGATACCATTCGCGATCCGGCGCTTCGACAGCTTTACCGTGAAGCGATTGATGCCCTGGCCCAGAGAATCGATCTGTTGGTCAGCATAGGCAGCGAACGCTTCCTGTATAACTCCCTGCGCTACTATGGAGAGCCTGACGATATCGATTTGGCTAACGCCCGATTCCTGCTTCACGCATCAGAGCGCCCACAGGAGCAACAAAGCAAAACCTGTGACGCTGCACAAATGCTCAGCTTCTTCAGTGCGCGAGCCCGGGAATGGGGCCTTAATTGTCGCACCGAACTATCTGACCGGATACTAGCTGCCGCAATGGTCTCCAGCGGTCGCAATGCGCTATTGGTAAGACGTGACGCAAAAGTGACGGAAACCGAACTGCAAGCGTTGGCCCATCATGAACTCGGCATCCACATGGTCACGACGTTGAATGCGCGTCGCCAGCCACTGCAGATTTTCAGTCTAGGCCTGCCCGGCAACACACACGCTCAGGAGGGCCTGGCGATCCTGAGCGAGTACCTCTGTGGTCACTTGACGCTGGGCCGGTTGAAGACACTCGCCCTGAGGGTGATAGCCGTACATCAGATGCTGCACCATAACGATCTGCGACGGACCTGGCGCACCTTGACGGAAGATTACGGCTGCAGCCCGGATGAAGCCTTCGGCATCAGCGCCCGCGTTCATCGCGGAGGAGGATTTACCAAGGATCACCTCTACCTCAGCGGTTTTCGCGAAGCGCTACGCCTCTACACTCAGGGTGATATTTCAGCACTGCTGATCGGCAAAACAGGATTCAGCTACCTGCCCCTCCTGCAGGAGCTGCTGGCCCGCGGCCTGTTACACCCGCCTGAATATCAGGCGCCTGCACTTCAAGCCCCGGTAGCAAGCCACCCGGAGATAGACTATCTGGTACGCAGCATCCGTTAGACAGGCAGTGACTCTCGAGCAAGAAAAAAGGTCGCCAAGGCGACCTTTTAAATTTGAAGCGTTGAACTTGGGAGGGGTTGATGCATTAACCCGGCACTCGCTGTACTGGTGCCATCATTTTAACGCTCAAGTACACAGCTATGCTCCGGTACACGCTGTTTTGAGCCGGACTATCAGTTGAACGCATTCCAGATGAACGGAAGCTGAACAGAAATCTGAACAGCTTAATGAACAACACCAAGCACGCCTGTCGGCCACGTCCTGTTAACCAAGTTGTGAGGTTTTGACTTAACAGGGGAGACTCACGCAGATTGCGTGCTAGAATGGCAACAAAGCTGCGCTAATGCTCGGCACGGTTACGAACCCGCAATAGAACTAATTAGCATGAAAATCAACGATTTACTGGTACAGGTCATCGAGCCTTCCAGAGTGCAGCGTCATATCATCATCGACAGCCTGCGCCAGCTCGGGATCCACGATATCGAGGATTTTGAATCAGCCGAGCCGGCCTTAGCCCGTATGCAGGTGGTAAAACCCGACATCGTGATGTCGTCGATGCACCTGCCTGACATGACCGGCACTGAACTGGTCATTAAAATGCGCGAACAGCCGGACTTAGCTGATATCACGTTCCTGCTGGTGTCAACCGAAACCCACTACCGCTATCTTGAGCCCATTCGACAGGCTGGTGCTATTGCGATACTGCCCAAACCGTTCAGCCGTAGCGATCTGATGCGCGCACTGCAGAGCACCATGCACTACATCAGCGATCGCCAACAGGAGGAAGAAGACGACCTGTTTGACGATATGAGCGTGCTATTAGTGGACGACAGCGCCCTTTCACGAAAATTCGTGCATCAGGTTCTCAGTGCAGCGGGTATCCAGCATATCACCGAAGCGAAAGACGGCGCCGAGGCCCTTCAGTTTCTGGCAACCCAATCCTTCGATCTGGTTATCTCCGACTACAATATGCCCAATATCGACGGGCTGGAACTGGTCGACCATATCCGAAACCACAGCACTCAGCCGACTGTGCCTGTCATGATGATCACATCAGAACAGAACAGCAGTCGACTAGCCGCCATACAGAGCGCAGGCGTTTCTGCACTCTGCAGCAAACCCCTCTCCTACGATATGGTCAAGCAGCTGATTCAACAGCTGGTTGCAGACCGCGATATCTAAAAACGAAAGCAGCCACCCGTAGGTGGCTGCTTTCGTCTGTTCGTTTTAACTGCCGCTATTTTTTCTCTTCATCAAGCAGATGCTGGGGATCGAAGCCCATGATCAACGCGCCCCAGTGCTGCCCGTTCAGATAGAGCGGTATCGACAGGTCGTTCAGCACCTCTCCAGTATCGCGAATAAACGTCTGCATAAGGAAAGGGGAAGTATGACTGGCACGTCGCTTCTCTGCCCTATTACCTGCAAAAATTCGCTTGTTACGGCAACTCAAATTATCGACGTCAAAGTTCCCCGTCATGGGTTTGGAAACTTTCGTGTGATGGGCTGCCGCGTAGCCGTTCTTGTCGACAGCGATGGCATAGGTAAATTCAGGACGCTGCTGGATGAAACTATCAAAGAGCGGGCGCATCAGCTGCTCGTACGCCTGGGTGTAGCCGACCTCGAACTGCTCAGGACGTTTGCCTTCATTAATTCGCCGGTAGCTGTGATCGAATAGATTCAAACCTCTGGACTGCAGCTGTTCCAGCGCAGCGGTTGTCTGCTGAGCCCATTTACGACCGGTCAGGATCATATCTTCGAAGCCGCCGAAGCCTATGATGAACCGGGACAGCAACTCCTGCGTCTCTTCGGTTGAAAGCTCCAGACGCTCTGAATACGACAGCGACTGCTCCATCTCGGATTTGATGCCGGCCGATAGCTGGGTAATCTGAGCAACGTGACTGTGAGACTCCTTGTTGGTATAGGAAAGCTCATCGATGGCGGCACTTATACCCGCCAGCTGAGAATTCACATCCTCGAAGTCCTGCACCAATCGCTGGAACTGTCCACTGGTGTCCCCGATAAACTTCTCGGTACTTTCAATGCCATCCAGAATCTCACGCGCGCTGTCACGCGTGGTCCCCACAAGCTTCGACATCTGGCCTATATTGGAGTCGATCTCCGTCGTAGCCTCACTCACCTTCTGCGAGAGGTTACGCACTTCGTCTGCAACTACCGAAAAGCCTCTCCCAGCCTCACCTGCACGGGCTGCCTCAATAGAGGCGTTCAGTGCCAGCAGGTTCGTCTGTTCGGAGAAATCCTGAACCATGGACAGAATCCGGGTGATATTTTCGGAGTTTTTGCCCAGCAGTGTCACCGTCTCCTGAAAGTTACCGGCCAGCTGCCGGATCGACCCGATCTGAGCCAGAACGGTCTGCAGCTCCTGGTTGGAGGATCTCACCTCCTCCATGTTGGTGCTGTTCTGCTCATTGATTCGCAGCGTCGTACCGGCTATCTCGTCGATTGCCTGAGTCGCTTCGCTGCTGGACTGGAACACCAGCTGTGCCTGCTCCTCCTGAGTGTGAGCCGAGCCCTGAGCCTCGATCACCACTTTCTGCAAGCGTTTGGCACTGACCGATACGTTCACAGAGCGGCGACGGGTCTCCGCTATGATCCGCTTGAGGTTTTCTGAGAACTCGTTATATGCACGTGCCATCTCCGAAATTTCATCGTAGGTATAATCGGGTAGCGTCGCGGAGATATCGCCATCTTTCTCGCTGATCGCTTTGAGTACCGAGGTCATCTCTCGAATCGGGCGCAAAAACAGATGACGCATAAAGAATATGGTGCCGATACCGGCGAGTATGGCAAAAGTAATGGTCGCCAGCGCATAGAGCCAGAAACTATCCAGAGCTGCGCTCAGATGAGCTAGCTGTTCAGGCGCAAGCCCCGCCTCACCGATCAGACGTTTGAGCTTATCCGCATAGACCACCCCCAGAACAACCAGCACAACATGGGGGGCCAGAAGGAATAAAACATTGCCTACTATTTTTTTGGTCAGGGAATTGAACAGTACCCTTTCAATCGCCGTATATAATCCCATCGCCTTCTCAGTCTATATCGCCATAGAGAGCCTCTGGGCTCATGGTTATTGTTGTTATGCTAGCGTCTTTGTAAGGAGACAATCCTCGCACTATACGCCTAGGAGATGGTCGCGCTTATCCCTTACTCTCGACAACCCTCCAAAAGTCTAATTCACCACATCAAAAAGGGGTAAGCGACCGATAAAGATTCACGATATTGACGGTAATCAGGACAATGTCGCTCTACCAATGCCCAAAAGCGCCGCCCATGATTCAGTTCAGACAAATGGCAAAGCTCATGAATCATGACGTACTCCCTTTGCGCCGGCAAAAGGTGCATCAGGCGCCAATTTAATATGATCTCGCCTTTGGCATTACATTGCCCCCACTTGCGACGATAATCTTTTACCTGCACTTGCTTGGGATTCAGACCGGTCAGCGAACCGAGCGCCCGACACCGGTCGGTCAACGCCTGCTCGGCGCGTTCAACCATCCATCGCTTGAGTATCTCGCGAGTGGCGACCTGTTCATCCTTGCGAATACGACGCGACAGCGTCACCTGGATATGGCAGGGCAACTCATGCACCTGCGTCTGCGTGCCACGCCCCCAGTTGAGAGCGCAAGCAACACCATCGACCGTAAATCGACCATTCTGCTCGATACGGATCTCGTTCTGCTCAAGCGCACGGGTCTGCGTCTCCAATCTGGGCATGATCCAGTCAGCCTTACTGCGAACCCAACGTTCAACCCAATGCGCATCAGCCAACGCCGGTACTCGAACCTCCACGCGCCCCATATCCACCATCAGCGATGCGGTGCGTCTTCGGCGGCTGCGCACCACTTGGTAATTGAACGGCAAATCTGACGTCGTCAATCTACGCCCTCTCCTCAAAATCGATAGCTTGCACCGAACGCAATACCCGATGGCATTCATGTATAACGGCAAGCAGATCCGACTTTTGAGCGTCATCCTCGGCATAACGTACAGCCTCATCGCAGCTGGCAAGCCGTGACATCGGATCTCTAAGCACAGGGCACGCCTTCCCCACCCTAAGTGAATACGCTTGCAATGTTTCGTTGGGTAACCGTGGCAGACCTAACCGCTCAAGCTTTTCCAATAATGTTGACAGCTTTCGCTCCAGCGGGCTTTTCGCCGAGGACCTACGCCCCCTTAGCTGAGTCCAGGCCATCACTGACATAACCAGCGCGAACGGCACCAGAAGCGCCACTATCATTTTTTCCATGCTCACGTTACCCATCAGACGGCCCAGAAACTGCATCTGCTGGCCCTGATAGTTGAGCACCCAGCGGTGCCAATTGAAATTCAGCGCCTCGAGCTGACGGCGCACATCCACAAGCCAACCGGATCGGGCAAACCTTAGCCGGGCAAGAGGCGCATCGGATAGAAACGCAGGATCACCTGCAAATACACGATCAGAGCTTTCCACTATCCGCTCCGGCGACACTGCAGCCGTTGGATCTACACGCACCCAGCCACGCCCTTCAATCCAGTATTCTGTCCAGGCATGTGCATCGTACTGGCGCACGGTAAGGTACTGCTCATATGGATTCCACTCCCCCCCCTGATAGCCGCCAACCACGCGCGCAGGGACACCCACGCTCCTGAGCAGAAATGCGAGTGCACCGGCATAATGACCACAAAAGCCCTGCTGGGTATCAAACAGAAAGCCGTCAATCGGATCATTAGCCAACGCAGGAGGTCTTAGGGTATAGGTGAACGTACGACTAAATTGATCCAGTACACGATCGACGAATCGCTCGGGGTTACCATAGGCCTCCTCCCACCACTGCCCTGCACGCTCACGACTGCGTAGATTCCCCTCAGGAGGCAATTGCAGGTACACCGCCCGCTCCCGCTCACTTAGCCGACTTTGTAACTGGTACTCAAGTGCCGACCTCAGACGGTAATTAAGGCGCCGATCGGCACCACGTGTGATCATCAGGGTATGCCCCGGACCTATTCTCATCCCCTGTGGCGCCGCTAACGGCTGATCAAGCGCTACCAACCAGTTTCGATTGGAGGGTTCATAGATCACCTCATAATCGACCGTAGCCCCCTGCACGGTCAGCCCTTCCTCCTCTGCGTGCCAACGTTCATACCCCGGCGGTATACGCCAGGTCCGCCCATCAAACTCCGTATACACCAGAGATCGCCAGTAACGCTGGGCTGGCTCAGGCACTCTACCGTCGAAACTAACCCTGAACGCCAGCTGATCCGATTTCGTCAGTTGAGAGATATCACCCGGTGCAAGGGTATCCGACAGACCGGAGACCGCACTCTGTTGGTTCATGGGTACCGACCAGAGCGGGCCGATTCTCGGGAAGAGCACGAAGAGCACCAGCATCAGTGGGAAAGACAATGCCACCAACCGCACGGATCGTTTCAAGGGTCTGAGCAGATCGGTCCGCTGGGGATCCTGAAATATGCTGTTAAGGGCCGCAATCACGACCACAACACTGAGCAGAGCATAGATCGCCATGCCGATGCTTTGGTGAAAGAGGAAACCTGTTGCACACACGAACAGCGACACATACAGCAGTACCAGCGCATCACGCCTGTGGTATATCTCTACCAGTTTAAGCGCCAGCCCGGCGACCAGCAGCGCCACGGTTGCCTTCATCCCGGTTTCCCGGCTAAAGGTCACGAGCAAACCCGCCGCGACCAAAAGGATCAAAAGCAACTTGAGTGACCAATGGGGTAACGACCATCGGCCGCCATGAATCATCAGCCTTGCCGCCGGCGTCGCCAAACACAGGCCGATGAGCCAAAACGGCAACCAACTCAGATGCGGAATCACCACAGCTGCGAAGGCTGCTAACTGCCAGATAACCGCGGCACGGCTGATCTGTTTCACCCCTGCCCCTCCAGACCGTATAGCGCAAGCGCCTTCATGACACGAAGACGATGGCTCTCACCCGAGTCGGGGACCAACACGCACCCCGGGATACGCAGCCCGAACGTCTGCTCTCGCTGAGTAAGCTCAATCGCCCAGTAGCAGATGCCGGATAACCGTTCCTCATCGCTTGTGGCTGGCCAATGTGCCCAATCCAGCCACACATCATTACTTGCGGTACCCGAGTACTGTTTAATGTGTAGCCCTTGCCCCCTGGCGTACACTTTCCACGCGATCTGATGCAGCGAGGCACCACTTTCGAACCTGGCAAACCCCTGGAAATCCTCAATACCCTGAGCCCTTACCCGGTTCGACTCCAGCGCGCCGTCGCCGCCTGATGACTCCGGGGCACGACATGCCAGCGGTCGCGGGTAGACCAGCGCTCTAAGCCCTGTGTCAATCCAGGTCCAGGCGCGAAAAAGTCCCAGCGGAAACTGCGTTTCCAGCTTGAGCGGGCCGGGATACAGCCAGCCACGTCTGAGCGCAGGACAGGAGAGCTCAACCTGAGCGACTCGCTGGTTCGTCAAATCCAGAGTCCGGGGCGTCCCGCCATCCCATCGCAAGGACAGTTGCTCGTGGTCTCGCCCCTTGGCTGCACGCAGCTCGACAGTAAAACCGGCCTGATCCCCCGCATAGCAGGCATGTCCACTCACTGCGGTAACCTCAAGCCCCGCCAGATTGGCATAGGTCTGTATGATGGAGAGGATCAGCAGGCTAGCCAGCAAAAACGTCAGGCCATAGGTAAGGTTGCTCTCATAGTTGATAGCCAGCAGGAGCAACAGCAGAAGCAATACCATGAACGAGACGCCCGCTGCACTGGGCAGTATATAGATGCGTTTCTGCGTAAGGGTCACGGTCCTGTCGCGGGGAAAGCGCCTCAGACTCCAGCTGCGAAGCTTATGCGAAAGCCGGTTAATGCCTAACGCCTCACCCCAGGACATCTACCTTCGCCAAAAGCTCGTTGACCAACCGGTCGCCCGCGTGACTGCCGATATCTTCAGCCGAGCGTATTCGGTGTCCGATAACCGGCTCTAAAACCTGCTGAATATCCTCAGGCACCAGATGAGCGCGCCCCTCCAGCCACGCCCAAGTACGCGCACAGCGAAGCAGCGCAAGCGCCCCGCGTGGGGAGACGCCGTAACTGAACAAATCCGAATCGCGGGTAAATTGCACAAGCCTCTGCAGATAATCGATTACGCTGCTTGAGGTATGGATGCCCGAACACCGCACCTGGACATCCACCAACTCGTTGGGCGTTAAACAGCGGGGTAACCTCTGCAGCTCCGATCGCGTATCCCCTCCCATCAGCAGCGCACGCTCCACCTCCGGCGCGGGATAGCCCAACGAAATACGCATCAGGAAACGGTCAAGTTGCGACTCGGGCAAGGGAAAGGTTCCGTATTGAGTAGCCGGATTCTGTGTCGCGATCACGAAAAAAGGCTTGGGCAGCCGGTAGGTGTGACCATCCACCGTTACCTGCCCCTCCTCCATCGCCTCCAGCAGCGCGCTCTGGGTTTTAGGTGTAGTGCGATTGATCTCGTCGGCCAGCAGCAGCTGACAAAAGATGGGGCCGGCATGGAAGCGAAACTCGCTGTTGGACGGCTCGAATACCGATACGCCAATAATGTCGGCAGGCAGCATATCCGAGGTAAATTGCACTCGATGATCCTCGAGCCCCAGTACCCGCGCAAGACCGTGTGCCAGCGTGGTCTTGCCCATTCCCGGCAGATCTTCGATCAACAGGTGCCCTTGCGACAAGAGACATGTCAACGCCAGACGCAGTTGCTGACGCTTGCCCAGTAATACCCGTTCAAGTGCATCAAGCGCATCTTCTACAGCCTTCAATAACGGATCAGACAAGCCGACTCCTTGCAGCTACATTTTCGTGTGCACATTGGCGCAAATTTAACGTTCAAGCAACCTTCAATCGTGATCCGAGAATTCTCGCAACCAACTCGTTGGCACTACGCCAAGCACCCTCCACGTTGCCACCACAGAGCCAATCGCCACAAGCACCTATCCCAGACTGCTCATCCCAAAGTGCGTTTTCGTGGCCCTGCTCTGGAGTGGCACGTGCATAGCGCCATCTGTGCACACGAACATTCTCTGGTATCAGGGTTTCGCCGATTGCACGACTGACCGCATCAAGCATCTCCCGGCCAACATCGTCAGGCTCAAGATCCAGTACCTGCTGACTCCAGGCCTCTGTGGCCTGAATAATCCAGTTCTCGCCGCTACGCTGAGGCTTACTACTGTCACGAACCACCCGTGCGATTACCTCATCCTCCCCCTCCAACCAATCCACGTCAGCCAATACAGCGGGACGCTCGGGAAGAGACAACGCCATCGTCCAGATCGCTGAAACCGCTGTTTTTTCCGCACGATGGCGAAATCGTTGGATGGCATCAAGCAGAGTTGCCGCCTGAGGCGCAGGCGCAGCGATGACAACAGCATCGAAATGGCCCAACGCCTCACCTGCTGCGTCTCTCAGCAAAACCCCCTCTCGGTCGGGCCACACAACCGCAACCCTCACATTGGTGCGCAACTCGACACCACCTGCCAGTTGCCGCGTCAACGCACTGGAACGAGGTGCCATAACCCATCCTGAGATCGGTTTACGCTTTTCCAATTGCAGCGTGGCATTACTCGGGAACCACTGCTCAACACCTTGTTCTCGCAACCAGCTTTCGAACTCAACGTCGTTCGCATCGATAATCGGAGCACCCAGATCGATACTCCCCTCACCAAGCTTGCTGGAAGCCAAACGCCCTCCGGTCCCAGAGCTTTTCTCAAATACCGTGACTTTGTGTCCCTGCTCTACCAAAAGCTGCGCTGCACGCATACCCGCGATACCGCTACCTATAATTGCGACACTGTTTATTCTCATTCTGAATTCCCTCTCAGCCCACTTGGGGGCTCGGCCAAAGCGTGTTCAATATCACGCATCAAGCGTTTGCTATCCGGCGCTGTCATACTCGAATAGCTGTCGATGACACGCCCATCACGCCCAATCAAATACTTGTAAAAATTCCACTTCGGTGTTGTTCCGCTGATCTCGATAAGACGTCCCCAGAATGGGGATACATCCTTCCCACGCACATGCGTCTTGCCAAACATCGGAAATTCAACCCCGTATGTCGTCCTGCAGAAATCCTGAATCTCATTCTCGGTGCCAGGTTCTTGCCCACCGAAGTCATTCGAGGGAAAGCCCAGTACAGCGAAGCCCTGCTCCCTATATCGGGCGTAGAGCGCCTCAAGCCCATCATACTGCTTGGTGAACGCGCATCGACTGGCCGTATTGACCACCAGCAGCACCTGACCTGCATAGGCGTCGCACAGCCTCACCTCATCCTGATCAGCCAATGTACGCACGTTGAAGTCTAAAACCGCAGGGCAATCCGCCTGTGACTCCATCGACCCGATCATCAGCAATCCCCCCAGTATTAATCCTGCAGCTCTTCTCATCCCCCGCCCCGACGCATTAATCCGATTAATACTTATAGTGTTACATATACCTATAACAGACATTGTCGCCACCAGAGGGTTTCATTTCGATGTAAATCGCTTACGCGAAATGCGACACCCCGGTTCACCAATCAAGACAAGGGCGGTTGCGAAGCGCATCACAGGTCGTTAGCATGGGCGCCTTAACCCAATTTGGGAGCACTGCACAACCACTCAGTCATCCCCCGCGTGAAATGTCTCATACCGGTTTACCGGTAACGCGGCATCGCTCCAGCAGGTTGTCTGTGCGGTCACGCACCTCCTTAGAAACAGGAGATTACAGATGCAGATTGCAGCGAACGCCGTTGTATCCATCCACTACCGCCTTACCAATGCTGAAGGTGAGCAGCTTGACAGCTCTGAAGGCCAGGATCCGTTGGCCTACCTGCACGGAGCCAGCAACATCATTCCGGGTCTGGAAAATGCGTTGGCCGGAAAAGGCGTTGGCGATAAATTGAGCGTGACTGTTGAGCCTGAAGAAGCATACGGCCCGGTGAAAGACGAGCTGGTGCAGGATGTTGACCGCTCTAACTTCGAAGGCATCGACGTTATCGAGCCCGGCATGCAGTTCATGGCTCAGACGCCTTGGGGCCAACAGCCGGTAACCGTAGTCAAGGTCCAGGAAGACACCGTTACCCTGGATGGCAACCACCCGCTGGCGGGGCAGACACTGAGCTTTGACGTTGAAGTGGTCGAAGTACGTGAAGCAACCGAAGAGGAACTCTCTCACGGTCACGTACACGGAGCAGGCGGCCACCAGCACTAATACCGTTATGACAGCTTCAAAAAAGCCCGCTTAGCCTTTCGGTTAAGCGGGCTTTTTAATGATCGCCTATGGGTTATCCCTGACGATCATCTGAGGTTGCTTCAATACGGTGGATACTAAGATCCGCCCCGTTGAACTCCTCCTCATCAGACAGCCGCAGACCAACCAGAGCCTTGACGCCACCGTAGATCACCAAAGCACCGCAGACGGCGACCAGAATCCCGGCAAGCGTTCCGATCAGCTGGGAGGCCAGACTGACACCACCCAAACCGCCCAACGTTTCGCTCCCGAACAATCCTGCGGCGATGCCTCCCCAGGCTCCACAGAGCCCATGCAGCGGCCATACACCCAGCACGTCATCGATCTTCCAGCGGTTTTGCACAAGCGTAAAGATCCAAACAAAGAGTGCGCCGGCCACCCCTCCAATCACCAATGCCCCGATGGGATGCACAAGATCTGATCCGGCACAAATCGCCACCAGCCCCGCCAGCGGGCCGTTATGGATAAAGCCCGGGTCGTTCTTACCCAGAATTGTGGCAACAACGATACCACCGACCATTGCCATCAGACTGTTAACAGCCACAAGTCCCGAGATGCCATCGAGTGTCTGCGCGGACATGACGTTAAAGCCGAACCAGCCGATACAGAGGATCCAGGCTCCAAGCGCGAGAAACGGTATGTTAGACGGCGGGAATGCCACCAGCTTTCCGCTACGATAGCGACCACGGCGAATACCCAGCAGAACGACGGCCACGAGTGCTATCCAGCCACCGACTGCGTGCACGACCACGGAGCCGGCAAAATCATGGAATGAAGCCCCATATTGAGCTTCCAGCCACGCCTGAAAACCGTAGTTTCCGTTCCAGACAATACCTTCAAAGAACGGATACACCAGCGCGACCGACAATGCAGAACAGCACAGCAACGGCCAGAACCGTGCGCGCTCAGCGATACCACCGGACACAATCGCCGGTATCGCAGCTGCGAATGTCATCAGAAAGAAGAACTTGACCAAATCGTAGCCGTTTCTCTCGGCGAGGGTGGCGGCATCGTCAAAAAACGTGACGCCGTAGGCAACCCAGTACCCGATAAAGAAATAAGCCAGGGCCGAAAAACCGAAATCGGTCATGATTTTGACCAAGGCATTGACCTGATTCTTGTGCCGTACAGTTCCAACTTCAAGAAATGCAAAACCGGCATGCATGGCGAAAACCATAATCGCCCCCATAAGAATGAAGAGTGTGTTGGCACTCTGCATCAGGGTTTCCACTGCACTATTTATTGTTTCCACAGTCTCTCCTGCCTCAATAAACTGCACAAAAAATGTGCACCACCGCACCTGCGGCGCACCATATCTGTGCTATTTTTATCTGCTTTATAGTACCGAAGAGCGTGAAACAGTGCGTTTTTACGGATTTTCACTCAATTTCTGAATAAAAAATCGCCAAAACGCACTATTAAGGGACACGCCAAAAAGATCGGCGCACCAAATTAAGCAATTATCATGCCGCAATTTGGTGCGCGAAGCCTGGATCAAGTCTTATTGGAGTGGCGGATTTCAAAGACACAATGGATGCGAGAATTCCGCTTGAAGTCAGGATCCAGTGTTTTGGACGTAATGTCGCGCACATCGAATGCTGACAGCGCTTCATAATCCAGACTGAAACGACGGTAATTATTGGAAAAGATCAGCAGTCCATCTGGCCTCAGCAGCTGCATTGCGCCTTCGATAAGACGAACATGGTCCCGCTGAACATCCAGCACATCATGCATCCTCTTGGAGTTTGAGAATGTGGGCGGGTCCATGAAAATCAGATCAAATCGTTCTTTTCGGGGCTTGGCCAACCACTTGAAGCAGTCCTCCTGCACAAGGAGATGGCGAGCTGGATCTGCACCGTTAAGATCGAGGTTACGCCGCGCCCAATCCAGATAGGTTGCCGACATATCGACGCTGGTGGAGCTGCGGGCGCCTCCCGCCACAGCATGACAGGTTGCCGAGGCGGTATAACAGAACAGGTTAAGCACATCCTTGTCAGCCGATATCGACTGGATCATGCGCCTTACTGGACGGTGATCGAGAAACAGACCCGAGTCGAGATAATCGTGCAGGTTCACTCTAAGCTGTACACCATGCTCGACAACCGTATAGAAATGACCGGTCTCATTCTGGCGGGTGTACTGCTCGCTCCCCTGTTGGCGCTTTCTCTGCTTCAGGACGACCTGTTCAGGTGTCAGCTCGAAAACCTGCTGCACGACCTTTAGCACCTCCTGAACCCGATCAAACGCCTTCACTCGATCAACGCTCGCAGGCGCCGCATACTCCTGCACCATCACCATTGGATCGTAATAGTCCACGGCTACCGCATACTCAGGTATATCGGCATCATACACCCGGAAACAGGTAATACTTTCGCGCTTGCGCCATCGCGCCATCTGCTTGAGATTCTTGCGCAACCTGTTTTCGAACATCTGCGCCTGAGACGACAGTACCACCGGTTCGACTGGCCCATCCTCGGCGGCCACTTTGTGATGCACCTGAAACAGCAGCAACTGGCTTGGGATACTGCCGTTAAACATGCGGTACTGCTTGTCCGCACGCAGTTTCATCACCTTGCACAGTTCAGGGTTCCCAGTAAAAACAGCCACTCGCCAGCCAGCAAAATGTTTGCGCAACAACTGCCCGAACAGCTGATAAAGGAACATCAACTCCGACTCTTCACCCAGTCGCTCGCCATAGGGCGGGTTAGTCACGACCAAACCTGACTCGGCCTCACCAGGCCGTTTCAGCCGCGCGAGCTCCCGGTGTTCGAAGTTCATGAAATGCTCAACCCCCGCCTGACGCGCATTCTGCCGGGCCCGGGAAAGCACCTGTTCGTCGGCATCGAAACCGATAAATTTCACCGTGCAGCGCTCAAGCCCTTGTGTCCTGCGCGTCTCTGCTTCTGCGATCAGCTCCTGCCAAAGGGACGATTGATGCCCCAACCAATAGGTAAAACCGAAATGCCGCCGGAGCAAACCTGGCGCGATATCAGCGGACATCAGTGCAGCTTCGATCAACAAGGTGCCAGAACCACACATGGGATCCAGCACCTCGGGCACCTGCTCCTGATCGGCGGGCCACCCCGCTCTGATCAAGACAGCAGAGGCCAGGTTTTCTTTCATGGGCGCTGCCCCAGCCTGACGTCGGTAGCCGCGACGGTGCAGGCTCTCGCCCGACAGGTCGACAGCCAGACTCAGCCGCCCTTTGGCCAGATGAGCATTTACCCTCAGATCAGGCTGCACGCGCTCGATGGTTGGCCGCTTGCCTGTTGCATCTCGTATCTGGTCAACAATGCCATCCTTGACCTTGAGCGCACCAAAATGCGTGTTGTTAATGGCATCACTTTTACCGCTGAAATCGACACAGAAGGTGCCGTTAGGACGCAGATGCTCAAGCCAGTCAATGCTTTGAACTAACGCGTATAGGTCATCGGCCGTGACAGCATCGCCTTCTACCAACTGCAAAAGCACCCGGTTAGCCAACCGAGACCAAAGGCAAACCGTATAAGCAAGCCGCAGGTCGCCTTCAACGTAGACGCCAGCCACGGTCTGCTTGGTACTGTCCGCTCCCAGCGTCTGTAACTCCTGCTCCAGCAGCTGTTCTATTCCCTTGGGGCAGGTAACAAAAAATTTCATGGCAGTTGTTTGGCTCCGGCTCGACATTGATTCAGCTCAAGATGTTCCCAGGACTGTGGTGAAAATTTTTCACGGCCCTTATTTTCG
Source organism: Marinobacterium lacunae (assembly GCF_000705555.1). Lineage (GTDB taxonomy): Bacteria > Pseudomonadota > Gammaproteobacteria > Pseudomonadales > Balneatricaceae > Marinobacterium_D > Marinobacterium_D lacunae. The sequence goes on from NZ_JMQN01000050.1 coordinate 78,788, forward strand.
TTGCAATAGAATTACAAGCTCATGAAAAGACTAGGTTTTTTGCACCCGCGTCGTACAAATACCTATTAACTACTTGAGCGATATAGTTTTTTTAAATTACGCCCCGAAACCAAAATTCGATATGAATGGAATCTGAATCGATCGAAATGATCCTTTCAAGGCGTCAGGCGCCGCGAAAAAAGTCACGGCGTTTTTTCGAAGAATAGAACAATGCGAGGCGCACTATGAAAAAACAGAAACGAGATCGTACCTCAACTCTGTTCAACCGTGGATTCCAGGCCGGGCTCTGTGGCAAGTCCCAGAGCGAATGCCCTGTCCAGGCAACGGAACTGAGAAGTCACTGGATGAGCGGTTGGCGCGAAGGACGCGAGGCACACTGGAGTGGAATGTCCGGCGTTTCTGCAATTCAGGCTAATCCGTCATTACATTAACTATTTGATCTATATCTTCCCTCGGGGCGATTCACCCGCCAGATTATAAGGCAAGTTTCAGCCCCGATGCTGCTCAGCGCTTAGCGCTGTGCAGCATCGAAATCTCCTCAAGCGCTTCCCGAATCAACCGCGGACCACGATAGATAAAGCCAGTATAGATCTGTACCAGACTCGCCCCAGCCTCAAGTTTCTCAGCCGCGTCAAAGCCTTCACAAACCCCGCCGACACCAATGATTGGCAGTGCGCCGTTAAGCTCTGCGGCCAGAGTACGAATCGCGATATTGGCACGACCGCGTACAGGTTCGCCGCTGAGCCCCCCAGCCTCCTGTGCGACCGGAGAATCCTCGATCCCCTCACGTGACAAAGTGGTATTGGTCGCGATGACACCGTCCATCTCATAGGTTTTCAAAGAACCGGCCACCAGCTTCAGCTCTTCTTCGTCCATGTCGGGCGCGATTTTTACAGCAATCGGCACATAACGCCCATAGATGCGAGCCAGTCGCGCTTGTTCGGTCTTCAACGCATCTAGCAGGCTGTTGAGGGATTCGCCAAACTGCAAGGTCCGCAGTCCCGGCGTGTTGGGCGAAGAGACGTTTACCGTGATATAGCTTGCACGATCGTAGACCTTGCGCAGGCACAGCAGATAATCGTCATTGGCCTTATTGTTGGGCGTATCCTTGTTCTTACCGATGTTGATACCCAGCACACCCTTGTAACGGCTGCGTTCGAGGTTAATCAGCAGCTGGTCAACACCATCGTTATTAAACCCCATTCGGTTAATGATGGCGCGATGCTCCGGAATACGAAACAGACGCGGTTTCGGGTTACCGGACTGCGGCCGAGGCGTTACCGTACCAACCTCAATGAAACCGAACCCCAGCGCCGCCAAACCATCGACCGCGGAGCCGTTCTTGTCGAGACCCGCAGCCAGGCCCACCGGGTTCGGGAATCGAATTCCCATCACTTCCACCGGTATCGACAGATCGTGAGAGCGGATCAAACGATCCAGACCCAATGAGGCCCCCATGGACAGGCTTGCAAGCGCAACATTGTGCGCAACCTCCGGATCGAGTCTGAACATTAGCGTGCGAGCAAGGTCGTACAGCATGTTTCCTCTTCAGGCGCTGAAAAATTGATTGCGCATTATAGCGGCCCCCCGCCGCAATAGCACCTTGATGCGCCACACACTACAGCTTTTGAATATCGACAAGCTTGCCATGCTCGTTGTACCGGATACGAAAACGCCCGCTGACGCCCCCGCGGGTAACAAACGGACGCAGGCTATTGGCAGGAAAGCGCACTTGTCTGCCATCCAGTGCGCGGGCCAAAACGCTATCGACCTCGCCACGATAAAGTCGCAGATACTCCTCGGCACTGATATTCAGCTCAACAACCAACTCTCTCATACCACCCTCTTGCCGCTCTTTAAACGCCCGGATATTTCGACTTTAAAATATCCTTTTTTGCGATGCGGTTGCGATGAATTTTACCTTAGCTGATAATGAGTTGGATCATCGTCTATGATGAAGTCTATACCGGTCCGGGATACTGAATGCGACGACTTCTAGCTGCGTTGTTACTGCTGGGAACTGCGACAACCGCTCACGCGGAGGCGCAGGCGACGCTGGACCGGACAAGTATCACCGCACTGGACAATCTCATGCTGACGCTGGAGGTTGACTCCAGATCGGAAGATCGGCCGGATTTCACACCGTTGCATCAGGATTTCCGTATCCTCGGCAGCAAACGGACGCTTATTTCAACCCACAGCAGTAGCGGCCGGGACATTCGTACGCGCTGGCAAGTGACCCTGCGCCCCCGTAACGCAGGGAATATCGAGATACCGAGCCTCACGCTTGCAGGTCAGGCCACGCAACCTTTGCGTGTCGATGTCAGTGAAGTCAGCCCAGTTCTTGGTGGACAGCCCGGTGCTCAGGCCTTTTTCGACAGCCGTGTCGACAGCCGCGAAGTTTATCTTGATGGCCAGTTGCTCTACACCGCACGGCTTTACCACCGCAACCCGCTGCCCAATAACATCCGGTTTTACCCACCCCATGCCGGTACCAGCGATGTACGTGAACTTGGGGAGCGCCGACGTCATGAAGGTGAGTACCGTGGCGAGCCCTATTTCATAACCGAGCAGCAGTACGCCATATTCCCGGACCAGACCGGCCCCCTGATTATCGATGGCCCGCGCCTTGAGCTGCCCGGCACGCCAGACATGGATGCGGTAGAGCTTCAAGGGGAAACACTTGAAGTCGAAGTACTGGAACCGGCATACCAAAGCACCACGGGCATCTGGCTACCGGCCGAGCGACTGACGCTCGAAGAGAGCTGGACACCCCCTGAAAACCTGAAGCCCGGGGACCGTTTTACCCGGGAACTGACCCTGACCGTTACCGGCATTCCCGCCGAGAAGCTGCCACAGCTGATGCCTGCCAACAGCGATGATGTGTATATGGAACTGCAGGATGTCAGCTTGACAGAATCGGCATCACAGTTTGGCCTGGTCAGCACACGCAGAGAAACGATTAGTATCGAGCCGCTCGGCGCAGGTGACTTCATACTGCCGCCCATTGATCTTCACTGGTGGGATGTCGGTCTGGACAGAGGGCGCCACGCAGCCCTCCCGACCCGACAGTTCCACGTCAATCCACCACCCATCATGGACGGGCTTATCAGCTCTGCACAAGCCTCCGCCACCTCTGGTAGCGATGACCAGATACTACTGAACACCACTCAGTATCATATCCTGATCGGATTGTTGACCCTTCTGAGTTTGACGAGTTCTCTTGGCTGGCTTTACACCTGGTCGAAGCTGCGCAAGTTCCGGGCTGACGACAGTGCAGTACAGATGGAAGAGGAGATCAGACGCCAACGAAAACTGCTACTGGCCAATGAACGTGCTGAGCGCAACACCTTCCAGGCTCTGGCAATCGCTTGCCAGCAGAACAGCGCCACGCTCGCCAAAGCGCGTCTTACCGAATGGGCTCAGAACTTCTGGCCCGAGCGCACGATCGACAGCCTTGAGGCGATCTGCGACGCAGCCCGAAACCAGACACTTGACTATCTGGTGCTTGATCTGGAGCAGCAACTGCACGACAACCCAGAACTCTGGCAGGGTGATCTCCTGCTAAAAACCATCGATACACTGCGTAGACGCCGCCAAAACAGCATGGTGGCCGATACTGCTCAGGACGGCTATCTTCAGGCCTCATAACAGATCAACGGAGCCCCGCTTTTGAGTAATCGTTACCGCCAGCACAATGCACTGATGGTCCGAATCGGTCTCGGGGGTGTCGATGACGAGGAGAATCCACGCGCCACGCTCTGGGCGAAGAGACTAGAATGGCCAATGCTGATTCTGGCGATCTGGATCATTCTCGACTGGTACCTCAAAGCCAAAGGGATTCAAGACCCCCTGTTCACGCGCTTTACTGACTGGTTTATCTGGATCTGCTTCGCGTCAGAACTGGCTATCATGCTGGCACTGGTCGATGACCGGAAGCGTTACCTGAAACAGAACTGGCTAAACCCGGTCATCATTCTTACCGGCATCCCCGTTCTATTTGGTGTTGACCTGTTCTACGCCGGAGTGCTTAGAAGCCTCCGACTTATGATCATGCTCGGGATTCTGCTTAAGGTATCGCAGGATCTTCGGCAGATCCTGTCGCGCCATCAACTTGGCAAAACCATGGCAATCGCCCTGCTCTTTCTGGTGATCTCCGGCTTCCTGATATCGGGCATCGATCCCGCCTTCAACGGGCCGATGGATGGCATTTGGTGGGCCTGGGTGACAATGACTACCGTCGGCTATGGCGATCTTGTACCTTCGACGACCGAGGGACGGTTGTTCGGCATGCTGTTGATCCTTGCCGGTATCGGACTATTTTCGATGCTGACAGCAAGTTTTTCGGTTTTCTTTATCGAGCGCGACGAGAAAGAGATGGTCGAGAAGGAGGATCGCAACATTCAGCGCATCACTCAGCTTGAGGCGCGACTGGACAGAATCGAGCACCACCTCTCCAGAGCCGTAACAACGCTGGAGCGTCTGGAAGCACTCGAAGCGAGAGCGCGCGAACCCAAGCCGTCGGATAGCCCGCCTAAGGCGAACCCTTCACAACCTGAGTAAGCGCCTCTTTCAGGGAGGTATATCGAAAGCGGAACCCACTTTCGAGCAAGCGAGTAGGAACCACGCGCTGTCCCTTGAGCACCAACTCACTGGCCTCACCCATCATCAGTTCAAGAACGACGGCCGGCACTCGAAAGAAAGCCGGCCTGTTCAATACCGACGCCAGCGTCTTACTGAACTCTTCATTGGTTACCGGGCTTGGGGCGGTCAAATTAAATGCCCCGCTCAGGGTGTTATGATCCAGCAGGTGTAGTATGGCAGCGACCTCATCATCGCGATGTATCCAGGCCATCCACTGCCGCCCCGTTCCCATGGCCCCTCCCAAGCCAAGACGGAATGCAGGCAACATTTTTGCCAACGCACCGCCACCGGGCCCTAATACAACGCCCGTACGTATACAACAGACCCGCACTCCGAACTCAGCAGCCTTCATGGCCTGAGCCTCCCACAAAGCGCAGAGGTCATGGGCAAAGCCACCTTTGGTTGCTGCTTTTTCATCGAGCTCTCGATCCCCCTGACTGCCATAGTAACCAATGGCAGACCCGCTAATCAGCACGGCTGGCGGTTGCACGGCACCTCTCATCCACTCGACCAACTGCTCCGTCAGCGTAATGCGGCTTTCCATCAGCAACGCCTTGCGCTTCTCGCTCCAGCGGCGATCAGCAATAGGCGCACCTGCCAAATTCACGACAGCGTCCACGTGGCCTTGAACCTGAGGTAACTCGGAATAAAGCTGCACACGTGAATCCAGTTTTGCAGACTCAGGGCGACGGCTCAAAACTCCCACACTATCTCCGCGTGTAAGCAGCGCTTTGACGAGTTGGCGACCGATGAAGCCGGTACCGCCGGTGATCAGGACTCTCACGGTTATTCTCCCTCGCAAGGTTCCGGTATATTGCACTTATCTAACAGGAGATTAGCACACTATGTTTACTGGAATTGTTCAGGGCCGTGCCCAGGTCTCGGCAATCGAACGCCGGGACGGGTTCATGCAGCTGACTCTCGAGTTTCCCGCCGAACACTGCACAGACCTTCAGGCCGGCGCCAGCATCGCCCTCAACGGCACCTGTCTTACCATTACGCAGTTTGATCGCAACAGGATCAGTTTCGATCTTATCGCTGCGACACTGGAAACAACCAATCTGGGCGCACTGCAAATTGGCGACAGGGTCAATTTTGAACGCGCGGCACGGATCGGCGACGAGATCGGCGGACATACCATGTCCGGGCACATATACCAGACGGTAGAAGTATTGGAAATTGAGCGAACCGAAGATAACTGCATCATCTGGTTCGAGCGTCCAGACGCCCTTGCACGCTACCTGCTACCGAAAGGGTTTGTAGGCCTTAACGGTTGCAGCCTGACCATGGCCGAAGTGGAGACGTCCAGATTCTGCGTATATCTGATTCCGGAAACCCTCCGCATGACCACATTCGGGGAGCTAAGCCCGGGCGCACACGTCAACGTGGAAGTAGACCCTCAAACCCAGGCGATCGTCGATACAGTCGAGCGCTATCTGGCGCAGCGCACCGGACTTTAAGAAAACAGGGGTAGGGGTGGAAGCGGGTCAGCTGGCCCGCTCATCATCAGCCAGAGCCTGATAAAGCGTCCGGTATTCGTCAGACTGCTTCAGCCCAAACAGCGGATCGCTGGGTGACGGCAGCGCCTGATCGATCACCTGCCAATCCTCAGAACTTGCAACGGCTTCTATCTTGGGAAAGAGGGTCCCCTCTTCGAAATCGAGGTGTGCCTTCTCGTGCTGTACAAACTGCGCAAGCGAATCGATCAGGTCATCCAGCGGCACAACGGCAGCATCATGCAAAATACCATCAATGGAGTCGTTGAGGTGTGTCGACAGCTGCTTGAGCTGAACGTGCTCCTCTTCACATCGTTTCATCAATGTATCGAGTTCGCTGCTTCGCCCTTTGAAATGAGCGAACATACGATCTTCCCGCGGGTGGTGGTGAGTATCGGCATAACCCCCAACGTAGCTCACGACGTCGGACATCAACTGAAAGTTGGGGTGGGTACCGGCCCTGAACCTCTCGACCTTGCGTTCAAGCATCACGAGCAATCTCTTCAGATTCAGGTGCTCCTGATGTAGCTCTTTCATGATCGTCATATTGGAACCCTCCGCGTGAACGAATACACAACTTCACTATAGCCAAATCTGACTCCAAGCCACTGGCCTAGATCAATAAAGCTAGCCTCTATTCAGAGGATCTCAAGCAGCTGTGTTAATGACGTTACACGCAGATCGGTCAATTCCGGCCAAGGCTGGTGCGTACCATGATCCACATGAACGGTAGCGGTACCGCAGCTCCGCCCAGCTTCAAGGTCGTAGCGAAAATCACCTACCATCACCGCCTCTTCAGGCTTCGCAGACCAGCGTTCCAGCAGAAGCTCTATACCATGCGGATCGGGTTTCGGGCGCGCTTCGTCACGCCCGAGCACATCCTCCTTCAGGAAATACCGGCGTGCACCGATCACCTCAAGCGCCTGAAGTGCCACGGGTTGAGAGTTCCGCGTGAGAATACCCAGCCTGTCATTACGCTGGAATAAAGCATCCAGCAAGCCAACAACATCCGCGGCGGGCTGGGTCTTCTCGGCGTAGAACAATTCCAGGCGATCGAGCAGTGCCATCTTATGCTCACGCTGTGGCGACGGGAGTAGAGCCAGAGAATCGAGAATATCGCAGTTGGGTGCCAACTCAAGCTCTGCCCGAATATGAGCGAAATCGTGCACCGGGCGGGTCAGCGTTCCATCCAGATCAAATACCCAGTAGCGCCTTGCGCCAATATCGACCACCTCTAAGACTCCTCTTCGTCATGAATCGAATCGGTCAGCTCGGCATCGGTGTCGATCAGATCCAGCAACATGCCCAATTTGTGTTCGATATCCACCAGCAGACCACTGCTGTAGCTGTCAACGCGGGGCGCGACAACCTCCTCCAGCTGCACGATACTGCGCTGACTTTCACGCAAGGCCTGCAACAGGTTGCGGGAGCGCTTCTTGTTACTGTCGGTCAGCTGTTCGATTCTGTGTAACGTGTGCCGCAGCTGATCATCCAGATCTTCCAGATGCTGGCTTACCGCCAGCATGCCCTTGCTCAGCGAGTGGTTTACACCCTCGACCTGATGTTCCAGCTGATATACGGCATCACGAAAACGGGACAGGAACTGCTCCCCTTCACGATCCATGTATATCGCCAGAAGCTCCTCCGGCAGCAATGCCCTGTTACGCCCATCAGTACGAATACGATACTCACCGCCATGGGTACAGTAGGGTTTAAGGTGACCGCTGGGAATTTCGACACGCAGAACAGGACGGGATTGCGACAGGTTTTCGGTATATATCTTCAATTCAATATTGGGGATACATTCAGTGGCCTTGTTGACCAGCAGCAGACGGGCACGATCATCAACATCACACCCCACTACACGCCCCCGCTGGACACCATCCGGGCTGGTATACTCATCAATACCGATCAGAAGCGTGCCGCCAAGCGGGGAGTTTGCAAACGCGACCAGATGGGCACTGCGCACAGCCTGAACCTCCCGCTTGAAGTCGACGTTAACGCTCTCCGGCGCATTCAACAACTGCTGAGTACGCCGACTGAGACGCCGATACTCCCGCTTCACAGCTCAGGCCCTGCACTCAGTCGTACACCATGTCATCGAAGGGATCTATCGGACGCGCCAGCATCTCATCGTCACGGTAGTAAAGCACCCGCCCCTGAAACTTGAGCCCTTTTCCGGCAAACCAACGCTCCATATGCTCACGCCCCTCCTCGGCTTGCGAGGAGTGGAACCACGCCAGCACGATACGGTAAAAATACAGACCAAACAGCGCAGCCGAAGCGCCGAGAAAGAAGTCTGACGCCAACGCGAAAAGCAACATGATCAGGCCTGCTATCCACACTCTGCTTGCACGCGCATCCTTGAATGCATCGTTGGCCAGCGTGAACTGCTCCTGATACTTCAAGAAACGGCGGTAGTTCTGCTGCAGATCGAACTTATCGGCAGAGCTTAATTTTCTGTCCATCGTGTATCGTCCTGACAATTAACGTGTTTTCAATTGATTCTAAGCTATTGGCGCTCTTGCGAGTCAACCTAGGCCAGACTTTTGCTGACCACTTCGTACACATCGCGTGACAGGTCTCCACTCTCAAGTACCCGCTGCAACTGCCCCCTCATCAAGCCCTGAGCGGCCTCAGGGTATCGTCTCCAGCGCGTCAGAGGAGTCAGCAGACGTGACGCGATCTGCGGGTTCTGCTTGTTGAGCTGAATGATCCAATCTGCCAGATAAGCATAGCCACTGCCATCTGCAGAATGGAATCCAACCGCATTCTGCGCGCAGAATGCCGCGACAACCGAACGCAGCTTGTTGGGATTTCGGGCATCGAACAGGGGGTGTTCCTGCAACTGCTGTACTCGCTCCAGCGCGCCCGGCCAGGGGTCGGACGCCTGGATTGAGAACCACTGGTTCATGACCAACGCTTCGTGCTGCCACTGGGCCTGAAATTCCGCCAGCAGTCGCTCTCCTGCGTGACGGAAACCCGAGTGAACAACCAGCGCCAAAGCGGCCTGCTGATCGGTCATGTTATCAGCTGTGTTGAACTGCTCCTCCGCCAGCGCCAGCCAAACCTCTTCACCGGTTGCCAACAGGTAACCGAGACTGAGGTTCTTCAGGCTGCGACGGGCACATGCAGCCGCATCAGCCGTGTATGCCTGATCATCGCTGCAACGGCGGTAGGCCTCGCTCCACTCATCCTGCAGGGCTCTGGCCAAAGTGGTGACCATAAACTCCCGCACTTCATGGATCGCCTCTACATCAATCTCGTCGGCCAATTCGGCCAGATACGCCTCTGATGGCAGGCGCAGCAGATGCGCCACCATCGCAGGATCAAGACTCTCATCAAGCAGAAGGCCGCGCCAGGTATCAATCAGGGACTCTGGAACTGCCAGCTCACGACTGGCGCGATAATCCACCATGAGCGACTGCATCAAACCAACGGTCATCCGTTGCCCTGCATCCCAGCGATTGAAACCGTCACTGTCGTGTCGCAACAGATGCATCAACTGGGCATCGGTATAGGGATAACTGAGCTTTACCGGCGCGGAGAAGCTGCGCAGCAAGGAGGGAACCGGACGCTCTGCCAGCCCATCGAACGTGAAGCTCTGCTCGCTATCGGTTAGCTCCAGTACGCCAGCATCGAGTTCATCTCCACTTGCGGAGATCAGGCCGTAGGCGATCGGCATGTGGAACGGCAGTTTCTTATCCTGACCGGGGGTCGCCGGACAGCTTTGACGAAACGTCAGGCGATACTGACCTGTGCTTTCATCCCAACTGTCGCTAACCTCAACTCGAGGCGTACCGGCCTGACTGTACCAGCGTTTGAACTGCGTCAAATCCCGACCGGAAACATCGGCCATCGCCTGAACAAAATCGTCTGTAGTCACTGCCTGACCATCATGTCGCTCGAAGTAGAGGTCTGTCCCCTTGCGGAACAGTTCTGCTCCGAGCAGGGTGTGGAGCATACGCACGACTTCGCACCCCTTCTCATACACCGTGAGGGTATAGAAATTAGAGATTTCGATAAACGACTCGGGGCGAACCGGGTGAGCCATGGGGCCTGCGTCTTCGGCAAACTGAGCGGTGCGCAAAAGCGCAACATCTTCAATTCGCTTAACCGTCCGAGAATTCATGTCGGCGGAGAACTCGGAATCGCGGAAAACGGTAAAGCCCTCTTTGAGGCTCAGCTGGAACCAGTCACGACAGGTCACGCGGTTGCCTGACCAGTTGTGAAAATATTCATGGGCAACAACACCTTCAACCCGCTGAAAAGCGGCATCAGTAGTTGTTCTGGGACTTGCCAGCACGCAACTGGTGTTGAATATGTTGAGCCCCTTGTTCTCCATGGCCCCCATGTTGAAGAAATCGACGGCGACGATCATGTAGATGTCCAGATCGTACTCACGTCCGTAAACCTGCTCATCCCATTGCATGGCCCGCTTGAGCGACAGCATTGCGTGATCGAGCTTATCCAGGTCTTTGCTGTCGGCAAAGATCTGGAGTTTTACTGAACGGCCTGAGGCGGTGGTGTAGCTATCCTCCAGAACAGCCAGATCGCCTGCTACCAGCGCGAACAGGTAGGCAGGCTTCGGGAAAGGATCTTCCCAGGTCACGAAATGACGACCGTCATCCTCATCGCCCGACTCAACCGGGTTACCATTGGATAGCAACACTGGATAACGCGCGCGCTCGGCTACGACCGTTGTCCGAAACACCGACATCACATCAGGACGGTCGGGATAGAACGTAATGCGCCTGAAACCCTCGGCTTCGCACTGAGTGCAGAACATTCCGTCTGACTTGTATAAGCCCTCAAGCGCTGTATTTGACTGGGGATGGATACGTGTCACGCATTCAAGGGTGAAACGTGAAGGCACGGCCGGTATGCAGAGCAATTCGTCATCACGGCTGAAATCCCGTTCGGAGAGTATTTCACCATCGATACTCAGGCGGCATAGCTCAACCGATTCATGACCGTGCAGCTCCAGCGCAGCCTTCGTGCGCGTGCATGCAGGGTTTCGCCGCACCTGCAACGTCGCGCGTACCAAGGTTTCCTCTTCTGCCAACTCAAAACGCAGATCGGTATGCTCGATCAGATACGCGGGGACCTGATAGTCCTTTAGATAGATGGGTTGTGGCTGCTGCATCTCTTGCGACATCATCTCTCCTGATTCACGCGCTTAGGCTGACCTGATAGGCGCCAAATTTTCGTATGTTGATCACGCCGCTATCCAGTATCAGATACTGTCCTTTGATTCCCAGTAGCGTGCCGTTCACATCAGGACTCTTGTCCAGATTGAAAGTCGCCACCTTTTTCGGGTATTCAATTACAGGATAGGTGATCGCTACGCCCGCCTGTTCCGGCAGCGTCCTTATGGCCGCTTCTCCATGCTGGCTTCTCAAAGCGTCGATCTCATCGGCGCACAGCGCAAGCAGGCGATCCCGCTCGGCGGCCAGATCCACTTCAGGTATGTCGCCCTTAAGCATTGCACGCCAGTTGGTCTTGTCACTGACATGGGCTGAAAACACCTTTTCCAACAGCCCGGAGTGGAGTCGGTTGTCCACCTCCAAAATCGGTAACGCTGCAACCGCACCCTGATCGATCCAGCGGGTCGGAATCTGGGTACGCCGGGTTATACCTACTTTCAATCCTGACGAGTTTGCCAGATATACGACGTGGGGCGCGAAGCAATTACGCTCTCCCCAAGCCGGATCGCGGCACGTGCCTTCATGAAAATGACAGGTTTCCGGTTTGACGATGCAGCTATCGCACTGCGGCAACCGAGTAAAACAGGGGTAACAGTAACCTTGGTTAAAACTCTTTCGGGTTTTCCTGCCGCAATGCAGGCAGTTGATTACACCCTCATACTTCATAGCGATGGGCTGACCGATCAGCTGATTCATATCGACCAGACTGTCATCATCGAGCCTTAACTTATATTGAACAGGGCTATCCAGAGCCACTTCCATCTTGCGCAGCGCGCCGGTACCGAGAAGAACCATCGATACCTACTGCTCCGTCAAAATCTTCAGCGTTTCAGCCTGAAGCGGATCACAACCATGCTGATCGCCATCTGGCCGCGTGCGGTCGATAAATCCGACACGCTGTTCATCCGGCATCTCCCGCATGTGTTCGTACGCAATGACAGCCCTAAGGCTTGTTTCGCGCTGCTCCTGACTCAAACGCTCGCCGTTGGGCCATTTCCCCAACTCAACAGCGCGCTTGAGCGCGTTGTAGACATCGGGCGTCATCGCCTCGATCATTTTTTCAAAGTTCATCGAACGCACCTCAATTAAAACTGGAGCCTGCAGGCAACCATATTAGCACACAGCCCTTAGGCTGATCGCGGTCCAAACAAGCGCCCTATTGGCCACCAGGCAAGGCCAGCAAGCAACCCCACCAGATGAGCGGTATTCGCAATTGCGCCCAACCCTGCCGCTTCCAGCACACCGGTAAACCCCAACCCCAACCAGAGCACCATCAGCCCCATGAGAGCAGGCGGAAAATTGAAACGGTAGCGTGCTTCAAATCGATCCCATAACCAGGTGTAGCCCAGCAGGCCAAATACCACGCCCGACATGCCGCCAAACATGGGGCCCGATACCCAATACTGGGCAATATTGGACGCAATACCGCTGAACAGTACAACGCCGAGCAACGCCCAACTACCCTGAAGCAGCTCGACGCGCTGGCCCACCACCCAAACCCAGAGCAGGTTAAATAGAATGTGCAAAATGCTGAAATGCAGGAATATCGGTGTAATCAGGCGCCACCACTGTCCGGAAGCCAGCATCGCGCCAACCCCGTCAAAACGTATGCGGTCGCCGATTATGCTAAAGTCCGTAAACGTCAGGTATGCCATCCACTTTTCGCTGCCGCCAAACCCGATCACCAGCGTCAGCACAACGCTGAGGACAATCAGCGCAAGTGTCATCCGAATCCGCGCCGGGGCAACGAGAGGTTGAGAAAAACGTCGCTTGGGCTCGGTTCTGATCTCGACGGCGTTCAGATCTCCGCCTTCACGCCAAAATCGGTACAGTGCTTTAATCTGCTCGGGATCGATTCTCTCTGATATAAAAAGAACCTGTTGATCCTCTGTTTCAACCACACGATGTGGTACCTCGTGCTCCCACAGCAGCGCGGTGAAAGGCGTGAGATCTTCGGTTAGCGGCACTTCCAGAACGGGTTTCAACAGCCCATCTCCGTGTCCATGCGCCCCACCTCTCGCGCCACATCCACCCACACGAATTTGTCCTTTCGCAGCACTTTTTCGTCATCCAATCGGTAGGCCACGAGCTTCCCGTACTTCACCGCACTGAAGTCCAGACACGCGATATTGTCAGTTAGGGGAACCGGCACGCCTTCGCACCAATAGTGCCCCATGAATAACAGTTTCTGGTCGGGCCCGTAACACAAAAGGTCGCTACGCTGCTCGGCATTTAAGGGCATTCGGGCGATATGCTCCGGCAAGGGATCAGGCTGGAAGACCACATCCCCCATCCGCTCTGGCGACTCGGCCCAGAACTTGGTACGGAAAAAATGCCGCTTGAACCCATCTTTACTGACGATGACTTCGTTGTTGGGCAATCTCAGATGCGTGCCACGTAACAACCTGTCCATGACTTCCCACTCGAAGCTGTCCTGAACGGCGGAACGCTCAAGGAACGCTTTATCGATGTGATTACTGCCCTGCTCTGCACGGAAGCGGTCGATCAGTGCCTGATGCCAGCAAGCATGCACGGCTCGAAAACGATCATTTTCAAGAAACAGCGGCAACTGCATGAACCAGTCAAGATAATCATCCAGCTCCGACTGATGGCCACTGAACTGGTCGAGAGTCTGCTGCAAAATACGCTGATGGCGCGGGGTGTGTTCACGCAGATAGCCGCTGCCATCCGCCTTTGGCGTCAGATAACAGAGCAGATTGTATTCATGGTTCCCCATGATGATCTCAGCCTGCCCGGCTTCGACCATGGCGCGTACGACATGCAACGCTTCTCTGATATGAGGCCCCCGATCGACGATATCGCCGATGAAGACAGCTTTGCGTACGGGGTGTTGGTAGACGCCATCGATACGTCTATAGCCCATTCGATCGAGCAACAGACACAGACTGATCGCACAGCCATGCACATCACCGATCAGATCAACTCCCTGAAATTCGTCACTCACCAAACCCTGTTACTCCCCCAGCTTCGTACCCCAGCCCAATTTTTCACGACAGGTCCTGTAAAAGTCGTAATTGAGCGGATGGAGAAGTTTCAATTTATGCGGCTTCTTGTGAATTGTCACCGTATCCCCGGGCGAGAGCGCGATGTTCATCTGCCCATCACAGGAAATTGAAGGGTAGGTTTCATTCCGCTCGGTAATGACCAGTTTCAACTCACTGTTGCCATCGACCACAATCGGCCTGCTTGAGAGGGTATGAGGAAACATCGGAACGAGCACCAACGCATCCAGTCGAGGATGCATTATCGGACCACCACCTGAAAGTGCATAAGCGGTCGATCCTGTCGGGGTCGATACGATCAGGCCATCCGAGCGCTGGGTGTAAACGAACTGCCCTTCGATATGCAGCTCGAATTCGATCATCCGGGTTGCCTTGCCCGGGTGCAACACGCAATCATTGAGAGCTGTCGATTCTGCAATCGGCTCACCCTCACGCTTCACCGTAACATCAATCAGAAACCGGGTATCGACCGAATAACGGCCGGCAAGCACTTCGCCGACCTTCTCTTCGATATCATCCGGTGCTATGTCAGTCAGGAAACCCAAGTTACCGCGGTTAACGCCGAGTACAGGTACATGGCTCTGCGCCAACGAACGCGCCGCCCCCAGTAGACTGCCATCGCCACCCACGACGATAACCAGATCACAGGCCTCCCCCATACGCGACTGCTTGGCCACCTGGCGACCATGTCCGGGCATAACTTCAGCGATTTTCTGATCGAGTATGACATTCAGGCCCTGATCATCCAGATAGCGGATCAGGCTTTTCAAGGTATCGATCACCTTCTTGCTGCCGAGGCGACCAATCAACCCGATGTTACGAAAGTTTTCCATACCCTACCCTTAGCTATACCCTTGATTCTGGACGGTTACATCTGTTGCCGACCTTACACATTATACGAGCACCGGCCCAACAAAGGCAGTCGAACCGTTTTCGATACGTGACAGCATGCCACGACGACCCTGAAGACCGCCGGAGTGCATCAGCAACACTCTACTTCCTGATACGATATGTCCACGGGCAATACGTCGATTGACCGCTGCAACGAGCTTTACCGTATACACCGGATCCAGCGGCACTCCGGATAAAAACTCAAACGATCGCAAGGTGGCCGACAGTTCATCTGGAAGCCGCGCATAACCACCCCATGCGCCATCAGGATCGAGCAACCAACCTTTGGGATCCACAACCTCAGCCTGCCTTAACAACTCTCCGACCATCGCCTCAGCTTCACCGCCAAGATTCAGCACCGGCACTCCGATCACTTGGGTCTGCTCAGGCTTGCCGGCGATAACTCCTGCCACGGTACCACCCGTACCCATGGCACAAGCAAAAAAATCCGGTTTCGACCAACCCGTTCCTTCGAGAAGCTGCCATAAGGTTCGACACCCGCGCACTGCATCTGCACTGCTGCCGCCCTCAGGCAGCACCTCCCACCCGGGATAGGCGTTTCCCAATGTTTGGCGGAACTCGGGCTGATTCCGGTCACGATAGCGGTCGCGATCAATGTAAACCAGACTCATTCCCCATCGTCGCGCATCCTCAAGCATCGCCGTTGGCACTTGAGACGCATGCCCTCTAACCAGTGCAAGGGTTTCAATACCGTATCGCTTTCCGACATAAGCCAACGCATGCAGATGGTTGGACCAGTCACCGCCAAAACTCAGAACACGAGGCCGCTCGCCGGCCTCCAGCCTTTGGATCAGCCGCAGCAGTTTGAACCATTTATTGCCACTGATCTGCGGATGCAGCAGATCCAACCGCAACATGGCCACTTGAATATCGTTCGCTTCATAAAACCGGCTTTTGATTGGCATCACCAGCTGGGCACCATCGGGAATCACAACCACACACCTCTATTTCAACGAGCATCGCCTATCCACATGTAACGCGGTACACCCCCTACCTGATCCGGTTTTACCAGAAACAATAAACGCCTGCTAAGACGATGATTTTGTGGTCAAAATCAAGCACCAGCGTTAGAGTGAAGTACTACCGATATCGCATACCCAAAAGGAGACTTGGCATGCTCACCACCCTCAACCGATACCTCGACGCACCCGATTTGGGAAAATTCATACTTCGCGTATCCTTTGCGGCAATGATGCTGCTTCATGGCTGGCACAAGATAACACATGGTATCGACGGCATCTTCAACATGCTGACCGCCCACGGTCTGCCCACCGTTATAGGATACGGCGTTTACCTCGGGGAAGTTGTTGCCCCAGTCCTGCTGATTCTGGGCGTTCTGACTCGAATTTCAGCCATTTTGATGCTCGGCACTATGATTTTCGCATGGGCGCTGGCAGGCACAGCACTGACCTTCACCCTGACCAAAGTTGGCGCCTGGGGAATAGAGCATATGATGGTCTACTTCTTCGCATCGCTTGCCATCATCTTTCTCGGCTGCGGCCGCTACTCTGTGATGACCAACCCCAACTGGCGCTAAGCATCCTCCCGAGACACAAACACCGTTCCGCACCCGATAAGCGTGCGGAACGCATACTGTTGGACACGACCGACCATCAAAGACAAACGAAAAGACAAACGAAAAGACAAACGAAAAGACAAACGAAAAGACAAACGAAAAGACAGCAAACAGGAGATGCAGGCGTTGCGCAAGGCAAAGCTGAGTGGGTAACAGGCTTAGGAAGGATATCAATGAAGTGGCGGAACGGACGGGACTCGAACCCGCGACCCCCTGCGTGACAGGCAGGTATTCTAACCAACTGAACTACCACTCCGCGTCTTGGTGGGCGAAGAGGGGTTCGAACCCCCGACCCTCTGCTTGTAA
>NZ_JMQN01000051.1 GCF_000705555.1 Marinobacterium lacunae
ATTAGGTGCCTGGCGATGACCTACTCTCACATGGGGAGACCCCACACTACCATCGGCGATGACGCGTTTCACGACTGAGTTCGGCATGGGATCAGGTGGTTCCACGTCTCTATTGTCACCAGGCAAAACTGGAACAAATCGAGATCTAAAAGATTTTGTCGTCTTGTCGTTCGCTACAAGCTTCAACCGCGATCGATCGTATATTCAACTTCCAAACGCCTTGGGCGTTATATGGTCAAGCCTCACGAGCAATTAGTACTGGTTAGCTCAACGCCTTACAACGCTTACACACCCAGCCTATCAACGTCCTGGTCTCGAACGGCTCTTTAGGGACCTCAAGGGTCCAGTGAGATCTCATCTTGAAGGAGGCTTCCCGCTTAGATGCTTTCAGCGGTTATCCCGTCCGAACGTAGCTACCGGGCAATGCCACTGGCGTGACAACCCGAACACCAGAGGTTCGTTCACTCCGGTCCTCTCGTACTAGGAGCAACTCTTCTCAAATCTCAAACGCCCACGGCAGATAGGGACCGAACTGTCTCACGACGTTCTAAACCCAGCTCGCGTACCACTTTAAATGGCGAACAGCCATACCCTTGGGACCGGCTTCAGCCCCAGGATGTGATGAGCCGACATCGAGGTGCCAAACACCGCCGTCGATGTGAACTCTTGGGCGGTATCAGCCTGTTATCCCCGGAGTACCTTTTATCCGTTGAGCGATGGCCCTTCCATACAGAACCACCGGATCACTAGAACCTACTTTCGTACCTGCTCGACGTGTCTGTCTCGCAGTCAAGCACCCTTATACTCTTACGCTCATTGCATGATTTCCGACCATGCTGAGGGTACCTTCGTGCTCCTCCGTTACGCTTTGGGAGGAGACCGCCCCAGTCAAACTACCCACCACACAATGTCCTCGCCCCGGATAACGGGGCTGAGTTAGAACCTCAACAGTACCAGGCTGGTATTTCAAGGTCGGCTCCACTCGAACTGGCGTCCAAGTTTCAAAGCCTCCCAGCTATCCTACACAAGTAATGTCAAAGTCCACTGTGAAGCTATAGTAAAGGTTCACGGGGTCTTTCCGTCTAGCCGCGGGGACGCTGCATCTTCACAGCGAGTTCAATTTCACTGAGTCTCGGGTGGAGACAGTGTGGCCATCGTTACGCCATTCGTGCAGGTCGGAACTTACCCGACAAGGAATTTCGCTACCTTAGGACCGTTATAGTTACGGCCGCCGTTTACCGGGGCTTCGATCAAGAGCTTCGCTTGCGCTAACCCCATCAATTAACCTTCCGGCACCGGGCAGGCGTCACACCCTATACGTCCACTTTCGTGTTTGCAGAGTGCTGTGTTTTTAATAAACAGTCGCAGCCACCTGGTATCTTCGACCGGTGTCAGCTCCAGACGCGAAGTCCTTCACCAACGCCGGCGTGCCTTCTCCCGAAGTTACGGCACCATTTTGCCTAGTTCCTTCACCCGAGTTCTCTCAAGCGCCTTGGTATTCTCAACCTGACCACCTGTGTCGGTTTCGGGTACGGTCCCGCATAACCTGAAGCTTAGAGGATTTTCCTGGAAGCATGGCATCAACCACTTCGCTCCACATGGGAGCTCGTCATCAGGTCTCAGTCTTAGGAAGCCGGATTTGCCTAACTTCCCAACCTACACCCTTAAACACGGACAACCAACGCCGTGCTGGCCTAGCCTTCTCCGTCCCCCCGTCGCAGTTATGCGCGGTACAGGAATATTAACCTGTTTCCCATCGACTACGCTTTTCAGCCTCGCCTTAGGGGCCGACTCACCCTACCCCGATTAACGTTGGATAGGAACCCTTGGTCTTCCGGCGAGGGGGTTTTTCACCCCCTTTATCGTTACTTATGTCAACATTCGCACTTCTGATACCTCCACGGTGCCTCACAGCTTCCGCTTCAACGGCTTACAGAACGCTCCTCTACCATGCCCTAAGGCATCCGCAGCTTCGGTGTCTAGTTTGAGCCCCGTTATATCTTCCGCGCAGGCCGACTCGACTAGTGAGCTATTACGCTTTCTTTAAAGGGTGGCTGCTTCTAAGCCAACCTCCTAGCTGTCTGAGCCTTCCCACATCGTTTCCCACTTAACTAGAACTTTGGGACCTTAGCTGGCGGTCTGGGTTGTTTCCCTTTTCACGACGGACGTTAGCACCCGCCGTGTGTCTCCCATGATTGCACTCCTGGGTATTCGGAGTTTGCATCGGGTTGGTAAGTCGGGATGACCCCCTAGCCGAAACAGTGCTCTACCCCCCAGGGTGAGACATGAGGCGCTACCTAAATAGCTTTCGAGGAGAACCAGCTATCTCCGAGCTTGATTAGCCTTTCACTCCGATCCACAGGTCATCCGCTAACTTTTCAACGGTAGTCGGTTCGGTCCTCCAGTTGATGTTACTCAACCTTCAACCTGCCCATGGATAGATCGCCCGGTTTCGGGTCTACTCCCAGCAACTAAACGCCCTATTAAGACTCGGTTTCCCTACGCCTCCCCTACACGGTTAAGCTTGCTACTGAAAGTAAGTCGTTGACCCATTATACAAAAGGTACGCAGTCACCGTCCGTAAACGGCTCCCACTGCTTGTACGTACACGGTTTCAGGGTCTATTTCACTCCCCTCACAGGGGTTCTTTTCGCCTTTCCCTCACGGTACTGGTTCACTATCGGTCAGTCAGGAGTATTTAGCCTTGGAGGATGGTCCCCCCATATTCAGTCAAGATAACACGTGTCCCGACCTACTCGATTTCACTGTAAACGACCTTTCGCATACGGGGCTATCACCCACTATGGCCACACTTTCCAGAGTGTTCTGCTAAATCGTAAACAGCTTAAGGGCTACTCCCCGTTCGCTCGCCGCTACTAAGGGAATCTCAATTGATTTCTTTTCCTCCGGGTACTTAGATGTTTCAGTTCCCCGGGTTCGCCTCTCAAAACCTATGTATTCAGTTAAGAGATACCCGCAAGCGGGTGGGTTTCCCCATTCGGACATGTCCGGATCAAAGTCTGTTTGCCGACTCCCCGAACCTTTTCGCAGGCTACTACGTCCTTCATCGCCTCTGACTGCCAAGGCATCCACCGTGCACGCTTATTCACTTGACCATATAACCCGAAGGCGTCTGATCAGTTGAATATTTAGTAACGATCGATTTCGCCGGTTGGCGCTTGTATCAAACAATACAAGACAATCTTTCAGATCCAATTTGTTAAAGAGCGTTTAAAGCAGTGAAGCTTTAAGTCATGACCCTGGGACACGCCCAGAGGCATTGCTTA
>NZ_JMQN01000052.1 GCF_000705555.1 Marinobacterium lacunae
CCGCTGAACAAAAGCGTTAGATCTAATAACTTTCCAGTATTAAAGAGTAGCAGGTATGAGTGGAATCACGATAAATGATGAATACATAAACGAGTTACGTGAGCAGTTCAAGAAATGGGCTGATTTTTTAAATATGGGCTTTGGGCTTGTATCATTTACTCTTGCGCTTACTTGTCTCGGTACGAAAACTCCGGTGCTGAACGCGTGGTTTTCACTTATTGTCGTAGCATTCATCCGATACAAGGGGAGTCACATTTTCCCCGCGGAGATCATTCGCTTGCGAAAGGCTGCGAAGCTCGACCAGAATGCACGAATTGTTCTGAACGGTTTAAGCAAGGAGTTTCTGAGCGTCAAAGCGATGATCCTCGGCTACCCGGTTTTTCTCATTGGCTATGTGCTTCTCTGCATTATCGCAGTGTCTCCATTGCTGATACCGGTCATGCCAGCGCTGGGATCATACGTTGGAATCTAACAAAGCCAGGCACAGCGACGGCCTTTTCGTTGCGGCTTCGCCTTCACTACAAAGCCGCGCGTGCTGGCGGCGTTAGCGAGAAAAGAGAATGTACTTCATGAAATATTTCCAGTTTCTTATGCTAGCTGTATTGAGTACTGCAGCATCCGCAAACAACTACCCCTCATTTCTAGATGTGACTATCGGTCAGCAATTTGACCATCCTGATACGCTGTCTGGGAAAGATACAAATCGACCTGCAACTCAGTTCCGAGTTCCAAACTACGGCCCTACTCAGAAGTACTTTCAAGAGTTCTCGGTTACTTATCTGAATTCAACCAACGCGGTATCAATAGTTACGGCAGAGGTGGTTCAGCAAAGCCTGCAAGCCTGCGAAGAAGCCAAGGCTGATGTGGCCAAGCTGGCTAAAGCCAAATACCCATCGCACCAGCCAACCCCTGAGGCTGCCAGCCAGCTTGGTGGTTATGGTGAATTCTCTTCAGCAGGGGACAATACTTACTATGTCATCAAGTGCTACCGCTCTGGGGGGCCATTTTGGATCCTGCAATTTCAGCTTAGAGGCATTGAGCAAGATGCACAGCTAAAAAAGGCGTGGGGAGAATTCTTTGGTAACTAAACTCGCTAACAAGGCACAGCAGTCGCTCCCGTTGGTCGCTGGGACCGTCAAAACGCTGCGCTTTTTTGCCGTCCCCTGTGTGCGGCGTTATGAAATCCAATCT
>NZ_JMQN01000053.1 GCF_000705555.1 Marinobacterium lacunae
GCGCCAGATTGAAGGAGCTGGCGGTCGAACAGTCCGCCTACGGATATCTGATGCTTCACGGGATGCTCAAGGCCGAGGGACTGGTCGTGAACAGGAAACGGACCTATCGGATCTACTCCGAAGAAGGTCTACAGGTCCGGACCAAGAAGCGTAAAAAGCTTCAACGGCCACGACAACCAATGGAGGTGCCAACGCGAGTGAATGAGCGTTGGTCAATGGACTTCGTATCTGATCAGCTTTCTAGCGGTCGACGGTTTCGGGTGCTTAATGTCGTCGACGAGTTCTCTCGTGAAGTGGTAGGTCAACTGGTATCCGTGTCGATCAATGGTCGCCAAGTTGCACGCTTCTTGGGCCAGTTGCTGGAGCTGCGAGGCAGACCCAAGAAGATCATCTGCGATAACGGAACAGAGTTTACTAGCAAAGCGATGTTCTTCTGGAGTCGGGAAGCGGGTGTTGGACTTGGATTTATTCAGCCAGGCAAACCGACTCAGAATGCGTTCGTCGAAAGTCTGAACGGCAAATTCCGCAACGAGTGCCTGAACCGCCATTGGTTTAGAACACTCGACGAGGCTCGAGTAGAAATCGATATTTGGAGAAACCACTACAACCAAGTGAGGCCGCACAGCGCACTCGGATACGTTCCACCAGAGCAATATGCTAACCAAGCAGCATAGTGGAATCTCATCTGGGCAGTGGTACTAACTGAGGGGAAAGGTCAGATTGAGAGCGTGTTGACCAGCCAGAATTCTGGAAACTATGGTTCTGTCGCCGATCTCGGGGAAATCACTTTCGGTCAATGTGTACTGATCCATCAGGACCCTCAGTACCGAAATATGAATAGGGATAGACATTGCTCGGGCCTCGAACTCAGCCAGCTCGGCGTCTAGGGATTCATACCGTGCGATAGCATCACACAGCATCCTGATGAGAGGCTTCATGGGGTCATCCGATGCATCTTTAGAAGACTCTAGAACCTGTTCGATTGCCTCCAGCGCGGCGACGTATTCGTCTTCATTGGTGATATTCAGGAATGGTCGAGCCTTATCCATAAACTCATGATACGCATTCATCAGTGCTGACTGAGGCATGGCAGTACACCTACTCTGAAAGTCTTATTATGGCCGCATTTGTATGTTTGATTTTAACATCAATTAGTGATCAGAGCTGAGCGGTTCTGGCTTTTGATCGATACGTTTTCAGGTATCGGACAACCAAATGAGTGAGCTGGTTGCCTGATACCTGACGCATTTAGTGTTCGCCGTGCTGGGTTGCTTCGGAAAGGGGCTCTAAGCGACGAATTTGGTTGCCGTGATTATGACGTTCCAGTTCGCTGATCGAGGAGTTGTCAGGTATCGGGCAACCAGTTGGTTGAGCTGGTTGCCTGATACCTGACGCATTTGGTGTTCGCCGTGCTGGGTTGCTCCGGAAATGGTCTCTAAGCGACGGATTTGGTTGCCGTGATTATGACGTTTCAGTCCGTTGATCGAGTATCTGTCAGGTATCGGGCAACCAGTTGGTTGAGCTGGTTGCCCGATACCTGACGCATTTGGTGTTCGCCGTGCTGGGTTGCTTCGGAAATGGGCTCTAAGCGACGCATTTGGTTGCCGTGATTATGACGTTTCAGTCCGTTGATCGAGGAGCTGTCAGGTATCGGGCAACCAGTTGGGTGAACTGGTTACTTGATGTACTTGATGCTTGGTACGCGGTGCTCGTTGCCGTGGATCGCCCTGAAGTGGGGGCTCGGGGGCTGGCTCGTGTGACCAAATTGTGCCCAAGTGTGTCCAAATTGTGGCTAAAGCAGAGTGCTGAAGGGGGCTGGGGAGGATGATGGATTGATGCATAACCATATGATTAAAAAAGAAAAAGTCTGCGGCGCAGTCGATTTTGCAAATCTGTGAAAGAGCGTTCGAATCCCTCCCTGACCGCCATCTCTTCTAACTGCCTGCTTTAGCAGAAATCCACGAAAGCAATCCGACTATGCTCCTCTTGGGCGCGCTTCACACGCTGCTTGCAGTGCTTATAAAGCGTGTCGCAAAGAAGGATCCTTACCCCGTTTTACCCATGCCCGTTTAAACAGCGCTCTGTTCCAATTCCGCAAACAGCCAATCCTGAAATGCACGAATCTTGGGCAAGTCGGCCTGACTTTTCAGCACATTGAAGGTGTATCCCTGAATTTTCGGGCCTTCTACTCCGAAGGGGGCCACCAGTCGCCCGCTCTCCAGCTCCCGCTCTACCAATAACAGACTGTCCAGCAGCACCCCCATCCCGTCTACTGCCGCGCTGATCGCCATGAATGAGCGGTCGAAGCGTGGGCCGCGGGATATATCGAGTTTCACTTTGCGGTGCTGTCTTAGCCAGTCACGCCAAGTGATCAAGCAGACCTCGCTGTGGATCAGGGTGTGATGCTGCAGATCTGAAACGGTGTGGATAGGGTGTACTCCCTCGGCCAGTTCTGGAGCACACAGGGGCACTATGGTCTCGGGGGGAAAGGGCAACACCATGGTGCCCGTTGGTTGCAAGCGCCGCATGCCGTAGCGGATATCAATATCGACACCATTCAACAACAGATCGTCAGGCAACGGGTAGGTAGCGTTCAGGCGTACGTCGATGTCCGGTTGGCTGGAGCTAAAGCGGGCCAGCCGAGGCATCAACCATTGAGTGGCAAAACTGGGAGTGGAGTGCACGGTTAGGATATCGCTGCGGCCGGTACGCCCCAGTTCACGAGAGGCTATGTCGATGCGGCTGAAGGCAGCGGTGATCTCTTCGGCATAGCGACGGCCGGCATCGGTAAGCTGAACCGCTCGATGAACGCGGTGGAACAATTTTACCCCGAACTGCTCCTCCAGTTGCTTGATTTGATGGCTAATGGCTGAGGGGGTGACGAACAACTCCTCCGCTGCCAGTGCGAAGGAGGAGAGACGAGCGGCGGCCTCGAATGCCTGTACGGCTTTGATCGGGGGGCGGCTGCGCATACTGTTTTCACCTGAGCTCAGTTCATCTATCGGCCACATTAATTCGTTTGAGGGCATTTTTTCAAGTCTCTAACCTGTATATGAGTCGTCAGGGCGGCCCATCCGCCTCGACAACGGGGAGGTGGTTTAGCTTTCCCGCAGACATACAGGCCTCGTGTACGAGGCGATCAAGACGAGGAGAACCGCGTGGAGACAAAGACAAAAAGCCGCGCAAAGCTGGCGGAACATGCGTACCGCATACGCCGGAACGCGCTGTTGATGGGTGAGGTTCAGGGGCAGGGCTATGTGGGCCAGGCCCTGGATATCGCCGATGTGCTGGCGGTGGCGTACTGCCAGGCCATGAACTTTCGCCCCGAGGAGCCTGAGTGGGAAGGGCGCGATATCTTTCTACTGTCCAATGGCCATTATGCCATCGCGCTCTACGCCGCATTGATTGAGGCCGGGATCATCCCGGAGGCGGAGCTGGAAACCTACGGCAGCGACGATAGCCGTCTTCCGATGTCGGGCATGGCGAGCTACACCCCCGGTATGGAAATGTCCGGTGGATCATTGGGGCAGGGACTGAGCATCGCCGTCGGTCATGGACTGGGACTGAAACACAAAGGCTCCGACGCATTTGTCTACACCCTGTTCTCGGATGGTGAGTTGGATGAAGGTGCGGTGTGGGAAGGGCTGATGTCCGCCGCGCATTGGAAGCTCGACAATCTGATCGCCATCGTCGACGTGAACAATCAGCAGGCTGATGGTCCCTCCAGCGAGATCATGGCATTCGAGCCGCTGACCGAAAAGATGGAAGCTTTCGGCTGGTTCACCCAGCGCATCGATGGCAACGATATTGAAGCCGTCGCGGCGGCTTTTGACGCAGCCCGCAACCACCCAGAACCCAAACCACGCATGATCATTGCGGACACCCGTATGGGCTGCGGCGTGCCGTTCTTGGAAGCACGTGAGAAGAACCACTTTATCCGAGTTGACGAACATGAATGGCAACTGGCTCTGGAAGCACTGGACGCTGGGAGGAACGCATGAGCACGAATAACAAACCCAAGCTCAAGACATCGGCGATGATCGCGTCAATCGCCGCCGAGGGACAGCGCACAGCGTCGGCTCCCTTTGGCGAAGCGCTGTTAAAGCTGGCTGCAGAACGGCCTGAGATCGTCGGGATGACAGCCGACCTGGCCAAATACACCGACCTGCACATTTTTGCCAAGGCCTATCCGGAGCGTTTTTTCCAGATGGGGATGGCCGAGCAGTTGCTGATGGGGGCCGCTGCCGGTTTCGCGCATCAGGGTGCGATGCCGTTTGTAACCACCTATGCCGTGTTTGCCACCCGCCGCGCGTACGATTTCATGCACCAGGCCATTGCGGAAGACAACCTGAACGTGAAGATCGCCTGTGCGTTGCCCGGGCTGACCACTGGCTATGGTCCGAGTCATCAGGCGGCTGAAGATCTGGCGCTGATGCGTGCGATGCCCCGCATGACGGTGATCGATCCCTGCGACGCATTGGACATCGAACAGATGGTGCCGGCAGTGGCCGAACATAACGGGCCGGTGTACATGCGTCTCCTGCGTGGCAAGGTGCCGATGGTGCTGGACGAGTATGACTACAAGTTCGAGCTCGGCAAGGCCAAATTGATTCGTGATGGTCGCGATGTGCTGGTGATCTCGTCTGGCATCATGACCATGCGCGCGCTGGAGGTAGCCAAGGAACTGGAAGCGGACAATGTAGATGTGGCGGTGCTGCACGTGCCCACCATCAAGCCGCTCGATACCTCTACTATCCTGCGCGAGGCAGGCCGGTTGGGCCGTCTGGTGGTCGTCGCCGAGAACCATACCACCATTGGTGGGTTGGGCGAAGCGATCGGCGTTGAGCTGCTGCGTGCCGGTGTGACGCCTCAGTTCCGTCAAATCGCACTGCCGGATGCCTTCCTTGATGCAGGTGCACTACCGACCCTGCATGATCGGTACGGCATTTCGACCAACGTGATGGCCAATACAATCAAGAACTGGGTGAACTGATCCAGCTCTGCTATCGTGCGCGAACAAGAGATAACAGCATGACTCAAGCATTACTTCTGCAGGACAAGGTGGCCATGATCTCTGGGGCTGCCTCCGCCCGCGGTATTGGCCTGGCCACCGCCAGACTCTTTGCCCAACACGGCGCTAAAGTGATTATTCTGGATCTTGATGAAAAAGCCGCTGCCGAAGCTGCGGCGTCTATCGGACCGGAACACCGCGGTTATGCCTGCAACGTAGTCGACAAAGCAGCGTGCGAGCAGGCTGCAGCGCGTGCCATCGAGGATTTCGGTCATATCGATATCCTGATCAACAACGCCGGCATTACTCAGCCGGTCAAGACTCTGGAGATCGATCCGGGCAGCTGGGAACGCATCCTGGATGTGAATCTGCGCGGCGTACTGTATCTGTCTCAGGCGGTGATTCCGCAGATGAAACAGCAGCAGTCAGGCTCCATCGCTTGTATGTCGTCAGTCTCAGCACAGCGCGGCGGCGGTATTTTGGGCGGCCCGCACTACTCCGCAGCCAAGGCCGGTGTCCTGGGCTTGGCTAAGGCGATGGCCCGGGAGCTGGGGCCGGATAATATCCGCGTTAATTGCGTAACCCCTGGCCTGATCCAGACCGATATCAGCTCTGGCAAACTCAGCGACGAGCAGAAAGCAGAGATCGCCAGCGGCATCCCGCTCAATCGTCTTGGTAATGCCGATGAGGTTGCCGGCGCATACCTGTTCCTGGCATCGAGCCTCTCGTCCTACATCACCGGCGCCGTCATCGACGTTAACGGCGGCATGTTGATCCACGGCTAACACCCTATTGGCCAGGGATGGCGTTTTTTTAAATACGAGGAGGTTAAACGATCACGCACCCCCTGGATTCAGGGCTAGATAAAAAGCAACGCTAGTCACAATGACTTTACGCAACGCTCTCATGTTACGTTGACCTAAATTATCACAAGAAAAAGAAGGACATAGTCATGAAAAAGACGCTCATCGCATTGGCAGCCACTATGGCACTGGGTACATCATCAGCCTGGGCCGAGCAGGTTCTCCGACTGTCGCACAATGCGGCACCTGGCAACCCCAAGGCGGAAGCCTCGCTAAAGTTTGCTGAGTTGGTGGCAGCCAAAACCGAGGGCCGAGTCAAGGTTGAGGTTGGCGGCAGCGCTCAATATGGTGACGATGCCGAGTCGCTGACTAATATGCGCTTGGGTACGCTGGCATTCAGCGCGAACTCACAGGGTACGACCTCAAACGTAGTGCCCGAATTTGGCGTTCTGGGTCTGCCCTTCCTGTTCCAGGATCTCGAACACGCTTACAAAGTTGTCGATGGTCCGGTCGGCGACAAGCTCGATGAATTGTCGCAACAGAAGGGCCTTGTACTGCTGGCACTGTGGGATAACGGTATCCGTCATGTCAGCAACAACGTGCGGCCGATCAACAAGCCGGAAGATCTTGCAGGGATCAAACTGCGTACCCCGCCGGATCCGGTGACGCTCGATATCTTCACGGCTCTGGGGGCTAACCCGGGCCCACTGGCGTTTTCCGAGCTCTACATCGCGCTGCAGCAGGGTGTGTTTGACGGCCAGGAGAACCCCCTGATGAATATCTATTCATCCAAGCTGTACGAGGTACAGAAATATATCTCCCTTACTGGCCACAAATATGAAACCACGCCGTTTTTTGCCAGCAAGATGATCTTGAGTCAGTTGTCCAAGGAGGATCAGCAGGCGGTTAAAGAGGCTGCTGTCGAGGCTGGAAAACTGAACCGGGAGATGTCATTGGCCGCAGACAAGGAGTTGATGAAGAAACTCCGTGATGCGGGTGTCGAGTTCAACTCCGTTGACCAAGCGCCGTTTGTCGAAAAAACCAAGTCTGTTTATAGCAAGTGGAGCGAGCAGTATCCGGATCTGGTGAAGCTGGTTGTTTCGGAGTCCGCAAAACAATGAATAGCGCCCACTCACCCCGTGCTGTAGCCCCGGAGGGGTTAACAGCGTCCGTGGTGAAGTGGGTGGACGCTACCATCGAGGTTGCCGGAGCGGTGACCTCGATTGGCTCTCTGGTCATTATGTTCGTATCGTTGATGGCCGAAGTGATTGTCCGCTACTTCACCAATCAGGGCATGGGATGGCCCACTGAAATGCCCAATATCCTGTTTCCCTGGTTAGTGATGGGCGGTGTGGTGTTGGGGGCTCAGCGTGGTCAGCACATCGCCGTTACCGCTCTAAATGCCTTGCTCGGGCGCACAGGTAATCGAGTACTGTTGCTCGCACAGCAGGTGCTTATTGTCTGCACCTTTTTTTACCTTGCGTGGGTGGGCCTGACAGTGCTCCAGATTACCGGTTCCGAAATGTACCCGGTGACCGGAATCACCGCTCGCTGGGCTTATCTGGCGTTAATCGTCGGGTTTGTCGGGTTGGGTATCACCGCCATCACTACATTTGTACGCATCCTGCTGGCTGATAACCCGCTGAGCGTACGTGCGCATCATCTCGAGGAGGACGTATGACCCTCGCAATGATTCTCATCTTTGCGGTGCTGCTTATATTGGCGGTGCCGGTAGGATACTCGCTGATCATCAGTGCCGGCGTGGCTGCCATATTTGTTGGCGGCATGCCGTCGGTGGCAGCTGTGGTCAAGGTATTTCAGCCGACCCAGAGTTTCCCGCTGTTGGCGATCCCGTTTTTCATGCTGTCCGGCAGCCTGATGATGGGAGGGACGCTGGGTAAGCGGTTGATCCATTTCGCAACCACTCTGGTCGGTCGTTTTCACGGCGGGCTAGGGCAGGTGACAGTCGTCGGCTCTACGGTCTTCGGTGGGGTATCGGGGTCGGCTGTGGCAGAAGCTTCGGCACTGGGTGCCATGCTGATTCCCTGGCAGAAAAAAGAGGGATACCCGGCCGCTTTCTCAGCCTCGGTGACAGCGTCCTCTTCTGTCATTGCAGGACTGATCCCGCCGTCCATCCCGCTCATACTGTTTGCCACCGTATCCAACCAGTCCATTGCCGCGCTCTTCCTGGCTGGGGTCGTGCCGGGCCTGCTATTGTGTTTCGGCTTTATGATGACCTGCTATCTATCCGGGCGTTTACGCGGTTTTCCGCGGTTGATGGATGAGTTCTCTCTGAAAACGGTCTTGCAGGCAACCCTCAAAGCTGCACCGGCTTTGGCTATGCCGGCGTTCATTGTAGTGCTGCTGCGCGCGGGGATCGCAACGCCCACCGAGGTCAGTGTAATGGCTGTCGCGTACGGCCTTATTGTCAGTTCGGTGATTTATCGTGATCTATCGATCAAACGCCTTTATGAGGCGCTGATGCATACCGCTATTACCACCGGTGTCGTGATGTTGGTGATTGCCGCCTCCAACCTGGTGGGGTATGTGCTAACTGTAGAGTCAATTCCAACCCACGTGGCCACCTGGGCGCTGGAGACACTCAAGTCGCCGATCATGATCATCCTGATGATGAACCTGATCATGCTGATGGTGGGCATGTTCCTGGATCTGCCTGCGGCTATTTTGCTCTTGGGGCCTACCTTTGTGGCAATTGCTAACGCTATTGGTCTGGATCTCGTCCAACTGGGCGTGATGATGGCCGTAAACCTGAGTATTGGCTTATTTACACCGCCAGTCGGTACCACTCTGTTCATCTCAGCGGCTATTTCACGCGAGCCGGTGGGGCGCATTGCGCGAGAGCTTTGGCCTTTCTACTTGGTGGCCATCACCGTGCTGGGCCTGATCTCGTTTGTACCTGCGTTCATCATCTATTGATAAGACAGCCCCGCTAATCAGCGGGGCTGTCTCCAGCCTGAATTTTCGAGGATAAGAACAATGACGACGATTGCATTCGCCGGACTTGGCGCAATGGGGATGCCGATGGCCAAAAATATATTGGCCGCGGGTTTCAAGCTGCGTGGAATCGACCTGAACACCCGGGCGCTTGAAGCTCTGAGGGAAGCCGGGGCCGAGCCTGCACACTCGGCCAGTGAAGCCGCGTCGGGTGCAGACGTTATCGTGTTGATGGTGGTAAACGCGCAGCAGGCCGAACAAGTTTTATTTGAGCAGGGGGCTCTGGATGCACTGAGGCCGGGTGGTACTGTCTGTCTGATGGCGACCTGTTCGCCCGGCGCAGTTGAACAGATCGCGACCCGAGTGGAGGCGACGGGACGTCGCTTTGCCGATGCGCCTGTGTCGGGAGGGGTAGTGGGTGCCCAGGCCGGCACACTGACCATCATGGCGGCCTGTGGTGATGAAACCTATGCCGAGCTTCTACCGCTTTTTCAGGCGATGGGCGAGCGTATTTTCCACGTAGGGGATAAGCCGGGGCAGGGTGCCGTGGTTAAAACCGTTAACCAACTGCTGTGCGGTGTGCACATCGCTGTAGTCGCAGAGGCCTTTTCTCTGGCAGCCAAAGTCGGGGTGGATCTTGGCGTGCTGCTCGAGATCATGAGTGGTTCGGCTGCTGCCAGTTGGATGTTGAGGGACCGTGGACCCAGAATGTTGGAGCGCGAGCCGGACGTAACCAGCGCGGTCGATATCTTCGTTAAGGATCTCGGCATTGTGTTGGAAGCCGGGCGTGAAGCTCAAGCCGCTTTGCCGCTTGCTGCCACAGCCCACCAGCTGTTTCTGTCTACTTCCGGAAGGGGGGAGGGGCGCGCCGACGACAGCCAAGTGATTCGCAGCTATCACCTGCTTAATGGTGTTGAGTAAACGTGATCTTATGAAATTACTGCCTGGCGCTACCGGCGGCTGTTAGCAACACGACGGTGTATTGTCGGCATTCTGAGGGCCGTAATCCCTGTTCAGTTCATCGACCTGTTCTGCGGTGAGCAGGCGTGGTCTCAGGCCGTGCAGCAGGATAAACAGCTTGGCGGTTTCTTCCAGCTCTTCGGCAGCGTAGACGGCTGCCTCGAGATCCTTCGCGGCCACGATCGAACCGTGGTTGGCCAGCAGAACGGCTCGATAATCGCATGCGACCTTGGCGATTTCGTCTCCCAGGCGCTTATCGCCCGGACGGTGGTATGGGGTCAGGGCCACCTTGCCAAAGCGCATGATCGAATAGGGTGTTAGAGGCGGTAGCATGTCCATAGGGTTTAGGTCCGGCAGGCAGGAGACCGCCGTGGCATAGGTGGAATGCAGGTGCACAATGGCCTTGTCCTGGGGGCGTTTCCTCAGAAAGGCCTGGTGCAGAAAAAGCTCTTTCGATGGCGCGTTGCCTGAGAGCAGATTGCCCTGTTGATCCAGTCTCGAGATATGAGTTGGGTCAAGGTTGCCAAGGCAGCAGTTGGTGGGCGTTATCAGCCAACCGTCGTCGAGGCGCACACTGATATTGCCTGAGCTGCCTGCGGTGAGTCCGCGCTCGAATAGAGAGCGCCCGAAATAGGCGATCTGTTCTCTAAGGTCGTGTTCTTTTGCGCTCATCGCATCATCTCCAAGGCCTTGGCGAAAAAGTCCCGCTCACCAAAATTACCGGATTTCAGGGCGAGTAGTCTGGAGGGCGCATCCAGTGTCTGGCACAGCGGCACACCCGGAGCGATGGTAGGACCGATCTTCAGTGCACTCACGCCCAGAGCATGTACCACTGAACCCGAGGTTTCGCCTCCAGCGATGACAAACTTGGTCACCCCGAGTGCGCTCAGGCGCCTGACCACATTGGCCATCAGTTGCTCAACCAGCGCGCCGGCCCGCTCCGTGCCGAGCTCCAACTGGCACTGTTGAATCGCCTCAGGGGCATCGGTGGCGTAGATCAGCACGGGCCCTTGGTCACGATGGGCGTTGAACCAGTGCACGACCTGTTCAGCTGTCTGATCACCGCGATGCAGCGCCAGTGGGTCGACCTTAAGTGAGGGATGATCGGCACTGAATATCTCAACCTGTTCCCGTGTGGCTTTGGAACAGCTGCCGGACAGTACCACGGCGTCACCGCTAACCGGTGCCAATTTCGAGGCGTTGTGACTTTTTTGCAACAGCCCCTTGGCCTTGAAGTTGTCCGCCAGCCCGAGCGCCAGACCAGAGCCTCCCGTTACCAGTTTAAGGTCGCTACAGGCATGTCCGATGGTGATCAGGTCATCTGCATTCAACGTATCGATGATGGCGTAGCGGTAATCCACTGCCAGCCGTCTGAGCTGCGCGCGTGTCGAAGCGATACCCTGTGCCAGCGTGTCGTGGTTCACTAATCCCACTTTGCCGGAGGTCTGCGTACCGAGGACACGCACCAGATTCGCATCGCGCATCGGTGTCAGTGGATGATGTTCCATACCGCTTTCATTCAACAGTACGCCGTGGACGAACAGATGCCCGTTGTAAACCGTGCGGCCATTGATGGGTAAACCCGGGCAGGCGAGGGTGAATGTTTCGCCCATTTCCGTCAGCAGGGCATCGGCCACTGGCCCAATGTTGCCCTGATCGGTGGAGTCGAAAGTCGAGCAATACTTGAAATAGTATTGGATGCACTCATGTCGGCGCAGCCAATCGAGTGCCTGGAGCGAGTCGCCGACTGCTCTTTGAGTCTCTTGGGTGCGTGACTTTAGTGCGATTACGACCGCATCGGTCTCGCTGAGGTCGACCGTTGCCTCGGGTATTCCCAGCAGCTGGAGGGTGCGCATACCGGAAGCGACCAGAACGCTCGCGAGATCGCTGGCACCTGTAATATCGTCGGCTATACAGCCCAGCAGTAAAGGCATCTTTGATTCCTCGCCGAGGTTAGACGGAGGCGGGCGTAATGAGTATCGCCCGGAAGTCGTTGACATTGGTAAGGGTCGGCCCGGTTATCACCTGGCTCTCGATCGCAGCAAAGAAGCTGTGTGCATCGTTTATGTTCAGCGCGGCAGAGGCGTCTACGCTCTTTGCGCGTGCTCGATCCAAAGTGTCTGGGCCGATCACGGCTCCCGCCACCTCGGCTGCTCCGTCCACTCCATCGGTATCGCATGCAAGAGCGTGAATCCCCTCGGCGCCATTAAGCGCCAGTGCCAGCGCAAGACAGTACTCAGCGTTGGGACCACCAACGCCATCGCCTCGCCGGGTTACGGTTAGCTCGCCACCGGACAGCAGCACGATAGGCGCGTCGGTATCCGACATAGAGGCTTGTATCTGTAACGCTTGCTTCGCATGCTCGGCAGCGACGAGGCGTGCCTCCCCCTCCAGAGCATCGCCTAAAATATTCGCCTCAACGCCGTGGTCTTGAGCCAGTTGAGCGGCCGCGTGAAGAGACTGCAAGGGCGCCGCATACATAACGTTTTGGGTTTTTGACAGGCGTGCGTCGTGGCTGGCAATGACGCCGGTCGGCTGATTCAACACAGCGCGAACCGATTCAGGTACAGTGATTGACCACTGTTGCAGTACTCTTTTTGCGTCGTCCGCGGTGGAATCATCGCCGCAGGTAGGTCCTGAGCCGATAAACGCGGGGTTATCACCGGGGACATCCGATATCATCAAACTGAGCAGGGAGGCGGGATAGGCCGCAGCTGCGAGCTGTCCTCCCTTCACGCGACTGATATGTTTTCTCACCGTATTCATCTGATCGATAGGGGCGCCCGAACTCAGCAGTGCTGCGTTCACCGCTTGTTTCTGCGTGAGTGATATGGCACCTGCGGGGGCGACCAGAAGGGATGAAGCTCCGCCTGAAATCAGTGCCAGAACACAATCATCCTCACCAAGGCCCTCAAGCAGTCTAACCATGCGTTGCGTTGCGAGAAGTCCCGCCTCGTCCGGTACCGGATGGGCCGCCTCGACAATTTCAATTGTTTGGCACGGGCGGGCATAGCCGTAGCGGGTGATCACCAACCCTTCGCAGGGCCCCCACGCAGCTTCCACCGCCTCAGCCATACGAGCGCTAGCCTTACCGGCTCCGACAACAACAACACGACCGTCTGGACGGGAGGGAAGGTAGTCGGCAAGTGAACGCATGGGATCTGCGACTTCCACTGCTCGGTCAAAAAGAGAACGCAGAAAACGGGTGGGGTCTTTGGAAAGCACGAATCCGGCTCCTATCAAAATGCTGTCTGGGTATAAGCTGAATGTCGATTGCTGTTGTGCGTTCGGATCGCTGCCAGACAGTTATTTTTATTTTGTATTCAAAAGGTTGCGAATTTTATGGGCCGTATGGAAACGGCGTGTGGATGCGGTAGATGGGGTAAGAATATCGCAAACATTGCACTGATTTGTTTAGCGCTGCTAATCAAATCGTTAATACGAGATCATTGATCGAGATGGGGATGACGCGCAATCCTTGATGGGGAACCTAGAACGGGGCCGACCTTCGCGGCTACGTTGGACAATAAATCTAAAAAATCTGGGATTAAACAATGAACCTTATTCGCAAAAGCCTGCTTGCTCTCTCTGTCAGCTCCATTGCTGCGACTACCCTGGTCCAAGCGGAACAATTGACCTTTGCCCATGGCGCAAACCCGGGGAATCCTCGTTACGAGGCCGCCGAAATGTTTGCTGCGATCGTGCCCTCCTGCTCAGCCATGACCGTCAACCATGCGCCTTCTGCTACCGTGGGCAACGACGCGGAGATGTTGACCTCCGCTCAGGCCGGGGTCATCCAGATGAGTGCAAACTCTCAAGGCGCACTGGCTCAGATCGTGCCTGAAGCCGGTATGCTGGGATTGCCTTTCCTGTTTGCTGATGAACCCAGTGTATGGCGTGTGCTCGATGGAAAAATCGGTGAGGAGCTGGATAAGAAAGCCCAACAGGCCGGGCTCAAGATTGTAGCGTTTTGGGATAATGGGTTCCGCAACGTATCCCACGCCGAGAAATTTGTCTCCACCCCGGCTGAGATGGCAGGCATGAAGATCCGTACGCCGCCGGACCAGGTGACGATCGACATCTTCAAAGCACTGGGCGCCAACCCTGCACCGTTGGCCTGGAGTGAACTGCCGACCGCGCTGCGAAGCGGAGCGTTTGATGGTCAGGAGAACCCGTTGACCAACATCTACTCTGCCAAGCTGCACGAGATCACCCCCTATATATCAATGACCGGGCATAAGTACGAGAGTACCCCGGTGGTGGCGGGACTCGGTTGGTGGAACTCGCTCTCGGCCGAGGATCAGGCGTGTATCTCTTCGGCTGCTAAACAGGCGGGGTGGTTCCAGCGTGGAGAGAACATGCTGGCCAACCGAAAACTGCAGGCCGTCATGGAGGGCGAGGGTGCCAAGTTCACAACTGTCGACAGAGAGGCGCTGATCAAAGCCACTGCGTCTGTCTATGACAAATATGAGGGCCAATTAGGCGCCTTCGTGAGTGAACTGCGTGCGGCGGCTCAGTGATGAGTACTCTTGAGATGTCTGTCATCAAGCATGCATCTGCGGTACAGGTGGAGCGCTCGCGCTCCGCCTGCATCCGCAGGCTGAGCGCGCATCTGGTGAGTATCGTCAATCTCACCGGTGCGACCCTCGTCATCGCTTCGCTCTCAACCATGTTCCTGTCGATTCTGGTTAATGTGGTGCTGCGGTATGTGTTCGGCTCGGGTATCACCTGGGCATACGAGCTTCCCGCGATCCTCTTTCCCTGGGCGGTCGCCGGTGGTTTGGTGATGGCCACGGCACAGGGACGGAACATCGCCGTTGATGCGATCATCAAACTCCTTCCTGAGCGCCTGCGCTGGGTGCTGGCGATCCTGATCAACCTCTTTACCGGTAGCGTTTCGGTGGGGGTTGTTTACTATTCGCTGCCCATCGTCAAGGCCTCCCAGTACAGTCGCCTGGCAGAGACTGGAATCTCTCAGATCTACGGTTACAGCAGTCTGCTGTACGCTTTTTCGATGATCGCGTTGATCGCGCTTTTGACGCTAATCGACTATTTGCTTGGGCAACGGGTGGAGGTTTCGGACCCATCGGAATCCAACTTCAGCTGATCCGACGTACAACGCTAATCCGGAGATAATAATAATGACCGCGATTTTTGTCTGGGTTTTTCCCATACTCCTGCTGCTGGCAGTGCCGGTGGCCTTCGCCATGATCGGCGCATCTGGCATCGTCCTGCTGCTGGATGGTAAGTCGCTCGCTGTAATCGCTCAGCGGCTCTACACGCCAACCCAAAGCTTTCCGATGCTGGCGATCCCCTTTTTCATACTGGCGGGGAGTCTGATGATGTCAGGCCGATTCGGTGAACACTTGGTCAATTTTGCCAAGCTGCTCGTCGGGCGTTTCAAGGGGGGCATGTGCCATGTGAGTGTCGTGGGGTCGGTTGTCTTTGGCGGTGTGTCAGGCTCGGCTGTGGCCGATGCGTCTGCACTTGGAAATGCGTTGATACCGGTTCAGAAACAGAACGGTTATCCGGCGGGCTTTGCCGCTGCTGTTAACGCTGCCTCTTCCACCATTTCGGTACTCATACCGCCGTCGATACCGCTTATTCTGTATGGTCTGGTGTCCAGCACATCGATCATCGATCTTTTTGTGGCGGGTATTATTCCGGGCATTTTGTTGGGCGGCGGTATGTTGGCATTAACCTGGTTTGCGGCGTTGCGCCGAGGGTTCCCGGCCGCGGGTGTCGAGGGTGGTTGGAAAAAGTGGAAGACGGAAATAAAACATGCATTGCCCGCGTTGCTGATGCCGATTTTCGTGATCGGGACGCTGCGGTTCGGTATCGCGACACCCACCGAAGTGAGTGTTATGGCAGTTGCCTATGGCTTGCTGATCGGAACGCTGGTGTATCGCGATCTTAATTGGGCTGCGATTCGTGCCGCCCTGCTGGAAACCGGGGTTATGACCGGCGCGGTTATGGCGATCATCATGGCGTCGTCGATCATTCAGTGGGTGCTGACGATGGAACAGGTTCCGCAGCAGCTGACCCTATGGGTGACCGGCACTCTATCAGAGCCGTGGATGGTGATTCTGGCGATGAATATTATCATGCTGATAGTGGGCACCTTTCTTGATCTGCCGGCCGCTATGCTGCTGCTGGGGCCGCTGTTCACCAGTATCGCAATATCGATCGGCCTGGATCCTGTGCAACTCGGATTGATGATGGTGGTGAATCTGGCGATAGGCCTGTATACGCCACCGGTCGGAACGACGCTGTATATTTCGTCCGGTATCGCGAAAACGTCAGTAGGCAGTGTGGTCAAGGAGTTGATGCCATTCTATCTGTTAGCGCTGGGTGTATTAGCGTTGATCAGTTATGTGCCAGCCATGACAATCTATTAATTCGAATCTGTTTTTCACCTTTTGGTCATCTGCGGATGGCCTTTTTTTATAACGCTTATAAAAGCGCTTTATATAAAATAGTCTTGTCTTTTTTAATACTAAATTGATGGCGGGAAAAGATGGGTTTAATTATCGCTTTTCGTCGGATAGATAGGAGAATACTTCCGGGTCATCATAGACGGGAACATTTTTATCACTTAATAAAGCGCTGATATTATTCTCGTGGATTTCCGCCTGCTGCAAAATCCAGCCAATGAAAACTTGAACCAGTTTACGGCTGCGGTGGCGGCTTGGGCACACGATTCGATAAGCCGGAAAACGGATGGCGCCCATCTCGGGTGCGAGGGGGACCAGCATGCCAGACCTGAGTTCGTCATAGGTGAGGGTGGTGGACTCCAGCACGACCCCGACACCGTTGATAGCCTGTTGAATTGCCATCGATGAGCGGTCAAAGCGAAGCGCGGCGTCCTTGTTGTTGCGGGTAACACGGTGCCGGGCCAGCCAGTTGTCCCATTGCATGACCGCCTTAACGCTGTCAATGAGCCTGATCTTTTGCAGCATCTCGAGCGGCGAGCTGCACGAGCGGCGCAACTCATCGCGATAGGCGGGACTGCAGATGGGCAGTATGTAGTCAGAGACGACCTCTTCGCAATGCAAACCGGCCAGCGAGCTGTGGCCGTAGCGTATGTCCAGGTCTACCACTTCGCGCTCGAAGTTGGAGGGGTCGGGGCTTGCGTCTACACGTAAATCCCACTCTGGGTTCTTTTGGATAAAATCCGCCAGTTTCGGGCTGAGCCAGCGTATCGCAAAACTTGGAGTCACCCGGATGATGAGCTGGTGGCTCTCGCGGTGGCGTGAGATTAACTGTCGTGCGTTATGCAAAATACCAAACGCGGAGGTCGCGGCCAGATACAGCTGCTCGCCCTCTGCTGTCAAACTCAGCTGACGTTTCTCGCGTCGGAACAGGCTGATACCCAACAGCTCCTCAAGGAGTTTGATCTGCTGGCTTACGGCGGACGGGGATACGTTAAGTTCCTCCGCTGCCCGTGCAACGCGGCCGTTCCGAGCGACGGATTCGAAATAAATCATGCCATTGAGGCTGGGATCTCGTGACATATTTCCTGAGCTGTATCTCTGATGACAGCGCCCAGTCTAAGACATTTTTTTGTTAAGTAGAACTTAAAAGATGCTTACCAGCTTCTGATTGATAATCAAAATGGATAAACGCAACATTAATTCAGTGCCTGGTTGTACTAAATCATTTAATCCTTCACCCGCGGGTTAAGGGTATTTAAATTCGACAAAAAATATAAAAGCGAGAACATCATGGGATTACTCGAAGGTAAGTTTGCCATTATCACCGGTGCCGCGTCTAAAAATGGCCTGGGCAAAGCAACCGCTAAACTGTTCTCTGAGCAGGGTGCGACAGTCGCTATTTTGGATCTTGATTTACAGGCAGCGCAAACGGCAGCGGCTGATTTGGGTTCTCAACATATTGGCCTGGCATGTGATGTCACTGATAAAGCGAGCTGTCTTTCAGCCGTGAAGACGCTGATCGAGACTTGGGGGCAGGTCGATATTCTGGTCAACAATGCGGGTATTACTCAGCCGCTGAAAATGTTGGAGATCGAGCCGAAAAACTATGACGTGGTCCTCGACGTAAACCTGCGTGGCACCCTGTATATGACCCAGGCGCTGATCCCTCATATGCGTGAACGCAAGAGCGGCTCTATCGTCAATATCTCCTCTGTTTCCGCACAGCGAGGCGGCGGCATCTTCGGTGGCCCTCATTATTCAGCTGCCAAAGCGGGTGTACTTGGATTGACCAAAGCGTCTGCGCGCGAATTGGCACCCGACAACGTTCGTGTAAACGCTGTTTGTCCCGGGTTTATCGCCACTGACATTACCGGTGGTTTGCTGACACCCGAGATGCTTGAGTCCATTGTCGCCGGCATCCCAATGGCGCGTGCCGGAGAGGCGAAAGATGTGGCGGGCTGTTGTCTGTTTCTGGCTTCTGACCTGTCGGCGTATGTCACCGGTTCGGAGGTCGATGTCAACGGTGGCTCCCTGATCCACTGACCTGCTCTTTCATAGAGTTCTGTAGCCCCCGCCCAACATGATGGGCATTCGGGTTGGAGGTCTCTCCAACCCTATTTTTCGACGTGATCCCACGGGATTCGTCCCGGTATAAACGCCGGATTTTCACAAGGATCCACTATGCAGAAGATCGTCTTTCTCGACAGAGGGACGCTTGGCCCGAGCGTTCACGTCACGCGGCCCAAGGTTGCGCACCATTGGACCGAATATGACGCCACTCACCCTGATCAGCTACTTGAGCGGCTGGACGGAGCGAGTGTGGCGATTACCAACAAAGTACCCCTGCGCGGTCCGTTACTTGAGCAGCTGCCTGCACTGAAACTCATAGTCGTGGCGGCTACCGGATACGATGTGATCGACATGGACTACTGTCGCGCGCATGGAATCACCGTCTGCAATGTTCGCGGTTACGCGCGTAACACGGTGCCTGAGCATGCGCTGGCTTTGATTTTTGCTCTGCGTCGATCGCTGGTGGGGTATCGGGAAGATGTCATGGCCGGCGAGTGGCAGAAGTCCGGACAGTTCTGTTTCTTCAATCATCCCATTTCAGATCTCGCCGGTTCTACCCTCGGGATCATCGGCAAAGGGGCGCTTGGGCAGGCGTTAGGCACACTGGGTGATGCATTAGGCATGAAGGTTCAGTATGCCGGCTACAAGAATGCCGCCGAGGCGGAGCCGGGGTTCGTTGACTTCGATGAGTTCCTTCGTACGAGCGACATTATAAGCCTCCATTGCCCACTGACGCCGCAGACCCGTGACCTGTTGGCGTTTGACGAGTTCAGGAAAATGGCGCGCAAGCCCATCCTGATTAACACCGGCCGGGGAGGGTTGGTGAATGAGGCCGATTGCGTACGCGCCCTCGATGAGGGACTGCTGGCAGGTATTGGGTTTGACTGCCTTACCTCAGAACCGATGGCCACCGAACATCCGTTTCATGCAATTTTGGGGCGCCCTAACGTGATCGTGACGCCTCACGTGGCCTGGGCCAGCGCAGAAGCGATGCAGACACTTTGGGATCAGGTGGTTTCCCACATCGACAATTTCGCCGCTGGTGCTCCAACCAACGTACTCAACTGATTCCGGCGCGGGTGTTTTCAAGCTGCCGCCAGCGCGCCGTAGAGGTCCACAGTGATGAACAAAGAACACAGTAATGCCCTTGCCAACGCTATTCGGATGCTATCGGTCGACGCAATTGTGCGGGCAGGAGAGGGCCATCAGGGTGTTCCACTTGGCATGGCCGAGATCGCGACAGCCCTGTTCACCCAGCATATGAAGTTTAACCCGCAGGATCCCACTTGGCCGGATCGAGACCGCTTTGTGCTCTCCAACGGTCATGGATCGATGTTGCTGTATTCGTTGCTGTACCTCACGGGTTATGAAGAGGTAACGCTGAATGCGCTGAAAAATTTCCGGGTATTGGGCTCTGTCTGTGCCGGACACCCGGAGTTTGAGCAGAAGGCGGGTATTGAGGTCACAACGGGCCTGTTAGGTCAGGGGATTGCCAATGCCATGGGCATGGCCGTGGCCGAAGCTTATCTGCAAGCCCGATTCGGCGCGGAGTTGGTAGACCACTATACCTATGCCTTTGTCGGTGATGGCTGTCTGCAGGAGGGGATTGGCCAGGAGATGATTTCACTTGCCGGTCACCTGGAACTGAGCAAACTGATCCTGTTTTGGGATGACAACCAGATCACCGATGATGGCAGCACGAACCTGTCGATCAGCGAGGATGTGGCAGATCGTTTCCGGGTGGCCCGGTGGCATGTCATTGAGGTTGACGGTCATGATCCGATGGCAGTATCGAGAGCGATCAGCCAGGCCAAGACGGACTCGCGCCCATCACTGATCGCCTGCCGAACGGTGATTGGACGTGGTATCCCACGTGTTCAGGGGCAACGCGGTGGCCACAGTGCGCGCCTGTTCGAAGAGGACGCTCAGGCGACGCGTGATTATCTGAATTGGTCCCATGAGCCTTTCGACATTCCTGAGGACCTTCTGCAATGCTGGCGTGAAGCCGGGCGTCGTACACGG
This sequence comes from Marinobacterium lacunae, assembly GCF_000705555.1. Taxonomy (GTDB): domain Bacteria; phylum Pseudomonadota; class Gammaproteobacteria; order Pseudomonadales; family Balneatricaceae; genus Marinobacterium_D; species Marinobacterium_D lacunae. The sequence continues at coordinate 20,256 of NZ_JMQN01000053.1, forward strand.
TCCGACTACGATGGCTGGCAGCAGCGTCTGGAGAGCTTATCCGCCGAGGAGCGGATGGAGTGGGATCGAGTCCAGGCTGGACAGCTGCCCGAGGGATGGCGTGACGTATTACTGCGCTATAAACGCGATGCAGCGCGGGATGCCGAGTCGAAAGCGGGTATCTTCGCCTCGGCGGAGATCAACGATCTGCTACGTGAAGTGCTGCCCGAACGTATGGTGGGCTGCGCTGATCTGGAAGCACCGACATCGCACAAGCGCAGTCAGCGCGCATTCACGCGTGAAGACAGGGGCGGTTCTTATATTCACTGCGGTATCCGCGAGCATCTGATGGGCGCGATGGCCAATGGAATGGCCGCGCACGGTGGCGTATTGCCGTTGGCAGTGACCTACTTGGCCTTTTCCGACTACGAACGTCCAGCAATGCGCATGGCGGCCTTGATGGGGCTGCCGGTGCGCTTCGTCTTCAGCCATGACTCGATCGGTGTCGGTCGCAATGGGCCCACCCATCAGCCAGTCGAGATTTTGGCGTCATTGCGGGCGATGCCCAACATGTTGGTGATGCGCCCGGCCGATGCAATCGAGGCCGCCGAGTGCTGGGAAATCGCTCTGGAACACCGGGCGGGGCCCTGCAGCCTTGTCTTTGCCAAGCAGGAATTGCCAACGGTATGTGATTCTGCGCTCTCCGAAAATCGGTCGCGCCGTGGTGCCTACATTTTAGAGGAGGCCGCGGCAGGGGCGCGCCAGGTGACGCTGTTGGCGACGGGCTCAGAGGTCAGCATTGCGCTGGAGGCGCGCCGTCTGCTGGAGCAGGAGGGGATAGCAACAGCGGTGGTTTCAATGCCGTGCTGGGAGCTGTTCGAGCTTCAGGACAGCGACTACAAACAACAGGTACTGGGCGCTGATACGGTACGGGTTGGTGTTGAGGCGGCGCTACGTTTTGGCTGGGACCAGTATCTGGGGACTCGGGGTGGGTTCGTCGGTATGACCGGGTTCGGTCTTTCGGGGGGCGTCGAAGAGTTGTATCAGCATTTCGGCATCACCCCATTGTCTATCGCTGCAACGGCCAAAGCGTTGCTGTAACGGGCATCAATCGATTCAGGGTATGGAGCCCGGTCGACGCTGCTGTCGGCAGCATCGGTCCAAGACCGAAGGCTGGTCTCTGCCAATACAACGCCATCAGTGCTTGGGTGTGAAAATACGATGAATAACGTTGTCCACGATCTCAAGGCTCCGCTGCGAGATAATGTGCGTCTCCTGGGGCACCTGCTCGGGAACACTATTCGACGTGACTGCGGAGAAGAGTTCTTCGCCAAAGTTGAAACGATTCGAAACCTTTCCAAGGATGCACGCAAGGGCAAAGCACGTAAGGAAGACCTGATCGGTGCGCTGAAAGCGCTGAAGGAGGAGGAGCTGGTCCCGATGGCTAGGGCTTTCAGTCAGTTTCTGAATCTGGCTAACCTGGCTGAAGAGCACCACCGCGTGCGCCGTCGCAGCAGCCTGGTGGTTTCCAAGCCTGACCCCCATGCGCTCGAGCAGGTTTTGGACCATACCCTTGCTCAGGGGATCGATGCCGACACACTGGTCAGGAAAGCCGCTGAATTGCAGGTTGAACTGGTGTTGACCGCTCATCCAACCGAGGTGAATCGCCGCACGTTTATCCAAAAATATGACGCGATGGCTGCGAAGCTGGCGGCTCTTGATCATGAACACCCGCTCAGTCATCGCTATCAGGATATGGAAGACCGGCTGCAGCAGTTGATCAGCCAGGCGTGGCACACCAACGAGATCCGCACAGAGCGACCAACACCGGTAGACGAAGCCAAGTGGGGGTTCGCGGTCATCGAGAGTTCCCTGTGGCACGCGCTACCTGTTTTTCTGCGTAATTTCGATCGTGAGTTGGAACGGGTCTCCGGGCAACGTTTGCCCTGGTCAGCAGCGCCGATTCGCTTTGCCTCCTGGATGGGAGGGGATCGAGATGGCAATCCTAATGTGACCGCGAAGGTTACCGAAGAGGTGTTGATGCTCTCCCGATGGATGGCAGCGGATCTCTTTCTTAAAGATGTGGAGAAACTGAGTCAGGCGTTGTCGATGAGCCGTGCCAGTGATGAACTACTGAGTGCTGTGAATCAGAGCGCAGAACCCTACCGCGAACTGCTGCGCGAAGTGCGCCGCAAGTTAACGAATACTCGGCAGTGGGCCGAGAATTGCATTCGCCAAGGTTGGCACCCATTGGAAGAGGGGTACCTCAGTAACGAGGCGCTGCTCGAACCGCTCTTACTGTGTGACCGCAGCTTGCGAATGGTGGGTATGGAGGAGATTGCCGATGGCAACCTGCGCAATACCCTGCGTCGTGTCTCCGCCTTCGGCTTGACGCTGACCCGGCTCGATATCCGGCAGAACGCGGAACGTCATGCCGAGGTGCTTGCCGAGCTGACCGCTCATTATGGCTGGGGGGATTACCTGGACTGGAGTGAAACCCAGAAGCAGACGTTCCTATTAAAGGAACTTGAAAACCGGCGTCCTTTACTGCCCGGCGATTGGCAACCCAGCGCAAACGTACAAGAGGTTCTCGATACCTGTGCGGTGGTCGCCCGCCAAAACCCCGAGGCGCTTGGCAGCTATGTGATCTCCATGGCCAGCCAACCATCCGATGTGTTGGCCGTCATACTGTTGCTGAAGGAGCAGGGTGTCCGCTTCCCGATGCGGGTTGTGCCACTGTTTGAGACGCTGGCCGATCTGGATAATGCACCCGGATGTATGGCTGCGTTGCTGGATTTTGAATGGTATCGGCGTTACTGCGGTAACCAGCAGGAGGTGATGATCGGTTACTCCGATTCGTCTAAGGATGCCGGCACCTTGGCTGCGTCCTGGGGCCAGTATCGGGCACAGGAGGCGCTGACCCAGCTCTGCAATGAGCGGGGCATAAAGCTGACGCTGTTTCACGGCCGCGGCGGCACGGTCGGTCGCGGTGGTGGTCCCAGTCACAGCGCTATCCTCAGCCAACCTCCGCACTCGGTAAATGGCACGCTACGCGTGACCGAGCAGGGTGAGATGATTCGCTTGAAGTTTGGTATGCCTGAAATCGCAGTCCGAAGTCTCGAGCTGTATGCCAGTTCTGTGTTGCAGGCCAGCCTGGCACCTGCGGCGGAGCCGAAGCCGGAGTGGCGAGCCTTGGTGACCCGAATGGCAGGAGAGGCGCACCGTATCTATCGCTCACTCGTGCGCGAAAATGAACAGTTTGTCCCCTACTTTCGCCAGATTACGCCGGAACAGGAGTTGGCCAAGTTGCCGTTGGGTAGCCGACCGGCCAAGCGTAAAGCGGATGGCGGTGTAGAGAGTTTACGGGCCATTCCGTGGATCTTTGCGTGGACCCAGATCAGGCTGATGTTGCCCGCATGGCTTGGCAGCGCGGCGATTGAGAATGCGCTCGATAGCGAGGATGCACACACCCTGCTGGAGATGCGCGAACAGTGGCCTTTTTTCCGCACCTACACGGACATGCTTGAGATGGTGCTGGCCAAGTCGGAGCCGGATATCGCGGCGTACTATGAGCAGCGACTTGTGGATCCTGACCTGTACTCGTTGGGTGCTGAACTGCGTCATCGTCTTTGCAACGCCCAGGCGATGATCAAGCGACTGACCGGAACCGGTGAACTACTGCACAACAACCCGATGGTGCGCCAGGCTATTGATGTGCGCAATCCCTACATCGATCCGCTGCATTACCTGCAGGCTGAATTGCTATACCGGGATCGACATGCGCCTAATAAGGTGGTGGAGCAAGCACTCATGGTGACGATGACAGGTATAGCCGCAGGCATGAGGAATACGGGTTAACGCGCAGGGGCTGTGAAACTGCGGTATTGCCTACCTCAGTCGTAGGCGTTTTAAACGAACGTCGGTGGTGCCGTCCATTGAATTACGCAGCTTACCAACCTAGAATCGAAAGCAACTCTGACAAAACCGTTGTGGCTGATGACTCAAACGATCCGCACAACACTGGCGTTAATGCTGGTGCTGCTCTTTAACCTGCAGGCTTTGTCAGCGGCGCACAGCGCGGTGTCGAGCAGCGAGGCAGTCTGGCAGCATTGGCAATATCACAATGCGCACGACCATCATGTTCACCCTGACGATGCCTCCTCCGCGCAGTTGGAACATGACAATCTGGAAAGTATGCTGCATGCCGATTTGAGTCATGCGGGTATAGCCGGTCTGGTTCTCGCTTTACCGATATCGGACAGCGCGAAAATCCCATCAATTCCGATTATTCAGATTCCCCATCGGCATGATGCCCCTCACCTCGGCGTCGATACGCCGCCTCCCATCGTTTGATTCACACCTCTTATCATTTAACTGTAGTGTCGCGTATTCACCGCGCGTGTATTTTTTGAGTTCTTAGGGGATAGATATGAAGTCATTGGTTCTATTGGGTGCTGTTCTGGGCTTGTCTGCCTCGCTTGTGTCGGGCGTTGTCCTGGCGCATGGCGGTGCTACCGGCATTGTCAAAGAGCGTATGGACATGATGGAAGATATGAAAGAATCGATGAAATCGATGTCTGATATGTTTAGTGGCAAGGCCGATTATGACGTGGAGACGGTCAAGAGCGCTGCCGCTGTGATTCAACGAAATTCAGGTCATGCCATAACGAAACTCTTCCCCGAAGGCAGTCTGCAGCACGGCAGTGAGGCCAAACCGGAGATCTGGAAAGAGTGGGACCGCTTTGAGACATTGGCGCTGCAACTGCAACGGTACAGTGCCGCTTTGGCTAAAGCCGCCGGAAACGACAGGGCGGCCCCAGCAGGTGGTCAGATGGGGGGCAGTGGCATGATGGGGAGCGGTTCAATGATGGGCTCAGGCGGTATGATGGGCACCATGATGGGAACTGAGGGGCCCTCCGACGAGCACCTGGCCGAGATGCCCGCCGAAATGGTATTCCAGATGGTGACTGACACCTGCTCTTCATGTCATACGCGTTACCGCATCGAGGAGTAACACGTCATGAGACGACTCTTGTTACGCCTGACCGCCGTGGCGGGTATCGTGGCGATAAGCTGGGGTGGTATGACGGTGTCCAGGGAGGGGGATATGACAGCCTCCTCGTTAGGCTCTTTGCAGGGGGACATTCAGCGTGGGGCCTATTTGGCTCGCGCATCCGGTTGTATAGCCTGCCACACCAACTTCTACGACGGAGGCAAGCCGCTGGCGGGCGGTGCGCCTCTGGAAACGGCTTTCGGCACCTTTTACGCACCTAATCTGACCATGGATAAGAACCATGGCATTGGCGATTGGACCATTGACGCGTTTGCGCAAGCGGTACGCGAAGGGGTATCGCCGGAGGGGGACCCTTATTATCCGGCGTTTCCCTACAGTTTTTACACCCGCTTCAGCGATCAGGATATTGCGGATCTTTGGGCAGCATTTCGCACCGTGCCTGCGGTTGAACAGGCCTCGAAAGAACAGGACCTACATTTCCCATTTAATATTCGCGCCGGGTTGCACCTATGGCAGCGCCTGTATTTTGAGCCTCAACGCTTCCAGCCTGATGCCAATAAGGATGAACGCTTCAATCGAGGTGCGTTCCTTGTGGAGGCTGCAGGCCATTGCGCGGCCTGCCATACACCGCGAAACCTGCTTGGGGCGTTGAAGGACGATGCTGCACTTTCAGGGGCGGATTCGTTACCCGGAGGTGGGGCCTCACCTGCAATCCATGCGACAGCCCTTAAAGAGCGGGGGTGGGATGTCAACGATCTGGCCTATGCGCTGCGCTCCGGCATCACGCCCGATGGCGACATTCTGGGGGCCTCCATGGGTGAGGTGATCAAGCAGGGTACGGCGTTTTTAAGTGCTGACGACCGTCAAGCGATCGCCACCTATCTGATGTCGGAGCACTGAGAGTCCTGTTCATTTGACTCTCTTTGATCCACGTCGGCGCTATTACTTGAGGTTCACAGTGCCAGCCTACGGGTCAATCTGCTGACCGAGTACCGTTGCGAAGTTATCCCCCCTCACTGTTTATCGATAGCTTCAAACCGCACCGGCATGGTGGTGATGAACGACACCAAACATCGGCGTAAAAATCCATGCTTGACCTTACCATTGTGGGAAGGTCTATAGTCCTGAAAGATCATCATAATAGGCTGGTAAGGAGGTAGATGATGAGTAATCAGGTCAAACAAAACTCTTCCGCCGCGTCGACGATAAGTCTACCCATTGAGGGCATGAGCTGCGCCTCCTGCGTTGGTCGCGTGGAAGCGGCGCTGAAGAAGGTTGAGAATGTCGAAGAGGTGGCGGTGAATCTGGCCACTGAGCGCGCCGACATACGCTCGTCTGCTACGCTCGACCCTAGACTGCTGATCGAAGCGGTAGAAAAAGCGGGCTATTCAGTGCCTGCAACTACCACTGAACTCTCCATCGAGGGGATGAGCTGCGCCTCCTGTGTCGGCAGGGTAGAGCGAGCACTGCAAGCGATTCCGGGCGTCATCGAGGCCAATGTCAATCTCGCCACAGAGCGGGCCAGTGTGCGCAGTAATGTGGAGGTCGATACACTGATAGCCGCGGTGGCGGACGCCGGCTATACGGCGAGCCCTTTGGATCAAACTAGTGTGGAGGCCGAGGAGAGCGCCAACAAGAAAGATGCCGAGCAGGCCGAGCTCAAGCGCGACCTCACCATTGCCGCAGTTCTCTCCCTCCCCGTATTCATGATCGAGATGGGCTCTCACCTCATCCCCGCGATACATCGCTTCGTGATGAGCACAATCGGTCAGCAGAATAGCTGGTATATCCAGTTCGCGCTGGCAACGCTGGTGCTGTTCGGACCCGGGCTGCGCTTTTTCAACAAGGGTGTACCGGCGCTGTTGCGTGCTGCACCGGATATGAACTCGCTGGTGGTGCTTGGTACATCGGCCGCCTGGGGCTATTCGGTTATCGCAACCTTCTTCTCTGGTCTACTGCCATCGGGCACCGCCAACGTGTACTACGAAGCCGTAGCTGTCATTGTTGCGCTGATCCTGCTTGGCCGTTTTCTCGAAGCACGGGCGAAAGGGCGGACATCCGAGGCGATCAAACGTCTGGTCGGCCTGCAGGCGAAAACGGCGCGGGTGCGCCGAGACGGTAAAACGCTCGAGATCGCCATCGGCGAGGTAAAGCCTGGCGATATCCTCGACGTGCGCCCCGGCGAGCGGATACCGGTCGATGGCGAGGTGATCGAAGGCGAGAGCTATGTCGATGAATCGATGATCACCGGTGAGCCGGTGCCGGTCGCCAAGAGCAGCGGCAGTCCGGTGGTCGGTGGCACGGTGAATCAGAAAGGCGCGCTGGCGCTGAAGGCCACTGCGGTGGGCGGCGCCACGGTTCTGGCGCAGATCATTCGCATGGTCGAGCAGGCGCAGGGATCGAAGCTGCCGATTCAGGGCTTGGTGGACAGGGTGACCATGTGGTTCGTACCCGCGGTCATGGCGGCGGCCTTGCTGACGTTTCTGGTCTGGTTCCTCTTTGGGCCCTCGCCGGCGCTGAGCCTTGCGCTGGTCAATGCGGTGGCGGTGCTGATCATCGCCTGTCCCTGTGCGATGGGGCTGGCGACGCCCACGTCGATCATGGTGGGCACAGGGCGAGGCGCGGAGATGGGCGTGCTGTTCCGCAAGGGGGATGCTCTCCAGTTGCTCAGAGACTCCAAGGTGGTCGCGGTCGACAAGACCGGTACGCTGACCGAGGGTAAACCGGCGCTCACCGATCTGGAGGTGTCCGAGGGCTTCGAGCGCAACGAGGTACTGGCACAGATTGCAGCCGTTGAGTCCCGCTCGGAACACCCGATCGCCCGTGCCATTGCTGATGCGGCAGAGGCCGAAGCGTTGACGCTGCCCAGGGTCGAGAGCTTTGAGTCCGTCACCGGTTTTGGTGTCAAGGCATTGGCTGAAGGCGAGACGGTTGAAATCGGCGCTGACCGCTATATGCATAAGCTTGGTTTGGATCTGTCGAGCTTTGCCAAGATCGCCGCGCGCCTTGGCGATGAGGGTAAAACACCGCTTTATGCGGCTATCGGTGGTAAGTTGGCAGCGATCATTGCGGTGTCCGACCCGATCAAAGCGTCCACACCGGAAGCGATTGAACTCCTGCATAAGCTGGGACTCAAGGTGGCAATGATCACCGGCGACAACCGACGCACGGCCGAAGCGATCGCCCGACAATTGGGCATCGATGAGGTGGTGGCCGAGGTTCTGCCTGAGGGTAAGGTCGACGCCGTGAAAACACTTAAGTCCGACTACGGAAAGCTGGCCTTTGTTGGGGATGGTATCAATGATGCGCCTGCGCTGGCAGAAGCGGATGTGGGGATCGCTATTGGCACCGGCACCGACATCGCCATCGAAGCGGCGGATGTCGTGCTGATGTCCGGCAGCCTGAGGGGTATCCCGAACGCCATCGCGCTGTCCCAGGGGACGATTCGCAACATCAAGCAGAACTTGTTCTGGGCGTTTGCCTACAACACCGCACTTATTCCTCTTGCGGCAGGTGTGCTCTATCCGGCTTTTGGCATCCTACTGTCACCTATTCTGGCCGCCGGTGCGATGGCGCTCTCCTCGGTTTTCGTGGTGACTAACGCACTTAGGTTGCGCCGTTTCAGAGCGCCGGTGCAGGCCGATTGAGGGCAAAGGAGGGGCGATGAACATAGGCAAAGCAGCAGCGGCATCCGGCGTTTCGGCAAAGATGATCCGCTACTATGAATCGATCGGTTTAATACCCGAGGCGTCGCGAACCGATGCCGGTTACCGGGACTATTCAGACAAGGATGTGCACCGGCTGCGCTTTATCCGGCGCGCTCGGGATCTGGGCTTTTCGGTTGAGAAGATGTCCGAACTGCTCGCGCTGTGGCAGGACCGTGATCGGGCGAGTTCAGATGTAAAACGGATTGCACTTGAACATGTGGCCGAACTGCAGCGCAAGGCGCGTGAGTTGCAGGAGATGAGCGAGACGCTTGCACATCTGGCCGGTCACTGTCATGGAGACTCCCGGCCGGATTGTCCGATCATCAACGAGCTTTCAGAGGAGACAGGGGCGGAGGATAAGCGGGAGGTTGCTCGCCCACACTTCGGTGCAACCGGGCTTGAACCCGGTCGCAACCGTAGGTGAGCACAATACTCAGGCGCCTAGATCCTGGTTTTCGTAGCCGGCTTCACGAATGGCATCGCTGATCGGTGCCATATCAACATCGCTGTTGACGGTGACTTCGCCTTTTTCAAGGTTGGCGGTTACCTCCGCCTGAGGATCGAGAGCTTTGACAGCTTTTTCGATAGCGGAGACGCAGTGGCCACAGGACATGCCGGTAACTTTCAGGTGGTGGTGCATTTTGGAGCTCCTTGGATAAAGGGTACAGGGTAATAAAGATAGAGGTTCCAATACTGGGAAGGTCAAGAGGTAAATCGGACCTTGACACGAGAATTTGTTTAGCGAAGGAGGCAGATATGAGCGACCTTGATCATAGACCGGGTGTGAAGGAGGCGAATCTGGTCACGCGCACGCTAAAACTTACAACGCGCGATGAGACTGACATTGCTGCGTTGGTGGATGAGATCGAACGCATCTTCGGTATGGACAGCGTCAACTACGACGCAGCGACAGCCATACTTTCATGTGCCTATGATGCGACGCACTGCAGTGTTGATCGGGTTGAGGCTGTGATCAATAAGCACGGTGCCGGCTTTGCCAACAACTGGTGGAATCGCACCAAGCGTGGTTACTACCGCTTTGTTGATCAGAACATGAAGGACAATGCAGGCTACGAGCCTCATTGCTGCAATAAAATCCCACGCAAATAGGCTCGATTCCACGCTGGCTCAATTATTGTGAGGGTGTTGCAGCGTTAGCCATCAGCTGCTCCAGCTCTGAACGTGTGGGCGCGGCTGAAGCGGCACCCTGTCGGGTGGTGGCCAGTGCCCCGGCGGCTGCCGCGAAGCGCAGTGCTTCGGGTAGCGTCCGACCTTCACTGAGTGCGACGGCTAGCGCGCCGTTGAAGCAGTCACCGGCAGCGACGGTGTCCACCGCCTGCACTGTGAAAGGCGCAACCTGACCTTCCCCGTATTGGTGACTGGCATAGACCAGACCCTTAGCCCCCAGTTTGACCACTGCCGTACCGACGCCTTTTTTCAGCAGTACGCGCGCCGCATCCAGCGCGTTTTGCTCATTTCCAATCCTGATGCCGGTGAGTGTGGCCGCTTCGTTTTCGTTTGGGGTCAGAATGTCGGCCAGTTTCAACAGCGTCTCGATGCGCTCAGCAGAGCCAGGCGCCGGGGCCGGATCGAGAATGGTGACCGCTCCGGCACTGCGGGCCGAACTCATCGCCGCAGCGGTTGCCGAAATGGGGGTTTCCAGCTGGAACAGTGCAACCTGGGTCGATTGAAAACACTCACTGGCAGGACCTGAGTTGGGCCAGTTCATGTTGGCCCCGCCTACAACGGTAATGGTGTTTTGTGAGTGGGCATCGACATGGATCAGGGCGATGCCGGTATCGGCTTGCTCAATGCGCACCAGATTGTCGACGCCTACCCCGTAGTGCGTGAGCAGGCTGATCGCCTGCTCGGCAAAGGCATCCTCTCCGATAGCCGCGACCAGCTTCACTGGTTGCTGGCTCAGGCGTTGCGCCGCAACGGCCTGATTAGCCCCTTTTCCACCTAAACCGGTAGTGTAGGAGCGGGCGTGTGCGGTGACGCCGGGGACGGGCAGGCTATCCACATAGGCGGTTAGATCCACGTTGATCGAGCCGAATACCGTGATGCTCATGCAGGTGTACCCAGCGCCTTGATGCGGCTACGGAAGTGGGCGTTGCCCCATTCGATACGCGCGATGATGTCATCCAGCGCCCAGAATCGCTGATGAATATCGAAGGTGATGGTACGGGAGTCGGTATGGGCAAATGTACCCAGCCGCTGGTGGAAAACCTTCGCGAGCTTCGGATAGCCCATCGGTTCGCACATGGCTGAGAGCACCAGAAACGTTGCCAGCTCTTCAGTCAGATCAGGGTGCTTGGCGCCGTGATCCTGCAACCAGCGATACAGATCCGGATGCACATTCAGCATAACCCCGCAGAACCCCGACGCGCCGGCCTGCAGTGCCGGCCAGGCGATGGCGGCGTTGGCGTTGTTGATACGCAAAGGCGTGCTCTGGGTCAGGGCGATACGGCGTTTGACGGTATCCAGATCGCAGGAGACATCCTTGATCAGGGCAAAGCGGCCGCTTTGGGCACAGTATTCGATTTCGTCATCTGTGAGCAGGCGACGGTAGGGGGCCGGGCATTCATACAGCCCCAGCGGCATATCCTCCGGCAGGGACGACAGCAAGGCGTCCAGGTGCGTGCGCAGGGCTGTCTCGGGGGCATTGGCGGGCGCAAGTCGATTGGTGACCAGCACGACGCCGTCCACGCCAGTATCGGCCATGGCTTTTAACTCTGCGCGCTGGTCATCGAGGCTCTCGGATATATGGCCTGAAGCGACGACAGGTACGCGTCCGGCGACAGCCTTGGCGGTAAAACGCGCCAGATCGAGCCTCTCCTGCAGCGACAGGAACTGCATCTCCGATGACTGGCAGACGGCAAACAGTGCTTGAGCACCGTTGGCCAGATACCACTCGATCAGGGCCGCATAGCCATCCCAATCGATACGGTCGTCAGGGGTAAACGGCGTCAGCACAACGGGGATGATGCCGGTTATCGGTGTGTTCATGATTAGCTCCAGAGTAAAGCTACGGTGTCAGCCACCGTAGCCAAACAGGCGTGGCAGCCAGAGTGTCACGCCGGGGAAAAAGATCAGTATCAGCAGGGCAAAGATCAGTACCGCCAGAAACCCCCATATCTCACGGATGATCTCGGCCAGCGGGATGCGTGTCACGGCGTTAAGGACGAACAGCAGTATTCCGTAGGGCGGTGTGATCAACCCGATCATGCAGTTCACTACTGCAACGACGCCAAAGTGCACCAGATCGATTCCCAGCTCACGACAGCTCGGTATAAACAGCGGAATGATCACCAGAATGATGGTCGAGGCGTCGAGTACACAGCCGAGCAGCAGAATCAGCAGGTTTACGCCCAGCAGGAAGACCAGTGGCGAGACATCAAGGCCGACCAACTGTTGTGCTACCAGGTTGGGAATGTTTTCAGAGGCCACAATGTAGTTGAGAATCAACGCACCGCCGATCACCAGACCTACCGCGGCGGATGAGCGGGCGCTTTCAACCAGAATGGTGTACAGAGCACGTAACGACATAGCGCGATAGAACAGGCTGGCCAGTATCAGCGCATAGGCAGCGGCGACAGCCGCGGCTTCTGTGGGCGTGGTGACACCGCCGTAGATACCGTACAGCAGAATCGCGGGCATCAGCAGGGCGGGAAAGGCGTTGGCTGTTTTGCGCGGCAGTTCGCGCAGCGGTACCGGCTCCTCAAGGGCAAAGCCTCTCCGAGCCGAGATCCAGGTATTCATCGCCATCAGCACGACGCCCATCAATAGCCCCGGCAGTATGCCGCCAAGGAAGAGGTAGCCGATGGATGTGTTGGAGACCAGCGCATACAGCACCATTGGAATCGAGGGCGGAATGATAGGGCCGATGGTGGCCGAGGCTGCGGTAATCGCCGCGGCATATCCCGGTGTGTAATGACCTGATCGGGTCATCATCTGAACGATTATCTTGCCGATACCGGCTGCATCGGCCACCGCCGAGCCGGACATGCCGGAGAAGATCAGGGAGGACACCACGTTGACATGGCCCAGCCCGCCTCTGAAGCGACCGACTGCGGCCACACAAAAGCTGAGCAGACGCTCGGATATGGTGCCGGCGTTCATGATATTGGCCGCGACAATAAAAAGCGGCACAGCGAGCAGCACGAAACTCTCGAACAGGCCGGCGAGTATCTGCTCACCGGCCAGCGCTATATCCTGTCCGGCAACACCGAGATAGATCAGTGCACCCACCAGAATGGCATAGGCGATCGGTGTGCCGATGGCCGAGAGCAGAAACAGTGTGAGCAAACAGAGTGCAAATGGCAGGCTCACGACTTGTCCTCCGAGAGCAATTCAAGTTCGTGATCGGGGGCGCCGTGACGCAGGGTGTGGATAAAACTCCAGATAGCGCGAGCCGCGACAACGATGAGGAACAGTGCATAGATTGAATAGAGTGTGCGCATAGGGACTTTCAGTGTGGCGCTCTTCTTGATGCGCAGGAAGTCGATCCAGTCCCAGGTGGGTAGCAGGGACCACAGTAGCGCTATGGCAACCACCGCTGCCGAGATCAGTGCCATGACTTTGCGCAGCCTTGCCGGAGCTGCGAGGTAAAGAATATCGAAAGAGACATGTTCACGGTCACGCACGATGAACGCGCAACCGAAAAAAACGATCCATATCCACAGTGCCAGGCAGAGCTCAAGCGTCCATCCGAACGGCTCTTGCAGAACATAGCGGGAGAAAATCTGTAGCAGAAAGGTCAGGAACATGGCTGCCAGCATCGACGCTGAGACAACTTCGGCCAGTGTCCTGATCCAGCGGATTGCCCTGTTCATCTGGTTTCTCGCATGTGCCAAGGGACAAAAAGGCCCGGCGCACAGGGCGCCGGGCGAGGCAAGGGCCGGGGGTTAGTGGCCCAATTCGTTGATGCGCTCGAGAACACCAGCAGGCCAGTCGTTGGCGAAATCGCTCTCCAGATACGCTTTCTGTACATGGCTGCGGAAGGAGTCGAGATCAGGCTCATAGATGGCCAGACCCTTCTGTTCGAGGAAGCCGCGCAGATCCGCTTCTTTCTTAAGCTGTGCTTCACGTTCGGCTTTTGCAGCTGCATCGGCTGCGCTCTGTACCGCCTGCTGTTGCTCGGGTGACAGATCTTCCCAAACGGCTTTTGACAGCGCGATGAAGTTCCAGTCAACCAGATGAGAGGTTAGGGCGATCTGCTTGGTGACTTCGTAGAACTTAGCGTCCACGACAGTCGGTAAGGGGTTGTCCTGTCCGTCGACGGCACCGGTTTGCAGGGCGGTATACACCTCGGTAAAGGCCATCGGCGTCGGGTTGGCCCCCAGTGCCTTGCCCAGGAACTGCCAAGCGTCAGTGCCGGGCATGCGCAGGTTGATGCCGGCCAGATCTGCGGGGGTGCGCACGTCGACTTCATCTCGGGACTGACGCAGGTTGACGTGACGGCGGCCCAGATACATAGGCGCGAGCAGTTTGACGCCAAGCTCCTCTTCAACCTTCTGTTTGAACGGGTCCATCACTGCATCGTTGAAAACGGCAACCTGATGGTCAGCGTCCTGAAGGACGTAACCCGCCGTGAAGATGGACCATTCCGGGAAGAACTGCGCCAGCTCCTGAGCGGAGGTGACGGACATTTCGAGGTTGCCGCGTGCAATCGCTTCCAGTTCGGTGTTTTGCTTGAACAGCGTTGCGTTCCAGTGTGGCTCGAAGGTTGCGAATGAAGACACTCCGGGGCCGAACTGCTCGGTCAGGGCAATTGCGCGCTGGTCGGTTTCAGACATCGGCGAGGATAGCCGCAATACGATCTTGTCCTCGGCGAACGAGGGCAGGGCTGAAAATGAAGCGGCGACGCCCACGGAGAGCGCCAGTACCGCACGGCGGGTTAGCTTTATCATCTTGTTGTGTCTCCCATTGCAGAGTTTTTATAGTTCGCAAGCGCGAGGAGTGACGCTGTGTACGCCGAAAGAGAGGGGTGGCGGTACACGAAAACAGTAACTAACATCGTGGTAACATGTTAGCTTGATGTCAAATGCTTTTTGCTTGGTCAGAGTATGAACAAAACGGTATGAACAAAACGGACAAATCCAGTGTCGTTGAATCCGGCAAGCATTCATCTGCTCCATCTGCAGTGCCGATGCGGCAGGCCGCCTATGAGCGAATCGAGGCACTGTTGAATAGCGGAGCACTGCGCCCGGGACAGATGGTGACCCAGCGTGAGCTGGTGGAGATGACAGGTTCCACGCTTGGATCCGTGCGTGAAGCAGTACCCCGGTTCGAAGCGGAGGGACTGCTGCAAACTGTTCCCAAGCGCGGGCTCATGGTGCCGAGTCTGGATGTGCTGTTTGTTCGTGAGGCGTATCAGATGCGCCAGATGATCGAGGTGTCCGCGGTGGACGATATGGTGCGCTCGATGAACAGGAAGACCGTCGAAGAGATGATCGACTGGCATAAGCAGGTGTTAAGCAAAATCGAGGCCGGTGAGGCGCAGGCGCAGGAAGTGGCGCAGGCCATTCAGCAGTACGATTGGGCGATGCACGAGGCTTTTGTGGCGAGCATGCACAACTCGCTGATTGCAAATGTCTATCGGGTTACCGCGATCAAGATACGCATGGCTGTTCAGTCACGTATTCAAATTACCTCGTTTAACGCCCTGCGGGTTATTCGTGAGCATCTGGCAATACTGGATGCACTGGCATCGGGCGATGCCGGTGCGACACGCAAAGCGCTTACCCACCATCTCAACAACTCGCTGACGCTGGCCTTGGGTGGACGGGTCGATTAAGCGTTGCGTGTCGTTAAACACGCCGCACAATCGCCCCATAAAAACTATGATCCGATCTTAACGGATCTGGGCTAAAGTAGAGTTGTTGATGGACTCACGGCGATCTCGTGTAAGAGCGGTCGTCATAAAGGGTATTGGAACTCTCATGTCTCAACTCACGGCTTTGCTGGGGCGCCCGGAAAACGACCTGATCTATCGTCTGCTAATGGATGCACCGCTGGCGATCGCCTGCGTCGACCAGTCCGGTGATATCGCCTTCAGCAACGGCGCATTTAAGGCATTGCTGAACCTTCCCGAGCAGGATCAAACCCTGCATGTGTCCGACGTTTTCTCCAGCATAGATGAGCTACGTTGGGGACGGTTTTGCGACCTCCTGTCGGACGAAGAAAACCTGAAAAGTTTTGAGCTTCTCGGGCCTGCTAAAGATGCCTCCCGACAGGTCGAGATCTCTCTACAGCGTTTGAGTGATCGTGGGCGGCAGTGGGTGGCGCTGATCGTTCATGGCGATGAGCCGTGGGAGCAGCAGGAGGGAATCCAGCTGCTGCAGAACGAGGTATTGCAGGCGGTAGCCTCAGGAAAACCGCTTCACTCAAGCATGGATATCCTGTGCCGACGGGTAGAGTCGTTGGCGCCTGAGGTTATCTGTACAGTCTTGCTGGTGGATACCGACGGCAAGATACACCCTTGTGCTGCACCCAGCCTGCCCGCCGAGTTCGGTCAGGCTATCGAGGGGGAGTCGATAGGCCCCGCTGCCGGTTCCTGTGGGACGTCGGCGTGGCGTGGCGAGGCGGTTGAGGTCACCGATATCGCAACCGATCCCTTGTGGAGCACATACAAGGCGCTGGCGCTTCCACTTGGGCTGGCGGCGTGTTGGTCGAGCCCGATCAAGCTGCGTGATGGCCGAGTGGCTGCCACATTCGCGCTTTACTACCGCGAAAAACGCTCGGCTAGCGAGTTTCATCGCAAGATGGTGTCGGCATGCGTCCATTTGTGTTCGCTGGCGATCGAGCATGAACATGCCGAGCAACATATCCATCAGTTGGTCTTCCATGATCGTCTGACCGGGTTGCCCAATCTGAATCTGCTGAAAGACCGTGCTCAGCGAGCGCTGCAGGCCACTGTATATTCGGGTGAGCCGCTAACCATGATGTTTCTGGACCTGGATCACTTTAAAACGGTCAATGAATCGCTGGGGCATCAAGCCGGTGACCGTCTGCTGCAAGAGGTGGCGCGTCGGCTGCAGTCCTGTATCGCTGCAGAGGATACGCTTGCCCGTCTGGGCGGTGACGAATTTGTGCTGCTGCTGAGCGACACCGGGGCTCAGAAAGCCCGTGCGTTGGCCGAGCACTTGCAAGTGCGCCTGTCCGATGTGATCGAAGGCGAGGCAACACCGTTTTCGATGACGGCCAGTATCGGTATCAGCATCGCGCCGGAGGATGCGATTGACTTCGAGATGCTGCATCGCAATGCGGATATCGCGCTCTATCAGGCGAAGGCGGCAGGGCGTAACGCCATCCGTTTCTACCAATCACATATGAACGATGCCGCTCAACAGCATCTGATCATCGCATCGGCATTGCGCCGAGCTGTCAGTGAGCAGCAGCTGGATGTGTACTATCAGCCCAAGATAGCGCTGGATACGGGACGCTTGATGGGTGTCGAAGCGCTGGTGCGCTGGGTTGATCCTGAGCTGGGCTCATTACCGCCAGATCGCTTCATACCGGTGGCCGAAGAAACGGGGCTCATCGCGGCGTTGGATAGCTATGTCATGGAGAAGGCCTGCCGTCAGCTGGTCAGTTGGCAGGCGCAGGGCGTTCCGGTCACGTCCGTGGCGGTCAACCTGTCGGCCACGGAGTTTCGCGGCGGTGATATCTATCAGCGGATCAAATCGCTGGTCGAACGTCTGGCTATTAAGCCAGGTATGCTCACACTTGAGATCACCGAGAGCCTGATGATGGAGCCGGGCAGTGACATTCACGATGAGCTGATTCGTATACGCGAGCTGGGTGTCGGGCTGTCTATCGATGATTTCGGTACCGGATTCTCCAGCTTGAGCTATCTTAAACGCTTCCCGGTGACCGAACTTAAGCTGGACAGAAGTTTCGTGAACGACCTGGGGCACGATGCCAGCGACAGGGCGTTGGCGCGCGCCGTCATTCAGTTGGGGGCCACCTTTGGTCTTCAGGTAGTCGCCGAAGGCGTCGAGACCCGTAACCAAGCCGATATACTCTCTCAGATTGGCTGCACGCTGGCGCAGGGCTACTATTTTGCGCATCCGATGCCGGCCGATCAGTTCGAGCATTGGCTGGCTGGCGATGGACAGGACTATATCGAGTGAGTCAGAGAGCCCGGCATATGACAGCCAGCGTCGAGCACCGTTTTGAAACGATCAATCGCCTATGCCGATCAGTTTTTGCGGGCTGTTTTCTGTTCTTAATCCTCCTGTCGGGCGCAAGTGCGGCACGCGCTGACACTGTGGTGCTGGATAAGGGGTGGGAATATCGCTGGGGCGACTCACCGATGGTGGAGGGAGTACCCGAGTGGACCCGGCCTGAGGATAAGGGGCAATGGCGCGCCATCGATTTTCCCTCCAACCCGCCTGGGCGGGAGGGTAGAGAGAACGTTTGGTATCGCACCACGCTTCCCGAAGGAAACTGGCGTGACCCGGTGCTCTACATCTTCAGTATCGATCTGATTGCCGAGGTGTATGTAGATGGCAAGCGGATATATCACTACGGCGAGTTCGATGCGGAGGGTAAAGGTGCCTTTGCCGGCTGGCCCTGGCATATGATCACATTGCCGGCGCATAGTGCCGGTAAACCGATCTATTTCCGAGTTTTCTCAAACTATCTGGATATTGGCCTCTGGGGCGAGGTCAAGGTCATGGAGCGGATGTCGCTGCTTGAGCAGATTATTGGCGACTCTATCGAGGGCTTGATCGTCGGTGGCTTCAGCATCTTGATCGCGCTGCTGGCACTGGTTTTTGCCCTGATGCAGACCGGCTGGAGGACCTTCGTTGCCGTTGCGTTGTACTCAGTTGCGACAGCCGGGATGGTGATCAGTAAAAGCCCGGCCAATCTGCTGCTCTTGTACAAGCCACTGTTCTGGGATTATGTGGGTGCCGTTGGATACTTCCTGATGCCTGCGGCAATGGCCTTGCTGCTAGAACAGTGGTTCAACTCACCGGTCAAGCGGCTTTATAACTGGGTGTGGAAGTTCCACCTCTTGTTCACTGCGGGGGCGCTGGTGCTGTGTTTGGGCGGATGGGCTGAGTTATCGCATATCTACCCTGTGTTCGACGCAGTGTTTGCCCTCACACTGGTTATGTTGTTTGTGCCGACGCTGGGGTTGTTCGCCTCGGCCAGCTATGATCAGCGTGCAATTATCCTCGCGTATGCGGTGCTGAGTATCCTGTTGCTGCTTGATATGGGGGTCGCACATGGTGTGCTGCCCTGGGGGCAGGTGCCGGTTGCCTGGGGGGCTTTGTTGTTCTCGCTGTCGGTTGTGGTAATTGCACTGCGCTTTTTTGCCCGTTCCCAGCGCATGCTGCAGGAGATGAACATCTTATTGGAGCAGCAGGTGCAGGAGCGTACCGAAGAATTGAAGAAGCTGTCCTATGAAGATCCGCTTACCGGGCTCAAGAACAGACGCTATTTCGATGAGGTGATGGCACGTGAGGTGGCCTTGGCTGCGCGTCAGCGGAGACCGTTATCACTGCTGATCTGCGATATAGATAAGTTCAAGGATTTTAACGACACATACGGGCACACGGCGGGAGATGAGGCGTTGCGACGGGTTGCCTGCAAGATGAGGGAATCGTTCCGACAGACCGATATCGCCTGCCGGTATGGCGGCGAGGAGTTCGTCATCATTATGCCTGACGCAAGCAGTGAGGATGCCCTGAAACGGGCCGAGGAACTGCGCCGGGCGGTGTCTATGGATTCTGTCGTTATCGATGGCCAGACACTAGAACCAGTCACTCTGTCGGCGGGGATCGCAAGCTGGCCGGAAAACGTATCTGAAGCCGATAGTCTGCTCACCAGCGCAGATAAGGCGTTGTATAGCGCCAAGCGCAGTGGTCGCGATCGTGTTGTCAGTGTGCAACTGGTGGAGTGATACGCCGGTTGAGACTCGGCTATTCAGGCCGATAGCCGAGCTGATGTGAGATCGCCTCACCTGCGGCTTGGATATCCTCAATCCAACTGATCTTGCGGCGCTCGATAGGGGCCGATACCGACAGCCCCGCAGTGACCTTGCCTGTGCGATCGTGTATCAGAACGCCGATACAACCCACCCCGAGTTCAGCCTCTTCGTCATCCAGCGAATAGCCCCGTTGATAACTGCTGATGCAGGCCTCAGTCAGCGCATCCAGGGACGAGAGGGTGTTGCGGGTGTAGGCAGGCAGGTTGGTGCGCTGTGCGTAGGCACGAATCTCCTCCTCACCACCCATTCCCAGCATTAGCTTGCCGACGGCGGTGACGTGCAATGGCGCACGGCTACCGACGATCTGGTTTACATGCATCATTCTGTTCGGCGTGACTTTCTCGAAGTAGATCACCACATCACCTTCGCGGATGGTGAGGTTGACCGTCTCGCCCAGTTTGTCCCGCAAGGCTTCCATATGTGGCAGGGCAACCGCACGCAGGTCGATATCGGTATGCAGCCGGTTGCTCAGCTGAAGCATCCGTGGCCCGAGTCGATAATCGCCGTTCGAGTCCCGCTCGACAAATCGGTTGTCAGTCAGCGAGTTAAGAATTCGGTAAGCGGTCGACGGGTGAAGGCCGGTGTCGGCACTGAGCATCTTCAGTTTGACCGGTTTCGAGTAGCGGGAGATCGCATCCATCAGCGCGGCGGCGCGATCGATCACCTGAATTCGCGAGTCGGACTGTTTTCCCGCCATCTGCCTCTCTCCGTGCATGACTCGGCTATTGCCGGTTTAGCCGCAGATAATCTCATGTTTCGTATGGCGGATATAGTATTTCGTAATGCGGGATTACCTCGCGTGCCGGTCGCTGATGCCGAGGATTAACGCTGTTTACCGTGCAACTGATGAAGCTCATTCAGTGCCGCATCGACCAGCGCGAGTAACTCGTTAATGGCGCCGGTTGCCTGATCAAAGTAGCGCTTGGCTTCAATGCTCGGATTATCAATGCCCAGCAGCTCCTGCTCGATACAGTGCAGAAATCCGTCAACCGCGCGTTGGCAATGAAGCAGCCGCTCCTTGCTCGCGAAGCTACTTTGAAGTGTGCCAAATGCAGCGCGCGAAAGGTGAGTAATTTTCTGATGCAGAAATCGCAGACGTACACGCTGGGCGGCGCTGCTGCTGCGCGAGGCGGCGATACCGGTGCCAAGCGCCCGCGCTTGACCACTCCACTCGGCTGTTTGAACAACCTCATGCCAGATGCAGATCAGGTAGGAAAGTTCGTCACGGCCACAGGAGAGGTCGACCTCGCTGGCGATGTCTTCGATCAGAAAGATAGTGTCGCGAATCAGCTGGTGATGCGCCTGCATGTTACTGTCTGCGTCACGGTTTTGGTCAGCCCTCAGTGCACGCCACTGTGCGATCAGGGCTTTCCAGTCGTTAGGATGGCGGGTATCGAGTTTTTGGGCCTGCTCAATGGACTGATCGATACGCGCCCGCACACGGGTGAGATCTTCGCGCAGGCTTTGGTCACCCGATATTAAACCGGCGCTCAGGCCGCGGTGACGTTGAAAGTCTGCAAGCAGCATGCGCAGCAGATTAAGTTGCTCCAGATTACTCATTATCAGCGTACGTTTGCTGCGTTCAGCTGCGCGATACAAAATATAAAACGTGAGCATTACGGCAAACACCGCCGCGGCGAAGGTCAGTTCAGTCCATGGAATTTGAGTTAACGCAGTCATTGTTGAGGCTCCGTTAGGTGGGCGAGGTGGTGCGCTATGGTGCGGGCCTGATCGGCGGATCTGAGGTTCTCGGCATTGCCCTGCGATACTTGGTCGGCGAGGTTGGCAATCTCGGCAACAGCCTGACTCTGCTGTTCGGTGCTGACGGCCACCTGAACCACCTCTTCGGTGAGTCTGTCGGTGAGTGAACGCACACCTTCCAGCAGCGTGCGGACCGCTTCAGATACCTGCACGCTCTGTTCGGCTTTCGTGGAAAGGCTCGACATCTGCGCCCCTGCTTCCTGTATGTGGGTCTGTATGTCGTCGATATTGCGGCTGATCTCGGCGGCAGATTGCTGGCTGCTCTTGGCCAGTCGCCTTACTTCGTCTGCAACCACCGAAAACCCGCGTCCGCTCTCGCCGGCACGTGCTGCCTCTATCGCTGCGTTCAATGACAGCAGGTTGGTCTGGTCGGCAATACCCTGAATAACACAGGACATCTCATTAATGGTTTGAGAGTTATGACTGAGCTGGCGCATCAACTCGTTGGTTGATAGCGCCTGCTGTGCCATTGCGGATATGGCGTCAATCAATTGCAGCAGCTCCTTACAGCTTTGCTGAAGCTGCTCGGTCGCTGCGATGCTGCTTTGCCGGGAGTTGTTCGCAAGCTCCGTCACCTCCAGAATGCTGACGTTGAGCTCTTCGACGGCAGCCGATGCGGTGCTGGCGGCATCGCGCTGGTATTCGGCGCTGTGTGTTACCTGCTCGGCGCTGGTCTCAAGTTCATGTGAGGCGTGTGAGATCTCATCCAGCTTTTGCTGCAAGCGTTGCTGTATACGGCGCTCACGGGTAACCGATGCATAGAATGCGCGCGACAGGGGTTTCAGGATCAGATATTCGGTAGCACCCGGGATTCCCTGTCCCTCTGCCTGCGCCTCGCAATCATGCTGAAGTAAGGAAAGCTCGAACAGCGTTATCCAAAGGCCAGACATCGACAGATAGGCAATGATCAAAAGGCTTGGCAGAAGCGAGTAGCTAGTGGTCATATACAGAGCGAAGCTCGCCAGCGGAAGCAACGCCACAAGGCCGATCAATCCGTGCAGGCCCAGTTGATGCAGCAGCAACCGCACCGGATAAGTTATCCAACGCATAGTATCCCTTCTCCAAACGAAAACGCCTCCGGCCCCACGTGGATACCGCATGGGTGGGGCCGGAGGCGTCGTTGCCTTAAATAACTGTTTGTAAAACTCTGCAATGTCACAGCAAAGGCCATGCCAGAGAGTTTAAGCTGTTCTTTTACAGCCCGTATGGCTGAGGGCGGTATGAAAAAGGGTGTTTTTAACGCCCTGCGTTGGTGCGGATCAGCATCGTTTGAAGCCCTATCCTGGTGCCACGGTGTGATTCTGATCGTGTATCTTCTTCAGGCGGTGGTCACGTTCGGCCAGAAAATCGCGTAGTTCGGGATCCTTCTGCATCAACTGTCCCAGACGCTCCCGGCTTAAGGTGTACAGGCGCGAAGGGGTTTGGGCGATGACTGAAACGTCTGCGTGACCCTCACCAAGCAGCGCCGACTCGCCGAAGCTGTCGCCTGCGATAAGCGTGCTGAGTCGATGCTCCTCGCCGTCGGTGTAGTGTTGTAGGCGCACAGTACCGCGGCTGACGATGAACAACGTGTCATTGCGACTGCCCTGATGGACCAGGTAGTCGTGCTTCTCCAGCGTAATCGGCTCACAGGCCGTGGCAATCTTGCGCAGCTGATTGTCCGGGAGGCGTGCAAAGAGCGGAACACGTTTGAGTAACTGCTCGGGATCGTCATTGAGCAGTTGCACCGCATGGCCGCGAAGGCGCTTGAGTTGTTTAATCAGATCAGCCTCGATCTCTTCTGCCATACCCTGTGGAATGGTGCCGTGACGCGCCTGCTCCCGCGTGGTTTCGACCTCGGATAACAGTACGATACGTTTGCCCAGGCGCTCCTGCATCAGTAGAGCGAACTCCGGAAAGTCGTGATTGAGTCGGTGCAGCTTGTCGGTTGCCAGATGGTTCCAATGGCGGTAGTGCTCACGGACGCGGGAAACGATTTCGGTTGGCGTGGAGTCGATGCGTGAGAGTTGATCGATCGAGTGGAGAACGTGACGGCTGCCCTGAAAGTGTCCCCAGACCGTTTCGTAATACCGGCTTATACGCACAAGTCGCATGTGTTCGACGATAGCGCGTAGAACAGGTGTATTGCTGAAACGACTGAACAGCCAGTGCTCGATATACTCGTACTGCAAGCGGCTGTTGCCATTGTGAAACGCCTTGTCGTAGCGCAAAGAGTCGATCTGGTGTTCAAGCATCATCAGCAGTCTGCGGGTGACCGATTCGCTTAAGTGTCCGCGCTCAAACATTTCCCGGTAATAGCTGTTCTCTTCTGTGAGTGCGCGCAGGAAGAACAGGTTGAACTCCTGAACTGGGGTGAGGTGTTCCTCGCGCAGGCGGTGAATTTCATGTTTGGCGTGGGCGATCGCCTGCTGGCTGCGGTGGTTGAGCCGTTGGGTAATCCGGCTTGAAAACAGGCCGCCCTCATGCAGTGCCGGCAACCGCTTGATCGCACGTTGATGGGCGGTGATCTCACGCTCTAACAGTGCCAGCCGGTCTGCCAGCGGTGGCTGGTCGAGTTTCATCAGGCGCAGCAGTGGCTGCATGGTGAGCCCTTGTGCCAGCAGCGTAAACAGGACTGCACCGGTTACCAGTGCTACGAACAGCTCCTTGAAGGGGTAGTCCGGCAGACTGAGCACGATCGCCAGCGCAATCGCGCCGCGCAAACCGCCCCAGAACATGATGAAGCGATATCCGATACCCACAGGGTCGACTTTCGGTAGTCGGTCGAACAGCGGCAACAGGCCGAAGATAACGAACGCCCGAGAGACCAGCATCGCTACGATCACCCACAGGATCAGATCCCAGGAGGAGGCCAGCGAGGGGATGTCGACCTGCATGCCCAGCAGCAGGAACAAAAAGGCGTTGGCGGTAAAGGCCAACACTGTCCAGAAATGCTCAAGGTAGACCCTTACGGACGATGTGATGCGCAGCTTGCCCCAGGTGCCGATGGTCAGGCCCGCGCCCAGAGTCGCCATGACGCCGCTGATATGTAGCACCTCTTCAGCGATCAAAAACGACAGGTAGGCAAGCGTAGTGGTGAGCCCAATCTCCACGATGGGGTCCGAATCGATCCAGCCGATCAACTTCCCGGTGAGGTAGCCCAGCAATACTCCGAATATCAGGCCGCCTGCGAAGAGCGTGACAAAGCTGAACACCCCGCCGACGAGTTGGTCCTGAGAGAGGGCCCCTATGGCGAGCGTGGTCAGCAATATTTTGGAGACCACCAACGCGGTGGCATCGTTGAAAAGGCTTTCACCCTCGATCAGGGTCGATAAGCGTCCGGGGGCGCCTATCTGTCTGAACAGTGCAATAACCGCTACCGGGTCGGTGGCACTTAACAGCGCACCCATCAGCAGGGCGGCGATCAGATCGATATCCAGCGCTTGCCATATGATCACCCCGATCAGCCCGGTCGAGAGCAGGAGGCCGGGTATCGCCAGTGCGAGAATCTGTGCGCTGTTGTGGCGAAGCTGTCGTGCATCCAGATTGTAACTGGACTCAAATATCAGGGTCGGCAGAAAGACGAACAGAATCAGATCGGGCGATATGCTCAGGGTGTCTTCTATATGGGACAGCGCGGGAACTTCATGGCCGATGAAATTGATGGCGATTCCGACCACGACCAGCATCACGGTAAACGGCAGGTGAGTGCGTCGAGATACCAGGTAGACACTGAGTGCTACAAGTAACAGGCTGAAGATAGCCCAGACAAGCTCGGGTACCGGGTGGATAGCCTCCACTGCATCCGCTCCTCGGAGTGGGCCCACCGGGCGCGGCAGGCAGGGTGTCAAATGGCCGGGCCAGTGCCCGGCCGTTGGTCAATCAGGGTTCTAACGTTGGATTCAGCGTGTAAGTACCGCGGATGCTGGCGCCGTCGATCACATGCATCTCGATGGCGTCATACAGGTTCTTGCCGTTGATCTCGCCATCAACCTCGATCTGATCGGTATCCAGCGCATAGATGCTGAATACATAGTGGTGCATGAGCTCGTCGTTCCAGGGCGGGCAGGGGCCATCGTAGCCGAAGTAGTCACCCTTCATATCCGCATCGCCTGCAAACCATGCCGTGTAATCATTGATCCCGTGCATCATCCCCTGCGGTGCTTCAGGGCCAGACTTTCCGCGCGGCGTTACACCGTTGCAATGACTGCCCTCGGCGATCTCGCTGACGGTGGCCGGTATGTTGAACAGTACCCAGTGGTAAAAATCGACACGGGGCAGAGTAGCGGGGACGGTTTTGCCCTCCTGATTGACGTCGTCGCCTTTGCTGGGCACATCCGGGTCATGACAGATCAGGGCAAAGGACCGGGTGCCCTCAGGGGCCTCGCTCCATGCCATATGAGGGTTGATATTATCCGACAGTGCTACATGGGTCTGGGTGTCCATTTTTCCGAACGCGTATCGGGTCGGAATGGGAGCACCATCGTTAAAGCTGTTGCTGACCAGTTTCATCGTGCCTCACCTGTGATTTCTGTTCCGTGAACTCTTTTCTCTGTTTGGCTTGCCCAAGACGGAGTATATGAGATGAAATGTAGCATCTGGCAGTGCTCAAGGTCATGCATAGTGCCAGCGATATCATGGATTTATGGAGAAATTGATATGGGAATCGAAGTAACGGGAATATTTGGTTTGCTGTTGTTGGTGCTGGATGTGATGGCCATCATCAAAACAATCCAGAGCAACGCCAGTACCGGTGCCAAGGTGATCTGGGTGGTGGCGATCCTGCTGTTGCCGTTGTTGGGGCTGATTCTCTGGTTCCTGTTTGGCCCTAAAGGCTAAGCGTCAAACGAAACAGGCTTGATACTGACCGGGCGTCACCGCTGTGCGGCGCTTGAAGTGCCGATGAAAGTGCGCCTGGTCGGAAAAGCCAAGGCGCTGGGCAGTATCGATCAGCGCCGTACCTTCACGCAGCAGCTGCTTGGCGCGCTTGATCCGCTGATCCAGCAGCCAGGCGTGCGGCGCCATGCCATAGTGACGCTGAAAGCTGCGGATCAGCTGATAGCGGTTCAGGCCGCTGACCTCGCAGAGCGCTTCCAACGGCAGGTTCTCGTCCAGTCTGTCCATCAACAGCTCCCGCACCGGGATCAGCGATTGCAACCCCGCAGTGCGCCGCTCGGTGATCCCGCCGGTGCTGAATACAGGCGTCAGCCAGTCGATCAGCTCGCTTTCGGCGGCCAGCGTGTCATCGTCTCGCATCAATGTATTAAACAACGCATCGAAGCCTTGAAAAAGTCGCAGATCGCGCTCGTAGTCCCGTTCGAAGGGGCGATAGTCATCTGCACTGGCGCGGAGCTCCTGCTGCAGGCCCGCTATCCATTGGGTATCGACGAACAGCATGCGGTACGACCAACTGCCTGCCTGCGGATTACATGAGTGGGTATCGCCGGGGTTGATGGTAACCGTGTCTCCCCTGGCGATGGCGTGGCGTTGGCCCAGGTTCAGATAATTGGCTGCGCCGGCGTCGATGACGCCGAAGGAAAACTCGTCATGGGAGTGCTTGTCGTAGCAGGCGCTGGAGCGGTTGGCGCGACGTATCTCGACAAACGGCAGTGCGCTGCTGCGGGTAAAAAACTGAGTTGGTTCCGCCACATCCATGCCCCCCATCAGATGAACAGGGTAACAACGGTACTGCCAAGCAACACGCCCATCAAGCGGTAGAAGTACATTTGTGCACGCTGACTGGCTAGAAATCGCCCTATCAGCTGCCCGGCGCAGGCCCAGAATCCGACCCCGATAAAACAGGCCAGAAATGACACGGCGCAGAACAGAAGCAGAGAGAGAGCCGGATCGGGATGCAGGCTCACGAACAGGCTGATACCGGTAAGCGCAACCAGCCAGGCCTTGGGGTTGAGGATCTGCAGCAGGGCACCCTGCATCAGGCGAGGTGCTTGCTCCTGTGATGCCTGTGTCCGGGTTGTGGGGGAGGTGGTGGCGATCTTCCAGGCCAGGTAGAGCAGCAGTGCGGCACCGGCATACCTCAGTGTATCGAGTACGACCGGGTAAAGGTCGATCAACTCGCCGACGCCGATGCCGCAGAGGTAAACGACCAGGGTGTATCCAAGCGTGGCACCGATCACATGGGGCAGTGCACGCAGACTGCCGAAACGGGCACCGGCACTGGTGGCCACCAGATTCACAGGCCCTGGCGTGATCGCGCCGACCAGCGCAAAGATCATCATCGGGATCAATACGGACAGCATCTGGTAACCTTTTTGTAGCGGGGGAGTGGCCAGATTAGCCGGGGCGCGGCGGGCGGTATTGAACGATATTGCATGAAAGCTTGCCACTTTTCCGGGATTGCGGATTAGTAGCCAGGCTGCAGAACCGATCGACACCCTGCCGGCTCGACTACACTATTAAGGCGACCCCCATTATCTGCCGAGGTGCTCATGCTCATTACCTTTAGAACCGATGCCTATGCCAATATCACGATGTTGGGCGATGTAGCACTGACCATGATCCGTATGATGGGACACAGCGATGTCGTGCCCGGCGCTATCCTGGCCGCCGATATTCCAGAGGCGTTGAACAACTTGAAACGTGCGCTCGACGAACAGCCGATACCTGCTGATACAGACGACGAGCTGTCGGAAGGCCAAGAGGATGAAGATCAGAAAGTGAGTCTTGCCAACCACGCCTATCCCCTACTCGAACTGCTGGCGGCCGCTGCCAAAGATGAGTGCGATCTGATGTGGGATAAAGCGTAAGGTTGCGTGAATCAACGTCTCACCCAGGCCCTCGATTTTCATAGACGGATGTTGGGCGTCCTGCTGCAGCGCCAGAGGCTGAATGATCTGGGTTGCGACCGGGGGCTGGACATCTTGTCATTAGACCGCCCCCTTTTGCGGGACTAAAGTCAGGCGCGTAGTTCACCTGACTTAACCGGCAATGCCCCGCTTCGGTTACGAGTCGTTAACGTTTCAATAGCCCGTTTAGCTTCAGGCTCTCGTCCGCCGCTTCAGCGAAGCTCGGCGATACACCGGCGGCCAGCAACTTGCGTGCTGCCATATGATCGGCGGGTTTGTTGACGGTGTGCACTGCAATCAGCTTATCGCCCCGGTACAGAAACAGCGTGAACTTGCCGCTCTCGGTCGCTCCGCGCTGGACGACGCGGTCGTAGCCTGCATGCAGCCCCGCCATCTGTAGTTTGAATTCGTACTGATCGGACCAGAACCAGGGCACCGAGTCGTACTCCGCCTGTTCACCACAAATAGTGGCCGCGATCACCTTGGCCTGATCGACGGCGTTCTGCACCGATTCGATTCGTATCGGCCTGTCCGCCAGCGGATGTGCAAACGAGACGGCATCGCCAGCGGCATAGATCACTGGGTCGCTGGTGCGGCACTGGGCGTCGACGATGATGCCGTCATCGCACTCGAGTCCCGCCGCTTCGGCCAGCCGCGTATCGGGAGTAACGCCGATACCGGCCACGAGCATGTCGCAACTCAGAGTGCGACCATCAGTGGTCAAGATCTCGAAACTGCCGTCGTCGAGGCGTGAAACCGTCTCGATGCTGGTGTTCAGCTGGATATCGGCGCCATGCGCGCGATGCTGCTCCAGCATGAACTGGGACAGTTCCGGCGTTACGTTTTGGTTCATGAGCCCTGTGCCGCGCACCAGCACGCTGACCTTTTTGCCGAGCTTGCAGGCGGTGGCCGCAAACTCGAGGCCGATAAAGCCGCCGCCAACGACGACCAGATCCTGAGCATTGCTGAGCTGGGCGCTGATGCGGTCGATATCGCCCAGGGTCTTGATGTAGTGCACCTGGCCGGCGATCTCATCCGGTACCTTCAGCGGGCGGATGCTGGCGCCCGGCGCCAGTACCAGCTGGTCATAACTGAGCCTCACACCGTTGGACAGTGTGACCGAGCGGTTGTCCCGGTCGATGGCGGTGGCCGCGACGCCCAGGTGTAGCTCAACCGACTGCTCGCTGTAGTAGGTTGCGGTACGGAACAGCAGCGTGTCGGGGGCGGCACCTTCAAGCAGATAGCCCTTGGACAGGGGCGGTCGCTGGTAGGGCAGGTGCGGGTCGGCGTCGATCAGCGTGATCGGGCCTGTATAGCCGCCCTTGCGTAAGCTGTCGATGCACTGAAAACCGGCGTGACCGCCGCCGATGATCACGACGCCTGTCATCTTACTGCTCCTCAGGCAGCTGAACGACGATGCCGTCCAGGTCATCCGTCATCCGGATCTGGCAGCTCAGGCGACTGGTACCCAGACGCTCGCTGGCGGTGCCATCGAGCAATTCATCCTCGTTCTCGCTCATCTCAGGCAGCTTGTCGAGGTAGGCCTCGTCGACATAGCAGTGACAGGTGGCGCAGGCGCAGGAGCCGCTGCACTCGCCTTCAATACCGTCGAGTCCGTTCATCACCGCTCCCTGCATCAGGGTCATGCCGTTGGCAACCTCCAACTCGTTGCGGTTACCCTGAAAATCTACGTATACCACTTTAGGCATCTTCTTGTTCTCCGGATGTTCTGTTGTCGGTAAGCGCCTCGGCGGATACCGGGGCGCTTCGTTGAGTGGCCGGGGATCAGGCCTTGAGCCACAGATGCAGCGGGCTGCGGAAGGTGGATGACGGCATCCACTGGATCTCCTGCTCGACGCTGTGGATCGTCGGGTACATCGCCAGGATCTCCTCAACCGCGACCTTGCACGCAAGGCGAGCAATTGCGATGCCGAGGCAGGCGTGGACGCCGCCACCGAAGCCCAGGTGCCCCTTCGGCTTGCGCTCCAGGTCGTACACGTCCGGATTGGCGAACTGACGCTCGTCCCGGTTGCCTGAGCCATAGGCCAGGCAGACAAAGTCACCGGGCTTGAGGGTCTGGCCGTGCAGGGTGATCTCCTTCTGTACACAACGCTTGAAGCGTTGAGCCGAGGTGTTGAATCTCAGGCTCTCCTCGATTGCGTCGGGGATCTTGGACGGATCGGCCACCAGCGCATCGCGTACATCGGTGAAGTCGGTCAGGTTCTTCATCAGCATGCTCATGAATCCGGACAGCGACTCGATACCCGCCATGATCAGCGTGGTGACGGTGAGCTGGATCTCCCGATCCTCAAGCTTCTCGCCGTCGATCTCGGCCAGGATGAACTGGCTGAGCAGGTCTTCGCCCGGCTCCCGTTTGCGGATCTCCACCAGGGTGTCGGCGTAGTCGCGCATCCACTCGAACGCAGCCAGGTGCTCCGGCGACTTGGTACGGGTAACCGGGTCGGACTGCACCATCAACACCGCTTTTTCACGCACCGTGTCCAGATTTTCAGCCGGCAGGTTGAACAGATACGCGATCAGATCGACGGTGTAGTTGGCGGAAAAGTCCTCGACGAAATCGAACGGCTGCTTATCCTTGACTGCTTCCAGCCGTGCGCGTGCGGCGGCGTGGGCAGGCTCGATGATGTGGTCCAGCGCACGCTTCATCACCGCTTTCTGGATCAGCGCACGCATACGGTCGTGGCGGGGAGGATCGGAGGTGCCCAGGGTAGCGCCGGCGCGCCCCGGCATCTCTGACATCAGGTTGCCCTTCGCCGAGGAGAAGGTCTCCCAGTCGTTCAGCGCCATAACGATATCCTGGTAGCGGGAGAGCACCCACATATTGGCCTCTTCGCTCCAGAAACAGGGATATTCATCCCGAAGAGTCTTGTACGCCGGGAAGGGGTTGGCGTCGATCTCCGGGGAGAATGGGTCGAATCTGAACATCACTCAACCTCGCGTGTAATAGTTGTTATTCAAACGAGGTTTCATTTTATGAGCAGGTATTCTGGCTCAGAATGCATTTAGAAGACTAAGGCTTGTACAAATCGAACAGAAACTGGATTTTTTGTATGGTTTTTTGGTTGAAGTTAGGCCCAGTGACCCGCCAAGGCGTTTTTCGGCGTAGCGTAGGGTGAGCGTAGCATCATCCAGTGGCCAAGCAGCAGATTGGTGAAATAGATCAGCCAGAAGGCAAACACCACATCGCTGAGAAAGTGCCCGCCTTGTACGATTCGGGTCAGGCCCACCAGTGCGCCAACCGTGCAGGCGGCCACAAAAAGTCTGCCGGACGCACAGACCCAGGCGAAGCTGATCAGCCAAAAGCCCATCGCGGCGTGACCGCTGACAAACGAGCAGTTCTTTTCGCAGGCGCCCGAGTATTCGAAAGCGGCAGCAAAGTCGTGTTGGCCGCCAAACTCAACGATCTGCGACGGACGGGCCCGACCAATACTGTTGTCCTTGATGATCACGTTGGCCAGTATACCCGGGCCCAAAAGCAGCGATAACAAAAGAAACAGTGCAGCGCGCCGCTGAAAGGGGCTGCTGTTTCGGTGGCGGTTCAGTCGAACAGCCTGATAGATCAACAGCGGCAGCAGCACAAAATGAAGCTTGGCAAACAGGGCGTAGACAAGCTGAAAAATCGGCAGATCTTCATAGATAAAGCCCTCTTCTGGCGTGTAAAACAGGCGACTGGTCCACAGGTCGATTGAGGGCCAGAGGGTGAAAATGAGCACACAGAGGATGAAGAGGCGGATATCACGGCGTTTTAGCATGCGCATTTCGCACCTCCTGATCACTGGCCATATTCGCCTCGCCATCGCGATACCCCGTGACGAGGTAGAGTTGCGCGTTTCGGCTGAAGTCATCGAAGATATCGACGTGAGCGGTAGCGATCTTCTCCACATGATCGAAGTAGCGCAGTAATGCCTCGGTACCCAGGTGTTGGCTCACAAACAGCAGGCGTTGCGGCGAATCACGGTCAATTGAGCGCATCAGCTCGTAATGATCATCGATGTGCCCATCCCTATTGAGGGCATAGCCCTGATAGCGGTGGGGCGACAGGTAGTAGCCGAAGTAAGCCAACAGCCTTCGAGAGTCGCTGGCCAGTGGAATATCCGGCCGACTGTCAAACTCAGGCTGTAGCTGAGCGACGAGCGCGGGCCAGCCCATGACCCGTTTATATGGGTTGCTGTGACGACCCGGCTCGATCCCGGCAAGGTTCAGGATGAACACGTAATGGTAAAAGATCAGTGCCAGCAGCAGGTTGACGCCTAGCGCCAGTGGTGGCCACCATCGGCGAGTGGTGTGGCTGAGGTGGTAAGCGACGACCAGCGCCCCACCGATATACGCAGGTGCGGCCCAGTTGATATTGGCACGGGCTAACAGTGCCTGAGCGGAAATCACAATGAAGGTGGGCCAGAACAGTGCCCAGGCGAAGCGCTCGCCGTCGCAGCGCGAGACGCCTTTCCTGCATCGCAGTGCCGATACCAGGGTCAGGGCGAGCAGAGGGCCGAAAACGGCCGCCTGACCCAGCCAGAACTCCAGTAACCGTGTCAGACTGACGGGATTCTCACCCTGATGGGAGATCTCGGCCGTGTGCTGAAAACTGATGAAGTCGTGTCGGTAGTTCCAGTACAGGTTAGGCAGCAGACAGGCAGTGGCCAAGGCGCAAGCGAGCCAGAATCCCGGAGTGCGCAGCAGCGCGCGTCCGCGTTCGCAGAACACCGCCAGCAGCAGGAAACTGACCGGCAGCAGAATAAATGTGTATTTGGAGAGCAAGCCAAGGCCGCCCGCGAGACCTGCAAGACACCACCAGATCAGCCCATTCGAGGACTCCGCTTGCAGGAACAGACGGATGGCCAGCGCCCAGAAAAACAGCAGCGGTGCGTCGGTGGTGATAAACAGACTGTTGAAGCTGACCAGCGGCATCAGTAGCAGGATAAAGCCTGCGAATACGCCGGTGCGGCGGTCGAACAGCAGACGACCGGTATCGGCCACCAACAGGGCGGTTAGCCCGTAGAGCATAGCGGCACCGGCTTTGACCGCCCATTCGGCATCGCCCAAGAGGGTTGTGGTGAGCCAGATCACCCAGGCAACCATCGGCGGTTTGGAGTAATACCCCCAGTCTGGTGTTTGTGCCCAACTCAGATAGTAGGCTTCATCAAAAAACAGATGTACGGGGGTCAAGTCGATCACCAGCAATCGATAAGCCACCATTACAATGACAGACAGCAGTAGATAACCGGCAATACCGTTGACCGGACGTGACGACAGCATAGGGTCAGAACCCGAAAGCGTTGGAGACACTGGCGCCCGAAGCCGGGCGCTGCAGTTGCTTGAGGTACTGCAGGGCGCCTATCAAGACCAGCAGCAGAATCAGACCGTGACCCAAAGGATAGCCGCCGTCATGAAACGGCATGGCGAGCACGGCATAGAAGGGGAGGAGCATCGCCAGCCACTGGCTCTTGGCGGTGCGACAGCAGCGGTATTGGGTGGCAAGCTCATACCCCGCCAGCCCGCATATCAGCCCGATCGCACCCCCGACCAAAACGTCGATCGGCCAGTGTGCGCCAACCATCACACGGCTGACGGTGACCAGTGCGAACGCAGTGATAGCCAGGCTACGTTGTGCCCGGCTGCGGGCGATTACGATGAACAGGGCAGCGATAACACCAGCGGTTGTGGAGTGGCCGGAGGGGAAACTGCCATGCTTGATCATGCTGCCAATTAGGTGATAGCTCTCGGGCGGTAGCACAGCGGCTGGACGATCGAGATCAGTCGCATGCTTGAGCCCATGGCTGATCAGCGTGGCCGGTATGGCTGCGATCAGTGTGGCCGGCAGCAGCTGTGGAAAGCGGAACAGTACGAACAGCAGGACGGCGAATGCGACCTGCGTATCGCCAAGAAGCGTCATCGCCGACCAGAGGGTATCTGGCAGCAGTGCACCGAGGTCGTTCAGGGTGTGAAAGGCGGCATGGTAGCCGCCAAACATCCAGAGTAGCGTCGCCATCAACATGAAAGCGCCTGATGTCAGGATGATGCAGATATAAGGCACGGGTGTGCTCAAGGGGGTGTGTGATTGCGGCAGAAGTGATTGGCTGAGCAATCGGTTTAATAGGGTCGGACGAACATCGCGTAACGAAGCGAAAATCTCATTCATGTCGTGCATCCTCGGGTAGCACCTGAGCCAAAACAATGCCGCCCTCCCGATAGAACACGTCGATCGCGTCAGGGCCGAAACGGTGTTGCAGATCGTCGAGGCGATCAGCGCGGGTAAAGAGGTAATCACCGGCCTGTGGGGCGCGACGTTCTGTGATGGCATCGCGGTACAGACTGAAGCTGGGCATATGGATGCGGTAGGCAACGAAGGGAACGCCCATGCGTTGTGCAACATCAGCGGCCCGTTTTACCGGCGCTTGTTGCAGTTCGGCCAATGCGGGTAACAGCAGCAGGAAGAGTGTGGCGCTTTGGACAAGCCCGGCCAGTGCCAGACGTTTCCATTGCGACAATCCGAGCATGCCGATCATCAGGGTCAGGCCCGCGGCAACGGCCAGCAACAGGGCGTAATGCAGATCGAACACCTCTGGGGCCTGAGCCAGCATTTCGCGCTGGTACAGGTTGTTCTGGGACTCGGCCAGAGGGGCTGCATAGAGTACAAGCGCGATCTGCAGTGCAAGAGGCAAGGCGGGCAGCAGCCACTGCCAGCGGCCCCGGGCGAGCACGCGTCGATACTTGGCGAACAGGATGACCAGTGGCGTGATGCCATAGAGCACATAGTGCGGCAACTGGGTTTGTGATAACGATACCAGCACAAACACAACCGCGAACCAGATGATCAGTAGCCGCTCGAACGGGCGCAGCCATAGCGCCTTTGCGCGCCTGAAAAGCCCCAGCATCAGGCCAGACCAGGGCAGCATGACGATAGGCAGCAGCACCAGATAGTAATACCAGTAACCGCCGTGTCCCTCTTTGGTAGCGCTGAACCGGTTGAGGTTATGCTCGATCAGAAACCCGGTAAAAAAGCCGCTGCCCTGCTCGCGCCAGACAAATACCAGCCAGGGCGCGAGTATGCTCAACAGGATCAACCAACCCCAAGGGCTGAAAATGGAGCGCGTCCAGAGCTTTTGCTGACCGAGCGAGAACATCCAGATCATGCTCACCAGCAGGGGGATACCGGCGGCCACCGGGCCTTTGGTTAGCATGCCAAGGCTGAGCCAGAGCCATACCCGAAGCAGGTGGGTAGGCTTTCGGTAACAGCTGTAGCGGTAGATATCAAAGAACGTCAGCGCGATCAGCAGATTGAGCAGCGAGTCGGCCGTGGCGGCGCGACCGATCAGCGTAATCAGCAGGGTGGTGCTGAATATCAGTACAGCGGCACGTGCGCTGCGCCGGTCGATGAACTCGCGGCAGAACGCGTAGATCGCACCCGCCCAAAGCAGCGCGCAGATCACCGAGTGCAGGCGCAGGGATAATTCGTTAATACCGAACAGCGCCATGGAGGTGGCCTGAAACCAATAGGTCAGGATCGGCTTGTCATAGCGTGGCTCGCCATCCAGATAGGTCGCCGACCAGATGCCCGAGTTAAGCAGCTCACGGCTGGCTTCCGAGAAGGCGCCTTCATCCACATCAAACAGCGGGACAGACCAGAGGTTGAACACGAAGCCGACGCTGAGAAACAGCAGCAGCCACAGCGGGTGATCGAGACGAATACGGTTCAACCTGCAGCCCTCTCGGCCCAGGTGCTGCCGGTGTGGCCGGTGGGTGCCTGATCTTCAAACCAGCGCTCAGCGGTGTCGCTTTCACGCACCACGTAGTTATTTACCGATGTGCTCGATGATGAGCCTCCCTGGAACAGGATGCGGCTGAGCATCTCGGCAATTACGCCGGTGGTGAGAAACTGCAGCGCCATCAGCAGCAGTAACACCGAGACGATCAGCATGGGACGTCCGCCGATATCCTCGCCGAGGGCAAACTTCACGAACAGCAGCCAGCTCATCAGCGTGCCGCCGATAATGCCCGAGGCAAGCCCGATGGAGCCAAAGAAGTGGCCGGGGCGGGCCCGAAACCTGAGAAAGAAAAACACTGACATCAGGTCGATCAGCACGCGGAATGTACGGCTGATACCGTACTTGGATTCGCCAAACTGGCGTGCGTGATGACTCACTTCGGTTTCGCCAATACGGTGAGGTGCGGTGACGCCGGCCACCCAGACCGGAATAAAGCGGTGCATCTCCCCGAACAGCCGAATCTGACGCAGTATCGACGCGCGATAGACCTTCAGGCTGCAGCCGTAGTCGTGCAGGCGCAGTCCGGTAATTTTACCGATAAGCCGGTTGGCGATGCGCGAGGGCAGCTTGCGCTTGAGCGCGGCGTCTTGTCGGTTGCGACGCCAGCCCTGAAGCAGGTCGAGATCGCGCTCGATTAACTCCTGAACCATGCGCGGGATATCGCTGGGATCGTTCTGCAGATCGCCATCCATGGTTACGATCAACTCGCCCCGGGCGGCATCGATACCGGCCTGCATGGCGGCGGTCTGACCGAAATTGCGTTGTAAGGTGATAATGCGGACATGGGGGCCGAACGCGTTGCGCGTACGGCGTAGTTCGGACAGGGTGTTGTCGGGGCTGCCGTCATCGACGCAGATGATCTCCCAGCGCCCGCCGTAACCCCTAAGCCCCTCGTGTACACGCTGGACCAACAGACGGGCGTTCTCCTCCTCCTTGTACATGGGCACCACGATGGAAAGGGAAGGTTGCTGCGACTTCTGCATGCTATCCGTCTCGCGTTGATTACTGACGGATGACAAGGCTATAGCGAAGTGTTGACGGATTGGCGACGCAGGGGTTACGACTTTGTTTCAGTAATGATCCCGAGCTTGCCGGATAAACGGGTTCGAGTGGCACACTCTGGCAGCATCAGCGCCACTGGAATGGACACCAGCGTCACGCCCAGCATATAGAGGTGAAGGTTAACGGCGGCAAGCAGAATGGCCTCGGCGGCTATGCCGAACGGCAGCAGCGCGGCCAACATGGCGCCTTCGAAGGTGCCGGCACCGGCCAAACCGTGGATCGGCAGTACGCTGCTGAGATCGGCAAAGATAATCGCCAGCAGCCCCTGTACGCCGGGAATGTCGATAAAGTGCTGAATCACCAGCATCAGCACGAAAAGCTTGAGGCTCCAGAGCAGTGCTGTGAGCAGATAAAGCTTAAGTCCAAGCGCTGGGCTGAGCGGTCCGTGTTCGGCCAGCATGCGGGCCAGAGACTTCAGGGGCCCCGGTAGCCAGCGGGTAATCGACGCCGAAAAGCGCATAAGGATAAACGGCAGGGTTGGCAGCAGCAGGGCAGGCAGCATCATGATCGGGCCAATCAGCCTGATGCCCAGTAGCGAGAGCAGCAGCCCCAGCCAGTGCAGATCCATCAGTCGGATCCAGGCAAGTCCTGCCGCTGTGCTCAATACAGGTAGTTCAAAGCGGTGCTTCATCAGCAACGGAAACGACGCTTCGCCAAGGCGCATCGGCAGTAGGTTGTTCAGCGCGTTGTGCAACAGGTTGATGCGCAGATAGGCGAGAAACGGATGTCCCCGATGGCGGCCGAAATAGAGATACGCTCTCCAGGCCCGCAGCGCATAACTGACCAGCGTTGCCACAGCGAGCATCAACAGCGTCGAGAGTGGTACTCCAGACCAGGCCGATAATGTCTGACGCCATCCAAGCGTGGTCTCTACCCCGGCTATCAGCAGTGCAGTCAGCAGCAGGCTCAAACACCAACGCAAGATGCGGTGTTTGCCGGTGGTATGTGCAGGAGAGCCATGTGTTGGGGCGGTGGCGGTCATGGGGCGGCATTCTAGCATCCGCTGTATGACGATTTGGCGACGTCCTCCAGCTCACGTCCCTCCGTTGAACGCTCATCAGGGTAATGCTTAGGCAGGTCATCAATTGAACATGAAGTATTTAAAAATTCCGACAACATTATAAGAATTTTGATTTTAACCATTGGATAATTGAATAGAGGTGATCATATACATAATTAAGTTCCACGGTGTGTACAAAGATTACACTATTTGTATATCCGTAATTTTGGCCCTTTGCGATATTGAATCGACCTTATAAAACATAATAACGAGGGCCGTACAAAGATGACGATTCGAAATAAATTGGCACTGGCCATTATGGTGGCCGGTATCTCCTCTCAGGTTTCAGCGGTTGAGCTCGGTGAGTTCAACGGCACTACCTTCAGCGTTGGTGGTTACGTCAAGGCCGAGGGTGTTTTCACCATGCCGGATGAGGGCGATGATTCCTTCGAAGGCAGTGCACGTCAGTCACGTGTCAACTTTTCCGCCACCAAAATGATCGAAGGCCACAAGGTTCGCGGTTTTCTGGAAGGCGACTTCTGGGATAACAACACGACTACCGACAGCACCTATGCCTGGCGCATGCGTCACGCCACTTTGAGTGTGGATAACGTGACCGTCGGGCAGACCTGGAACGGTCAGTTCTTCGCCAACGCACCGTTTGACGTAGAAACCCTGAACTTCTGGGGACTGGGTATCGGTACTGTGGCCGGTAACGGTGCGGTCATCCGCCCCGATCTGGTTATGCACTACACCAACGGCGGCCTGCGCCTGACTCTGCAGGACCCTGTCTATAGCGATGCGGATATCCCTGATCTGGTCGCTGCATACACCTACCGTACCGAAAGCGGGCATGCCTTCAACGTAGCGGTAACCGGCCGTGAAGTGGATACCACTCCGACCGTCAGCGGCGATGGCGAATCTGAATACGGTGCGGCTATCTCGCTCGCAGGCAAGTTCAAGTTCGGTAATACCAGTCTTGCCTTGAGTGCCTTTAACGGTAAGGGTGCTGGCGTATATGCAGGCTGGGGCTATATGGGCGCAACCGGTGCTTCAGGCATAACCGAAGTGAATGCTGACGGTGATCTTGTGACCCTGACCGGTTTCTCCGCAGGTATCAGCCATCGCTTCAGCGACAAGCTGCGCGGTAACCTGCGTTATGGCCAGGTAGAGTCCGACGAGGTAGCGGCCTCCATGGATGAGGATACCCTGAAGCAGTCAACCGTAAACCTGATCTACACCTACCTGCCGAACCTGGACATCGGTATTGAGTGGCGTGACCAGAATGCGGCCAACCGTCCGCCGACGTCAGCCGGCAGCTCGTTGCGCCCTGCCGGTCAGCAGGTTGAGGTGATGGCGATGTACAAGTTCTGATCCACCTGAATATCGGAACCCTACGACAACCCGGGCCCCCCTTCCCCGGGTTGTTTTTTTTGCACTCGCAAGGGGGTTAGCGGCTTAGACGGCGGAGCGTTTCAGAGGGCAACTCACCGATATGCTCACGATACTGGGCCGAGAAGCGGCCGAGATTGGTAAAGCCGTATTTAAGGGCGACCTCGGTCACATTGCGCACTCGAAGGTTGCGGCTTAGCTCAGCGTGGATGGTTTCCAGCTTGAGGCGGCGGATATACGCAGAGGGCGTCAGACCTGTTTCCCGCTCGAACAGGTTATAGAGGGATTTGCGGCTGATACGGCACAGACGGGCCAGGTCGGCTACCGGTATATCGGTGGTCAGATTCTCCAGCACATGATCGCGAATCTGCTCGATATGTCGATGGTGCGAACCGGACAGACTGTCGCTGTGGTCCAGGTTGTTGTCATAGGTGTCGAGAATGGCATTGCCCAGCAACTTGGCATAGTAGAGCGCAACACGTTCGCAATGGCGCTGGCTATCCTGTGACAGGATGTCGTTGAGCAGGTTAAAAGCCGGTCCCGAGGCTGGAAATACCAGTGGTGTGCTGTCAAAGCGAATCGGCTCCTGAGAGGTCAGATAACCGAACTCCCGCGCGGTTTGCTGCAGAAAGTCTTTGGGGATCTTCACGATCAATTTCTTGCAGTCGGCGGAGTAGATGGTGGAGTACTCTGCATTGGGCGCGTGGATGATCGAATCGCCGGCGCTTAACACGATCTGCCGGCCCTGACTGTGCAAGACACAGCTGCCGGCAAGCAGAATCTGAAGGTGATAGAAGTCACCCATTGGCGGGATCTTGAGCTGGACTTCGGAGCCGTAACTGAGCTCCGAGATGCAGAGACTGCCAAAGCGCTTGAATTTCAACTCTGAGACAGGCGCGCTGGCTTTTTTCTGAATAAGGTAGTGCTCCCCAAAATTCTTGTGAATGAGAAAGTTGGACAGTTCATATGGCAAAACGCCCGAGATCTTGTGATCAAAGGCTGAAAGAGAAATGTTCATTTTGCACCTGTTTATAATAATTATTTTTATTGAAAGGGTGTTAAACGTTTTAATTTCCCTATCTGTTTTTCCCTTTTTATTCTCGTATTGAACCTTTGGTGGTTTATAGGTGGCCAAAGGGTTTACATATTCGGGTAATTCGGTCCTCCACTGCCTTCAGGCACCACCCAGGTGATGTTCTGGGCCGGGTCCTTGATATCGCAGGTTTTGCAGTGCACGCAGTTCTGCGCGTTGATCTGGAACCGCGGACCGGACTCATCCTCCACCACTTCATACACCCCGGCTGGACAGTAACGCTGCGCCGGTTCTGCGAACATCGGCAGGTTCTGACTGATGGGTATGTTCGGATCTTTCAGTGTCAGATGGCAGGGCTGGTCCTCTTCATGGTTGGTGTTGGAGAGGAACACCGAGGAGAGCTTATCAAAGCTCAGCCTGCCGTCCGGTTTCGGGTAGTCGATCTTCGTGCACTGATCGGCGGGCTTGAGCTGGGCGTAGTCCGGTGTGTCGTCGTGCAGGGTGATCGGCAGTTTGCCGTTGAAGATATTTTGGTCGATGAAGTTGAACGCACCGCCGAGGATCGGGCCGAACTTATGCATCGCCGGGCCGAAGTTACGTGAGCGGAACAGCTCGTCATAGACCCAACTGGCTTCGAACTTGTCGGCAAAGGTGGTGAGTTCGGTGTTGGCCTCTTCGGCCGTAATCGCCTCGAACACCGCCTCGGCAGCCAGCATGCCGGACTTCATCGCCGTGTGCGTGCCCTTGATCTTGCTGAAGTTGAGTGTGCCGGCATCGCAGCCGATCAGCAAACCGCCTGGGAATGTCATCTTCGGCAGGGCATTGAAGCCGCCTTTGGTGATGGCGCGGGCGCCATAGGCAACCCGTTTACCCCCCTCGAGATGCTGTGCGAGCACCGGATGGTGCTTCAGACGCTGGAACTCATCAAACGGGCTGAGCCAGGGGTTGGTGTAGTTGAGATCGACGATCAACCCCACGACCGCTTGGTTATTCTCCAGGTGGTAGAGGAAGAAGCCGCCTGTGGCATCGGTCAGTGGCCAGCCGGAGCCGTGTACCACCAGGCCCGGCTTGTGTTTACCCGGCTCGATATCCCACAGTTCCTTGATGCCGATACCGTAGTGCTGGGCATCGGCTTGTGTATCCAGATCAAACCGCTCGATCAGCTGCTTGCCCAGATGACTGCGGCAGCCCTCGGCGAAGAGGGTGTACTTGGCATGCAGCTCCATCCCCTCCATGTAGTTGGGGCCCTGCTCACCGGCGGCGGTCACGCCCATATCGCCGGTGGCGATCCCTTTTACCGAACCGTCGTCGTTGTACAGCACCTCGGCGGCAGCAAAGCCGGGGAACACCTCAACGCCGAGGCTTTCGGCCTGCTCCGCCAGCCAGCGGCAGAGGTTACCCAGGCTCACCACATAGTTGTTCAGGCCGTGACCTACGTTGTGCATGGTTTTGGGGAGCAGCGCATTGGGCAGCTTCTTTGCCGCGCTCTCGCTCTTGAGCAGGTAGAGCTCATCCGCGGTGACCGGGGTATTGAGCGGTGCGCCCATAGTCTTCCAGTCGGGAAACAGCTCATCCAGCGCGCGGGACTCGATCACGGCGCCTGAGAGGATATGCGCGCCGACTTCCGAGCCCTTCTCCACCACGCAGACGCTCAGCTCCCGCTCGGCGGCCTGCGCTTGCTGCATCAG
Organism: Marinobacterium lacunae; assembly: GCF_000705555.1. Classification (GTDB taxonomy): domain Bacteria; phylum Pseudomonadota; class Gammaproteobacteria; order Pseudomonadales; family Balneatricaceae; genus Marinobacterium_D; species Marinobacterium_D lacunae. The sequence goes on from NZ_JMQN01000053.1 coordinate 62,466, forward strand.
GCGACAAGCAGCGCTGAGCCCTGATGGACCGGCTCCAACAATGACAACATCAAACTCCATGGATTCGCGCATGATGACCTCTTGACGGGCAAATGTGGGATCAGAGCTTCGCTTCGAGCTGCGGCAAGGCCTCAAACAGGTCGGCCACCAGACCGTAATCGGCCACGCTGAAGATCGGCGCTTCCTCATCCTTATTGATCGCCACGATCACCTTGGACTCTTTCATGCCTGCCAGATGCTGGATCGCACCGGAGATGCCCACGGCGATATACAGTTCAGGAGCCACAATCTTGCCGGTCTGCCCCACCTGCATATCGTTGCTGACAAAACCGGCATCGACCGCGGCGCGCGACGCACCGATGGCGGCCCCGAGTTTGTCGGCAACCTTCTCCAGTAGGGCGAAGTTCTCGCCATTACCCATGCCGCGACCACCGGAGA
>NZ_JMQN01000054.1 GCF_000705555.1 Marinobacterium lacunae
GGTATCCAGGTCTTCGTAGTTGCCGCCAGAGGTGCTGGCGATGCTGACGTTGAAGCTGTCTGCATCCACGTACGGGTCTTCACCCTGCGCCGGCTGCGGGTCGGAGCTGCCGTTGGTCTGACCATCCAGGATGGTGATCACCACACCGTTGTTCAGGGTGATGGTCAGATCGCCCTGAGGTGCGTTGTCCACGCTCGCGGTGTAGGTGATGGTGCCATCTTCGGATACGGTCACGTCATCCAGCGTTACCGTGGTGGTGTCGATGGTGTCATAGATATCCACCGTCGCACTGCCACCTTCAGGATCGATCTGCAGATCCTCGAAGTTACCGCCGCTCGCACCTGTAATTGTTACGGTCAGGCTATCCGGATCCTGATAAACATCAGAGTCCTGAGTGTCAATAACCAATGTACCGCTGCTCTCACCGTCACCGATAACAATCGTACCCATATTGGTTTCGATGGTAGTGATGCCTTGGGACGGATTGGTCAGGGTTGCGGTAAAGGTTACGCCTGCTTCATCTTCATTCACGTTCTCTGCATAAATGCTGACGTAGGTCGTATCGATGGTGTCATTAACAGTGACAGTACCGGTATCGCTGGTATCCAGTGAGTCAAACTCGCCACCTGATGTACCCGATACGGAGACCCCGTAGCTCTCCCCATCGACATAAGGGTCGTCACCTTGTACGGAGAACGGAGTTGATGTTCCCGAGGTCTGACCTACCGGAATCGTAATGGTCGCGCCATTGCTCAGAGTTATGACCAGCGGTGTACCGGTCACAGCACTATCGACAGAGGCAGAAACTGTAGCCATCTCGGAGCCTTCAAGCACCGTGACATTGCCAAGCGTCAGGACTGCTGACGTCAGCGGAGCAAGCTCCTCACTAACCGGCTGTTCAAAAGATGAAGCAATACCGATTGTGTCATAACCCGCGGTAGGATCGATTTCGCCACCGGTACGGCTGAGGGTTACAAAATCTGCACCGCCATCATTACCATCACCGCCTGTAGCACCTGCAGCAGGGGCACCTGCAGCGGTTGCTTCACCGATCTGCGTCGGGTCCTGACCGGCAAGGATTGCGGCCTGAATCGCATCAACGTCGCCAAAAGAGCCGGTATCAGCAACTGCTTCGCTGGTGTCGAATTGATCAGCCGGGGTGTAGGTATCGGATGTTGCAAGCCAGCTCTGGCCTCCTTCGAGCACAACCGGACCGCCGACATTCATCGCGATCTCGATCTGAGCGTCCGGACCTGTGCGAATGACTTCATCAGCGTAGATGGCGTCGCCGGGCATCAGCACGCGCTCAGAGCCATCGGCGGCTACTGCCACGACCTGACCTGCCACACTGCTGACGGTACCGATCACGTCACCGGCGCCCTGTTCGGCACCGGCCACTTCAACCCCAGCACTGGAAGCGGCCCAACTGTCACTGCCGCTCAGTGCGACGGCTTCACCGCTGGCCAGCGTAATTTCAATACGAGATCCTTCGACCGTACGAACGACGTCATCAGACATGATGGCATCGCCAAGCGCGAGTTCACGCTCAGTTCCATCTGCTGACACGGCTACGGCGTTACCATCGAGAAACGATACGTTACCGATGACTTCTGACATGACACACCTCCAGCTTTAGAGATAAAGCCTCTAATCCTTTTAGAGACTTCATAAGGGCTCAATGTTGGTTGCACAGAGTCCGGATACAACGTTCAACCCAATTTGGAGTTAAACGTAGTTAACTTTGGTTAACACCAAGTAAAGCAGCTTGAGGATAGGAGTGTATTGTCCCCCGGTACAGGCAATGATTATTTATTGACCTGCGTTCCCGAGGTGTATCAGAAGTGAAACAAAAAAGCCGCGGGGATAACCCGCGGCTTTTATAGATCTCAGCCCTTTCGGGCCCGCCTTTAGCTGTGATCTACATTCAGATGGCCGTTGTTGACCAACGAATTGATGATGTCTGACTGACTGTCCCCGGCATTCGCGCCAAGATCACTCAACTGAGTGTTCTCAAGTGTGATCACCTGGGTCACACCAGAGCTGTCGCCCGGATTGTGGCTGACTTCGATCACAACATTGCTGCCCGACTGGGTGACATTCAGGTAGTCGGTCAGGTCACCTGACTCCTCGCCTACCAACAGGTCGGAAAGATCCAGCACATCGCCATCGTTAAAGTCGGTCACGATATCCTCGGCAGGTGCTCCTGAAGTACCTTCGTCTCCGGCTTCCCAGATGAAGATGTCGTCACCGTCACCACCAGTCAGAATGTCGTTACCGATTCCACCGATCAGCGCATCGCTATCATCGCCACCGCTGAGTGTATCGTTACCGGCACCGCCTTCGAGGATGTCGCTGCCGATTCCCCCTATGAGGGTATCGTCGCCGTCACCGCCATACAGGTGATCGTTACCAGCTCCTCCATTCAGAGTATCGTTACCGGCACCTCCGACAATGACATCATTACCGGCCAGGCCATTCATGACATCATCACCGCCATCACCCATGAGCACCTCAGATTCGTTGGTGCCGCTGGTGCTGTAGACGTGATCATTGATATCGACTGTCAGCGTCGCGCTGCTTTCACTGCCATCAGCATCAACGACCGTATAGGTGAAGCTGTCGGACGCACCCTGTGCAAGATCTTCGGGATTCGGGGTATAGGTGTAGTCACCGTTTTCATCGATGTGCAGCGTGCCATAGGCACCTGCAATATCAACGCCTCCGGAAACGTTCACACCGTTAACCGATGCCAACAGCAACCCGCCGTCCGCTCCTGCATCATCGTTAGCCAACACATTGCCAGTGGCAACGGCGGCGGCCAACCAGACCAGGCTCGGTGCGGTAACGCTCAAAGTGGTCGTATTGTCGTATGCCGTGTATTTCAGGTCATTGACTGTCACCCAGAGGTCCTTACCACGACCATCAAAGGTGTCGTTTTCATGCCCTGAAACGCGGATATAGTAATTACCGCTTTGAGTGATGTTGTTAAACGTCACTGTGCCATCTGAGCTGACCGATACTTCACTTCCAACCTGGGTATTGGTATCAGCATCGTACAGGGCCAATTTCACGTTATCGCCACTGCGGAAACCATGTACATCAACATAGACCGAGATACTGGCCGGATGCGAGGCGTCTGCTGTGATATTGACCGTATGGGTATTCGCCTGGTCATCCCACCATTCGGGATCGATTGTAGTCGAACCGAGATTAGGATCGTGGACGGTAGGAGAATCACTCCAACCGGGTACCGTCACGGATTCAGTTGTATCGCTGCCGATATCCCAGTACCCCTCATTCACGCTGACTACGTCGTCGCTGGCGACCGGAGCACCGTCCTGAACGGTAATGGTGAAACTGCCGGTGGCCCTATCGCCGTCACCATCCTCGATCATATAGGTGAACTCGTCCGTTATATCACTGGACACGCCGTCTGGTGCTGCATAGCTGTATGCACCCGTTGCGAAGTTGATAACCAGCGTACCGCCGGCGTAGGTTGAAATAGTCAACGTATTGGTCGCCGAGTCGTACTCGTTCGAATTGGTATCGTAAACGTCCGCAGGCGTATTCGGATCACCATCACTATCGTGAGCAAAGGCGACAATGTGCAAACCGCCGGCACCGTCAGCACCAAAGCTACTGTTAATGTTGCCTTCCGTAACAAGGTTGCCGTTCTCCGGTACGGTAACCGTTTCAGACAACACATCCGACAGCTGACTCAGGTCAGTAACAACAATCGCTGGGAGCTCTTCGCCTTCCGCACCATCGTACGCTATTGGGTCCAGCGGGGTTGAGCTGACGCCTGAGCCCATACCCAGCGCGTAGGAGGTAATATCATTGGACGAGAGGAAGTTTTCCCAGTTCGCCTGCTCGGAGGAGCCAATACCATTTCCATAGCTGGATCCCGGACCACTTTCACCGCTGCCGTCGGTAGGCACACCATCTGACAAGAAATATGAGACGTTCTGTGCCCCGTCGATCTTGCCGGTTGCGGTGAAGGCCGACTGGGCTTCGGCCAGCGCGGCATCGTAATCAGTCGCGCCGTTTCCTGCGTAGTCGGACAGGCTATCGATCCATGCCAACGCATCGGCAGCACTCATCCATTCCGAGCCCACAGTACTCGCGCCTGAACTGAAGGTAACGATTTGTACAGCAACGCTGCCCATATCGTCATACGCGTTGATCAGGTCGGTAATCGCCGCTTTCGCAACAGCCAAGCGCGTATCGAACCCCGACACGTTTGGATCATCATCCATACTCCCGGACAGATCCAGCACCACCATCAAGTTGGTATCGCTGCCAGAGCCCTCATCAACCGTCTTATTAACAGTTGTAGGCTCGTCAGGCACATCATCAACGATCTGGACAGAGAGCGTATCGGTGGCCGGATCCCCATCAGTATCCGTTACAGATACCGTGAAGTTCTCATACACGCTGTTCTCGCCATTATCGCCATAACCGTGCGTTAACGTATTGGAGTTAAGCGTGTAGGAGTAGGTTACCTCCCCGGTATTTTCGTCGTAGTCGGTTACCGAGAGCGTATTACCCAATGCAGTGGTGAAGCTTGTAGCTGTGAACGTGCCATCGCTGATGATGGAGTGCCCATCGATTGTCAAAGAGTCGATACCGTCACCTGAGGTGATGGTAAAACTTCCCTCCTGGGTGGTCGATTCCTTGTCAGCATCGGTTCCGTCGGACAGATCATCTTCATCGACAATGACATCACCGCCAGACGCCGCCGGAGTCAAATCGGTTATTTCAGGCGTCGAGTCCACATCAACCGAGGTTGTACCCGTTGTCTGCAAGTTTTCGTATTCGCTGCCGCCGGAATCAACATCCAGAATGCTGTTATTGATATTCGACTCATTGGTGATCTCCGCGTCTGTGTAAATACGCGTATAAGACCCAGACGTATCGCCTGCGTGAATAGTGACCTGCTCGCCGTTGGCAAGGTTAAACACCAGATCCGTGTCGGGGTCGATCTCACCCGGGCCACCTGACAATGTAATGGTGTAGGTGATCTGGCCACCGTCTTCTCCGGTACTCCGGCCGTGGCGCTGAGCTTGACGGTCACGGTGTCGGTGTCGTCGCTGATCTCGGTCACCGCCGGGGTGGTGTCGTAGTCCAGCTGTTCGAACGCCC
>NZ_JMQN01000055.1 GCF_000705555.1 Marinobacterium lacunae
AATTGATGAGAAGGCTTATACCCGGGCAGATTATCTCAGTGGTGGACAGCAACAGCGCGTGAGTATCGCCCGTGTTTTGACCCAGCAGCCGCAGATTATTCTCGCGGACGAACCGGTCGCCTCCCTAGATCCACCTACGTCACATCAGGTGATGCGTGATTTGAAGCGGGTCAGCAAGGAAGATGGACTGACAACGCTAGTCAATCTTCATTTCATTGATCTTGCCATGGAATATGCAGACCGGATCATCGGTATGAGAGAGGGTGAAATCGTCTTTGACGGGCCAATAGGAGAAGTGACAGAAGAGACGTTTGAAGAGATATATGGCAGACCAATCAGAGCCGAAGAGATTATAGGAGGGCAGTGATGGAAAAGTCTACTGCGAAAAAGAATAAAATTAGACTGTTCAAGCCGGGAACCTCTTTCAAAATCTTTGGGGTAGTCCTTGCTGTGCTGAGTCTTTACTGGGCGGCTATCAATCAGACCCAGGCTTCGCTGAACCGGATCTTGTCGAGCTTTCCT
>NZ_JMQN01000056.1 GCF_000705555.1 Marinobacterium lacunae
TCGGAGACTCGTACTCTACGTGTGAGGTGTTGATGGTGATACCGCGCTCACGCTCTTCCGGTGCCTTGTCGATACCGTCAAAAGCAACGGCTGCGCCGCCCCATACTTCTGAACATACGCGGGTCAGCGCCGCAGTCAGAGTGGTTTTACCGTGGTCAACGTGACCGATGGTGCCGACGTTTACGTGCGGCTTGTTACGTTCAAATGATTGCTTAGCCACGAGTCTATCCTCTTAAATCAAGCAATTAGGCTTAAATTAGTTCTGCTTCATTACAGCTTCGGCGATGTTGTTTGGAGCTTCGGCATAGCACTCGAACTCCATAGAGTAGGTTGCACGACCCTGAGACGCAGAGCGCAGGTCAGTCGCGTAACCGAACATCTCACCCAGCGGCACCTGGGCGCGAATAATCTTGCCAGAGCTGCTGTCTTCCATGCCCTGAACCAGGCCACGACGACGGTTGAGGTCACCCATCACATCGCCCATGTACTCTTCAGGAGTCACGACTTCCACTTTCATCATCGGCTCAAGCAGGCAAGGACTTGCTTCCATTGCGTACTTTTTAAGCGCCTGAGATGCGGCGATTTTAAACGCCATCTCGTTGGAGTCAACTTCATGGAAAGAACCGTCGTACAGACGCGCCTTGAGGCCGATCAGCGGATAGCCCGCGATAACCCCGTTCTTCATCTGTTCTTCGATACCTTTCTGAACCGCCGGGATGTATTCCTTCGGAATAGCACCACCTACGACCTCGTTGACAAACTCCAACCCTTCTTCATCACTCGGGCTGAACTCAACAACAACGTGACCGTACTGACCGCGACCACCAGACTGACGGGCAAACTTGTGGTTTGCGACGACAGGCTTGCGAATCTTCTCGCGGTAAGCAACCTGCGGTTTACCGATGTTGGCTTCAACCTTGAACTCGCGACGCATACGGTCAACGATGATATCCAGGTGAAGCTCACCCATACCGGAGATGATGGTCTGACCGGTTTCCTCGTCGGTTTCAACGCGGAAAGAGGGGTCTTCCTGAGCCAGTTTACCCAGCGCGATACCCATCTTCTCCTGGTCAGCCTTGGACTTCGGCTCTACCGCTACGGAGATAACCGGATCCGGGAACTCCATGCGCTCGAGGACAATCTTGTTATCCAGGTCGCACAGGGTGTCACCAGTAGTGACATCTTTCAGGCCGATCAGTGCCGCGATGTCGCCCGCCAGAACTTCTTTGATCTCTTCACGGTTGTTGGCGTGCATCTGCACCATACGACCAACACGCTCTTTCTTCTCTTTGACAGAGTTGTAAACGCTGTCACCGGAGTTCAGAGCACCTGAATAGACACGAATGAAGGTCAGAGTACCCACGAACGGGTCAGTCGCGATTTTGAATGCCAGCGCCGAGAACGGAGCATTGTCGTCAGCTTCACGAGTTGCAACTGTCTGAGCCGCGTCATCCAGAGTACCTTCGATCGCCTTAACTTCAGTCGGCGACGGCAGGTATTCGATAACCGCGTCAAGAACAGCCTGCACACCCTTGTTCTTGAATGCAGAACCGGCCAGCATCAGAATCAGATCGTTAGCCAGGGTGCGTGCACGCAGACCTGCTTTGATCTCTTCAACGGAAAGGTCACCCTCTTCGAGGTACTTTTCCATCAACTCTTCGTTGGCTTCAGCGGCAGCTTCAACCAGCTTCTCACGGTACTCTTCAGCCTTGGCCTGAAGATCAGCCGGGATATCACCCAGTTCATAGGTCATACCCTGGTCAGCTTCGTTCCACCAGATAGCCTTCATGATGACGAGATCGACAACACCCTTGAACTCATCTTCAGCACCGATCGGCAGGTTGATCGGCACGGCGGTAGCGCCAAGACGATCCTTCAACTGCTTTTCGACCATGTAGAAGTCTGCGCCAGCACGGTCCATCTTGTTGACGAACACCATACGGGGGACTTCGTACTTGTTGGCCTGACGCCATACGGTTTCGGTCTGCGGCTGCACACCAGAAGAGGCACACAGTACAACTACCGCACCGTCGAGTACACGCAGGGAACGTTCCACCTCGATAGTGAAGTCAACGTGTCCCGGGGTGTCGATGATGTTAACGCGGTGCTGTTCGAACTGCTGGTTCATACCGGCCCAGAAGCAGGTAGTAGCAGCTGAGGTGATAGTGATACCACGCTCCTGCTCCTGTTCCATCCAGTCCATGGTAGCAGCACCGTCATGAACCTCACCGATCTTGTGCGACAGACCTGTGTAGAACAGGACACGCTCAGTGGTGGTGGTCTTGCCGGCGTCTACGTGAGCGCAGATACCGATGTTACGGTAGCGCTCGATAGGAGTTTTACGAGCCACGACACATTCCTCTGAAGTTTAGAAGCGATAGTGGGCAAAAGCTTTGTTGGCTTCAGCCATACGATGCACGTCTTCACGTTTCTTAACAGCGGCACCACGACCTTCAGAAGCGTCGATCAGTTCACCGGCCAGACGCAGCGCCATGGATTTCTCACCACGCTTGCGTGCGGCGTCAACCAGCCAGCGCATGGCGAGAGCCGTGCGGCGGGACGGGCGAACTTCAACAGGAACCTGGTAGGTAGCACCACCGACACGGCGGGATTTTACTTCGACTACCGGCTGCACAGTCTCGAGCGCTTTGTCGAACAGCTCGATCGCGTCACCTTTGGTGCGCTCTTCGATCTTGCTCAGTGCGCCATATACGATGCGCTCAGCGACGGACTTTTTGCCGCTGATCATCAAATGGTTGATAAATTTTGCCAGGGTAATGTTACCGAATTTAGGATCCGGCAGGATTTCGCGCTTCGCAGCTACGCGTCTTCTAGGCATTGATAAGCCCTCTAAATATGTAAAAGGTCTTCAGGTTCATCAGGATGTCAATTGACACCTGTCCTTACTCTTATCGTCTTTCGGGTTAGCCAAACCGCTTAGGAACCGGATTACTCAGATACCTGACTGGCACAGCCTCGCCGTCTAACGAGGGATTAAGACTTAGGACGCTTAGCACCGTACTTGGAACGAGCCTGCTTGCGGCCGTTAACGCCGGAGCAGTCCAGAGAACCACGAACTGTGTGGTAACGCACACCCGGGAGGTCCTTAACACGACCGCCGCGGATCAGTACTACAGAGTGCTCCTGCAGGTTATGACCTTCACCACCGATGTAGGAGGAGACTTCATAACCGTTGGTCAGACGCACACGGCAGACTTTACGCAGTGCCGAGTTCGGCTTCTTCGGGGTAGTGGTGTACACACGGGTACATACGCCACGACGCTGGGGGCATGCCTGCAGCGCAGGTACGTCGCTTTTTTCTACCGCGCGCTTACGCGGCTTGCGAACCAGCTGGTTGATTGTTGCCATTAAGCAAACTCCACGTTTGGTTTATTAGCACCATACTAAAAAGACCGGGGCTACTTTACGTAATCCCAGTCACGAAAGGGCCGGAATTCTACTCAATTCCAGCCCCCGACGTCAAATATTGAGCAGTTTTTACTCAATATCATTCATGGAAGCGTTCAGTGCTTCGGTCAGAGCCTGCTGCACCTCTTCTGCGCTTACCGTGACGCTTTCTCCGGTCTGGGCACGCTTGCGCTTACGCTCGCTGTGATAGGCCAGACCAGTACCGGCCGGAATCAGACGACCCACGACCACGTTTTCTTTCAGACCACGGAGGTAGTCTTTCTTGCCGGTTACCGCACCTTCTGTCAGCACGCGGGTTGTCTCCTGGAAGGAGGCCGCAGAGATGAAGGACTCGGTTGCCAGCGACGCTTTGGTGATACCCAGCAGTACACGTTCGAACTTGGCCGGAATCTTGCCATCCGCTGCCAGCGCTTCGTTCTCTTCGACGACAGCCGCGTATTCAACCTGCTCACCCGGGATAAAGCTGGAATCACCACCTTCGGTGATCTCAACCTTACGCAGCATCTGACGCACGATTGTTTCGATGTGCTTGTCGTTGATACCTACGCCCTGGAGGCGGTAAACGTCCTGAATCTCGCTGACGATGTACTTCGCCAGTTCACCGACACCCAGAATTCGCAGAATATCGTGAGCGTTGGACGGACCGTCGGAGATAACCTCACCCTTCTCGACTGTTTCGCCTTCGAAGATGTTCAGGTTACGCCACTTCTGGATCATGACCTCATACGGATCAGATCCGTCATGCGGTGTGATCACGACGCGGCGCTTGCCCTTGGTCTCTTTACCGAAGGTTACAGTACCGGACACTTCGGCCAGCACCGCAGACTCTTTCGGACGACGCGCTTCGAACAGGTCGGCAACGCGCGGCAGACCACCGGTGATATCCTTGTTGACGGTGCCTTCCTGCGGCAGACGCGCAAGAATGTCACCCACCTGCACCTCGGAGTTGTCGTTCAAGGTCACGATGGACTTCGGCGGCAACAGATACTGGGCCGGCATTTCGGTACCGGTGTGGAAGATGTCGTTTCCGGCAGCATCCACCAGCTTGATCATCGGACGGATATCTTTACCCGCCTGCGGACGATCCTTGGCATCCAGTACTTCGATGGTAGAAAGACCGGTCAGCTCATCTGTCTGACGCTTGATGGTAATACCGTCTTCCATCCCCACGAATAACAGGCGACCTGCCACCTCGGTGATGATCGGGTGTGTATGCGGGTCCCAGTTCGCAACGATTGCGCCCGGCTCGACACGTGCACCATCCTTCACCTTGATGATGGCACCGTACGGCAGCTTGTAGCGCTCACGCTCACGACCATGCTCGTCGGTCACACCCAGCTCGCCGGAACGGGAAGTGGCCACGATGGTGCCGTCGGTACGCTCTACGTACTTCAGGTTATGCAGACGCACGTCACCGCCGTTCTTGACCTGAACGCTGTCAACAGCCGCCGCCCGCGACGCCGCACCACCGATGTGGAACGTACGCATGGTCAGCTGTGTACCCGGCTCACCGATGGACTGTGCGGCGATAACACCGACAGACTCCCCGATATTGACCTTATGACCGCGACCAAGGTCACGACCGTAGCAGGATGAGCAGATACCGTGACGAGACTGACAGGTGATCGGCGAGCGAACCAGAATCTCATCGATACTGCTGTACGCTTCGTCGTTCTCCAGACGCGCTACCCAGGCTTCGTCGATCAGGGTTCCGGCCGGAATCAGCGTATCGTCGCCTGCCGGCGTCAGAACATCAGCAGCAACAACACGACCCAGTACACGCTCACCCAACGGTACGACAACGTCGCCGCCTTCAATCATCGGCTGAACCACCAGACCTTTGTCGGTGCCACAATCGACTTCGGTGATAACAACGTCCTGCGCCACATCCACCAAACGGCGTGTCAGGTAACCGGAGTTCGCCGTTTTCAATGCGGTATCAGCAAGACCCTTACGCGCACCGTGGGTCGAGATGAAGTACTGGAGTACGTTCAGACCTTCACGGAAGTTCGCAACGATCGGGGTTTCGATGATCGAGCCATCCGGCTTGGCCATAAGACCACGCATACCCGCCAGCTGACGGATCTGGGCGGCGCTACCACGCGCACCGGAGTCCGCCATCATGTAAACCGAGTTGAACGACTCCTGGTCGACCACCTTACCTTCGGAGTTGGTGACCTTGTCGACCTTCAGGTTGTCCATCATCTTCTTGGCCAGCACTTCGTTGGCACGTGACCAGATGTCGACTACCTTGTTGTATTTCTCGCCTTGGGTTACCAGGCCGTCACCGAACTGACGCTCGATCTCTTTTACTTCTGCATCGGCAGCCGCAACGATCTCGACCTTCTCGTCCGGGATAACAAAGTCGTTAACACCGATAGAGGCACCGGATACGGTTGCCTGACGGAAGCCCATATACATCAGCTGGTCAGCAAAGATAACGGTATCTTTCAGACCACAACGACGGTATGCCTCGTTGAGCAGACGGGAGATCGCCTTTTTCTTCATCGGCTGGTTGACCAGCTCGAACGGCAGACCGGCCGGCACGATATCGAACAGCATCGCACGGCCAACGGTAGTCTCCTGCAGGCCGTAACGCTCTTCTACGTTACCTTCGATATCACGAATGGTTTCCTGGATACGCACCTTGATACGCGCCTGCAGGTGAACCTGCTTGGCGCCGTAGGCCCGCTGAATCTCCTTGATGTCGGAGAACACCATCCCTTCGCCAGGTGCCGCGATACGCTCACGGGTCATGTAATACAGACCCAGTACCACGTCCTGAGACGGCACGATGATCGGCTCGCCGTTAGCGGGCGACAGAATGTTGTTGGTGGACATCATCAGCGCACGTGCTTCGAGCTGCGCTTCGATGGTCAGCGGCACGTGAACGGCCATCTGGTCACCGTCAAAGTCGGCGTTGTATGCCGCACACACCAACGGGTGCAGCTGGATCGCCTTACCTTCGATCAACACCGGCTCGAACGCCTGGATACCCAAACGGTGCAGGGTTGGTGCACGGTTGAGCAGTACCGGATGTTCGCGGATAACTTCGTCGAGAATATCCCATACCAGCGGCTCTTCGCGCTCAACCATCTTCTTGGCAGCCTTGATGGTGGTGGCATAGCCACGCAGCTCAAGCTTGGAGAAGATGAACGGCTTGAACAGCTCAAGCGCCATTTTCTTCGGCAGACCGCACTGATGCAGACGCAGGTACGGACCGACCACGATAACGGAACGGCCAGAGTAGTCGACACGCTTACCGAGCAGGTTCTGACGGAAGCGACCCTGCTTACCCTTGATCATATCGGCCAGGGACTTCAGCGGACGCTTGTTGGAGCCGGTGATGGCACGACCGCGGCGACCGTTGTCGAGCAGCGCATCGACCGATTCCTGCAGCATACGCTTCTCGTTGCGCACGATGATATCCGGCGCATTGAGGTCAAGCAGACGCTTCAGACGGTTATTGCGGTTGATGACGCGACGATACAGATCGTTCAGATCGGAGGTCGCGAAACGTCCGCCATCCAGCGGTACCAGCGGACGCAGATCCGGCGGCAGTACCGGCAGCACCTGCATGATCATCCACTCAGGTTTGTTACCGGACTTGTAGAACGCCTCGATCAGCTTCAGACGCTTGGACAGCTTCTTGATCTTGGTGTCTGAGTTTGTCTGGGGGATCTCTTCGCGGATGCGCTGGATCTCACCTTCCAGATCGATGGACGCGAGCAGCTCCTGCACCGCCTCGGCACCCATGCGTGCGTCGAACTCGTCACCGAACTCTTCCAGCGCTTCGAAATACTGCTCGTCGTTGAGCATCTGGCCACGCTCAAGCGTAGTCATGCCCGGATCGATCACGACGAAGGATTCGAAATAGAGCACGCGCTCGATGTCACGCAGCGTCATATCCAGCATCAAACCGATACGGGACGGCAGTGACTTCAGGAACCAGATGTGCGCAACCGGAGAGGCGAGTTCGATATGACCCATGCGTTCACGACGCACCTTGGTCATGGTCACTTCAACGCCACACTTCTCACAGATAACGCCACGGTGCTTCATGCGCTTGTACTTGCCGCACAGGCACTCGTAATCCTTGATCGGGCCGAAGATCTTGGCACAGAACAGACCGTCACGCTCCGGCTTGAAGGTACGGTAGTTGATGGTCTCCGGCTTTTTGACTTCGCCGTATGACCAGGAACGGATCATCTCCGGCGACGCCAGCGAGATTCGGATGGAATCGAACTCGTCGGACTGACCCTGGGACTTCAGCAGATTCAGCAAATCTTTCATTGTCGTATAGCTCCTACGCGGAGTTCTCAGCGCCGGTGCACCCTACCTGCCTGGCAGGGTGCACCGACTGGTGATCAGTTAGGGACTTACTCGCTCTCAAGCTCGATATCGATACCGAGAGAGCGGATCTCCTTGATCAACACGTTGAACGATTCCGGCATACCCGGCTCCATCCGGTGATCGCCGTCGACGATGTTTTTGTACATCTTCGTACGGCCGTTCACGTCGTCCGACTTAACGGTCAGCATCTCCTGCAGAGTGTAGGCCGCGCCGTACGCTTCAAGCGCCCAGACCTCCATCTCACCGAAGCGCTGACCACCGAACTGAGCCTTACCACCCAGCGGCTGCTGGGTAACCAGGCTGTAGGAACCGGTAGAACGCGCGTGCATCTTGTCGTCGACCAGGTGGTTCAACTTCAGCATGTACATGTAACCAACGGTTACCGGACGGTCGAACTTGTCGCCGGTGCGGCCGTCGTACAGCGTGAACTGCCCCGAGTCATCCATATCAGCCAGACGCAGCAGCGACTTGATCTCAGCCTCTTTGGCACCGTCAAATACCGGCGTTGCCAGCGGAACACCGCCCTTAAGGTTGGTCGCCAGCGTCAGGATCTCTTCATCGCTGAAGCTGTCCAGCTCTTCTGTACGTCCACAGCTTAGACCGCCATGTTCACCGTTGTAGATCTCACCCAGGAAGCCACGAAGCTCTTTCGCCGTTTCCGCCTTGGCGCGCTCTACCTCAAGCATCTGGTTGATCTTGCGACCAAGCCCTTTCGCCGCCATACCCATGTGGGTTTCAAGGATCTGACCGACGTTCATACGCGACGGTACACCCAGCGGATTCAGGACGATGTCGACCGGCTCGCCGTGCTCGTCGTAAGGCATGTCTTCGACCGGCATGATGACCGAGATAACACCCTTGTTACCGTGACGGCCGGCCATTTTGTCACCCGGCTGTACGCGACGCTTGGTGGCAACGTAGACCTTGACGATCTTCAGTACGCCCGGCGCCAGATCATCGCCTGTCTGCAACTTGCGTTTCTTGTCTTCGAAACGCTTGTCGAGATTTTCGCGACGCTCTTCCAGCTGCTTCTGCGCAAGCTCAAGCAGCTCCTGAGTCGTTTCGTCGGAAACGCGGATCTTGAACCACTCAGATTTTTTCAGGCCCGACAGGAACTCGGAAGTGATCTCCTCACCCTTCTTCAGACCCGCACCGCCATCGGCCTTCAGACCAACCAGTGCACGCTCGAGACGCTCAAATACCGCCTGCTCGACGATACGGAACTCTTCGTTGAGATCCTTGCGGATCGCATCCATCTCGGATTTCTCGATGGAGAGCGCACGCTCATCCTTGGGCACACCGTCACGGGTGAAGACCTGAACATCGATGACTTTTCCGAGGGTGCCGGTTTTGACGCGCAGTGAGGTGTCCTTAACGTCGGACGCTTTCTCACCGAAGATCGCACGCAGCAGCTTCTCTTCCGGTGTCAGCTGGGTCTCGCCCTTCGGCGTCACCTTACCGACCAGAATATCGCCCGGGCCCACTTCGGCACCGATATGCACGATACCGGACTCGTCCAGTTTGGACAGCGCCGCCTCGCCCACGTTGGGGATATCGGAGGTGATCTCCTCAGGCCCCAACTTGGTGTCACGCGCCACACAGGTCAGTTCCTGAATGTGGATTGTGGTGAAGCGATCTTCCTGAACCACACGCTCGGAGATGAGGATGGAGTCCTCGTAGTTGTAACCGTTCCAGGGCATGAAAGCGATGCGCATGTTCTGACCCAGCGCCAACTCACCGAGGTCGACGGACGGACCGTCAGCCATGATATCGCCACGCTCGACCTGCTCGCCCGGACGCACGATAGCGCGCTGGTTGATACAGGTGTTCTGGTTGGAACGGGTGTATTTGGTCAGGTTGTAAATATCAACACCTGCATCCCCCGCTTCAACCTCGTCATCGTGAACACGCACCACGATACGACCGGCGTCGACAGACTCGATAACACCGCCACGACGCGCCACGACACATACGCCGGAGTCACGCGCCACGTTGCGCTCGATACCAGTACCGACCAGCGGCTTCTCGGAGCGCAGAGTCGGCACAGCCTGACGCTGCATGTTCGATCCCATCAATGCGCGGTTCGCGTCATCGTGTTCAAGGAACGGAATCAGTGATGCCGCAACGGATACCACCTGACGGGGAGACACGTCCATGTACTGAACGTTCTCTTTCGGCGTCACGGTGAATTCGTTGAGGTGACGGACGGCTACCAGCTCGTCAGTCAGCTCCATGTTCTCGTTCATCGCTGCAGACGCCTGGGCGATGACGTATTTGCTCTCTTCGATCGCAGACAGGTAATCGATCTCGTCGGTTACCTTGTTGTCGATTACGCGACGATACGGTGTTTCGAGGAAGCCGTAATCGTTGGTGCGAGCGAAGACTGCCAGCGAGTTGATCAGACCGATGTTCGGACCTTCAGGGGTCTCGATCGGACATACACGACCATAGTGGGTCGGATGAACGTCACGCACCTCGAAGCCAGCACGTTCACGGGTCAGACCACCCGGGCCCAACGCAGAAACACGGCGCTTGTGAGTAATCTCGGACAGCGGGTTGTTCTGGTCCATGAACTGGGACAACTGGGATGAACCGAAAAACTCCTTGATCGCAGCAGCCACCGGCTTGGCGTTGATCAGATCCTGCGGCATCAGGTTGTCCGCTTCTGCCATGGACAGACGTTCACGCACTGCACGCTCGACGCGGACCAGACCTACGCGGAACTGGTTCTCTGCCATCTCGCCAACGGAGCGGATACGACGGTTACCCAGATGATCGATATCGTCGACCACGCCCTTACCGTTACGGATCTCGATCAGGGTTTTCATGACATCGAGGATGTCATCCTTATCGAGGATACCGGAGCCGGTTTCAACTTCGCGACTGAGGCGACGGTTGAACTTCATACGACCGACAGCGGACAGATCGTAGCGCTCTTCGGAGAAGAACAGGTTCTCGAACAAGCCTTCTGCAGACTCTTTGGTTGGCGGCTCGCCAGGGCGCATCATACGGTAGATCTCGACCAGCGCTTCCAGCTGGTTGCGGGTCGGATCGATACGCAGAGTATCGGAGATGAACGGACCGCAATCCAGATCGTTGGTATAGAGCGTCTCAAGACGATCGATACCCGCCTTCTGGATTTTGGCGATCAGGTCTTCGGTCACTTCAGTGTTGCACGGCGCCAACACTTCACCGGTAGAGGGATCCATCAGATCCTTGGCCAGCGCTTTGCCGATCAGGTACTCGCCCGGAACGTTCAGTTGGCCCATGCCGGCCTGTTGCATCTGGCGAATGTGACGCGGAGTGATACGGCGACCCGCCTCAACAATGGTCTTGCCTTCGGGATCCTTGATCTCGAACGACATGGTTTCACCGCGCAGACGCTCCGGAATCAGATCCATCCAGATCTGATCATTTTCCAGCGTCCAGCCAGTGGTTTCAAAGAAGGTATCCAGGATCTCTTCAGCCTGGAATCCAAGTGCACGCAGCAGAATGGTCGCCGGCAATTTACGACGACGGTCGATACGCACGAACAGAGCATCCTTCGGATCGAACTCGAAGTCCAGCCATGAACCGCGGTAAGGAATAATGCGCGCAGAGTAAAGCAGCTTGCCTGAAGAGTGCGTCTTGCCCTTGTCGTGATCAAAGAAAACGCCAGGCGAACGGTGAAGCTGCGATACGATCACTCGCTCGGTACCGTTAACGACGAAGGTACCGTTTTCAGTCATCAGGGGCATTTCGCCCATGTAGACTTCCTGCTCCTTGATATCCTTGATCGCCTTGGTCGATGAGTCGCGATCATAGATGATCAGACGCACCTTCACGCGCAAAGGAGCCGCATAGGTCACACCACGCTGCTGACATTCGGCAACGTCAAAAACGGGTTCACCGAGGCGATAACCGGCGTATTCCAGCGCAGCGTTTCCTGAGTAGGATACGATCGGGAATACAGAATTGAATGCAGCGTGAAGCCCTTCATCCTTGCGCCCTTGCGCTTGATCAGAGCCCGCTTGCAGAAACTTGCGGTAGGAATCGAGCTGTATCGCAAGCAGGTATGGCACATCCATCACCTGCGGCAGCTTACCGAAATCCTTGCGTATACGTTTCTTCTCAGTATATGAATAAGCCATCAGTGTTCCCCAGCATGTGCACCTAGGTTGAGAAGCCAGCCGCCATAACGTGGCGGGCTGTTATACCGTCATTTATTTGCTGTCTATAAATAACGGAAAAAGGCCGGTGGCATTTCGCCACCAGCCATACGCCTTTAAGCAGTACTAAGCTGCTTGCAACGCATCGAAGCGATTACTTGAGCTCAACGGTAGCGCCAGCTTCTTCCAGCTCTTTCTTCAGAGCTTCAGCTTCTTCTTTGCTCACGCCTTCTTTAACGGTTGCCGGAGCGCCGTCAACCATCTCTTTCGCTTCTTTCAGACCCAGGCCAGTAGCGGCACGGACTGCTTTGATGACGTTGACTTTCTTATCGCCGGCAGCAGCCAGGATAACGTTGAATTCAGTCTGTTCTTCTGCAGCAGCAGCTTCACCGGCCGGGCCAGCAACAACAGCAGCAGCGGCAGAAACGCCGAATTTTTCTTCCATTGCAGAAACCAGTTCTACAACGTCCATTACAGACATTTCAGCGATTGCGTTGATGATATCTTCTTTAGACAGAGACATGTGTCAAATCCTATAAACGTGCGTTAAATCGTATAAGGCCGGGCTAACAATTAAGCCGCAGCGCCTTCTTTCTGTTCGCGAATAGCCGCAATAGTGCGTACCAGCTTGCCTGCAGCCGCTTCTTTCATACAGCTCATCAGTTTTGCCAGAGCTTCTTCGTATGTCGGCAGGCTTGCCAGCATCGCTACGTCCACGACGTTGCCTTCAAAAGCAGCCGCTTTCAGTTCGAACTTCTCATTGCCTTTGGCGAAATCTTTAAGGATACGAGCGCCAGCGCCCGGATGTTCCTTAGAGAAAGCAATGATGGTCGGACCGACAAAGCTGCTCTGCAGACACTCGAAAGCAGTACCTTCTACTGCACGACGCGCCAGGGTGTTACGAACGACTTTCAGCCAAACACCGTTTTCGCGCGCCTGCTTACGCAGTGCAGTCATGTCACCCACTTCAACGCCGCGGGAATCCGCAACGACAGCAGAGAGTGCATTCTGGGCAGCTTCCTGGACTTCAGCGACGATCGCTTTTTTGTCTTCGAGTCCTAATGCCACAATTTACTCCTGGATTGAGTCTTTCGACTGTTTACCAACCACCCCGCTTACGCGAGGTTGAGTACGGTGGTCATGATTCACACGTGAATCTCACCGTCTGCGCAGGCTGGTTGGCCCATTAAGGCAGACGCGGTAAAAACCGCTCTGCCACCTGCGGTCTTTGACGGCCTTCGTCTCTGTCACAGAGGTCACGAAGACCCTCAAAAAACCTTTATATCGATCAGACAGCCAGTGTGCTCTGATCGACCAGCAGACCCGGGCCCATGGTAGTGGACAGGGTCACTTTCTTCAGATAAACGCCCTTGGCAGAAGAAGGCTTCAGCTTCTTCAGGTCAGCGATAAGCGCTTCGACGTTTTCCTTGACTGCAGCATCGCTGAAGCCAACCTTACCAACTGAACAGTGAATGATACCGTTCTTGTCAGTACGGAAACGCACCTGACCAGCCTTGGCGTTCTGTACAGCGGTAGCAACATCAGGCGTCACAGTACCGACCTTCGGGTTCGGCATCAGACCGCGGGGACCGAGGATCTGACCGAGCTGACCCACAACACGCATAGCGTCCGGAGTTGCGATCACAACGTCGAAGTCCAGGTTGCCGCCTTTGACCTGCTCTGCCAGATCGTCGAAACCGACAATATCAGCACCAGCAGCTTTGGCTTTTTCTGCATTGTCGCCCTGCGCGAACACAGCGACACGAACGTCTTTACCAGTACCGTGCGGCAGTACGGTAGAACCACGTACGACCTGATCGGATTTACGCGGATCGACACCAAGATTTACCGCAACGTCCAGAGACTCGGTAAACTTAACCGCAGACACTTCAGCCAGCAGAGCAACAGCCTCGTTGATTGCGTACGCCTTGCCCGCTTCGATCTTTTCGCGGATCGCCTTCTGGCGCTTAGTCAGCTTAGCCATTATTCATCACCCTCAACAATCAGACCCATAGCACGTGCACTACCGGCGATGGTGCGAACCGCAGCATCCATATCGGAAGCGGTCAGGTCCGGCATCTTAACGGTTGCAACTTCTTCCAACTGAGCACGGGTAACAGTACCGACTTTCTCAGTATTCGGACGGGAAGAACCGCTCTTCAGACCGACAGCTTTCTTCAGCAGAATAGAAGCTGGCGGAGTTTTGGTGATGAAGGTAAAGCTACGGTCACTGTAAACGGTGATCACGACAGGAATCGGGAGACCCGCTTCCATGCTCTGCGTCTGAGCGTTGAACGCCTTACAGAATTCCATGATGTTAACACCGTGCTGACCCAGAGCCGGACCGACTGGGGGACTCGGGTTCGCCTGACCTGCTTTAACCTGCAGCTTGATGTAAGCGTTGATTTTCTTAGCCATTTAAGCCACTCCTGAGGGTTCAAACGCCTTGCGGCTCCCCTTCTTTTCACAACAAGAGGGCGGCTGCGCAAGCACAGCCACCCTCCCCATAATCTTTAAGACGATCAGGCCTTTTCGACCTGACCAAATTCCAACTCAACAGGCGTTGAACGACCAAAGATCAGAACAGCCACCTGGAGACGGTTTTTCTCGTAATTGACCTCTTCGACCACCCCGTTGAAATCTGCAAACGGACCATCGGTCACTCGCACCATTTCACCAGGCTCGAAGACAGTCTTCGGCTTCGGCTTGTCCACACCGCTCTCGACGCGCTGCAGAATCTCATTCGCCTCTTTTTCGGTTATCGGCGCCGGCTTGTCTGCCGTACCACCGATAAAGCCCAGCACACGCGGCGTATCTTTCACCAAGTGCCAGGTCTGATCATTCATGACCATGTTCACCAGAACATAGCCAGGATAAAACTTGCGCTCAGATTTGCGTTTCTTACCATCACGAATCTCGACCACCTCTTCGGTAGGCACCAGAATCTCACCAAAAAGATCCTGCATTCCGTGACGGTCAATGCTTTCCGTCAGCGCTTCCTTCACCTTCTTTTCATAGTTGGAGTAGGCATGCACAACGTACCAGCGCTTCTTTTCCGTTCCCATGCTCAACCTCAACCTATAGCGCCAGAAACAATCCAGCCAAGCAGCGTATCAAGACCCCAGAGCAACAACCCAACAATCAAAACCGCAACAACAACAATTGCCGTTGTCTGCAGCGTTTCCTGACGAGTGGGCCACACCACTTTGCGAATCTCGTTCTTTGCTTCCTTAAAAAGCTGAAAGAACGCACGCCCCTTCGCCGTCTGAAAAGCAACAAAACCCGCCACCAGTGCCAGCGCCAAAAGAGCAAGCACACGATAAAGCAGGGATTCGCCGGCAAATACGGAGTTACCAACAACCCCAGCCGCTACGATGGCAACCACAACAAGCCACTTAAGGCCGTCGAGCTTAGTTCCTTCGGAAGTCACTTTAGAATTCACGCCTGGTGCCTCGGAAATATGAAAGCTTGCGCTTTGCTTGACGCCATTCCAGATCCGGAATGGCAGGCCAGGAGGGACTCGAACCCCCAACCTGCGGTTTTGGAGACCGCTGCTCTGCCAATTGAGCCACTGGCCTACTGCGTAACAGGGAGGCACATTATATGCACCTCCCTATCACATCGCAACACTAAATATCAGATTTTACGCAATGATTTTGGAAACAACGCCCGCACCAACGGTACGACCACCTTCACGGATAGCGAAGCGCAGACCCTCTTCCATCGCGATCGGGTTGATCAGGGTAACAGACATCTGAATGTTGTCGCCCGGCATGACCATCACCCCCCCCCCCCCCCCC
>NZ_JMQN01000057.1 GCF_000705555.1 Marinobacterium lacunae
ACCTCCTTTTGCCTAACGCCGCACACAGGGGCCGGCAAATAAGCGCAGCGTTTTGGCGGTCCCAGCGACCAACGGGAGCGACTGCTGTGCCTTGTTATGGGTGTACTTGCACCCAGTCTGTTTCTTCATCATGGAAACCCCAAGAGCTGCTTTCTTTTTCTTTTATAACGCAGGCACCACATTTGCTACCCAAAGCAGACGCGAAATCACTTACGTTTTTATTCTCTGGCCCAGGATACCCGCCGAACGAATGAAAAAACACAAGCTCAAATCCTTGAGTTGAAACCTGTTTAATCGAGAAATAATATACCTGTCCTTTACAGTAGCCTATGCCATCATCACAATGGTTGTAACCAAGCTCATTGGCTGTCTCTTCAATTATTTCATTTGAGACATTCTCTGCTTTAACTGATTTATTTTCATATTGCAGGTGTTTATAGAACTGTGCCTCACCACATCCGGCAAGTAACAATATGAAAAAAACTATTAGCGGTTCTCTCACTCTAATTTTACCCATAACAGCCTGTTAATGGGGCCTTCGGCCCCATAATAATTATTAGGGGGTAAACCCCTTTAGTTCCTGATTAATTTTGTCTGGAATTAGTAACCCTCTGATTCCACAATCAAATTCAATATCCATAAGGCCGCTCATCCTCTCGCGGGGTATTCCCTCTCGACGTCCACCCTTCCAGAGGGTATAACGTCCCGCACACATTTCATGGATGAGGTGTTGCACATGGCGAGGTCGCCTTTTCTCAGATTGGTCGAAGATTTCATGCGGGTACAGCGCTACAGTCGACGGACGATTGATTCCTATCTGTACTGGGTCAAGCTTTTCATTCTGGTCTGCAGTAAACGTCATCCATCTGATTTTGGTGATGACGAGACCAAGCGTTTTCTCACCTATCTGGCAACCGAATGAAATGTCTCGGCAGGTACTCAGGCCTTGGCGTTGAATGTAACTGTATTTTTCAAGACTAAGTTCCTGGGGTAAACAGTAGGCGACTTGTCGGGTTTTAACCGCTCCCCGCGACAGCGCAAACTGGCTGTGGTTTTGACCGCTGCTAAAGTTACGGCTTTGCCGTCGCAGCTTAACGGCCTTTATTACCTGATGGCGGCGCTTCTGTAAGGTTCGGATTTGCGCCGTATCAAGCTGGTGCGTCTGCGAATCAAGGATATCGATTTCGACTACCGACAGATCCGGGTGATGTTTGGAAAAGGCGGCAAACACCGGTTGGTGACGCTCGCTGAGGAGTTGCTGGTTCCCTTGCGAGAGCAGGTGAAAATGGTAGAGGTGGTTTTTCCGCGCGACATGGTGATCGAGAACTATATCGGCGTCTGGTTGCCGGATGCATTGGCCCGCAAATATCCCTCTGCGCCTTTTGACCTTGGCTGGCATTATCTCTTCCCTGCGTCTCGTCTGAGTGTCGATCCTGAAAACGACCGTCTACGGCGACACCGCTTCGATGAGCATAACCTTAATAAACTCGTGAAGAAAGCAGCTCAAAATGCAGGGATTCGAAAGGCGGTATCCTGCCATACATTGCGACACTCCTTTGCCACTCATCTTCTGCAGTCAGGCGCCGATATTCGGACAGTACAACAACTGGGCCATGCCGACGTAAAGATAAAGGAGATCTACGCTCATGCGCTTAAGTCAGATGCACACCCTGCTCATCCTGAGTGATCCGTCCTGCCTTCATAAGCGAGCCAAGCGCCATCTTGTAGGCTTTCTTGCTCACGCCGAAGGTGTCGCGGATCGCGTCTGGTTCGCTCTTGTCGCCTAGGGGGCAATGGCCGTTGTGGGCTTCGAGGTAGTCGAGGATCTTCTGCGCGAGCGGATCGACACGGGCGTAGCCCGGTTTATCCAGCATCACATCAATCTTGCCTTCGGGCGTTACCTGCTTGATAAAGCCAGTGAGTTTCTGGCCGGCACGCACGTCGCGGAACAGGTCTTGATGGTGCAGCAGGCCCTGATAACGGTGATCGATAATAACCTGATAGCCGAGATCCGTACGGCGCAGTATGAGCAGCTCGACAAGCTGCCCCACGCTCAGGTCGGTCGGGCTCTTTTCAAGGAAACGTTCGGTTTTCGCCGAGGCGGCAATGCGGTCGGTGTTATCGATATAGAGATAAACAGTACACCAGTCGCCGACGGTGAGCGGACGTAACTGTTCGCCATACGGCAGGAACAGCTCTTTGGGCATCCCCCAATCCAGAAAGGCACCAACCTTGTTCACATCGGTAACCTTGAGGCTTGCAAACTCACCCACCATCGCTTTCGGCTTGCGGGTTGATGCAACCAGGAAATCGTCCGAATCCAGATAAACGAACACCTGCAATCGGTCGCCCAGCTGGCACCCTTCAGGCACCTCGCGCTTAGGCAGCAGGATGCCACCGGCATCGCCGCCATCGAGATAGACGCCGAAGGGTACTTCGCGCACAACTTTGAGTCTGTTGAGTTTTCCAATCTCGATCACGTATCTGTCTCTTTCGCGGGTGGGCATCATTGGGGCGTTACTGTAACACGGCATAATCCTCGCCACGAAGGGCTGGCGATCTAAAGCAGTGAGCGCAGGTCGAAATCAGGATTGGCGGCATCGTCCGGTTTGGGCGATACACCGGCCTGAATCAGCCGCCGGGCGATCATGTGATCAGCCGGTGCGTTGAGTGTTTCAACGGCCACGAGTTGCTTCTGTGCATAGCAGAATACGGAAAACCGGCCGCTGTGCTCGTCACCCCGAATCACTTCAAGGTCATGATCTGCCGACAAGCCGGCAATCTGAAGTTTAGTATCGTACTGGTCACTCCAGAACCAGGGCACTGCACGGTATTCGTCACGCATGCCCAACAGGGTGCCTGCCGCGTGCTTGCCCTGCTCAACCGCATTTTGGATCGACTCCAGTCTAACCGAACGGTTGTACAATGGGTGATGGAAACGGGCTATGTCCCCAGCGGCGACAATATCGGGGTGTGAAGTTAGACAGTACGCATCTACCTGAACCCCGTCACTACAGGCAAGGCCGGCCATCTCTGCCAATGCCACCTCTGGCTCGACACCTATCCCTACCAGCACTATATCTGCTGCGAAAAACTGACCGTCATCCAGCCGCACCCCGCTGACCTCTGCGTTGCTGACTGCAATTTCGGTAACTCTTGCCCTGTTTTCAATCTGCACGCCCTTCCCGCTGTGCAGTTGCTGCAGGTAAGACGCAACAGGCGTACTGGCCGAGCGTGATAGCAGTGTATCGGCCCGATCAAGGAGGGTTACCTGTTTTCCGGCGGAGGCAAACGCGCAGGCGGCCTCCAGCCCGATAAAACCACCGCCGATCACCACGATGCGCCTGGCCTTAGTCATCGCCTCGCGCAACGCCAGGGCGTGGTGAAGCGAATGCAGGTAGTAAACGCCTCTGGCATCGCTACCGGGCACTGCCAACCGGCGCAGCCTCGAGCCCATGGCCAGTGCCAGTTTTTGCCAGTGCAGTTGGGCGCCGTTTTCAAGGCTGAGTGTGTGCTGCGCGGGGTCTATGGAGATGACTTTAGCGCTGCTAAGCCGCTCAATACGCTGTTTGGTATAAAACCCGGCATTGCGCTGGACAAGACGCGCTTCATCCCACTCCCCTTTTAGAAACTGCTTGGACAGTGGCGGGCGCTGATAAGGAAGACCGGCTTCGGCGTTTAATAGCTGTAGTCGGCCTTCATAGCCTTTTCGCCGCAGCGCCTCGGCGATGCTTAATCCTGCGTGGCCGCCACCGACAATGACGATGCCCGCATCGGTCATATCTGTGTATCCGGCAGGTTGATCACCATGCCGTCAAGCTCCGATGTCAGCTCTATCTGACAGGACAGCCGGCTGTTCGACCTGCGCTCGGCGGCCGTACATTCAAGCATCTCGTCTTCTGTTGCACTGGGCT
The DNA here is from genome assembly GCF_000705555.1 of Marinobacterium lacunae. Classification (GTDB taxonomy): domain Bacteria; phylum Pseudomonadota; class Gammaproteobacteria; order Pseudomonadales; family Balneatricaceae; genus Marinobacterium_D; species Marinobacterium_D lacunae. Next base: position 3,915 of record NZ_JMQN01000057.1, read on the forward strand.
GTGGGACTTTGTCGATATAGCGCTCGTCGAAATAGACGTGACATGTCGCGCAATTGCACGCACCGCCACACTCGGCCTCGATGCCTTCAACGCCATTTTGAAATGCCGCTTCCATCAGGCTCCAGCCCTCCGGCGCTTCAACTTCGTAGCGGCGTCCATCTGCTTCAACGTACGTGATTTTGACCATCTTCTCATCCTGTCTGGTGGGTGTGCCGTCACGTTCGGGCACAGGTCCGCAACAATGCCAGGAAAGGCATCTGTTATACCTTAGAAGATAGAGTCAGTAGGGCCGGTCTGTCCATTCCGGCCCCACTGGCTACGGCGATTAACCCTTAAAAATCAGGGCTTTTCGTTTGCGAGGAAGAACCAGGTATCAAGTACCGAGTCCGGGTTGAGCGACACGCTTGAGATGCCTTTCTCCATCAGCCAACGGGCCAGATCAGGATGATCTGACGGTCCCTGACCGCAGATACCGATATATTTTCCGGACTTGCGGCAAGCGTCGATCGCCATGCCCAGCAACTTCTTGACTGCCTCATTACGCTCATCGAACAGGTGCGCGATGATGCCGGAGTCACGATCAAGGCCAAGCGTCAGCTGGGTCAGGTCGTTTGAGCCGATGGAGAATCCGTCGAAGTGTTCCAGGAACTGTTCAGCCAGCAAGGCGTTGGACGGTATCTCGCACATCATGATCAGGCGCAGACCGTTATCACCGCGGCGCAGACCATTGTCGGCCAGCAGATCGACCACCTGCTTCGCTTCTCCGGGTGTGCGCACAAACGGCACCATGATTTCGACGTTGGTCAGTCGCATCTCGTCACGCACACGCTTGAGTGCGCGGCATTCGAGTTCGAAGCAATCGCGGAAGTCGTCGGAGATGTAGCGCGCCGCACCGCGGAAACCGAGCATCGGGTTCTCTTCGCTGGGCTCGTAACGATCACCGCCGATCAAATGGCCGTATTCATTGGATTTGAAGTCAGACATGCGCACGATCACCTTCTTCGGATAGAAGGCGGCGGCCAGCGTCGAGATACCTTCGACAAGCTTGTCGACGTAGAAATCCACCGGGCTTGCATAACCGGCGATGCGACGTTCGATGATCTGTTTTACATCACGGGGTTGATCGTTGAAGTTCAGCAGTGCCTTGGGATGTACGCCGATCATGCGGTTGATGATGAACTCAAGACGCGCAAGGCCAACACCGGCATTAGGCAGCGCCTGGAAGTCGAAGGCACGGTCTGGGTTACCGACGTTCATCATGACGTGGAACGGCAGGTTCGGCATCGACCCGACACTGTTGGTCTGGTGTTCAAAAGCCAGCTTGCCTTCATAGGCGCGGCCAGTATCGCCTTCCGCACAAGATACCGTCACGTCCTGGCCGTTGCTCAGTCGTTCGGTCGCATCACCACATCCGACGATAGCCGGAATACCCAACTCACGAGCGATGATCGCTGCATGGCAGGTGCGCCCGCCACGGTTGGTAATAATGGCGGCCGCACGCTTCATGACCGGTTCCCAGTCCGGGTCGGTCATGTCGGTGACCAGTACATCACCGGGTTGCACTTCGTGCATCGCATCCAGTCCGCTGACGATGCGCACGGGGCCCGAGCCGATACGATGACCGATGGAACGGCCTTCAACCAGAATCTTGCCTTTTTCCTTCAGCAGGTAACGCTCGATTACCGTTGCGTTGCCCTGACTGCGCACGGTTTCAGGACGCGCCTGAACCACGTACAACTGGTCGTCATCGCCATCTTTGGCCCACTCGATATCCATCGGACGGCCATAGTGCTTTTCGATGATCACGGCGATGCGTGCAAGCTGCTCCACATCGGCATCAGAGATACAGAAGCGCTGACGGTCTTTCATCGGAACATCGACGGTTTCAACCGCGCGTCCCGCAGCGCCATCGTCGGTGTAGATCATCTTGATCGCTTTAGAGCCCAGGGTGCGGCGCAGAATTGCCGGAGTTCCCTGCGCCAGCGTCGGCTTGTAGACGTAAAACTCATCGGGGTTTACCGCACCCTGTACGACAGTTTCACCAAGGCCGTACGCGGCGGTGATAAAGACAACATGCTGGAAGCCTGACTCGGTATCCAGCGTAAACATGACGCCGGATGCGCCGGTTTCGCTGCGCACCATCTGCTGAATACCGGCAGAGAGTGCCACTTCAGCGTGGGTAAAGCCTTTATGTACACGGTAGGAGATCGCTCTGTCGTTATAGAGGGAAGCGAACACCTCTTTGATAGCGTGCTTGATGTTCTCAAGCCCGCGAATATTCAGGAAGGTTTCCTGCTGACCGGCGAAAGACGCGTCCGGCAGGTCTTCTGCTGTAGCAGAAGAGCGAACGGCAACTGCCATTTCAGGGTTATTGGCGGACATTTCAGCCCAGGCCTGTTCGATCTGAGCGTCCAGCTCGGGCTGGAATTCGGCATCCATGATCCAGCGGCGGATCTGGCTGCCGGTCTCGATGAGCGCGCGGGTATCTTCCGCATCGAGCTCATTGAGTGCCGAATTGATTTTGTCAGCGAGGCCACCATGTTCGAGGAAATCCCGATACGCCTGTGCAGTTGTCGCGAAGCCACCCGGCACTCGCACACCTGCATCACTCAGCTGACTGATCATCTCTCCAAGGGAGGCGTTTTTACCGCCAACCTTTTCTACATCCCCCATGCCTGCTTGATCCAGGCGCAGTACGTATTGCCGCAAAGCCGTTTCTCCTGAGTTGAACGTCTACCTGAATAATTATTGTTATTTTTACTGAAGGCATGGATGATAACCTAGCTGAAAACAAAAATCGCCGGTTCGAAAAAATGTAATTTTTTTACAAAAATCGCCGAACCTGCCGCCAAAATACCCGTACAGAACTGATCGGGATTTGACCGATTTTGAGCCTCGCAACATGAAAAGAACTGCGTTTTTTATCTCCGATGGAACCGGTATCACCGCCGAAACGTTAGGTAACAGCCTACTCTCCCAGTTTGAAGGCATTACCTTCCATAAAATCACCCTGCCCTATATCGACACTGTGGAGAAAGCACAAGCGGCGGTTGAGAAGATCAACGCTGCCAGCGAATCGGATGGCGAACCTGCCATCGTGCTCGACACCATCGTTAATGAGAATATTCGTGATCTGCTAGCCAGTAGCAACGGTTTCAAGATCGATGTGTTTTCGACCTTCCTCAAGCCCCTGGAGAAAGAACTCAAGACGCACTCCTCCTACACCGTCGGCAAGTCTCACGGCATCATCGAGATGAACCGCTACAAGGACAGGATCGACTCGGTGAACTTTGCGCTCGACAACGACGACGGCGCACGCACTCAACAGTATGACCGTGCCGATATTATCCTTGTCGGCGTATCCCGCTGCGGGAAAACGCCAACCTGTCTCTATATGGCATTACAGTTCGGCGTGCGCGCGGCCAACTACCCGCTCACCGATGAAGATCTTGAATCACCCAGGCTTCCTGATGTGCTGCAAAAGTACCGGCACAAGCTCTACGGCCTGACAATCGATCCGTTTCAGCTAGCCGCCATCCGTCATGAACGCAGGCCAAACAGCCGCTATGCGTCGCTTGATCAGTGCGATTTCGAGGTGCGCACAGTTGAGCGCTTGTTCCAACAGCAGGACCTGCCGTTTATCAATACCACCAACTTCTCCATTGAGGAGATATCGACCCGCATCATCGCCCATACCGGGCTGATTCGCCGGCTTAACTGAGCCCTCTTTCGCATCTCATGTCGATATGCGGGATCCCGTCTTCATCGTAGATCCCGCTTATTGCATCAAATCCAAGCGATGCATAAAACGACTGGAGGTGGGCCTGGGCCGAGACCAGAATAGCCTGCCCCGGCCACCGCGCCTCGCACTCAAGCATGGCCTGCTGCATTAATATTCGCCCAAGCCCAATCCCGCGAGCGTCCGGCGCCACCACCACCCGCCCTATGCGGCTTCCGCTGATCCCCTCAGGTGCAAACAGACGTGCACCGGCGACCAATCGGTCTTCGTCGTAGCCGCAAAGATGCAGCGCCTGAGCGTCGCGGCCATCAATGTCCGGATAGGGGCAATTCTGCTCTACTACAAATACCTGCTGTCTTAGCGCCAGCCACGCCTCAAGCTCATGAAGGCTAAATGCACTGTACAGGCGCACCTGCCACTGAATTGTTGAATCAGGCATTTATACTGTTTCCATAATGATGCAATAGAATACAAAACCTTATCGATCCCTTCTGGCATAATGACGGGTTTCTAGAACAGTCTACAGGAGTCCCTATGCCCCTGTCCGAGCCGGTCGAACGCACCCTTTCTCATACCCGCCAGGTTAGCTGCCGGGGTTATAAACGCACAGACGGCCTTTGGGATATCGAAGCTTACCTGCTCGACACCAAGTCCTACGATATGGAGATGCATGAAGGCGGACTGCTGCCTGCCGGTCAGGCACTCCATGAAATGGCGATCCGAATCACCGTCGACCTGGACCTCAACATACTCGAAGCCGAAGCAGTTATGGATCACACACCCTTCAGGATGTGTCCGTCTATCGCCGAGCGTTTCAGCCTACTGAAGGGTTTGCAGATAGCACCGGGGTTTACCCGTAAAACCCGGGAACTCTTTGGCGGCACGCAGGGCTGTACGCATCTGCTTGAGCTGCTGGGGCCGCTCGCCACCACGGCCTTCCAGTCGACGCATCAAGAGCGCCAATACCTTGAGGACTGGCACACAGGCTCCACACCGCCGCCGATGCTGAACAGTTGCCACGCTTTCGCTCAAGACTCGGATGTCGTCAAGTCGTATTGGCCCATGCACTATGATCCGAACAAGAACGAAGGCTAAGCTTTTATTGTTTTAAGGAGATAACACGATGCTGATTCATCCCGATCGATCGCTGCTCCTGTTGGTCGATGTGCAGGAAAAGCTGGTGCCGGCCATCGATGACGCCGCACACCTTATCGATAACTGCGGCTGGCTGACCGATGTGGCCAATCGACTGCACATACCGGTTATCGCCACCGAACAATACCCCCAAGGCCTGGGCGGTACGATTGAAGTACTGCGCCAGCGCGTACCGCAAGAGCAGATCTTCGCCAAGATGGCGTTTTCATGCGTGTCTGAGACGGCCTGTGCCGACGCCATCAACAGCGTGAAAGCCGAACAGATAGTAATCGCGGGTATTGAAGCCCATGTGTGCGTACTGCAAACGGCCATGGAGCTCAAGCAGCAGGCCCGTGAGGTTTTCGTGGTCGAGGATTGCGTCGGATCGCGCAGCCCCTCAGACAAGGCCGCCGCCCTGGCCCGTTTGCGTCAGAACGGCGTACAGATCGTGACCCGTGAAATGGTCGCCTTCGAGTGGCTACGCAAAGCAGGCGATGATCGCTTCCGCCAGATCAGCCGCGAGTTTTTGCGCTAGAACACCTCAGGCACACAAAAGCCCGCACCGGCAGAACCGATGCGGGCTTTTTAATGAAGGCGTATCAGGAGACCTCTGCGCGCTCTTTCGCGGGCGACTCCTCCGCTCCGTCGGCGAATATCACCTCATCTTCAGGTGCATGCTTGCCAAACAGCTTAGGACGCTCAATCAGGAAATACAGGATCAATCCGATCGCCACGGCATACACAGTGGACTTAGGATCCGGCATGGCGAGGGTAACCGCCACAATGCCGGCGACACCGCGCTCGGTCGGGTTCTTCAACTGCTCCATACCCACCATGATGCAGATATACGCCGTCAGTATCAGCGTTAGCGACAGCGCGATGGGCAACACCGGCTTGAACAGCGTGACCAGCGGCAGAATGAACAGCGCTACGAAACCGGTCACCCAGAAGGAGCCTCCACCGCTGTAGATCGAGTCCATCGCCTTGCGACCCATGGCGTAGCGCTCGGCAACGGTCGCATGAGCGGCTGTCCATAGCGGCCCGGCCAAGCCTGGCCAGGGTGCCAAAAATGCGTGCAGCAGGTTACGCAATGCAGTCACAAGGTGAACACGGTCTACGCTGCCGTCGATCTTCTCATCGGCACGCAGGTGGTCGATTCGCTTAACCAACGTAAAGCCGACAATGATGTCACCGAAGGCAATAACATAGGCGATAACCGCCGTCGGTATCGCCAGCAGGAACACATCCCAACCCGGAAAGCCGACAGTGAAGGTCAGGTACTGCCACATCAAGGCGAAATCGGGCTGAGTGATACCCCACTCGATATTGGGCGTCGCGTACTCGCCAGAGGTCCAGCCAATGACCATGGCAATAACCATCCCCGGAATCATGCCGAAGTTGGCGATGCGCTTGGCCAGCGGGCTTGCGTTTACAACGTTTTTGAACGAGAGCGAGAACAGAATATACGCGGAGATGATCGCGCCCAGCAGTAGAGAGATCGGTGTGGAGTCGATACGCCCGCCGGTTTTCAGCTCACCCATCAGTGCAGCGATACCAGCGCCGATGATAATGCCCGATTTCAGTGAGTTGGGTATGACATCGACAAGCTTCGAACCCAAACGGGTCACGCCCAGAAAGAGGAAGATCAGCGTCACTTCAAGCTGCAGCGCAAACATCGCTTTGATCGCCTCAGGCCCCGGTTCAAATCCTTTGAGGTACAACAGCACCACCGGTATTGCAGGTGTAATCCAGCCCGGCACCAGCGGTACACCCAGCAATGAAGGCAGGATATAACCCAGGCCTGCTATGAACGTGAAGGCCAGCGCCGCCTCATATGGCATGCCCAGATAGGTTTCCAGCAGCGGGATCATGGCCAGGCCGACCACAAACATGATCAAGCCCTGAATCACTTCGGGCATCTCGAGGCGGTAATGGATAAGCGGTAATCGTACCTGGAATGGACCGAGCGGCCAGTACGGCTGCTCCGCGCCATGTTCGCGGTTCAGAATCGGCATATTGGTTTTCCTTTATTCTTGTGTATGCGTTTAGCGGAGTACAGCGCTAGTAGACCCTCTGAATGCGTCGCAAATTTTTCGCAATCCCAACGAAATGTAACGGCTCCACGCAAAAAAACGGGCGCGATTAGCGCGCCCGAAAGCAGCCAGGAATGGGGTGCCTGGTCATCACCATGAGTCCGTGAACCCTTACATCTCTTTGGTCCGATTGCGCAGCATGAACTTCTGTATTTTCCCGGTTGAGGTCTTGGGCAGTTCACCAAATACGATGGTCTTCGGCACCTTGAAGTGCGCCATGTTTTCACGACAGAACTGGATAATCTCTTCGGCCGTAACCTCTCCGTCCGCCGCTATAAACGCACAGGGGGTTTCGCCCCACTTCTCGTCGGGCTTGGCGACAACAGCGGCCTCCCGCACTTTCGGATGGCGGTAGAGGATATCCTCGACTTCGATACTGGAGATGTTCTCGCCGCCGGAGATAATCACATCCTTGGAGCGGTCCTTGATCTCGATGTAGTGATCGGGGTGGCACACCGCCAGATCGCCGGAATGGAACCACCCACCTTCAAACGACTCTTCAGTGGCAGTCGGGTTTTTCAGGTACCCTTTCATCACCAGATTGCCACGCATCATCACCTCACCGATGGTAACGCCATCGGCCGGTACCGGCTCAAGCGTCACGGGATCAGCCACCATCAGCCCCTCCATCACCGGCGCCTTCACACCCTGACGGGATTTCAAGCGCGCGCGCTCGGTCAGGCTGCGCTCGTCCCACTCATCCTTCCATGCGCAGATTACACTGGGGCCGTAGGTTTCAGTCAGGCCATAGACATGCGTAACCGAAAAGCCAAGCTCCTCCATACCTTCGATAACCGAGGCTGGGGGCGCAGCTCCTGCGGTCATCACTTTAACCTTGTGCTTAATCGAAGCCTTCAGCGCCTCGGGCCCTGAGTTCAACATATTCAACACAATCGGCGCGCCGCAGAAGTGGTTCACCTTCTCATCGCGAATCAGCTCGAATATTGGCTCGACACGCACCTGACGCAGACAGACGTTGGTGCCGCTGATCGCCGCAATTGCCCAGGGGAAACACCAGCCGTTGCAGTGAAACATCGGCAACGTCCAGAGATAGACAGGGTTATCACTCATACCCCATGACACGATATTGCTCAGCGCATTCAGGTAGGCACCGCGATGGTGATAGACCACGCCTTTTGGGTTGCCTGTGGTGCCCGATGTGTAATTGAGCGTGATGGCACGCCACTCATCATCCGGAGGCAGGTAATTGAAACTCTCGTCGCCCTTGTCGAGCAGTGCGTCATAGGTCATCTGGCCAATCAGCTCCCCCCCTTCATACTGAGGGTCGTCGATATCGATCACTATCGGGTGGCGCGACATCAGCTTGAGCGCACGGGAGACAACTTTCGAGAATTCGCGATCCACCAGCAGTACACGGGTTTCCGCATGCTCCATGATGAAGGCAACCGCCTCAGGATCCAGTCGCGTATTGATGCTGTTAAGCACAGCGCCACTCATCGGTACGCCAAAGTGAGCCTCATAATGCTCAGGAATGTTGGGCGCGATGATCGAAACGGTCTCGCCAGGATTGATTCCCAAACGCTGAATCGCACTCGCCAGACGGCGGCAGCGCATCCAGGTCTCGTGCCAGGTGCGTCTCACGTCACCGTGAACGATGGCGGTGCGCTGGGGGTGCACTTGAGCGGAGCGCTCAAGAAAGCTGACAGGCGTAAGCGTGGCGTAGTTTGCGTTATTCTGATCGAGCTGCTGATCAAAGATACTCGTGGTCGTTGCAGACATATGTAAGAACCTCGTTATTGTTATCTCTGCCGGCGTACTGGAATTGAGGGGTGGGGCAAGATAGGGAAAGACACTAGGACAGGAGTTTTTCGACACTTTTGCCGAATTCTAACGAAATGTATCAAGCCGCTTTTCAGGGGTACAAACTGGGATAATATGGTGCGATACGGGCAGAAAACGCTTCAGGGCAAACCCTGATAGCCACTATAACAACCGCCGTGGATCTGTACGTGCTCAAATCCAGCCTCACTCAACGTTTCTTACTGGTCATGTTCGCCATCATCGCGGCGATCATTGCGGCGTTCTATCTCTACTCTGTCCCCCTGATCAAAAGCAAAGTGTTCGAAATCGAGCGAAATGCCAGCCGCATTGCGCTCAATAACGTATTCGAACTGGCCGATAAGATGTATTCCAGCTCCGAGGAATACCGCCAGCAGGTGCTGGAATCCCACCGTCAGCGCCTGCGGGCAGTGGTCGACTCCGCCGCCTTTTTATATTCAAAGCAGTACACACTGGCCACGCAGTCGGGCATGACGGACGTACAGGCGCGGGACTATGTTTTCACCCAGCTGAGCGATCTCACTTACGGCGATGACGATTACGTTTGGGTCGCCGATGAAGACTTTATGCTGGTGTCACACCCAGACCCTGCCTACCGCGGGCGCAGCGTTTACGAATTCGTCGACGAAAGCGGTCACCCGATCATTCCATCCGTACTGAAAGCGGCTATCGCCGACGGAGAAGGGTTTTATAACTATCGATGGAACCGCCTGAACGAAGAGCGCAAGCTGGAGAAGTTCTCGTATGTGAAGTATTTCCCTCAGTGGCACTTCGTGCTTGGAGCAGGCGTCTACATAGACGATGTTGAAGCGGAGGTATCGGCGCGTCGCGAACGTGCGCTTGCCGAACTTCGCGAAGCACTCGCCGAGATCAAAATCGCCAGCACAGGCTATCTGTTTATATTCGACGGTAGCGGCCGCATGCTGGTACACCCTAACCAGAACATCGATGGCGCGATGTTCCGTACACTTAAGAATCCGGTAACCGACAACACCATCCTGCAGGAGCTGATTTCGGTCGCCGAGACAGGCAAAGAGCTGTACTACAAATGGGACAGGCCCACCGATCCCGGCAACTACATCTATGAGAAGGTTTCGCTGGTGCGCTACCTGCCGGGGTTCGACTGGTATATCTGCTCAAGCATCTATCTGGACGAGCTGCAGGCAAGCTCACAGGTGCTAACTGATCGCATCATGGTGATCGCGACCATCGCCCTGCTTGCGGCCAGCATTCTCGCCTTTGTCTTTGTCAACGTTGTCACCCGCCCCATACGACACTTGTCGGAAACCGCCTCACGGATCAGCAGTGGCGAGATGGATGCCACCACCAAAATACATCGCGATGACGAGATCGGTGTTCTCGCCAGGGCCTTTGATCGCATGGTGGACCGGCTTCGACAGAACATCAGCCAACTGGATGAAAAGGTCGGCGAGCGCACCCGGGAACTGGACCAGCGTAACCGCCAGTTGAGTCAGGCGATGGACGATATAAGCGCCGCCAGTCAGAACCTTAAACTTGTCGAAGAGCGCCAGCGCTTAATACTCGATGCGCTGCCGGCGCAGATCGCCTACATCGACAACCAACAGAACTATATCTTTGTGAATGAGGGGTATGTTGCCGCGTTCGGCCTGTCCAAGCAGGACGTCATCGGCAAACACCTGCGTGAGGTTATCGGCACACGCATGTATGAAGACATCATCCCGCAAGTTCAAAAAGCGCTGCACGGTACAACCAGTACCTTCGAGTATCCGCTTGAACTGAACGGTGAAACACGCATCACCAAACGCACCCTGATGCCGTTCGATCCTGAGCCCGGCAAGGTGCTCGGCCTTATCAACCTGTCACTGGACATCACCGCAGAGCGCGAGGGAGAACGCCGTCTTCAGGTCGCCCAGCGCATGCACACCGTTGGACAGCTGGCGGGCGGACTCTCTCATGATTTCAACAACTTGCTATCCATACTTCAAGGAAATCTTCTCGCCATTCAGGACAACCCGGCAACGCCAGCCGAGCTTCTGCGCCATATAGAACCCGCCATACGGGCCACCCGCCGAGGGGCCGACATTACACGACGGCTTCTCGCCTTTGCTCGACGCCAGCCACTCTCGCCGAGCCGGATCGACCTGTATGCACTCATGACCGAATGCACGGCACTGATCGGGAGTTCGCTTCCCTCTAACATCACGCAGATGATGGTCGCCGATAAGGACCTACGGCAACCGCTTGCAGACCCGGGCCAGCTTGAAGATGCACTGGTAAACCTCGCCTTCAACGCCCGTGCAGCGATGCCGGATGGTGGCGAAATCCGTTTTCACCTGTCCAATCGCAGTGTCACCACCACCCTGCTGCTCGATGAACAGGTCGACTTTGGCGAGTATGTCGAGATTACCGTCTGCGATACCGGATGCGGATTCAGTCAGGAGGCGATGGAGCGGGCGTTCGAGCCCTTCTTTACCACGCGCAAGATGGAAAACTCATCAGGCCTTGGCCTGAGCATGGTGTATGGTTTCGTCAAGCAGAGTAACGGCTATATTGCCCTCTCCAACCACACAGGAGGCGGTGCCTGCGTGACGCTGCTATTGCCAGCCTCTGCTCCCGTCAAGCAGGCCATGCCGGCATCCTCCGACACGCCAAACGATGAGAGCACTAGAAGCAAGGGCCTGATACTGCTTCTCGATGATGAAGACGACGTCCGCGAAGTCATACGGGACCAGCTCTCGGGACTCGGCTATCAGGTCATAGAGTGCCGCGACCCGACTGAAGCCTGCGAATTGATCGACACCCTTCCTGATTTGAAAGGCGTCGTCAGTGATATAGTGATGCCCGGCGATCTGAATGGATTCGATGTTGCCAGACACCTGCGCATGTCACACCCCGACGCGGCTGTGGTCCTTGTCAGTGGTTTTGCCTCCCGTCATGACGAGCGCCCCGACGACTGCAACATGCTGCCGATGCTGCGCAAGCCCTTCACCCGAGAGCAGCTTGGGCACGCCCTGCAAAGCCCCAAAGCACGCCAGCCCCTAAAGATGGGCACTGATAACTAGAGAGACCAAGGTGCAAAAGAAACTCGTCTACATCATTGATGATGAAACCGATATCTGCGAGCTGATCTCGGCCGAACTCATCCGCCACGGCTACGACACCCGTACATTCCAAACCGGCGCCCAAGCAACCCATGCGCTCAATCGCCGCAAACCCGATCTATGCATCATCGACCTGGGATTACCCGACATGGACGGCATATCGATTGTGCGTCAGCTGTGCGACTCGCTGGGGTTGGGGGTCATCATCATTTCGGGCCGGGACAGTACCAGCGACCGCGTACTGGGGCTTGAGTTCGGCGCGGACGACTACCTGATCAAACCGTTCGACCCGCGTGAACTTGTCGCCCGGGTTAACAGTCTGTTCAGGCGTCTGGAGCATATCGAAGCCGCCGCCAGTCGCAGCGACAAGTCACGCAAGGCGATGTTCGCAGGCTGGCTGTTTGATCCGAGCACGCTCACCCTAAGGCACCATGATCAGGGCAGAAACGAAATACTCTCAGCCTCGGAAGCAGCGCTCCTTACGCTACTTCTGCGATCACCGCGACAGATACTTTCGCGCGATCAACTGCTGCAGGGGTATGCCGATCCGTTCGACCGGAGCATTGATGTGCGCATGTCGCGCATTCGGAAAAAAATCGAGAAAGAACCGCGCCACCCCACCATCATCAAAACGGTGTATGGCGCCGGTTATATTCTGACATCTGAGGTCGAGTGGCGTAGCGAGTAATCATCACAGCGTGGCGGTACGCGCTAGAAAATCGTCAGGGTCAATCACACCAACCATCGTCATATCAGGCCGCTGCTGACCGGTTTTATCGTAAAAGAAGAGTACCGGCGGCCCGAAAACCTGATAACGCTGATTCAACGCCTTGGAATCGGCGTCGTTCGCCGTCACGTCGACCTTGATCAGTTTAAAGCTGCTTAAACGTTGCTGCACACCTGGGTCGGCGAAGGTGACATATTCGAGCTCAACGCAGCTCACACACCAGTCTGCGTAAAAATCGAGCATGACTGGCTGCCCGGCGCTGCGCGCCTGCGCCAGCAGTGGCTCAAGTTGCTCTATCCGCGTCACAGTCGTGAAGCCGAGTTCGGAGCGCGCACGTCCTACAGCACTCGACTGTCCACCCTGACTGGCAGCAAACCCCTGTAGCGGGTAGACAAGGCTACGCCCGCCGGCCAGCAATCCGATCAACAGCGCCGCACCGTATACGAGCAGGATCATGCCAAAGCCTTTCCAAAGTCGGTGCCAACCGTTGGCATGCTCACCGAGACGCTCGAACACGTTCAGGTACACCGAACTGATAATCAGGATGACACCAACCATCACCATGGTGACCTGAACCGGCAGAATGCGATCGAGCATCCAGACCGCCATCAGAAGCAGTACTACGCCAAACGCGGCCTTGACGCCCTCCATCCAGCTACCCGCCCGAGGCAGCAGTTTGCCCGCTGAAGCTCCCACCACTAACAGTGGCACGCCCATACCCAGCGACAGAACAAAGAGTGCAGCGCCACCCATGATCGGGTCACCGGTTTGGCCGATATAGATCAGTGCGCCAGCAAGTGGCGCCGCCATGCAGGGGCCGACAATCAATGCCGACAGAAGCCCCATCACGGCGACACCCCAGATCGAACCGCTCTTTTGGTGCGAGCTCACTTCGCTCACGCGGCTCTGCAGCCACTTGGGCATTTGCAGCTCGTAGAACCCGAACATCGACAGCGCCAGCAGTACAAACAAGCCCGCAAAAACCGATATTACCCAAGGATTTTGCAACGCCACCTGCACATTGGCGCCGAACAGACCCACTACCACACCGGCCACCGTGTAGGTCAGTGACATCGCCAATACATACACCAATGACAGCAGGAACGCGTGTGCGGTGGTGATCTTGTGGCCGTGCCCGACAATGACACCAGAGAGGATGGGTATCATCGGGAAAACGCAGGGCGTCAAAGACAGCGCCAGCCCCGCCAGGAAGAACGCGCCCAACACCGCAACAATGGAGGTGCCAGCCAGCAGGTCGGCGAACACGTCCTGCTCGGATACAGGGATAACCGGCGGTGAAAGTGTGCTTGCGGGCTCGGCAGTATCGGATTGCTCAGGCAGCGCCCCGTCATCATCGGACCAGCGCAACCCAGAGGCCGCCACCAGATCCGTCACTTCGACGGTTTTCGTGACAGGCGGGTAGCAGATGCCGCCCTCCCAGCAACCTTGATAGGTAACCGTCAGTTCGCCCTGATCCCGCGCGCCTTCCGTTCCAAGCAGCAGACTTACCCGCGCCTCGTCGTAATAGACTTCGACCTGACCGAAAAGTGGATCATCCTTGGTCACCGAGGGTGCATTGCGGCGGTCGACTACGGAAATACCCTCGCCGGGTGTCACCACGACCTTATCGAGGTACAGGTAATAGTCCGGCTCGATCTCCCAGACCAGATCTACTTGCCCCGGTCCTTGTGCGTCGGCGTGCAGTACGTATGCTTCCTCCACCGGCAGGGGCTGGGCGTTGCTGCTTTTGATCGAATCGAAAAGCCCCGCGTGTGCCAGGGTCGAGATAAACGAGATGACACTGAAGGCAATCAGGCTTGCCAGTCGAAACATGATCGAACGACCCATCGTTGTCATAGCACGCAAACGCTTATTCCTTATTCCACCCAAAAAGATCGATGACAATATGACCCTGAAGCTTTGTCAGGGTTCGCCTCGGAGGCTCGACAAGTTTACCACTGATCCCCTGCGCAGGCGTGAGGTACATTGCCGCAGCACATAAATGCGACCGTTAATGTTATATGAAACCGGATTCGACCGAAGGAGACCTGTAATAGCGCCGTGGATATGGTAAAAAGATTCACCTCGGTGTCAGATGACGCCTTACCTTATTGCCGTCAGGATAGGAACATGACAGATATACGCGTAGAAGACCTTAACATCGAATCGACAACGGCACTGGTAACTCCGGATGAGCTGAAGGCGAAGCTGCCGCTTAGCGACAAGGCCGCCGACATGGTCATGAATGGACGCCAGGTGATCAAGAATATCCTTGATCACGAAGACAAGCGCCTGATTGTCGTTGTCGGCCCCTGCTCCATTCACGATCCGGAAGCAGCGCTGGAGTATGGTCGTCGCCTCAAGGCGCTGGCTGACGAGGTCAAGGATACGCTCTATCTGGTGATGCGCGTGTATTTTGAGAAGCCACGCACAACCGTGGGTTGGAAAGGTCTGATCAACGACCCGCACATGAACGACTCCTTCGATATCGAGGAGGGTCTTCATATCGCGCGCAAACTGCTGCTCGACCTGACCGAGATGGGTCTGCCCCTTGCCACCGAAGCGCTTGATCCGATCTCTCCGCAGTATATTCAGGACCTGATCAGTTGGTCGGCCATCGGCGCCCGCACCACCGAATCGCAGACTCACCGCGAAATGTCGTCCGGCCTCTCATGCGCCGTAGGTTTCAAGAACGGCACCGACGGCGGACTCGATGTGGCGGTCAATGCCATGAAGTCGGTCAGTCATCCGCACAGCTTTCTGGGCATTGATGCCGAGGGCAAGGTGTCCATCCTGCGCACCCGCGGTAACCAATACGGGCACGTTGTTTTGCGCGGCGGCAATGGCAAGCCGAACTACGATTCGGTCAGCGTTAAACTGTGCGAACAGGCGCTTGAGAAAGCCAAGCTGGTTCAGAACATCATGATCGATTGCAGCCACGCGAACTCCAGCAAGGACCCGGGCCTGCAGCCGCTTGTCGCCGAGAATGCGGCAAACCAGATCCTAGAAGGCAACCGCTCGATCATCGGCCTGATGATCGAGAGCAACCTGGAGTGGGGCAACCAGTCCATTCCTGAAAAACTGGAAGATCTGAAGTATGGTGTATCGGTTACCGATGCCTGCATCGACTGGAAAACTACCGAGAACAGCCTGCGAGAGATGAGCAACAAACTCGCAGAGGTGTTGCCCAAGCGTTAACACACCCGGGGCCTGCACCCTGCGGGCCCCTCAACACCCCGCCCGCTCCGCAGCCCCACCCGACCCAACCAAATCCGGACTATAAAAATGACAGCTTCAACCAGCCGTCAGCACGGCATAATACTGGCCACCGTCGGCGTATTGGTACTCAGCTTTGATGCATTACTGATCCGTTTGGCACACGCCGACGGTGCCGATGTCGGTGTATGGCGCGGCACACTTGTAATGCTCTCCGCAGGCTTTATCTGCTTCCTGAGACGCAGGTCCATTCGATGGCCCGACAGCCGGCGACTTTGGTTAGGCGCATTCGCTGCGTCACTGCTTTATGGCGTGAGCTCAGTACTGTTTGTACTCTCAATAAGCCATACGCAAGTGGCCAATACGGTGGTAATCCTCGCGAGTTCCCCTCTATTCGCAGCCGCAATCCCCTGGATCCTGTTTCGTGAGTCAACCTCGAAACGCACGTTAATCTCGATTCTTGTGGCTATCGCAGGGGTGCTCTGTGTGTTCTATTCATCGCTCGGTCAGGCGGGCCAACTAGGCGATCTGCTTGCCCTATTGCTGGCATTTGTCATGGCTTCGGCGCTGACACTGTTGCGGCGTATGCCAGAACTGCCTCGACTACCACTGGTCGCAGGCTCAGGACTTGTCACGGCACTCATGTGTCTGCCCGTCTCGACACCCTTTGCACTGGAGCCATCAAGCTACGGTTGGTTGGCGCTGATGGGTTTGCTGCAAATGCCGCTGGCCTCGCTCCTGATATTCAGCGCCACGCGCCACTTACCCTCAGCAGAGGTGAGCCTTTTTCTTCTAATTGAAACCGTTTTAGGCCCGGTGTGGGTATGGTGGATTCTCGGAGAGTCGCTGCCTGGCCCGACCCTGCTTGGGGGCGCTCTTATAGTAGGCGCTATAACGATTAATGCCGTGTTGTCGCTTCGTCAGCAAAGAGGTGTGCAAAAAGCCGCATCGCCGACAGTATAAATAGATGAGTTTAATTCAATAAATCACCGACAAAGCATCATTTGTCGCCGGGGGCATTCGACTTTAGGATAACAAGCATTCGGAAGGGGCGTGCATCCTGTTGTTGTTGTTGGGGTACACGCGCGGATGTAAGGATTCGATCCCGCGCTCCTTTCGGTTTTTTTTGCTTTTCCTTGCGTTTATCTCTAGTTATCGTATCGCCGCACACACTGTGCGGCTTTTTTTTGTCCCCCCTCCACCGCACAGTTCACACAAGCGCTTATTCGACAAAGCCAACCTTCTGCTTTTGCTCTGCTTTGCGATCATACATTCTGTCATCCGCAATCATGATCAATTTGTCGACGGTATCCGAATCGTTCGGATAGATCGCCACACCGATGGCGGCTGATATTTCGACCGGGCTGAACATATATTGAAAGGGCTCTGCCAACGCTCTTTCGATCTTACCGATAACAGACTCAGCAGCGGTTACTGACTTGACCCCAGGCTGAAGCACCATAAATTCATCACCGCCGGTGCGCGCTACCGTGTCCGATGAACGCACTATGTTTTTTAACCGCCGTCCAACCTCAATCAGAACAGCATCGCCCGCAGAGTGCCCCAGATTGTCATTGATCTCTTTAAATTTGTTGAGGTCGATAAAATACAGCGCAAAACTGATATCGGTTCGCTCGTGCAAACCGGCCAACTGGTTGATCCGCTCAATCATCAGGCGCCGATTGGGCAGACCGGTAAGGTGATCGTGCATCGCCTCCCCCTCACTGGCATGGTAAAGCCTAACCAATATGATCAGGAGTACCGTAAGGACGATGAGGAAACTGTATCCGACAATCCGTGCGACATACTGCCCCATCCAAAACGCCCCAGACGTAGCATTAGGCTTGGCTGCGATAATCCAGTGACCATTCGGGAAGGAAATTCGCATTTTCGCGATGGCCTGATCATAGATGTCAGCACTGCCAAAGACCATATCGCCCGACTCCCCAGCCCCATCGCGTCCCTTTATCGCGATAACGTAACCGGAAACATCGTTTTGGATACCCGACGAACGAAACAGCGAGTCGGCATCAAGCACAACGGAGGAAAGCCCCCAGTATCGAGACCCCTCGACTCCCTCTGGGTGGGTAAAGATCGGCGTGCGCGCAATCAAGCCCAACCCGCCCTGAACCAGCTTCAGGGGGCCGGCCAACACCATGCCGCCAGAATCGATCGCTTTTTTGACCGCCGGCCACTGCTTCTCGTTTTTACGATAGTCGAGCCCCAGAGCAGCTTCATTTCCATGGAGGGGGTACACAAAACTGATCACGTTATCCGGTGCCAGTCCTATATTGCGCACATGCTCCGTGCCCCTGACAATCTCGGCGGCCAGTGCCTTCCACTGTTCTGGGTCATTACGGGGCTGAACCGTCACATAACTGATAAGGCCACTGCTGAGGTAGAGCACACTGTTGATTTCAGACTCCAGCTGGGCCCGAAGCTGAGATATCACGCCGAACGCTTCGGTGCGTTGCAATTGGAAGGTACGATCGGTAACGACTTTTTGCAGCGATTCGGTAATGCCAACACCAACCAGAATCAAAAGTGCAATCACAGCATAAGGAATGAGGCGGTGTCGTCTTTGGCTATAGTTCAACGGCAAGTAACTCCTACCCAGCGATCCTGCCTGTGAATCAAAAATGTAACAACCTGGCTACTATATTAACCCTAAATACATACCGCTCAACTAAAAAAGCCCGCATACGCGGGCCTAAAGCGAGCCGGTAGAGCTGACAGGGACCCTCCGGCTCAGGGAATACGCCGTTAAGATAGCCGGCAACTCCCAAAAATGTGTAACGCGGACCTGTCTGTCGCTTAAGTCCTCAGAACGTATCGCCCGGGATGCGTACCCAGCCTTCCATCAAGACGCGCGCACTGCGGCTCATCACCGCTTTGGTAGCGGTCCATTCTCCATTGACGACCTCTGCCGCCGCCCCCACCCGCAAGGTTCCTGACGGGTGGCCAAACGTTACCGCATCGCGCTCGCCCCCTCCGGCAGCCAGATTGACCAGTGTTCCCGGCACCGCCGCCGCTGTCGCGATTGCCACAGACGCGGTACCCATCATCGCATGGTGCAACTTGCCCATGGATAATGCTCGCACACACACATCGATATCGTCCGCGGCAATCTGCTTGCCACTCGATGCTTCATAGGCTGTCGCGGGTGCTACAAAGGCAATTTTCGGCGTGTGTTGACGGGCCGCCGCTTCGTCAATGTGGGCGATGAGGCCCATTTTCACAGCCCCATACGCGCGCATTGTTTCGAACCGTGCAAGGGCTTCGCCGTCTGAATTGATATCCTTTTGCAGCTCGGTGCCGCTGTACCCTATATCGGCGGCATTGAGGAAGATAGTCGGGATACCGGCATTGATCATCGTTGCCTTGAACGTACCGATGCCCGGCACTTCAAGGTCATCCACCAGATTACCGGTTGGAAACATGGAACCCTCTCCATCGGCCGGATCCATGAACTCGATCACAACCTCCGCAGCCGGGAAGGTCACACCATCCAGCTCGAAATCACCGGTTTCCTGCACTTCTCCATTGGTGATCGGTACATGGGCGATGATGGTTTTACCGATATTTTTCTGCCAGATCCGTACCGTGCAGATACCGTTTTCCGGTATCCGCTGCTGATCGACAAATCCGGAGGCAATGGCAAATGCACCGACCGCCGCCGTCAAGTTCCCGCAGTTGCCGGACCAGTCGACAAACGCCTTGTTAACGGCCACCTGTCCAAACAGGTAGTCCACGTCATGATCCGGCTGCGTACTCTTATCGAGAATGACCGTTTTCGAGGTACTGGAGGTTGCCCCGCCCATGCCATCTATCTGCTGGCCATAGGGGTCAGGACTGCCGATCACCCGCATCAGGATTTTGTCGCGAGCCTCACCCGGCTCTCTGGCGGCTTCCGGCAGATCCTGACGACGGAAGAAAACGCCTTTTGAAGTGCCGCCACGGATGTAGGTAGCGGGTATTTTAATCTGGGGTACACGCGCCATAACACTCTACCTTTCTATTGGGCTTACGGCTCCGCCGCCAATGGCAGCGAAGCCCCCCGTTGCTATTTACGCCTGGCCCAGGAAGTCCTTGGCGAATCGCTGCAGGACGCCACCGGCGTTGTAGACACTCACCTCGGCTGCAGTATCCAGACGACAGGTGACCGGCACTTCAACCACCTCACCGTTGCGACGGTTGATCACCAGTGTGAGATCGCAACGCGGTGATATATTGCCTTTGATGTCGTAGGTTTCTGTACCATCGAGGCCCAGTGTCAAACGTGTCGTACCCGGCTTGAATTCAACCGGCAACACGCCCATACCGACCAGGTTGGTGCGGTGTATGCGTTCAAAGCCTTCCGCCACGATGACTTCAACCCCTGCCAGACGCACACCTTTTGCCGCCCAGTCACGGGACGAACCCTGACCATAATCAGCACCGGCAACGATAATCAGGTTCTGTTTGCGGCCCATGTAGGTTTCGATAACCTCCCACATGCGCATCACCTTGCCTTCCGGTTCGAGACGCGCCAGCGAGCCCTGAATAACCTCGCCGTTCTCATCCCGGCACATCTCGTTGAGAAGTTTCGGGTTTGCAAGGGTCGCGCGCTGGGCGGTCAAGTGATCACCACGGTGGGTCGCGTAGGAGTTGAAGTCCTCCTCCGGCAGGCCCATCTTGGCCAGATACTCACCGGCTGCACTGCTGGCCAATATAGCGTTTGAGGGCGACAGGTGGTCAGTGGTGATGTTGTCCGGCAGCACAGCCAGCGGCAACATGCCCTTGAGTGTACGCTCTCCGGCCAAAGCACCTTCCCAGTAAGGCGGACGGCGGATATAGGTCGACATCGGACGCCATTCGTACAGCGGGCTCTCAGCCTCTTCCACTTCGCCAAGATCGAACATCGGGATATAGATCTCTTTGAACTGCTCGGGCTTAACAGACGACGCAACGATGGCATCAATCTCTTCGTCCGTCGGCCATAGATCCTTCAGCGTCACCGGATTTCCGTTCTTGTCGGTACCCAGTACATCCTTCTCAATATCGAAGCGGACGGTACCGGCAATTGCATACGCCACAACGAGCGGCGGCGACGCGAGGAACGCCTGCTTGGCATAGGGGTGGATACGTCCATCAAAGTTGCGGTTACCGGAAAGTACAGCGGTGGAGTAGAGATCACGGTCGATGATCTCCTGCTGGATTTTCGGGTCAAGCGCGCCTGACATGCCGTTACAGGTCGTGCAGGCGTACGCCACGATACCGAAGCCGAGTTTCTCAAGCTCAGGCAACAGCCCCGCATCTTCCAAGTAAAGCCTTGCAACCTTGGAACCCGGCGCAAACGAGCTCTTGACCCAAGGCTTGCGAACCAGCCCCAACTCGTTGGCTTTCTTGGCTAAAAGGCCCGCGGCGACTACGTTACGGGGGTTGGATGTATTCGTACAGGAGGTAATTGCGGCGATGATGACTGCACCATCCGGCAACAAGCCCTGCTCTTCCTCTTTGCGCGCCGCAGCGAGCATCGCTTCGTCGGCAATACCGCGCTCATGCAACGCAGTCGTCGGCAGACGACGATGCGGATTCGACGGCCCCGCCATGTTACGTACGACGGATGACAGATCGAACTCAAGCACACGCTCGTATTCAGCACCGACCAGCGCATCAGCCCAAAGGCCGGTTGTCTTGGCATAGTTCTCAACCAGCTCAACCTGTTCAGGCTCACGGCCGGTCAGCGTAAGGTAGTCGATCGTCTGCTGATCGATGTAGAACATCGCCGCCGTCGCGCCGAACTCTGGACACATGTTGGAGATGGTTGCGCGGTCGCCAACGGTCAGGCTGGCGGCGCCGTCGCCGAAGAACTCTACATACGCACCCACCACACGCTCCTTGCGCAGGAACTCGGTCAACGCCAGAACGATATCGGTGGCGGTGATGCCCGGCTGGCGTTTGCCTGTGAGCTTGACTCCGACAATATCCGGCAGGCGCATCATAGACGGATGCCCCAGCATGACGGTTTCAGCCTCAAGGCCGCCCACACCGATAGCGATAACCCCCAACGAGTCCACATGGGGTGTGTGGGAGTCAGTACCGACACAGGTATCGGGGAAAGCAATGCCTTCACGCGCCTGAATCACCGGAGACATCTTCTCCAGGTTTATCTGGTGCATGATGCCGTTACCGGCCGGGATTACATCCACGTTTTTGAATGCGGTCTTGGTCCATTCAATAAAGTGAAAGCGGTCTTCGTTACGACGATCTTCGATGGCGCGGTTCTTCTCGAACGCTTCCGGATCAAATCCCGCAGCTTCTACGGCCAGCGAGTGGTCGACAATCAGCTGGGTTGGCACCACAGGGTTGACCTTGGAGGGGTCACCACCTTGTTCTGCGATCGCATCGCGAAGGCCGGCCAGATCCACAAGCGCCGTCTGCCCAAGAATGTCGTGGCAGACCACACGGGCCGGATACCAAGGAAAATCCAGATCGCGCTTGCGCTCGATAATCTGCTTCAATGAGTCGGTCAGCGCCTCGGGTTCACAACGACGCACCAGCTGCTCGGCCAGTACGCGGGAAGTGTACGGCAGTTTTTCATAAGCGCCCGGCTGGATCGCTTCAACTGCCGCTCGGGTGTCGAAGTAATCCAGCGAACTGCCGGGAAGGGCTTTGCGAAATTCAGTATTCATAGCGTCGGGAATCCATCGAAGTCGTAGTGTGAGATGAGAGGCGGACAAACTGCTGCCCACCTCTTCCCTTGTGCATGTTGCCCCTGCGGCTCGAACGGCCGCTTGGGTTCAGGGGATTACGCGCGTTGTTCGATCGGCACCCATTCAGCCGCTTCAGGACCTGTGTAGTCTGCCGACGGACGAATGATGCGGTTATTGGCACGCTGCTCGATCACATGCGCGGTCCAGCCGGCTACGCGCGAGCATACGAAGATCGGCGTAAACAGTTCGGTCGGAATACCCATGAAGTGATAAGCAGACGCATGGAAGAAGTCGGCGTTGCAGAACAACTTTTTCTCACGCCACATAACCGCTTCGACACGCTCGGATACCGGGTAAAGCACGGTGTCTCCCACCTGCTCAGACAACTGCTTCGACCATTTTTTGATAATGGCATTACGCGGGTCCGAGTCACGGTAAATCGCGTGACCAAAGCCCATGATCTTCTCTTTGCGCTCAAGCATGCCCATGATTTCGGCTTCCGCCTCATCAGGTGATTTCCAGTCCTGGATCATCGCCATCGCCGCTTCGTTGGCACCGCCGTGCAGCGGTCCACGCAGGGTACCGATTGCACCGGTCACGCAGCTATGGATGTCCGACAAGGTCGAGGCACACACACGGGCAGCAAAGGTAGACGCGTTGAACTCATGTTCGGCATAGAGAATCAGCGAGGCATGCATCACGCTCACGTGCAGTGGATCGGGCTTGGCGTCGTGCAACGTCCAGAGGAAATGCTCGCCAATGGAGTCGGCGTCGGTCTCGGTATTGATACGCTTGCCGTGATGAGCAAAGTTGTACCAATAGTTAATGACCGACGGGAATACAGCCAGCATGCGGTCGATCTTGTCGTACTGCTCACTGAACTCCTGTTCTGTCTCCAGGTTGCCCAGCATAGAGCAACCGGTGCGCATGACATCCATGGGATGAGCATCAGCGGGAATCTGCTCCAGCACTTTTTTCAGTGCGTCGGGCAAACCGCGCAAGCCCTTAAGCTTGGCCTTGTATGCGTCGAGTTCAGCCTGATTCGGCAGTTTGCCGTAGATCAGCAGGTACACGACCTCTTCAAACTGCGCTTTGTCAGCCAGTTCCTTGATGTCATAACCGCGGTAGGTGAGCCCCGCGCCGGTTTTACCGACAGTACACAGCGCAGTTTCACCCGCAGACTGGCCACGCAGCCCAGCCCCACCCAGTTTCTTCGCTTCAGCCATGGTTATCTCCTAATGCTTTCAAAGCGTCTAACGCGCTTTTTAATATTCGACGCCGTCTTTACTTGTTTTTGCCTTCGGCAAAGAGCGCATCCAACTTCTGCTCGAAGTCGTGGTAGTTGAGGAAATCGTAGAGTTCCATGCGCGTCTGCATGGTGTCGACAACGGCTTTCTGATCACCGTCCTTGAGCAGGTGCTCGTACACGTTCAAGGCAGCCTTGTTGGCGGCGCGGAAGGCGGACAGTGGGTACAACACCATGGTTGCGCCGACCTCACCAAGCTCACGCTTGTTGAACAGGGGGGTAGCACCGAATTCGGTAATATTGGCCAACAGATGGGCACCGTTGATACCGCTTGAGAAGGCCTGATAGTCGTCCAGGGTATGGACAGCTTCTGCGAAGATGCCATCGGCACCCGCCTCAAGACAGGCCTGGGCACGCTCGACAGCAGCGTTCAGACCTTCCATCTGGAACGCATCGGTACGCGCCATAATAAAGAAACTGTCATCGGTTTTGGCATCAACGGCCGCTTTCACGCGATCAACCATCTCATTCAAGGAGACGATCTCTTTGTTGGGGCGATGCCCGCAACGTTTTTGAGCAACCTGGTCTTCGATATGAACAGCAGCGGCACCGCCTTTGATCATCTCTTTAACGGTGCGCGCGATATTAAAAGCACCACCCCAGCCGGTGTCGATATCGACCAGCAGCGGCGTGTCGACAGCACTGGTGATGCGACGCACATCTTCCAACACATCGTTCAACGATGTCATGCCAAGGTCTGGCAGGCCATATGAAGCGTTGGCGACGCCGCCACCAGACAAGTAGATAGCCTGATGTCCCACGCGTGAAGCCATCATTGCATGGTAAGCATTGATGGTACCAACGATCTGCAGCGGCTGGTTCTCAGCCAACGCTTTACGGAAGCGCGCACCCGCAGTCAGTTTCTCAGCCATTTTGTTCCCCTTGAGGTTGCTCTTTAGCATTCAGCTTCTCCTCAATGTTCTGGCGTGCGGCACTGATATGCCGGCGCATCAACATCTCGGCCAACTCTGCATCCCGCGCTTCAATCGCATCAATGATCTGACGATGCTCCTTAAGCGCACGCTTGGGACGCGAGCTGGATACGCTGAACTGGTAACGGTACATGCGTACCAGGTGGTATAGATCGGCGCCCAGCATCTCTTGAAGCTTGGCGTTCTTGCTGCCCTGAACAACGCGGTAATGGAAATCGAGATCGCCCTCTTTCTGAAAGTAGGACCGTCCCTCGCGCTGTTCAATGGAGAGTTCGTGGTTGTCGAGCAGGGATTTGAGACTGTCGATCTCTTCCTGCGTCATGTGTTCCGCCGCCAGACGGCAAGCCATGCCTTCCAGCGCTTCGCGAACCCGGTAGATCTCGATCAACTCCTCGGCCGACAGCTTGACCACGCGGGCACCGATGTGCGGTTTGCGCTCAACCAGACGCCAGCCCTCAAGGCGTCGAATCGCCTCCCTCAGAGGGCCACGACTGATGCCGTAGGTACGCGCAAGCTCCGGCTCGCTGATTTTCTGTCCCGGTAAGAGATCACCTTTAACGATGGCCGTTACAATCTGCTTGCAAACCCTGTCTGCCAGCGTCCGGCTTTCTTGATCGATCTCGAGGACTTCGCTTTTTTTAACGTCGGTATTCATCGCAACCCTTTCAAGATTGTCGACAATGTTTGAATGACGCCACCTTACAGGCGTAAAAAATGACCGTCAACCGAACTTGTCGTATAAATTGTCAACATCAGACAAAAGTATGATGGTAGGAATTATGGCCCATAGGGGGACAACTTACACGTTTTGTAAGTGTTTAAATGCAGGCTTTAACAATAGAACGGCCACTCCCGCCAAGCGGGAACGGCTCGTCGCACGCTTATCCTAAACGAGAGGTAAATCGCTCAAGCTCTGCATTCATGATGCGGGCTATCTGGCGGGGCTTCTGAAAAGGCAGGGAGTGATCGGTGCCGGCAACATGAAAGTAGTGCCAGTTAGGCATGCCATCGGCCAAATGCATATGAAGCTGGTGCATGAGCTCTACGCTCTGCCCGCCTATAAAACTGCTGACATCGCCTTGCGCTGCCAGTACCGACTCACGATCAACATCGCGGATCGCTTTCGTGACGGCATCCAGCGCATTGGCGAAGCCTTCGGGTCGCTGGCCAAGCCGGGCAATTGTCAGACGCTCGGTCTGCTCGGTAATCCGGCGATTCGGTGAAATGGTGTCCAGAAACTGCCGTATACCGGTTTCCCGGTTGTCGGTGCGCAGGTAAACAGCAGCGTCAGAATAACGCTCCCGCAACTGGACAGTTGATTGCCAGTCAGGTCGATCAAGCGCTGCAGACTCCAGAAGGAACTGCTTTTGCACCCTGTCCGAGTGCTGCTGTTTATATAGCATCGAAACAAGTCCGCCCAGCGAGTATCCGCCCAGATCAAACTCCCACCATCCCAGGTGATCAACCAGCGCACCCAGATCAGCAACCAGCTCCTGAACCGTAAAGGCATGCTCCTGCTCATCGGCGTAATGAGTTTCACCGGTACCGCGCATATCCGGCACAAGAATCTCGGACCAATGGGTTAAAAACGATTGCAGCATTTCCCAGGTATCACGGCCACCGACTCCCGCACCGTGAACGAGGACAAGGCGGCGCCCACTCTCCACTGCGGGATGACGGTATAGCCGATACGTCAAATGCTGATCGGCCAGCTTAAGTATTCGCTGTTCTACGTTGAATTGCGGCGCTTTCATCTACCCTCAATCTCATTCGGCCTACATCTCGGTGCGCCATTATAGCCTCCCGAGGCGACGACAGGGTCGCATGGTGACTATGGCAGCGTTAAAATCAATCTTTTACGTTGGAATCATGCCGCGTGATCAACAGCTACCCTCTACCCTATCCTCTTGACCCCTTCTCGGTATTTGAGCGCGTGCGCTCGCTTGGCGACCCCGTAATGCTGGACAGCGCACACCCGGTCACAGACTCGCGTTTTGGGCGCTATGACATTATCGCCGCCTCACCCGATGTATTGGTGCGGTATACACGAGGGGAAACGTCGATACGCCGACAAGGGCTTTGGCAAGCGGTAGCCGGCGACCCCATTACGTTGCTAAAACAGCTGCAGGCGGAGATAGCTCTACCACCTGACAGTGCACTGCCAAGCTTCAGCGCAGGCCTGATTGGCCATTTCAGTTATGATCTCGGCCGGGCGTTCGAGCGGATGCCGAACACCGCTCAGGATGACCTTGCACTTCCTGAAATGCGCGTCGGGCGCTACCTGTGGTCCGTTGTTATCGACCACCACGAACGCAAAAGCGCTCTAATGGCACACGATAAAGCCGATGCGCGGCAAGTGACCCTTTTGCGTAAACTTTTACAGGAGCCCGCTTCCAGCGAGTCAACGACACCTTTCCGGCTTACATCAGACTTCGAGAGTAACCTCCCGGCACCTCAGTATCGCGAGGCTTTCGATCGCATTCAGGCCTATATCCGGGCCGGCGATTGCTACCAGATCAACCTGACCCAGCGTTGGAGCGCGGCCTGTGAAGGCGATCCTTTCAATGCGTACAAGGCGCTACGACAAAAAGCAGCAACCCCTTTCGGGGCGTATATAGAGTCAGACGACGGCACAATTCTGTCACTCTCGCCCGAGCGTTTTCTTAAGGTATCGGCACGTGGCGAGGTAGAAACTCGCCCTATAAAGGGCACACGCCCGCGTGGAACCACACCTGATGAGGACAAACTTCTTGCCGACGAACTGGCCTGCGCAGAAAAGGACCGCGCCGAGAATCTGATGATCGTCGACCTGTTGCGCAACGACCTTGGCAAAGTCTGCGCGGCGGGAAGCGTCAAGGTTCCTGAGCTGTTCAAGATCGAAAGCTATCCCAACGTCCATCATCTGGTTAGCGCTGTAACCGGTCAATTGGCTCAGGGCTACACAAGCCTGGATTTATTACAGCACTGCTACCCCGGCGGCTCGATAACCGGCGCACCGAAGATACGTGCCATGGAAATTATCGATGAACTAGAGCCCCATCGCCGGGGTATTTACTGTGGCTCAATCGGGTATATCAACGCCGACGGCGCCATGGACACCAGCATCTGTATTCGCACACTGCTGGTAGAACACGGGAAGATCTATTGCTCGGCTGGCGGCGGAATCGTGGCGGACTCCGATGCCGATGCCGAGTATCAGGAATCGTTCGACAAGGTTAACAATCTACTGGATACATTAAAGGGGCTCTAAAGCCCCTTTAATGTATTCGTTCCAAGCGAAGCGATTACAGCGTCAGATCCCGATTACTGGCCTTGAGGAACTCCTTCTTGAGGTCTTCATAGCTATGCACAGCCGGGAACTGAGGAAACTCCGCAATAACGTTATCCGGCGCATGGAACAGGATCCCCTTCTCCGCCTGTGCCAGCATGGTGGTGTCGTTATAGGAGTCGCCTGCCGCAATAACGCGGTAGTTGAGCAGCTGGAAAGCCCGAACCGACTGCCTCTTGGGATCTCGCTGACGCAAGGTGTAGTCAGTAATGCGCCCATTACCATCCACTTCCAGCTTGTGGCACAGCAACGTGGGGTAACCCAGCTGCTTCATGAGCGGAGCCGCAAACTCATAGAACGTGTCCGACAGAATGACAAGCTGAAAGCGCTCGCGCAGCCAGTCAACAAACTCTTTCGCCCCTTCCAGAGGGCTCAAACGGCTTATGGTGTCCTGAATTTGGGGAAGCGTCAGACCATGCTGATCAAGAATGGAGAGCCGCTGCTTCATCAGCACATCGTAATCAGGTATATCACGCGTTGTGGCTTTAAGCGCCTCGATGCCGGTCTCTTCGGCAAACGCAATCCAAATCTCAGGAATAAGAACACCTTCCAAATCAAGACAAGCCAGCTCCACGCTCATTCTCCGCTCTAATTAAAAACAGTGGGCCACTCTACCCCGAAGCGTGTTGTGCTTTCAACGCAGGTAATCGATTGCCACAATACCGGCCAGATGGGAGTGCAGCACAACGTTTCCATATGCGGGATTTGGTTATCCAACCCGCACCGACTCTCAGCACGCCCCAATTCCCTTAATATTGCATATTGAAAACGGACCGGACGAGAAGCAATGAAACTTTGCAAACTAACCTGCGACACAATTTTGGCTCGTGCGCTTGAGGCTGCCTCGAAAATGGATTGCGCCATGAGCATTGCGATCTGCGATGCCGGTGGCCACCTGCTCCAGTTCTGCCGGATGGACGGTGCCTTTGTAGGCTCCGCCGATATCGCCATGCGTAAAGCCAATACATCAGCAATGTTCAATGCACCCAGCGGAGTGTTGGGCGAGCTTGTGCGCAAGAAAGCACTCACCGGATTCGAGCTTAGCAATGACGGCCTTATGCTGTTTGGTGGCGGCCTGCCTATCCGAATTGATGGAGAACTGATTGGCGCTATCGGTGTATCAGGCGGATCCGCGGAGCAGGATGTGGATGTTGCTACCGAAGCACTGGAGGTCCTTCAATGAGCCGCACACTCAGGGTAGGTGTGGTAGATCAGTCACCGATTCATGATGGCAACCCTGCAGAACAGGCGTTGAGAAACAGCGTCGCGCTTGCCAGACATTGCGAGGAGCTGGGGTTCAGCCGCTACTGGATCGCTGAGCATCACAATACCCCAAGCTATGCGAGCCCTGCCCCCGAAATACTGATGGCTGCGATTGCAAGCCAGACCCGATCCATTCGCGTGGGATCTGGCGGGGTGATGCTGTCTCATTACAGCCCGCTCAAGGTCGCGGAAACGTTCAGCTCTCTGCAGGCGCTTTTCCCTGAGCGAATCGACATGGGGATCGGTCGTGCACCGGGCGGCAGCAGTCTGTCTACTCACGCACTCGCGTATCCGGGATACCCTGCCGATGGCGAGCTTTATCCAGAACAGCTCAGCGATCTTCTGGCACTTGTTCGTAATGCCCTGCCTCACGGGCACCCCTATCAGGGGCTTCGCGCCATGCCCGGCACCCGGACGCCCCCCGCACCCTGGGTGCTCGGATCAGGTAGTGCCAGCACTCAACTGGCCGCCTCGTTAGGCGCAGGTTTTGTCCTGGCTCTTTTCATCGGCACCGAGTACCGCTCGCCAGACATTATTCGAAGCTATCGAGATGCCTATCGCCCGGGCGGGTTTGACTCGAAGCCCAATGCAATGCTGGCGACCGCAGTTATCTGCGCCGACTCCCTGGAAGAGGCACGACACATAGCCGCCACCCATACGTACTGGAAGGTCCAGGCATTCTTGCATGGCAACCGAGAACCGTTACGAGCACCTGAGCAGGTCCACAGCCTCTACAAACAGCTGAGTCCGGCTGACCAGGCCTACTATGACGAAACGCTGAATTCGATGATTCTCGGCACGCCCGAACAATGCCGCGAACAGCTCGAAGCGTTGTCAGCGCAATATGATGTGGACGAGATTCTTGCCATCAATGTGACCTATCGGTTTGCCGACAGACTCAAGAGCTATGAATACCTGTCCAGCGCAATGGAGTTAAGTCAGCACAAACAGACTACAAAGGCGCTCAGCTGCGCGAGTTAGCCAGGCAGCCGGTCTTACATGACCGGCAGTTCAAGACCTTCGAAGAGCGCATCGACCTCAGCCCGGTTATCGCAGGCCTGAACCTGACGTACCACATCGGGAGTGAGGTGCGGTGCGAACAGACGGATAAAGTCATACATGTAGCCGCGCAGGAACGTCCCTTTGCGGAAACCGATTTTTGTCGTACTGGCCTCGAACAGGTGGCTGGCATCCAGCGCAACCAGATCGTCATCCACCCCAGCCTCGTGCGCCATGGACGCCACGATACCGACACCCAGTCCCAAGCGGACATAGGTTTTGATCACATCCGAGTCCACCGCGGTGAACACCACCTTGGGTTCAAGGCCGTGATGACGGAACGCATCATCAAGTTTGGACCGCCCGGTAAACCCGAACACGTATGTCACAATCGGGTACGCCGCCACATCTTTGAGCGTCAACTCCGACACCTGCGTCAGCGGATGTCCTTTCGGCACCATGACCGAACGGTTCCAGCGGTAACAGGGCATCATGATCAGGTCACTGAAGTGCTGCAGCGCTTCGGTCGCGATGGCAAAGTCTACCGTGCCATCCGCCGCCATCTCCGATATCTGCATCGGCGTGCCCTGATGCATATGCAAGGACACGTCCGGATACGCCTTGATAAACTCGTTAATGGCACTCGGCAATGCATAGCGAGCCTGAGTATGCGTTGTCGCGATAGATAGACTGCCTTTCTTCTCGTCGCTGAACTCCTGCGCAACCTGCCGAATACTTTCGACCTTTTGCAGAATCTCTTCCGCCACAGAAAGGATTGCCTGACCGGCTGGCGTTACACGCGTTAGATGCTTTCCACTGCGGGCGAACACCTCCACACCCAATTCATCTTCAAGCAGACGTATCTGCTTGCTGATGCCGGGCTGAGATGTATACAGACTCTGCGCGGTAGCGGACACATTCAGATCATGTCTTGCCACTTCACAGATGTATCGCAATTGCTGAAGCTTCATTACAGCGCATCATCCATTTTCTGTAATCAAAAGAACATTTTCATATAACAACAAAGAATATGTATAGCAGCGCGCTGTCGCAACGTCTATCTACACAGCTTTCACTCAAAGACGTGCGCTAAGGCGCCTTATCTCTTCATCCTGAGTTACGAGGCGCTTTTCCAACGCAGTGATACGTGCCTGCGCTTTCATCGCTGCCTCTTCACGCTCTTTCAGCTGTGCTCTCAACGTATTTTCACGGCGCGCAGCATCACTAGCGCTGGTGAGAGAGCGCTGACTTGCACGCTGCAACTCCTCATTAAGCTCTTTAATCTTATCTTCCAACCTTTTGTTTTTGTTAGTTTCAGCCAGAAGAGAGCTGCTGGTTTTCGTCAAATCCCGATGCTGAGATCCTACATTTTGCTTGATTGCGTTAAGCTCTGATTCCAATGCCTTGATCTGACTCGCCTGCGTTTCGATCTTGACATCCTTGCGGGCCAGCTCGCCTTGAAACTCGTGCACGTCCCGCGTCAGCGCCGCTTCCTTACGCCCAGCTTCATCCCTTACCTTGTCCAGCATGCCTCGGTAGTGACGAACCTCGACTTCAGCCTTGGCATGAGTCTCCACACCTTTACGCTGCTCATCCTTCATGCGCTGTTCGGCACTGCGACGATACTCTTCATACTGCTTGCGTAACTGGCTGAGCTCATGCTCGAGATTAGCGCGCAGCTGCTCCTCACGCTTACGCTCGTTCGTCTCCGAAGCCAGCGAGTTCTTCAGCACCGCGATCTCCGCCTCCAGAGACTTTCCATGCTGTTCGGACTCTTCCAGACGGATACCCAGTTCGCGGTAGCGCGCTTCAAGCTCCTGATAGACGCCCTGAGACTGACGCAGCGCCTCTTCATTTATGCGCCGACTCTCCTCTTCACCAACGTCATACTGCTGGCGGTCACGGTTCACGTTCGCGTTGGCTTCCTGTAACGCTTGCTGCCAGACACGCAAGAATGACTGAGCCAGAGAATCAGGAACATCCATGAAAGCTTTGGAATTTCGATTACCGAGTTGGACACGCCCCGGCAGCCCCTGCCACCAGCGCTCAAGCACTGTCTCAACGTGGTTTTGATCCAGATCCAACTGCGCAGCAATCCCTGCCACATCGGGACGGGCTCCATTCATGAGCATATGGTCAGCCGCGGAAAAAATGCGGGACTGATCACGTTCGTTCACATTCAACATCCTGATCCTGTTTATCTCTGTTCCTGAGCCTCGGCGCTGGTCACGAGCTTTTCAAGCGCTTGCGCAACTTGAGCGTCCAACGCCGCCTCCACCTTTAGAGGTGTACCATCCGGTAATTTCAATTCAAGTGCCGCCGCGTGCAGCATCAGGCGACGGAAACCCAATTCACGATACTGCTGATTGATGGCATCGACACCATATTTCGGATCGCCGATGATTGGATGCCCGACAAACTGCGTATGCACACGAATCTGATGCGTACGGCCAGTTCGTGGACGGGCTTCGATAAGCGTAGCCGAGGTGCCATAACGCCTCAATATACGAAAGTCGGTCTGAGACGGTTTACCTTCGGCATCGACCCTTACAAAGCGCTCACCCGATTTAAGCTCGCCTCTAAGTAACGGAGCGTCCACACGCTTGTCTTTGCTCTCCCAGCGCCCCTGGACCAGCGCATGGTAAATCTTCTGCACCTTGTGCTGGCGCAGCAGCTCGTGGAGATAGCGCAACATTGATCGCTTCTTAGCGATCATGATGCAACCGGAGGTGTCGCGATCCAGACGGTGGACCAATTCAAGAAATCGCTGATTCGACCTTAACTGCCGAACCGCCTCGATAAGCCCAAGATTCACGCCACTTCCGCCATGAACCGCGAGCCCCGACGGTTTGTTAATTACCATCAGCGCATCGTCTTCGTAGACGACCGCGCTTTCGAGATGCTCAAGCAGCTTATCCCCGACCACAGGCGCGTCACCTTTTTCAGGCAAGCGCACCGGTGGCACGCGAATGAGGTCCCCTGCCTGTAACTTGTACTCGGGCTTGATCCGCTTTTTGTTGACTCTCACCTCGCCCTTGCGCAGGACTCTGTAGATCAGGCTCTTCGGCGCGCCTTTAAGTGCGGTGCGTAGGAAGTTGTCGATCCTTTGCCCACCCTGATCCTCTTCAACGGTAATAAACTGCACCCCTTTCTGGATGCCTGTACTCTCATCTGCCATCAGTTACTGATACGTCCGTTCGTTGATGCTCTTAGGGTTAGCTGTTATATTCTAGCGATGCCGCAGGCGGTTGGCTTTAGCTATTTTTGAATCCAGGTCGCCGGCCCCTCACCCACACCTCGAAGCGTGGCCGCGCACGATCCGATCGGCGGCAGAGATTGATGGTTTCTCACGAAATCAAACCTTATTTTACGTAACGCTTTCACGGCCTTCGCCTGATATCGAAGGCCCAGTTGAAGGTGGAGACGCACGCTGACCCGGAACCTGCCTATCAGGCAGCCACAGCCAGCAACTATAACGACAGAGGTCTGCGTTTCCTCCACCGCCGATATAAGAGCAGTCGCCAAGGCGGCCGCCCGCGCGCGTTGCCCGGACTACCAATAGCCCGGACAGCCGCCGCGATCAGAAAGACTGGGCATCATCTTCACACTCCGGTGCAGCAACCGGCGGTGGCAGCGTTGCGTGTTGCTGAGAACGCATAACAACATGAAGAGAATGCTCATTAACGCAACTCAACCCGAAGAGTTGCGCGTGGCTCTGGTCGATGGCCAGCGCCTATTTGACCTGGACATCGAGTCCGACAGCCGCGAACAGAAAAAGGCCAACATCTATAAAGGCCGTATAACCCGAGTAGAACCAAGCCTTGAAGCGGCCTTTGTCGATTACGGCGCCGAGCGTCACGGTTTCCTCCCGCTCAAAGAGATCTCCCGCGAATACTTTAGTAAGCAGCCCGAACGCGGCCAGCGTCCCAACATCAAGGACATGGTCAAGGAAGGCACTGAAGTTATCGTTCAGGTTGATAAAGAGGAGCGCGGCAATAAAGGCGCGGCACTGACTACCTTTATCAGCCTGGCGGGCCGTTATCTGGTACTGATGCCCAACAACCCGCGTGCAGGCGGAATTTCACGTCGCATAGAAGGCGACGAGCGCACGCAGCTGAAAGAGGCGCTGGCTGGCGTCAATATTCCCGATCAGATGGGCGCTATCGTGCGCACAGCAGGTATCGGTCGCAGCAGTGAAGAGCTGCAGTGGGACCTGGATTACCTGATCACCCTCTGGGATGCGATTACCGCAACAACCGGACGCTCTGCGCCCTTCCTGATTTACCAGGAGAGTAATGTCGTTATCCGTGCGATTCGCGACTACCTGCGTTCTGACATTGGCGAGGTACTGATCGATGATCCGATCGTTTACGATCAGGCTCTGCTGTTCGTCCGCCAGGTAATGCCGAGCTACGAAAACCGCATCAAGCTCTACAAAGAGCAGGTTCCGCTGTTCAACCGCTTCCAGATCGAAACTCAGATCGAAACCGCATTCGAGCGCGAGGTCAAACTCCCGTCCGGCGGCTCTATCGTCATCGATCCGACCGAAGCCCTTGTCTCTATCGATATCAACTCGGCCCGCGCCACCCGTGGCGGCGACATCGAAGAGACAGCGCTCAATACCAACCTTGAAGCCGCTGAAGAGATCGCTCGCCAGCTGCGCTTACGCGACATCGGCGGCCTGATCGTCATCGACTTCATCGACATGACGCCGATCAAGCATCAGCGTGAGGTCGAAAAGCGTCTTGGCGATTCACTCAAGCTTGATCGCGCCCGCGTTCAGATGGGCCGCATCTCGCGCTTCGGTCTTCTTGAGATGTCACGCCAGCGACTGCGCCCCTCTCTGGCGGAGTCTCGCGGCCATGTATGCCCGCGCTGTAATGGCCAGGGTACTATCCGCGATACCGAATCCCTGGCGCTCTCGATTCTCCGACTGATCGAAGAGGAGTCCGCCAAGGATCGTACCGCGCAGATCCGCGCAATCCTGCCAGTCAGCGTCGCAACCTTCCTGCTCAACGAAAAGCGTCGCGAGGTTCACGCAATCGAGCTGCGCAATGAAGTGCAGGTTGTTATTGTACCGAACCCGAATATGGAGACCCCGCACTACGAAGTGGTTCGCCTGCGCGATGACCACAGTGTCTCCACAACACACGATCCCAGCTATACGCTTCAGCCCGAAGCCGTTGAGGAGCAGCCCGAAGCTGTAGCTGCCCCGACAAAACGCGAAAAAGCAGCTGTTCAGGCCGTGATTCCGACTGCTCGTGCACCGCAGTCTGCAGCAGACAATACACCGGCCGAACAGGCTGAAGCAGAACCCCAGGCCCCCGCTCCCGTAACCCTCTCGTTCGGCGAGCGTGTCGTTGCGACCCTTGGCCGGCTGTTCGGAAAGAAAGCTGAAGAGCCGAAGCCCGAGCCGAAGAAGGAGAGCGAGGACGAGAAACCCGCCAAGACAAGCCGCGACAACCGCAGCCGCAATAGCCAGGGTAAATCACGCCGGCGCAGTGACGATCGTCGAGGTGATCGTGGCGAACGCGGAGACCGCCGCCGCTCCCGCGACAACGACGAGATCATTACGATCGAGCAAGAGAAGGCGCTGCCGACAATCGGCGAAAAGAGCAACGAGGACACCGCCGATCAGGATAAAGGAGACGGCACCGGTCGCCGTCGCCGCCGTCGCAGCCGCCGTCGCAGCGACAACGACTCTGCCGCCCAGTCCGACAATCAGGATCAAGGCAACCAGAGCAAACAGGCCCTGGACGTTGACAACAGCTCAACAGACAACAAGCCCGCTGATGCTGCAGCGAGCGAAGGTGACGAAAGCCGTAGCCGCCGCCGTGGTCGCCGTCGCCGCAAAGGCGACGAACGCACAGCTCTGCGCACCCCGATAGAGGGTCAGGAAGAGATCGTAGCAACCGCCAGTGCAGACACTTCATCCAACGATGAAGAACAAACCGCTGAAGCAAAGACTGATGTAACCAGCTCGCCCGAGACCGCTTCAGAGCAGACCGAAGCGCAGTTAGCGGCCGAACCTGAGGCAGCGACTGTCGGCGAAAGCGAAGGCAAGCTGCCGGAATCTCCCGTGGACACTCCAGCACCTGATGCAGCGGTAACCGACGTGGTTGAGGCAGAAGCGAAAGCCGAAACCGCCGATCAGGCAGCTGCTGAAACTACAGAACGCTCAGAAGCTACGGACGGCGTCATTGCAGAAGATGATTCGACCTCTCCCGCAGAGGAGACAACCGAAGCCGTTATCGAACCGTCCGAAGCTCTCGAAAGCGAAACACGCGAAGAAGCGGTAGTGGCGGAACAAGCAGCTAAAACCAGCGAAGAAGCGGACCAGGCTGTCGCTGAGACAACTGTCGAAACTGCGACTGTAGCCGCTGATACTGCAGAGGACGAGAAAGCGGAAGAGACTCTTGAGCAAGCTGAGCTGGAAGAAAAGCCTGCATTGACTGAAGAGCGCGCAGAACCCGCTTTAGAAACAGCGGACATCCTGCCTGTCTCGGATGAGAGCCCGACCAAGCAGCCTGAGCAGAACGAGAGCGACGCTGTCGCGACCGAAAGCGCTGAGCAGGAAGAAGCTGCGACCGAGGCCGCACAAGAAGAGGGACAGCCTGCACGCCGGCGCAGAAGCCGTCGCGCGCCTAACGATCCTCGAGAAGTGCGTCGCCGCCAGAATCAGACAGAGGCTGAAACCGCCGACTCCGATTCAAACAGCGAAAGCTGATCTCGGAAAACGCACTAAAAAGCCCGCCAATTGGCGGGCTTTTATGTTTTAACGCGTTATGCAGACAATTGAGTTAGGCTTCAGCGCTTTTTACGGGTAGAAGCGTGGTTCAATCTCAAGCTGCACACCGAAATGCACCTGAATATCCTCACTGATCATTCCCGCCAGCGCCTCTATCTGACGACGATCACCCTTACCGTAGTTGACCAATACCAGCGCCTGGTGCTCGTGGACACCAACACCCTCTTGCCGGAAACCCTTCCAGCCTCGCTGATCAATCATCCAACCCGCTGCCAACTTGAAGCCATCGCCCTCGGCGTATGCAACGATATTGGGGCATTTCGCCTTGAGCGTTTCATACTGCGACATCGAAACAACCGGATTCTTAAAAAAGCTCCCGGCGTTTCCCAGAACCACCGGATCCGGCAGTTTTTCACGCCTAATACGACAAACCGCATCGAATATCGCTTGCGGTGAAACCTCAAGCCCCGTCTCGATAGCATCCCGCAGCGGCTTGTATGTCACCACACATTCAGCTACACGGCTGAGCAGGAAACGGACTCGGGTAATTAAATACCGGTCATAGTGGCGCTTGAATACACTGTCTCGATAGGCAAACTCACAGTCTGCATTTTTCAGCCAAAAACAGCGGCGCTGCTGCCAGTCATAAACCTCGACAGCTTCGATTCGGTCTTTCACCTCAACGCCATAAGCACCTATATTCTGTACCGGCGCCGCCCCCACACAGCCAGGTATAAGCGCCATGTTTTCAAGGCCATAGATACCCTGACGCAACAGACTCTCTATCGATGAGTGCCACTCCTCTCCCGCTCCGAGCGTGACACGCACACGATCACCGCCCAATTCTTCACACTCAATGCCAGCAATGGCGACCTGAGCGACCACGCCTGGCACCTGACGCCCGAGTACGAGATTACTCCCCCCGCCAATCAACAACAGCGGGCTGGGATTTTCGTCAAGACTGGCGTGAAGGGCGTGTATATCGTCCACCGACTCAAGACGGACGAAACGTTCGGCTATAGAGTCAAAGCCAAAGGTATTCAGTGCCTTTAGGGGAACATTCCGCTGAAACACCAGACTCAACCGAGCAACTCCTCGCGCAAATGACCCAGAAGTCCATCTGCTGCAGCCTCAACAAGATCCAACACCTGCTCGAAGCCTTTATCTCCGCGCGTATAGTAAGGGTCCGGCACCTCGGCATTTTTCATACCGGCAAAATCAAGAAATAACCCGAGATGGCCATCAAAATCTGCGGGACAAATCGACTTCAGGTTATCCAGATTCTGCTGATCCATTGCGAGAATGTAACGGTAGCGGGAAAAATCTGCCTGATCGACAGCCCTCGCCCTCAATCGGGAGAGGTCGTATCCCCTGCGCGCCGCGATAGCAGCGCTGCGCGAGTCCGGCGGATTGCCGACGTGATAGGCAGCCGTTCCCGCCGAATCAACGACCAGCATCGAAGCCAGATCCTCATGCTCCTTGAGCTTTGCATCAAAAACGCCTTCGGCCGTCGGAGAGCGGCAGATGTTGCCCAGACAGACAAAGAGTACGCCCGTTTGGCTCATCACGCCCTCTCCAATAGCTTCTGCAGCCGTTCCAGATCTTCGGGCGTATCAACCCCAGTTGGCGGCGCTTCGAGCGCCTCCTCAACGTGTATACCAGCACCGTTATAAAGTGCACGTAACTGCTCCAGGCACTCGGTCTGTTCCACAGAGGCCGCAGGCCAGGCAACGAAGTCGTTCAGTAGCTTTACACGGTACGCATAGAGACCGATATGCCGCTGCCAATTGAAGCCTTCCGGCAGATGATCAAGCTTTTCACCTTGAGCAAGCGCGGCGTCACGCGGCCAGGGAATAGGTGCACGACTGAAGTAGAGCGCCATACCCCGGTGATTGGTGACAACCTTGACCACATTCGGATTCATCAACGCTTCGACACTTTCGATAGGCTCAGAGAGGGTCGCGATACTGGCTTCAGGTACTGCTGCCAGATTGTGGGCCACCTGATTGATGATCCTCGGCGGAATCATCGGCTCATCACCCTGTACGTTAACAACGATATCGTCAGCGTAAAAACCGAGCGTTTTCACCACCTCCTGCAGACGATCCGTTCCAGACGGATGATCAGGCCTCGTCATGCAGACCTCGGCTCCGAACTGGGCGGCAGCCTGGGCTATTCGCTGATCGTCCGTTGCGATGACAACGCGTTTGGCTTCGCTTTCACAGGCACGCTCGTAGACATGCTGGATCATAGGCTTGCCAGCAAGCTGCGCCAGCGGCTTACCCGGGAAACGGCTGGATGCAAAACGAGCAGGGATAACGATGGAAAAGCTCATGGTTGATCTCACTTTTTCTCAGGCAAGCGCTCTTCAGCGGTAAGGGTGCGCGCCTCGCTTTCCA
Source organism: Marinobacterium lacunae (assembly GCF_000705555.1). GTDB lineage: Bacteria > Pseudomonadota > Gammaproteobacteria > Pseudomonadales > Balneatricaceae > Marinobacterium_D > Marinobacterium_D lacunae. The sequence continues at coordinate 43,377 of NZ_JMQN01000057.1, forward strand.
GCATAACCGGAATATCGTCGCGAATCGGGTATGCAAGTCCGCTGGTACGGCATATCAACTCATTGGTCTCGCGATTCAATTCGACCGGCGCCTTGGACACCGGACAAACAAGTATATCAAGCAGTTTCTGGTCCATTACGGACTCCCATATTTCTGTTTCAAACTATTCAACCGGCTATCCAGCCATGACTCGAATCCATTATCGAATTGAGCCTCTACGCGCAATGACCAGCAACCGGAAGGCGCCCAGCCTCTGCATTTAACTGCGTCTTTCTCAGTCATGATAAGCGGTAGCGCAGGACTCAGACGCAACTGCTCGTGAGAGAGTTCCGCATGATCCGCCAATGGATGTTCAATTGGATCGAAACCCAGTGCACGCAGGGTATCGAAAAAACGTGCCGGATGCCCGATACCGGCCAACGCGTGCACCTTTCGTGATTCGCTCCACTGATCGGGCGAAACCTTCTGCCCGCTGGCCAATTCAATCAGGCAAGCAGGTTTAAGACGCATCTGCGTGGCACCATTAAAAGCAAATGCCCCTGCCCCGTTGAGTATAACGCGATCAACCTGCAATAAGCGCTCGGGAGGCTCTCGCAGCGGCCCCTCTGGCAGACATCGACCATTGCCAAGCCCGCGTCCGGCATCAATAACCGCGATCTCCACATCACGTGCCAGCGCATAATGCTGAAGACCATCATCGCTGATTACAATGTTACAGTCGCCGCTCTCAAGCAAAGCGCGCACGCCAGCCGGTCTGTCAGGGTCAATAAAGACAGGCACACCTGTGCGCTGAGCAATCAGACAAGGCTCATCTCCCCCATCAGCGACTGAGGTTTCCGGCGTGACTGGATATGGATAATAGGGTGCCTTGGCACCATACCCACGACTCACCACTCCGGGCCGGTAGCCCCTTTCTCGAAGCATCTCGATAAGCGCCAGCGTTACCGGGGTTTTCCCGCTACCGCCGACCGTAATATTGCCTACTACGATGACAGGCACTGGCGCACGCCACTGCGCAGCTGTTTTTGACAACCGGCGCCTGGCAGAAAGAAATTGGAATAAAAGAGAAACAGGCCGCAGCAGTTTCAGCCAGCCTGCGCCCCGGTACCAGCTGTGCTCAAGCGACATCAGCGTGATTCCGGCACTCGGGTCGTGATACTAAGTTTTGAAAAGCCAAGCTGCCCTGCCACATCCATGGCCGTCACAACCGACTGATGCGAGGTACTTCCGTCCGCTGTAATCACAAACGGCAGACTTCGATCATCCCCCGCTATCTTCTGAATAGCCCGTTTGAGCGTAACGGCCTGAGTATTGACCAACGGTTGTCCATTGACGCTGTAATTACCCTCGGCATTGATCACCACATCAACCGACTGCACGTCGGATTGCGCCTGAGCGGCAGACGCCTCGGGAAGGTCAACCTCCAGATGAGTTTCCTTGGTAAACGTCGTGGAAACCATAAAGAAGATCAATAGGAGAAATACCACATCGATCAAGGGCGTGAGATTAACACTCACCTCTTCTCGACGTTGACGCTGGAACCGCATTCAGACCCCCACCGATCCAGAATCAACGAAAATCGACATCGCGCTCACCGTGAACGATCTCTACCAGTTTTATCGACTCCTGCTCCATTGTCAGGACGAGGGTATCGACCTTGCGCTGGAAATATCGATGTAATACGAGAGTCGGTATCGCGACTGACAGACCCGCGGCAGTGGTAATGAGCGCTTCTGAAATACCCCCTGCCAGTACGTTGGCATTACCCGTACCCTGAATCATGATCTCAGTGAAGACCTTGATCATTCCGATAACGGTACCCAGCAGCCCCAGCAAGGGCGTTATTGCCGCGATGGTGCCAAGACTGTTTAAAAAGCGTTCAAGTTCATGGACTACCACTGTAGCGGCTTCCTGAATGCTCTCTTTCATCACTTCCCGGCCATGGGATGAGCTATTAAGGCCGGCCACAACAATCAAGCCCAGCGGGCTTTCCTGCTTGATGATGCGCATTCTTTCGGGTGTCATCTCGCCACTGCGGACAAGCTCCCACACCTGAGCCAGCAGCCCCCTGGGCACTACGCGAGAATAGCGAAGGGTAATAAATCGTTCGGTGATGATGGCCAGCGCCAGTATTGAACTGCCGATTATCGGCACCATCAACCAGCCACCTGCCTGAATCAACTCAAACACTGCGCATCCTCCTGACCTGAAGAGGCCCTACTTTACCACAGCGCCGCCAACCCTGAGTAGGGCGTTAACCCGCTGTCCAGTAACGTTTTTTCACCTCTCGCCAAGCATCGCTCCGACAGGATTCCTCCGCGTGGATAATCACAGCACCATCGGTCGCCGTATCAAGCACCTGGGCACCGGCATGGCGAACTCGATCAACCACCTCCGGCGCAGGATGGCCGAAGCGGTTAAACATCCCGCGGCTGAAAATAACCGTCTCCGGCTTCAAGGCTTCCAACCAGAGCCCGGAGGTGGAGGTCTTGCTGCCATGATGGCCCGCAATCAGCCAATCGACTTTCGGCAACTGAGCCCGGGCAACAAGATCACGCTCCCCAATCTCTTCGAGATCACCGGGTATCAACAGCACACAGTTACGACCTTCAACCACCACCACACACGACTGACCGTTATCGTTCACCCTCGCACTTTTGGAGGCTTGCATGTAACGAAAGCGAACTCCTCCCATAAGGAGATCCCCCTTCTCAGCGCAGCCTTCAGCACTCATGCGCTCCTTCAGCGGCTGGCCGACCACTAGCGCTTCATAATCATATGCGCTCACATAAGCCGACAGCCCCCCGCTATGATCCAAATCGTCATGGCTGACCACCAACTGCTCCACCCCTTCGAGATTCCGGGCGCGCAGAGACGGCGCTATTGCGGAATAGAAAGCCGCCCCCCCGCCGAAATACCCAGGCCCCAAGTCGTATATGACTCGACCATCACCGGTCTCGACCAGTACCGCCAGCCCCTGCCCCACATCGAACACAGTCGCCGTAAAATTCCCCTGAGCAGGCAATTGAGTCTGTGATGCCAACAAAGGTGCCATCATGCAAAGCGATAGCCAGCGCCATTTGAGAGGCAACGGCAGCAGCCACCAGACGACGGCAATCACGGCCAATACCGTGGCGCCGATGCCCACCTCAGGAAGAGCCAAGTACAAGCCCAGGTCCTGACGCATCGATGCAATTACAGCCCAAAATAACTGGACTCCCCACTCGATCAATTCAGCAGACCACTGAACCCCAGAGAGTGCAGTCGGTAGCAGGAACGGTAGTGCCATCACCAAAACCGACACGCTTGGAAGCGCGATGAAATTCACCATCGGTGCCAGAAAACCAACCTGATGAAAAAGCACAGCTGTAATCGGCAGCATCCCGACAAACAACTGGCCTTGCATCCTCCACCATTGCGCCATCCGGTGACGCCACTCTCCCCCTACCTGAACCAACCATATCAGGATTGCAACCGCTGCAAATGACAGCCAAGCCCCCGCTTCAACAACCGCCAGGGGCTGCATTAGCAATACGAGTGCTAACGCAAGTCGCCATCGTTTCCACGCGCCGAACGGATGCAGCCACCACTCGCCTGCAATGAACGCAATCACCATGATCAACGCTCGCTGCACGGGAAGCCCCATACCCGCAACACCCGCATAGGCAACGCACAAAAGTAGCGACAGCACCAACCCGACGTGTCGTGCATACCTAACGTTGAAACCGGCAAGCATCGGCAACACCAAGAGCACGCGCCCCAGGAGCAAGCCCACCCCCGCCATTACCGCCACATGCAGCCCACTTACAACAAGCAGATGAGCCGTTCCCGTTTCGCTCAACAGGCGCCACTGATCAGGCGTCAAGGCGGAGCGGTCGCCCAACGTAATGGCACGCAAGGTAGGTGCAACATCCGGCGTAAAACACCGGTCGATGGCATCTGCGATGTACTGACGTATAGCCGCTACAGACAGTCCTGATGCCTGTCGAGCGACAAGTTGTCTGATATAGCCGCGTGCATCGATCGACTCACTCAAGTAACGCCTCTCGGCATCAAAAGAGGATGGGTTACTCAGACCCCGGGGAGGAAAGAGCCTTACAACCGCCTTCAGGCGGTCACCCGCTTTTAACAACTGGTGCGCATCATAATAGGACAGATGGATACGCCTTAACCGCTGCAGCCGCGGATCATCGCTGTCCACCTCAACCACACGAAGCGTAAAACGTTGGCTGCGTGTTTTGGCGACCGGAAGTTGATCGATGATCCCTGTAATGCCCACATCGACACGAACCAGAGCATCGGGTAGACGGTGGTACAATTGCCATCCGCCCCACAAGGCGGCCAGCAGTACCCCAAATAGAAAATGTGCGGTAATCACCCTAGCGCGGCGGATAACCGCAAGCATTGCCGCAAGAAATAGAACAGGCGTATATGAGAGATCAGGCAGCCAAGCGACTGCCAGCAATCCACTGATAAATGCGATCATCCTTGATCTTCACTGTTGGCTTACGCAATCACTGTCGGCATAATTGCCCCACAAAATGAGTGAACGCCCTAATATGCCGCGCAAAATATTCAAGAAATACATGCCGGATCAGCACAAGCTACGTGCCCACCCGTCCCTGCGCTGGCTCGGCGACCATCTTCACAACCCCAACCTCTGGCACCTGACCCGCAAATCCGTGTCACGGGCCTTTTTGGTCGGAATTTTTTGTGCGTTTCTCCCGATTCCGGGACAGATGCTGGTTGCCGCCGTGCTAGCACTTTTGATGGCAAGCAACCTCGCCGTATCCATCGGTTTGGTGTGGCTTACCAATCCCTTAACGATGCCACCCATCTTTTACTTCACCTATCGAATCGGCGCCTGGCTTCTGGATACCCATATTCGGGATCGCATCAATTTCCACTGGGATCTGGCATCCCTCCAAACGGAAATTGCAGCGATCTGGTGGCCCTTACTGCTGGGCTCGGTCCTGACCGGCGTTGTTCTGGCACTGCTCAGCTATGTCTGCATCCAGTGGTTCTGGATCTGGCACGTCAACCACCACTGGAAGAAACGAAAGCCCGGGCGCTTTCGTCAAAAAGACGATCAGGCTGACTGATCGCTCCAGTGCTGCAGCTTACCGTCAACAATCTCCACCGCTCTGTCCATCCGCCGAGCAAGCGCCAAGTCATGTGTCACGGTGATGAACGCAATACCAGACTCTTTGTTGAGCTTATCGAGGTACTTTTCCACCTCTTCTGCAGTATGTCGGTCGAGATTACCCGTAGGCTCATCCATCAGCACGCAGGCCGGCCGGCATACCAGCGCACGCGCGATCGCCACACGCTGACGCTCACCGCCGCTTAACTGGCCAGGCTTATGCTTCACTCGGTGGCTAAGCCCCACCCGTTCGAGCAACATCTGCGCCTCTTTTCGCGCATCGCTTGCCGATTGCCGAGCAATCAGCAGCGGCATAGCTACATTCTCCAGCGCAGTAAACTCATTAAGCAGGTGGTGAAATTGATACACAAAACCAAGGTACCTGTTTCGAAGAGCAGCTCGACGCACCTCACTAACCTGGAACAAGGCTTCACCCGCCACTTCCACCTCTCCACCATCAGGCTTATCCAGGCCACCGAGAATGTTAAGCAACGTGCTTTTACCACTGCCCGATGAGCCCAGAATTGCCAGACGCTCACCAGCGGCGACTCTCAGATCAACGCCCGAAAGCACCGGCACTTCGCTACTACCATCACGGTAGCTCTTATGCACTCCGGAAACGCTCAAAACCGGATTACTCATAACGCAACGCCTCCGCCGGCTGTGTCCTTGAAGCCCGCCATGCGGGATAGATAGTGGCCATAAAGCTTATCGCCAGAGCCGACGTTGTGATCAAACTGACGTCACTCCACTGAAGTTCGGAAGGCAGATAACTGATGAAATAAACGTCAGCCGACAAGAACTGAATCCCGAATACGTGCTCTATCCACTCGACAAGATCGGTAACGGTCAGCGCCAGAGTGATCCCAAGCAGCACACCCAACAGCGTTCCGACAAATCCAATCACCACCCCCTGCACAATGAAGATTCGCAGTATGGTGGCAGGCGTCGCGCCCATCGTTCTCAAGATCGCGATATCCGCCCTCTTGTCCGTCACAACCATGACCAGTGTGGACACTATATTGAACGCAGCCACGAAGACGATCAAAAACAACAACAGGCCAATCATGCGCTTCTCTAGCTGGATAGCCTGGAACAGGTTGCCATGGGTACGCGTCCAGTCACTGGCGCTAAGCATCCTCGGTTGCGCAAGTTTTCGCACCAACTGCGGAGCCTGAAACAGGTCTGAATAGCGCAAACGAAGCCCGTCCACGGAACCGGGCTCCATGCGCTTGAGGCGCGCAGCGTCATCCATATTGATATAGGCCAGATTGGCATCAAGCTCGGCACCTACCGAGAATATGCCACTTACCGTAAAGCGCTTCATGCGCGGGGTAATTCCGGCCACACTCACAGAGGCTTCGGGTAATACCAGTGTCACCTTGTCACCCACCTGCGCGCCAATATAGCGGGCCAGCAAATCCCCCAAAATAATCCGGTACTCGCCCTGCTCAAGGTCTTTAAGACTTCCGCGCTTAAGATGATCGCCGATGATCGAGACCTTCGGCTCCTCTTCGGGACTTATGCCGTTCACGAACACACCCTGCACGCGCCCTGCATGCGTCAACATTCCCTGAGCCTGTATGAACGGGGCAACACCCTCAACACCTTCACTTTTGGCAATATCGGCCTCGAGCGCCTGCCAATCGCTTAATGGTTCACCGTAATTCCCCACGGTGGCATGAGGCACCATACCCAAGATGCGCTGCTTCAATTCTCGATCAAACCCGTTCATCACCGACAGCACCACGATGAGAGCAGCAACACCCAGCATCAAACCAAGCATTGAGACCAAAGATATGAATGAAATGAAATGATTGCCACGTTTTGCAGCGGTGTAACGCAGACCGACAAACAGCGATAGCGGTTTATACATTGAACGCTCTTTATACCCGCTGTCGGCTAACAGGCCGACAGAATATTTGTTTATACTCAACGGCGACGAACCGAGAGTCATAAGGAGCCCGCTGTGGATCAGGACCGCCGACAATTCTACCGCATCGACCACCCGGTCGTATTGGATTATAAAATCGTATCCGAGTCGGAGGTCGCAGGCTCTTCGCAACCCTACCAGTTCAACGTCTCACCCTATTTTCTGCTTCAGAGCCAGCTATCGAGCATCGACGCCGAATGCCAGCATCTGGTCTACAAAATCGCAGAGTCTACCCCACATTTGGCAACGTATCTCCAGCACCTGAACAAGAAAATAGATTTAATCGGTCAGGCACTGTCTGACAGCCAGATTGAATTCGATCCCGTTAAATGCCAGACCATCAACCTGAGCGAGGGCGGACTCTCCTACACTAACGAACAAGCACTGGAGATCGGCACGCTTCTGGCTATAAAGCTTGTGTTCCCCGAGAACAGCCTCGGACTGCTCCTGTACGCGGAAGTTCAGCGCTGCGAGAAAAAAGAGGAAGCCTTCGATATCGGTATCGCCTTCCGCAAAATGCCGGAAAGCTGCCGCACCCTGCTGGCACGCCTGATCATTGAAGCACAGTCGCGAGAACGCCAGGCTCAACTCAATGACTAAATCTAAACCGTCAAAAAACAGCGTTCTCCATCACTTGGGTGTTGCTGTTGGCTTAACAGGCCTTGGCGCCTGGTTTATGGCGGGTCGCGAGCTCGGGTTTCTGGACTGGGCTACACGCGTCGCCCCTGATGGTTATTCTGGAGCCTCACTGATGCTGGCGATTATGGTGATGATGGCGCCTGCCTTTGGCATCTGGACGCTCTTTAATCGCTGGCTGGAGCGACGGCTGGACATAAAGGGCCGCTACATGGAGGATGAATATTATCGCTCGGACGAAGCATCGCCCCCCCGGGATGGCCGCTGACAGCAGAAGTAAAAAAGGGGCGTAAGCCCCTTTTTAACACAAGTAAACCCTTACAGGTTTTCGATGCGGTTCAAGCCTGCAATGGCAGCGACACGATACGCCTCAGCCATTGTCGGGTAGTTGAACGTTGTGTTGATAAAGTATTTAAGGGTATTGGCACTGCCTTCCTGATGCATGATCGCCTGCCCGATATGAACGATCTCGGATGCCTGATCGCCGAAGCAGTGAATACCCAGAATAGCCAGCGTCTCGCGGTGAAAGAGTATTTTCAGCATACCGACCGGCTCACCTGAAATTTGGGCACGTGCCGTGTCCTTGAAAAAGGCCTGCCCCACTTCGTAAGGCACGGCTTCAGCCGTAAGCTCCTCTTCCGTTTTACCGACTGAGCTGATCTCCGGAATCGTATAGATGCCGGTAGGCACCTCATTGATATACCGAAAGTCTTCACCGTTGAGCATATCGGCAGCCGCAGCACGCCCCTGGTCCAGGGCTGCCGAAGCAAGACTTGGCCAGCCCACAACATCACCAACGGCATAAACGCCTTCACACTCAGTGCGATAATGATCATCTACCGCAATCTGGCCACGGCTGTTGGCCGTCAAGCCGATCTTCTCGAGCCCAAGGTGAGCGGTATTACCGGTACGACCGTTACACCAGAGGAAAGCATCTGCCCGGATGCGTTTACCGGATTTAAAGTTGACGATCACACCGTGAGCATCGCCCTCAACCGACTGATACTCCTCGTTGTGACGGATCTTAACTGCGTTGTTGCGCAGGTGGTAACTCAATGCGTCAGATATTTCGCTATCCAGGAACGAGAGCAGACGATCACGTGTATCGATCAAGTCCACCTTCACGCCAAGCCCGCTGAAAATCGACGCGTATTCACATCCGATAACCCCAGCACCGTAGATCACAAGCGTGCGTGGCGTGTGGCTGAGCTTGAGAATAGTATCGGAGTTATAGATGCGCGGATGGTTGAAATCGATGTCATCCGGCGAATAAGGACTGGAACCCGTCGCAATCACGACGTTCTTCGCGCGCAGTACCTCACGCGCCTCGGAGCGCCCCTCAATTACAATCTCACCTTTGCCACTGAACTGGGCACGTCCGAAAAAGACGTCGACACGATTGCGGGCATAGAAGTTCGTACGCAGCATGACCTGATTAGAGATCACCTTCTCTGCGCGGTTCAACACCTTCGGGAAAGAGAACCAGCGAGGCTCTCCGATATCGCGAAACATGGGGTTGGTGTTGAATTCGATGATCTGCTTGACTGAGTGTCGCAGCGCCTTCGACGGGATCGTGCCTTTGTGCGTACAGTTACCGCCAACGGTATCCTGCTCCTCTACAACGGCCACACGCCTGCCTTTTTTAGCAGCGCTCATCGCCGCCCCTTCTCCGGCAGGTCCCGAACCGATAATCACGACATCATAGTCATATACAGCCATTCAACTCCCCTTCTACGATCTGCAATGCCAACCCGGCACCAAGATACACCTTGCCACCGGGTGAGCCCATTACGCTTTGGATTTATAGATATAGTGTTTAGGTTCTTGCTTTTACTTCGTAAGCCAACTCATCGTCTACAGGCTGAGCGGCATCAGCACCCTTTTGACGCTTCTGTTCCTTCTCGCAGCGCGCCTTATCCCCCCCGCAGATATCGCACGCGGTCTCCATTCCCAGTGCACTCATGCCCCCGCATGAACCGGCGATAGGCTTGCGCCCCATCAGCACGCCGATCGACATCGCACCGATAATGACCATCAATGCAACAAAAGTCAGAATCATGATATCCATTACTTAACCTCCTTCAGGAAAGCTTCAAACTCTGGCGTTGATATCTCCCTGAACCCGTCATTTTCTTTGACAATAAAAAATGCCGCAATCTTCCTTTCTCGGGCAAAACGAAGACCTTCGTCCTCACCCAGCACCATCAGCGCCGTTGCCATAGCATCAGCGTCCATACACTTGGGCATCAACACGGTGACAGACGCCAGTCTGTGACGAATAGGATAGCCTGTTCGTGGATCGATCGTATGAGAAAATCTCACGCCATCCTGCTCAAAGTAGTTGCGGTAGTCTCCTGACGTGGCGATTCCGATATCCTTGACCTGAATGACACGCTCAACCTCGCGCACACCCTCGACAGGGCTCTCTATAGCCACCCGCCAATCACTGCCATCTGGCTTAACGCCCCGTGCACGCAACTCTCCACCGATCTCGATCAGGTAACTTGAAACACCGTTCTGCTCCAGCAACTCAGCGACCTGATCCACCCCATAGCCTTTCGCGATGGATGACAGATCCACATATTGCTCACCGGACTTGGTCAATTGGCCATCCTGCGAAAGCGTCAGCGCATGATAGCCGACCCTTGCGCGTAGCGTCTCAAGATCGGCCGGCTCTGGGGCTTTCACAACACGCCCATCAGGCCCAAACCCCCACAGATTCACCAAAGGCCCAACCGTCACGTCGTAAGCACCGCGCGTTTCTTCACTAAGTGTGAGTGCTGCACGAACAACATACGCAAGGCCACTGGAAAGCTTGACCTGACTCCCGGCTGGAGCCTGATTGAACTGCGAAAGCTCAGAGTCGGGAATATAGGTCGACATGTGCTGATTGACATCTTTGAGCAACGCACCAACTTTCGGTCTAAGCTCCTCAACCCTGTCCTGATTGGTATCCACCCAGCGCACGCTGAAACTGGTACCCATTGTCAGTCCGTCGAAACCGATGACCTCAGGTCCTGGCTTACCCTGACAACCCGTAAGAACGAAAACGGCCAGCAGCAACGCTGCTGGCCATCCCAGACTGGATATAAGTCTGCGCATCCCTATCAACCACCGAAGTCGTCAAGCAGGATGTTTTCACGCTCCACGCCAAGATCCAGAAGCATCTTGATCACGGCGGCGTTCATCATTGGCGGCCCACACATGTAGTACTCGCAATCTTCAGGCGCATCGTGATCCCTCAGATAGTTTTCGTACAACACGTTATGGATGAACCCTGTATAACCGGTCCAGTTATCCTCAGGAAGCGGATCGGACAAGGCCAGATGCCACTTGAAGTTCGAGTTCTCTTCCGCCAGCTTGTCGAACTCATCCACATAGAACGCTTCACGCATGGAGCGAGCACCATACCAGAAGGAGATCTTACGCGTAGAGTTCAAACGCTTAAGCTGATCGAAAATGTGAGAACGCATCGGCGCCATACCCGCACCGCCGCCGATAAACACCATCTCGTTATCAGTTTCACGAGCAAAGAACTCACCGAACGGTCCGTATACAGTGATTTTGTCACCCGGCTTAAGGCTGAAGACGTAAGAGGACATCTGACCCGGCGGGATACCCTGGCTACCCGGAGGCGGAGACGCGATACGGATGTTGAACTTAACAACACCGCGCTCTTCCGGATAGTTCGCCATCGAGTAGGCACGGATTACCGGCTCATCGACCTTGGACACATACTGCCACAGGTTGAACTTGTCCCAGTCACCACGGAATTTCTCTTCGATATCGAAATCCTTGTAGTGAACCTCATGCACAGGCGCTTCCAGCTGAACGTAACCACCGGCACGGAAGTCCACGCTCTCACCCTCTGGCAGACGCAGCGTCAGTTCCTTGATGAAGGTCGCAACGTTAGGGTTGGACTCAACTGTACATTCCCACTTCTTCACACCAAAGACATCGTCTTCAACGTGAATCTTCATATCCTGCTTGACTGCAACCTGGCATGAAAGGCGCCAGCCTTCCTTACCTTCACGCATGGTGAAGTGCGACTCTTCGGTCGGCAGCATGGAGCCACCACCATCCAGCACCTGACATTTGCACTGTGCGCAAGTACCGCCGCCACCACACGCAGACGCCAGGAAGATGCCTTTGTTGGCTAGGGTCTGCAGCAATTTGCCACCCGCCGGTACGGTGATCGATTTTTCCGGATCATTGTTGATCTCGATCGTCACATTACCGGAGCTGACCAGTTTCGCGCGTGCAGCCAGAATCACGGCGACCAGTGCGAGCACCATCACCGTGAACATGACCACACCTAGAATGATTTCTGCATTCATAGGTTTATCCCATCCTTAAACTGTTCATGCCCGCATTACAGCTGGACGCCGGAGAACGACATGAAACCCAGCGACATCAGACCCACAGTAATGAAGGTGATACCCAGGCCACGCAGACCTTCCGGCACGTCGCTGTACTTCAGCTTCTCTCGGATACCGGCCAGTGCGGTAATCGCAAAAGCCCAACCAAGACCAGCACCCGCGCCGTAAACCACACTTTCACCAAAGGTGTAGTCACGCTCCACCATGAACAGTGCAGCACCCATAATGGCGCAGTTTACAGTGATCAACGGCAGGAACACGCCAAGCGCGTTGTACAAAGCCGGCACGAACTTATCGAGGAACATCTCGAGGATCTGTACGATCGCCGCGATAACTCCGATGTAGGAGATGTAGCCCAGGAAGCTCAGATCGACATCCGGATAACCAGCCCAAGCCAGTGCGCCTTCACGAAGAAGGTGGTTGTAGATCAGGTTGTTGACCGGAACGGTGATGACCAGCACCACCACAACAGCAACACCCAGGCCGATAGCCGTCTGAACCTTCTTCGAGATCGCCAGGAAGGTACACATCCCGAGGAAGAAGGCCAGGGCCATGTTTTCAACAAAAATCGCCTTAACAGCAAGGCTGATATACTGTTCCATAACTTACACAGCCTCCTTAATGCTGGGCGCCTTTGGTGTTCGGTGCCAGAGTGTACTCAGGCTTCTCGACCTGCTCCGGTTTCCAGGAGCGAATGATCCAGATGAACATACCAATGATGAAGAACGCGCTCGGCGGCAACAGCAGCAGGCCGTTACCCTGATACCAACCGCCATTGTTAACAAGCGGCAGGATCTCGATACCGAACAGTGAACCTGAACCGAGCAGCTCACGAATGGTGCCGACGAACATCAGAACGAGGGTATAACCCAAGCCGTTACCGATACCGTCCAGGAAGCTGATGCCCGGCGGGTTCTTCATCGCGAACGCTTCGGCACGCCCCATTACGATACAGTTGGTGATAATCAAACCAACGAATACCGACAGCTGTTTGGAAATCTCATAGGCAAAAGCCTTGAGGATCTGGTCGACCACGATTACCAGAGAGGCGATGATCGTCATCTGCACGATGATACGAATATTGCCCGGAATCTGGTTACGGATCGCCGAGATAAACAGGTTTGAAAACGCCGTTACCAACGATACGGCGATACCCATTACCAAAGCAGTCTTGAGGTTGGAAGTCACCGCGAGTGCTGAGCAGATACCAAGGATCTGCAGCGCAATCGGGTTGTTCTTGACGATTGGCCCTATCAGGACCTCATTTGTCTTGGACATCTGTTAGGCCTCCCCTGCACGCAGGTTATTCAGGAACGGCGCATAACCATTTTTACCCATCCAGAACTGGATGAGGTGGGTCACGCCGTTACTGGTCAGCGTTGCACCGGACAGTGCATCAACCTTGTACTCGGCTTCCGGCGCAGACGGATCCACACCACCCTTGACCAGATGAATTTCAGGATCGCTGGTATCGGAGCCGTAGACTTTCTTACCCGGCCAGAGCCCTTTCCAGATCGGGTTATCGACTTCACCACCCAGACCCGGCGTCTCGCCATGCGAGTAGAAGCCAAGGCCGACCACTGTATTCAGGTCACCTTCCAGTGCAAGGAAACCATACAGCGTAGACCACAGACCGTAACCGTGAACAGGCAGGATCACCTTTTCAATATTGCCATCGCCGGATTCGATCAAGTAAACAGGCATAACCTTTGCCTGATACTTAATTGACGCGATATCTTCGCTACGGCTGAGTTTCTCACCCAACTGAGGATCCTTGGCAGCCTTTCTGACATCGTAGTTAGCAACAGGCGCTTCTACGAACTTGCCACTATCCAGATCGACATAGCGCGTAGTGATCTGCTTGAACAGCTCATCCACGGACTTGGAAGGATCTGAAATGCCGGCAGCTGCCAAGATATTGGACTTACGGTCCAGATCCTTGTTTGCCACCTGTTTGGGCTTGAGCATAACCGCTGCAGCGGACACGACCACGGAGCAGATTACGCAAAGCAGGATCGTAACGGTAAGCGTTTTACCGATAGTATCGTTATTAGACGACATTGCGCTTCATCCTCCGTTTGATATTCGCCTGCACCACAAAGTTGTCGATCAGCGGGGCGAACAGGTTGGCAAACAGAATCGCCAGCATCATCCCTTCAGGGAAGGCCGGGTTCACAACGCGGATGAGTATCACCATCACACCGATCAGGGCACCGAATACCCATTTACCGGTGTTGGTCATCGAAGCGGAGACCGGATCGGTTGCCATAAAGAACATACCGAAGGCGAAACCACCCAGCACCATATGCCAATAGAATGGCACCGAGAACATCGGGTTGGTGTCGGAGCCAATCATATTGAACAGCACCGACATGCCTACCATGCCGAGGAATACACCGGCAACGATACGCCACGCCGCGATACGCGCAAACATGATGATCAGACCGCCGATCAGGATCGCCAAGGTAGAGGTCTCACCGACCGAACCCTGAATCGTACCAATAAAAGCGTCCATCCAAGTAATGTTGTTGGCTAGAATCTGGTCAACGCCACCTGCGGCTGCAAGGCCCAGCGGCGTCGCACCGGAGAAACCGTCAACAGCCGTCCAGATCGCGTCGCCGGACATGTTGGCCGGATACGCGAAGAACAGGAACGCACGCGCGGTCAATGCCGGGTTCAGGAAGTTCTTGCCGGTACCGCCAAAGACTTCTTTACCGATAACAACGCCAAAGCTGATGCCCAGCGCCACCTGCCACAGAGGAATTGTCGGCGGCAGAATCAGCGAGAAGAGCACAGAGGTCACGAAGAAACCTTCGTTGACTTCATGGCCGCGCTTCATGGCGAACAGCACTTCCCAGAAACCACCCACTACGAATGTAGTGATATAGATCGGCAGCCAGTAGACCGCGCCGTGAATGATGTTGTCCCAAACACTGTTCGGATCAAAACCTGTCAGGGCAGCCGCAATGGCACCGCGCCAGCCAGTAGACTCGGTCAGACCGAGATCTGCCATAGCCGAGTTGGCCTGCAAACCAACGTTGTACATACCGAAGAAAATCGCCGGGAATGTACACATCCACACCAGAATCATGATGCGCTTGAGGTCAACAGCATCACGAACGTGAGCTGCGCTCTTGGTCACCTTGCCCGGCGTATAGAAAATGGTATCGACCGCCTCGTAAAGCGCGTACCAGTTCTCGTATTTACCGCCCTTGTGAAAGTGCGGCTCGAGATTATCCAGAATAGATCTCAAACTCATGGCCTGCCTCGCTTACGCTTCTTGCTCGATGCGCGTCAGGTTGTCACGCAGGATAGGACCGTACTCATACTTACCCGGGCACGCGAAGGTGCACAAAGCAAGGTCCTCTTCATCCAGCTCCAGACAACCGAGCTGCATCGCTGTCACGATGTCACCTGTCACCAGTGCGCGCAGCAACTGGGTCGGCAGGATATCCAACGGCATCAGTCCTTCGAACTGACCGACAGGAATCATGGCGCGCTCTGAACCGTTAGTGGTGGTCGTGAAATTGAACTTCTTGCCCGGTGATAGCATGGAGGCAAACATGTTCAACACCGAGAACTTCTCAGCACCGGGCGAGACCCACCCCATGAACTCGCGTTTTGAACCCTCTTCCAACACGCTCACCTGCGTGTGGTAGCGGCCAAGATACGCCAGCGGGCCTTCAGCGCTCGCACCGTTCCAGACTGAACCACTGATAACACGGTTGTTATCACCCTGGGCACGACCAGCGACAACCTGATCGAGAGAGGCGCCAAGGCGCACTTTTAGCAGGGCAGGTTTGTCGACCTGCGGGCCGCCGAGTGCAATGACGCGCTCAACCGACAATTTGCCTTCGACAAACAGCTTTCCGATTGCGATGACATCCTGATAACCGATTGTCCACACGATTTTTTCGCGCGAAACCGGATCAAGGAAATGAATATGCGTACCGGCGTTGCCTGCAGGGTGAACACCTGCAAACTCTTCGGTTTTTACGCCATCGACCGATGGCAAACCTGCGCCCGGAGCGGTACAAAGAAATACATTCTTGGCACCGACACACGTCAGAACCTGAAGCCCCTGCGAAAACGCATCCGCCTGCTCTTTTATTACAACAGCCGGATCCGCTGCCAACGGATTGGTATCGATGGCGGTTACGAAGATAGAGTTGGGAGTGGTACCAACCTGAGGCACTCGACTGAAAGGCCGAGTACGAAACGCTGTCCAGAGACCGGACTGCACGAGTGTTTCCTCAACCTGCTCACGGCTCAAAGAACCGAGCTTATCGGCCGAAAAACTCGGGAACTCTAACGCTTCTTCCTGGTCATCCAACTCGATCACAACGGATTGCAGGACACGACGCTCACCGCGATTGATTTCGCGAATCACGCCTGCACCCGGTGCGGTGTATTGAACCCCTGGTGTTTTTTTATCGGTAAAGATCACCTGACCGAGCTTGACCCGGTCTCCCTCTTTAACCGCCATAGACGGCTTCATGCCGACATAGTCCGGTCCTACAAGGGCTACAGAACGCACGGCGACAGTGTCGGAAACAGTCTGCTCGGGTGCACCTGTAATAGGTAGATCCAGACCTTTATTGATCTTGATCATACGCCTCACCTAATCGAATAAACTTTACTGGCGCCTGAAATCCGCCCTGAACGCTCCCCCCTGTCCGATACACACATCTGGATGCGCGCTTCGGAACGTCTAGCGCTGCTTTTTCAGGCCCCACCCAAAAATCCGCACAAGTATACCTGAGCGTCCTGTCATTTTTCTACAAAGTACCTTTCCGATCAGGCACTTTCAGTGGCAATTATCCAGCCCCTTACGACCAAAAGACGCAAGTTTAGAACCAATCAATCTAATAGCGTTTAGCTTTCCTACCTGCCGCCCCACACACAAAAAAACCGCCCGAAGGCGGTTTTTTCTATTTTTCAGTGGCGTACCCGATCACGCTTCGATCGGATAGGCCGGCAAGGTGCACTTAGCGATACGCTGCGCCAGACGGACGACCTGGCAGCTATAGCCAAACTCGTTGTCATACCACACGTACAGTACACAGCTCTTGCCGCTGGTAATGGTAGCAAGACCGTCTACAACACCTGCCGCACGTGAGCCAACGAAATCGCTGGAAACAGCTTCCGGAGAGTTGCTGTAGTCAACCTGCTTCTGCAGCTTGGAGTGCAACGCAATGTTGCGCAGGTAATCGTTCAGCTCCTCTTTCTCGACCTCTTTTTCGAGATTGAGATTCAGGATCGCCATCGATACGTTCGGCGTCGGTACACGAATTGCGTTTCCGGTCAGCTTACCTTCCAGCTCTGGCAATGCCTTGGCAACCGCCTTGGCAGCACCTGTTTCGGTCAACACCATATTCAGACCAGCCGCGCGACCGCGACGATCACCTTTATGGTAGTTGTCGATCAGGTTCTGGTCGTTGGTGTAGGAGTGAACGGTCTCGACATGACCATTGGCCACACCGTACTTGTCGTTCATCGCCTTGAGAACCGGCACAATCGCGTTAGTCGTACAAGACGCTGCGGACAGAATCTTGTCAGAGTCGACGACATCGCTGTCGTTAACACCCATGACGATATTTTTAACGCCCTTGCCAGGTGCAGTCAGAATGACACGCGCAACACCCTTGGACTTCAGGTGCAGCGAGAGACCGGCCTCATCGCGCCACTTACCGGTATTGTCGATGACCAGCGCATTGTTAATGCCGTACTGGGTGTAGTCGATATTGTCAGGCGAGTCGGCAAAGATAACCTTGATCAGGTTGCCGTTTACGATCAGAGACTGGCTCTCTTCGTCAACAAGGATGGTTCCCTTGAACGATCCATGCACAGAGTCGCGGCGCAGCAGGCTGGCACGCTTCTCCAGATCATTGGCAGCAGAACCCTTACGTACAACAATCGCCTTGAGACTCAGCGAATGACCTGCACCAGAGCGGTCGATCATCAACCGAGCCAACAGACGACCGATACGGCCGAAACCGTAAAGCACAACGTCAGTAGACGGTGTATCGCTGTCAGGATCGCTGGCACCTTCAAGTTCAATTTCAAGGAACTCTTTAAGGGCACGGCCATTGCCTTCGGCGCGGAATTTGACCGCCAGCTTGCCGATATCGATATGAGCGTTATTCACGCCCATTTCACTGACCGCCTCGAGCACCGGAAAGGTGTCGACAACAGACAGTTCTTCGCCTTCTACCTGGCGCACAAAGCGGTGAGCTTTGAGAATATCGATTACGGAACGCTTGACGATCAGTCGACCGAAGATCGAAATTTCTACATTGCGGTCACGGTAAAGACGACCAACCAGAGGTACCATCGCTTCAGCGATCGCTTCACGGGCATTCCAGTCGGCTAAAATCAGTTCTTGGGTCACGGGCGGAAACTCCGAAATTGTGTCAGCTCAATTTGGGTGCGCGTATTATCCCTGTTTACGGGGCGCTGGGCAAACAACGCTGGCTAGACTTTTGTCCCACAGGACCATTTAACCCTTAGTGCTTTCGAATCAAGTGCCTTTCGGGCTGCGATTTAGCTCGCGCATCGCTAGAATAGTGCGCTCATCAAAGGGTCGTTCATTAAAGGAGTTAAGCGTGCCCAGCCGCATCCAGCCCCCACTTCCCCATAGTCCCGGTGACCTCAAGCGCATCGGCAACGTGCTGGGCAGTGCAACGGGATTGCTCGTCCGCGCACTCAGCGAACAGCACAAGGGTCCCATTCTGCTGGTCTGCCGTGACAGCGAAAGCGCCTCAAGAGCCCGCAGCGAGATCGGTTTCTTTTGCGATACCGGATACCCGGTACATCTGTTCCCCGACTGGGAAACCCTCCCTTACGATAATTTTTCACCGCATCAGGATATTGTATCAACCCGTATAGAAGCGCTTTATAAATTGCCGGAGATGTCGACCGGCGTGCTTGTTGTGCCAGCCCCGACGCTGATGCAGCGCATCGCACCGCCAAGCTTCGTTAGCGGCAACTCGTTATGGCTCGAGCGCGGGCAACAAATTGATCCCGAGCAGATGCGTTCACGGCTCGTCGACGCTGGCTACACCCTTGTCGACACTGTTTACGAACATGGCGAATTTGCCATCCGCGGCGCACTGATCGACCTGTTTCCGATGGGCAGCGACACACCCTATCGCATCGATCTGTTTGATGATGAGATCGACACACTGAGGACATTCGACCCCGAAAACCAGCGATCGATCGAGCAGATAGACCGCATCCGGCTGCTGCCCGCCCGTGAGTACCCGTTTAATAAAGATGCGATAAACCACTTTAAGCAGCGCTGGCGTGAGCAGTTCGATGTTGATTACACCCGCTGCCCGGTTTATCAGGATGTAGCATCAGGGCTTACACCCGCCGGTATCGAGTATTACCTGCCGCTGTTCTTTGATCACTGCGCCACATTGTTCGATTATTTGCCTAACAATACGCTTCTCGTCCAGGAAGCAGGCCTGAACCAGGCCGCTCAGCAATTCTGGCAAGAGGTTGAGACCCGTCACAACGACCGCGCCTGGGATCTCCAGCGGCCCGTGATAAAACCCGAGCGGTTATTCTTGCCGCCGGAAGCGCTCAACACTGCTTTAAAAGCCTACCCGGCCATTCGCCTCACGCCGGATGAAGAGGAGCGCCGTCCGGGTCGTGACAACCTGCCCTGCGAAACACCCCCAAACCTCACAGCTGGCCAGGGTGCCGACGACCCGCTTTCTTTGTTCAGAAAGCTGCATGAGGAATCCGGCCAACCCTTGCTGCTCTGCGCCGAATCGGCAGGTCGCCGCGAGGCACTGATCAGTCTGGCAAACCGCAGCGGACTCAAACTGCGGGAGTACAGCGGGTGGAGTGATTTCCTCGCCTCCCCGACGCCTCTGGGCATTACGGTTTATCCGCTTGAACAGGGGCTTAATCTTCGAGATTCGCTGCAGGTCATTACCGAAACCCAGCTTTTCGGTCAGCAGGTCTTTCAACGACGTCGGCGCGAGCGGGAGAAAACCGACAGTGAACAATCTGTTCGCCACCTGTCCGAACTCAACATAGGCTCGCCGGTCGTTCACATTGACCACGGAGTCGGTCGCTACCTTGGCCTTCAAACCATCGAGACAGAGGGCGAGGTCAATGAGTTTCTGACTCTCGAATACGCGAATAACGCCAAACTGTATGTGCCTGTCTCTTCGCTGCACCTGATCAGCCGTTACTCCGGTGCGTCGGACGAGGCCGCGCCTCTGCATCGTCTGGGCACAGAACAATGGAGCAAGGCCCGCCGCAAAGCCGCCGAAAAGGTGCGCGACAGCGCTGCAGAACTGCTCGACATTTACGCCAGACGCGCCGCGCGCGAAGGTCGAAGCTTCGACTGCCCCGAAGAGTCCTACCGCCAGTTTTCCAGCGGTTTCCCGTTTGAAGAGACCCTTGATCAGGCCAACGCCATCGATGCCGTCGTACAGGATATGCGAGCCCCACGCCCCATGGACCGCCTGGTGTGCGGGGATGTTGGCTTCGGTAAAACTGAAGTAGCCATGCGCGCGGCTTTCGTTGCCGTGCAGGCTGGACAGCAGGTTGCGGTTCTCGTACCCACCACCCTGCTCGCCCAACAGCATTTCGACAATTTTCGGGACCGTTTCGCCGACTGGCCTGTCAACATCGAACTGATCTCGCGGTTTAGAAGTGCCAAACAGCAACAGGCGATCGCACAGGACGTCAACGCCGGCAAAGTCGATATATTGATTGGGACGCACAAGCTGCTTCAGGGCGATCTACAGTTCAAATCACTTGGGCTGGTGATCATCGACGAGGAGCATCGATTCGGCGTTCAGCAGAAGGAGCGGCTGAAATCGCTTCGCGCAGAAGTGGACATTCTGACACTGACGGCAACACCGATCCCACGTACGCTCAATATGGCCATGTCAGGCATTCGAGATCTTTCGATTATCGCCACTCCGCCTGCGCGCCGACTTTCGGTCAAGACATTTGTACGCGAGTCGGACAAACCCCTGCTCAAAGAAGCCATTCTGCGTGAGCTTCTGCGCGGCGGTCAGGTTTACTACCTCCATAACGAAGTCAAAAGTATCGAGCAATCGGCTCGTGCTGTGTCGGAATTAGTGCCCGAAGCCCGCGTTGCCGTCGGTCACGGCCAAATGCGTGAACGCGAGCTTGAACAGGTAATGACCGACTTCTACCACAAACGGTTTAATGTACTGGTCTGCACAACGATTATCGAAACTGGCATTGACGTCCCAAATGCCAATACCATCATCATCGAGCGTGCCGACAAGTTTGGGCTTGCCCAACTGCACCAACTGCGCGGCCGTGTCGGGCGATCGCACCACCAGGCGTATGCCTACCTGCTTACCCCGCCACCGAAATCGATGACACCGGACGCCGTAAAACGACTTGAAGCGATCAGCCAGTCGAGCACGCTCGGGGCCGGATTCACACTGGCCACCCACGACCTGGAGATTCGCGGCGCCGGTGAACTGCTTGGCGAAGAGCAAAGCGGACAGATACAAAGCATCGGCTTTAGCTTGTACATGGAGATGCTTGATCAGGCGATCAAGGCCATTCAGGACGGCAAGACGCCGGATCTCGACAAGCCGATGCATCACGGTAGCGAAATCAATCTGCGTATACCGGCACTGATACCCGATGATTATCTGCCTGACGTACACAACCGACTGATCATGTATAAGCGGATATCAAATGCTGAATCCGCCAAGGCGCTTGATGAGCTTCAAGTCGAAATGATCGATCGCTTCGGACTCCTGCCGCCTCAGACACGTAACCTGTTCCGCCTCACGGCAATCAAATTGCGGGCCGATAGACTGGGTATTGAAAAACTGGAGGCTAACGACCGCGGCGGACGACTCGAATTCAGCAGCGACACAAATGTCGAACCGCTCACACTGGTCACACTGGTACAACAGCAACCCAACCGTTATAAACTGGATGGCGCCAGCGCGTTGCGCTTTACATTGCCCATGTCGAAACCGGAAGATCGCTTCCACTGTATTGAAGGGCTGCTCAGCCAGCTGACACCCAATGAGGGAGACAAATGATTACACGATTCAACGCCCTGCTTGCTGCTTTGCTGATGGCCTGCGCATTTTCTGCCCAGGCTGCACAGGGCGATTACACAGTCGAAGTGTTGATTTTTTCGCAGAGTGGTTATGGCGATGGTGCCGCCCCGTATGAGCTGATGGACGCCAACTCCCCCCCTCCTGCCATCGCGGAATCGAGCCAGCCGAGCCCCTACAACGGACTGCCGTTCAGCCAGCTTGAATCACTGCCGCGTGATCGATTTCAACTAGGGGACGACGCCGCTCGCCTGCGCCGCGAGGGTTACCAGATTCTCTGGCACGGCGGCTGGTATCAGAACGTCAGCACCGGCCGCAATCCGTATGTTCGAATTCAATCAGGGGATGGTCGAGTCGATGGCGTTATTAAGGTTGACCGCGGACGCTACCTGCATTTCAAGCCTGACCTACTGCTGAGCCGCTCCGCCGCGGCCGAAACTGCGTCACCGCGCTATCGCTTCAAACAGTCTCGGCGCATGCGCTCCGAGCAACTGCATTACCTCGACCACCCGCACTTCGGCATGCTGGTGATCATCAATCCACTACGCTAACGATTCATTCACCAGCTCAAACCACTAGAGTGATTTGAGCTGGTTGATCCGACTTTCGACATCCGCCAGAAGCACTGGAACGCTACCCTGCTCCAGCACCCGCCCCTGATCCATCAAAATTACCTTGTCGAAGCGATTGAGTGCCGAGGTATGGTGCGTTATAAACAGCACCGTCTGCCCGTCTCGATAGTTCAAGACCAGATCCAGAACAGCCTCTGCACTGTCCCGATCCAACCCTTCGGTCGGCTCGTCCAGCAACAGTATAGGCGCCTCTCTCAACAGGGCTCTTGCCAACGCCAGTCGCTTGCGCTGGCCACCCGATAAACGCGAGCCCGCCTCACCAACCTGATAATCAAGCCCTTTGCCGTCCAGCGCCTGAGCCAGACCCAGACGTTCAAGCAAATCCATCATCTGCTGATCAGGCGCTTGGTCATTTCCCACCTTCAGATTGTCACGAACAGTGCCGGCGAAGAGCTGGACCGGCTGTCCCATTACGCTCACCTGGCGACGCAAAGTCTCTTCGGTATAGCGCTCGATCGCTTCCCCCCCCAATTGGATGACGCCAGAATCAGGATCCCAGAAGCGCACAAGGAGATTGATCAAAGAACTCTTACCGCTGCCGGAGTGCCCCATGATCATGACCTTTTCACCAGCCTCAACATTGAAGCTCACACCATCGAGCGCCACGCCATGACCATATCCGAACACTACATCAGCAAACTGTATAGCTCCGGGGCTCGATGGCGCAGGCCCGCTCGCTGGAAAGAGGTTTTCCGGCTTACTCTGCGCAACAACAGCCAACCGCGCGGCCGATTCCCGTGTTTTCCCCAAGTATTGATAAGCTAGCGGCAAAGGCGACACCGCCTCGAATGCGGCCAAAACACAAAACAGCAGCATCGCAAGCTCAATGGCCTCCAGCGCGCCCTCATGAACAAGCGACACACCTACAACCAGAACGGCAATCAGCGTTCCACCGGCGATCAGCAGAATGAGTGCGTTTACCAGCGCCGTGATTCTACCCATTCTGACCTGAGTACCCAGGTAGCTCTGCTGGCTTTCCTCGACACTCGCCTGGGCCCGCGCCATCCCACCATAGATGCGAAGATCAGCCATACCCTGTATCAGCGTGATAAGACGCAGCCGCAACTGTGACTGATAGCGGGACTGCTGGGCACCGGGCACAGCACCCAGCGCGTAGCCGACCACCGGCACCAGCAAACCGGCCAACACAAAGCCTGCCAGTGCGATCAGTGCCAGCGCACCGCTATAGATCGAGACAAAACCACAGACAAACGCTACGACCACAATCGCGATCAGGCTGGGAGAGAGTATCCGCAGATAAAGGTTGTCCATGGCGCCGATATCGGCAATCAGCCGACTGAGTAGCTCGGCGGAACCTATAGCATTAAGACGTGCAGGTCGAAGCGGCTCCATGCAGCGGTAAAACCAGGTGCGTAATCGCGCAATAAGGCGGAATGTCGCCTCATGCGAGGCCAGACGCTCACCATAACGGCCGGCCGTGCGCAAAATAGCAAATCCCCTGACGCCCGCCCCCGGGGTGAAATAGTTGAACCCCGCCGCCACACCGGCAAGCGAAGTCGCCGTTATAAACCACCCCGACAGCGTTAACAGTCCAATGCTGGCGACCAATGTAAGCAAGCCCAGCGCCGAGCCGAGTACAACCCACCCGATATGGGCACGCATTTGACGGATGTATGGCCAGAGTAACTTCATTGCACGCCCCCCTTCCGGTACGGAACCAGGCACCCATCGACCAGCTCAAGAACACGATCCGCATTCAACTGAGCCGCTTCCCGGTGAGTCAGAATCAATACCGTACGTCCCTGACAGAGGCGATTGAGCGCCTCCAGCACCAAGGCTTCGCTCTGCACATCGAGATTGGCCGTGGGCTCATCCAGCAACAGCACCGGCGCATCCTTCAGAAATGCTCTGGCCAGTGCTATTCGCTGTATCTGCCCTCCCGACAGCCCCAGACCCGCCTCTCCGATCTCAGAGTCGAGCCCGCCGGGCAAACGCTCGAGAAACTCAGTGACATGGGCATCAGTACAGGCCTGCAGCAACTCCTCCTCGGTGGCAGATGCTCTTGCCAGCCGGAGATTATCCCTCAACGTTCCGGCAAAAAGCGTCGTCTGCTGGCTGACCCATGCGATCGAATGCAGCCATCCATCACGGTCAAGCCTATCAAGAGACTCCCCATTGACGGACAAAACGCCTCCACTGACCGGATAAAATCCCAACAGAAGATTCATCAGTGAGGATTTTCCGGCGCCACTTGGACCACGAACTGCTATGCGTTCTCCAGCGGCCAGCGTCAGGTTCACGCCCTTCAGCACCGGCTGTTCGCGGCCGGGGTAGATCAACTCAACATCACGAAACGTAATCGTCACCGGAGCACCGCCCAGCGCAACGTTTCCCGTTTCTTCTTGCTGCTCCACTTCATCCAGAAGTGTTTTCAAACGCTCGCTCGCCGCCATCGCTTCCTGCTTGGCGTGATAGTGTGTCCCGAGCTCTCGTAACGGCAGGTAAAATTCAGGCGCAAGCACGAGGATAAACAACGCCTGATAAAGCGTGACCGGATCACTCCAGGTTCCGAAGTTCAATTCGCCGAGAAAACTGAAGCCTAAATATACCGCGGTGAGCGCGATAGAGACTGAGGCAAAGAACTCAAGCACCGCCGAAGACAGGAATGCAAGCCTTAACACCTCCATGGTGCGCACACGAAACGCGTCAGACACCTCACTGAGCACCTGCGCTTCACCCTGACTGCGCTGAAACAGCTTCAGCGTAGCAAGGCCCTGTACCAAATCGAGGAAATAGGCCGACAGGTTTGCCAGGGCCTGGAAGTTTCGCCTGTTGGCAGCCGCCGCTTTCATCCCGACCAAGGCCATAAAGAGCGGCACGAGCGGTGCCGTGACAATGAAAATCAGCGCAACAGCCCAGTTCAACGGAAGAATGAACAACAGAATAACCAGCGGCAGCCCCAGGGATAGCGATACCTGGGGCAGATAGCGCGCAAAGTAGCCATCCAGCGCCTCTACCTGCTCAAGAAGCAACGCACTTAACTCGCCGGTCAGGTGCCGCTGACAATACCCGGGGCCGAGCCGGTCAAGCTTGGCCAGCAACTCGGCGCGCAAACGCTGCCGTATGCCGATAGACGCCCTTTGACCACTCACCTCGCGCACAAATGCCAATACTGCCCGCAATACAACCGCAAGCAGAAGCAACCCCAGGGCTGAGGCGTACGCACCCAGCTCCGCCTCCCCACTGACGACGCCTGCCAAAATGGTCGCCAGTTGGTCAGCCTGCAACACCATGGCGACACCGCCAGCCAAGCCCGACATGATTGCCAGCATCAACCAACGCCGCTCGACACCCACACGCGACTTTAACCAGCGAGCACGATTTCGACTCTCAGTACGTGAACTCACGCGTCACGCCCCCCTTCAATCAAGCGCGGGTCTCAATTGCTTCGTCCTGAGGCACATCCGCCATAGCTGGCACCTGCCCTTGCAGATGCACCGTCGTTGTCGGAAACGCGATCTCGGCGTCCAACTCATCAACGATGTCGATAATACGGAGCATCACATCCTCGCGTATTGCGAGGTATTTCCCCCAGTTCGTTGTGTGAGTAAAGCAGTAGATCATGATGTCGAGTGATGAGGGACCAAAACGGTTCAACTGCACAAACAGCGTATCCTGCTCATCAATCTCCTCGTGTGTGGTCAACATCTCGCGAATCCGATCCACCACCTGCTTTACGACACCCGCATCGTCGTAGCGCACGCCGACGTATTCAAAAATACGGCGGTTGGTCATGCGCGACGGATTTTCGACCGATATGTTGGCAAAGGTAGCGTTCGGTATATACAGAGGCCGTTTGTCGAAGGTGCGAATGACCGTTAAACGCCATCCAATCTTCTCCACGACGCCTTCTATCTCCTTGTCGGGAGAACGAACCCAATCACCAACCTTGAACGGACGGTCGAGATAGATCATCAGGCCGCCGAAAAAGTTGGCCAGTAGATCCTTGGCAGCGAAACCAACAGCCAAACCACCAATGCCACCGAAGGCCAATATTCCGGAGATGCTGTAACCAAGATATTGCATCAGCACCAGCGCTGTGAGCACAACGATGATGAGACGCAAGAGCTTGCAGATCGCGTCCGCCGTGGTGCGATCGATACTGCTGTCGCGCTGGAGAATCGCCTCCTCGGCCCGCGCAATGAACCGGATCAGCGTCCAGCTCAGAAGCAAAATAAAGCCCACCTCGCGAACACGGTCAGGCAACTCGCTCGCGACCAGTTTAAGATGCGGAGCAGACAGTTGAAGCGAGAATGTCAGCGCCAGCATCAACACCAGCATTATCAGGGGCCTGCGCAAGGCATCGATCAGCAGGTCATCCCAAACAGGCGATGTCTTCGACAGGGATCGCACCAGATAGCACAGTAAGCGATCGACTATAAGCGCGAGGATAAGGGAGCCGAGTGTGACCAGCAGCACGGCGAACTGCCAGTGGTAGTCCTGCATCGCTGGAAAGTAGGCAATCAAAGGCTCCAGCCAGCCGAAAAGCACCTCTTCATTCATAACTCAAGCCCCTTCCATCAGGCCTGCCGCTATAACGCGCGCCTTTTGCAGTCGTTCGGACGAAACGTCACGCCCTTCGCCCCCACGCATCCTCGCAAGGCGCGGTGATACTTCAACCTGATTACGACTCAGGTAGTCCAGCACCTCAAGCGCTCCTCCCCGGTTGTTGCATACCAGTATCATATCGCAGCCGGCATGCAGCGCTTTTTCCGCACGAGCCGGAAAGCCGCCAGCCACGCTGGCGCCTTCCATTGTCAAATCATCGCTGAAGATAACGCCCTCGAATCCCAGACGTCCTCGCAGCTGATCACGCAGCCAATACTCGGAAAAGCCGGCAGGCTCCTCACTCATGTGCGAATAGATGACATGTGCAGGCATAATGGCATCAAGCCCCGCATCGATAAGATGAGCGAAAGGCCGGATATCCTGCGCTTCGAGCTGATCCAGTGAGCGCTCGTCCACCGGAATATCGAGATGGGAATCAGCCCTTACCCAACCGTGTCCGGGGAAGTGTTTGCCGGTAGCCGCCATACCCGCCTCATGCATACCCTGCATAAAACCGGTTGCCAGTGCCGCTACGCCTGCCGCTGTATTGGAAAAGGCCCGATCACCGATTACACCACTGCGAGCCCAGTCGATATCAAGAACCGGCGCGAAACTGAAATCGATCCCGAAAGCCCGCAACTCGGTTGCCATGAGCCAGCCGAGCTCTACCGACTCCGCGACCGCCCGTTTCTGATCCTGCTGCCAAAGGTGCCCAAGAGCTGCCATCGGCGGCAGGCGGGTCGCCCCCTCTCTGATTCGCTGCACGCGCCCACCTTCCTGATCGATGGCCACCAAAATATCAGGCCTGACCTCGCGCACCTGGCGCATCAACTCTGTGAGCTGGACTGGAGAAGCATAGTTGCGTGCAAAGAGTATGAGACCACCCACTTCGGGTTGCGACAAAAGCTGTTGCTCGTCGGTCGTCAATTCAAGACCGTCCAGGTCCAACATCAGGGATCCGGTTGTCATAACTCCCTCATTCGAAAATTTCGACAGTCGTACCGGGCTCAATCCGGTCGTATAGTGCGATCAAGTCTTGATTTCGCATGCGGATACATCCATGCGAGCGCGGCACGCCCATCGGTTCGGTATCGGGTGTGCCATGTATATAGATAAAGCGACGCAGTGAATCGCGATTACCGAGCCGGTTAAAGCCCGGCTCGCTGCCACACAGCCATAGAATTCGGGTGAGAATCCAGTCACGTCCGGGGTACGCTTTCGCAAGGGCCGGACTGTAAATCTCGCCCGTTGGGCGCCTGCCGACAAAAACGGCGTTGGGAGGCTCACTACCCCCGATACAGGCGCGGATATAGTGCAACCCTCTGGGTGTGCAGCCGCTGCCATTCAGTTCACCGGCCCCATTCGTTGCCGTCGACACTGGCCAGCATCCGATTTCCCGGTCCTGCTCAAAAAGCTGAAGCCGCTGCTCCGAGATTGAAATCTCGATTCGCAACACACCTACACCCTACAAAACCACGTTGATTCACCACGCGCTTGAAAGCCCGCACTAATGACTGGAATCATGCGGTGAAGTGTTCTTTCGATATCAGCAGCAGCCTCACGCCCTTCGTTCGAGAAGGCGCTTAGCGTTGCATAGTTGGACAGCGTAAAGATCATCGCACCCAGCAGGAAATGAAGCCGCCAGAAAAACTCATCGGATTCGAGAGGTGCGGCGTTTTTACGCACCAACTCGATCAGCGGCCGTACCCGTTCACCGTACCCCTGAATCAAGAACTCTCGCAGCTCCTCCTGCCCCGGCGCGTACGCAAGGTCAAGCAGACGCATGAATAATGAGAGCGCATGCGGGTTTACATCTTTAACCACGAGCAGCGCGCGCATAAGCGTATCCAGCAGCTCATCGACGCTGGGAGAGACACTGTCATCTCCTTCACGCTCGGCAAGGCGCTGATCAAGCTGCGCGCACAACGGATCCAGAAAGCGCTTGGCGACAGCTTCGATAAGCCCACCTTTGGAGCCATAGTGGTAATTGACAGCAGCCAGGTTGACGTCGGCACGCGTCGTTATCTGCCGCATGGTGGTTTCGATAAACCCCTGATCGGCAAACAGCTCTTCGGCGGCCAATACTATCCGTGTCGCGGTATCTGATTCCTGCATTCTTCCAACACCTCAGTTGTAACCCTCCAGGGTAGATGACACCCTTGCGGAGTCCCTGCTTCAGCGAGACCAAAAACGACTGTTATACAGCTTCTGGGACAGCCGATTCACCGTACGATCAGCAACCTGCACCGTCAGTTCGCTCAAGCGTTCTTGCAAACCCTTTTTTAGCTCATATCGAACCTGATAAACATCCGCATTCTCGCAAGCCTCAAAAAGGTAGTCATCACTGGTGCCGAGACCGTCAATGAGACCCACTTCGAGTGCCCGCCGACCAAACCAGACTTCACCTGTGGCGACTTTTTCAAGATCAAGTTCCGGTCGATACTCACTTACGAACTCCTTAAACAGTCCGTGCGTATCTTCCAGCTCCTCTATGAACTTTTTCCGCCCGTGTTCGGTATTCTCGCCAAACAGCGTTAACGTGCGCTTGTATTCGCCCGCGGTATACACCTCGTAATCGACATCGTGCTTCTTGAGCATACGATGGAAATTGGGTAGCTGGGCCACAACACCGATCGACCCCACGAGGGCAAAAGGCGCTGCGATCAGCTTATTACCGATACAGGCCATCATATAGCCCCCGCTTGCAGCCACCTTATCGACACAGATTGTCAGCGGTATGTCACGCTTGCGAATACGCTCAAGCTGAGACGCAGCCAAACCGTAGCCGTGCACCAGTCCACCGCCGCTTTCGAGCCTGACGACAACCTCGTCCTCTTTTCGGGCAAGCGTCAGAACGGCACTGATCTCTTCACGCAGCCAGTCCACCTGAGATGCATGCAGGTCGCCGTCAAAATCGAGCACGAAGATGCGCTTGCGCTCCGGAGCAGGCTCTTCCCCTCTTTTGAGGGCCTTCTTGCGCTCTTTCGCCTCAAGCTTATCTTGCTTTTTCTGCTCTTTGTGGAGTTGTTTTAAACGCTCCTCATCAAGAACCTCATCCTCAATGTCCTGCTGCATCTCTTCGAGGTGCTGATTGAGATTCTTGACTTCGACGTGCCCGTCCCGCCCCTCCTTGCGCCGCGCGACCACCGAGCCAACGCCCGATAACACAAGCAAAATGCCGATAATAACGGTCAATGTCTTGGCCAGGAAAAGGCCATAATCAGCAAGAAATTCGGTCACTATCATCTCCTGTCTCACAGCACACGGTATTAGCGCTGCGGGGGCGCGTACTGTAACATAACCGACGATTAAAACACGGTTTTCGAACAGGGTTTACGCCGCTCATGAGTACGTCCATCACTGTAGAACAGATCATCGACAAACTGCCTTCGCGCTTCAACCCTGATCAGGCTGGATCGCTCTGCGCCACCTTCCAGTTTCGACTGAGCGACGCCAAGCCTTTCTATATTTCCATTGCCGATCAACAATGCCTGGGCTGCCCCGGCGAGCATCAGGATCCGGACATCACGCTCCACATGGATGAAGCAACCCTTATCCGCGTGGTAACAGGCGAACAGGACGGCATGAGCGCGTTCATGAAAGGCCAGCTGCGCGCAGAAGGCAATGTGATGTTGGCAACCCGGCTGGGTAAGCTGTTCAGTGGCGGCAAATCCTAAGACTCAGCCGCCAAGGCTAGATCTCAATGCCTCCCGTGTAAGAAGCGCTCGATCAACTGGTACGAAATAGAAAAGCGTGGCGGCAGATCAGGTAACGACTCACGCGTGAACCATCCGGCTTCAGTAATCTCGACCCCGTCGGGTTGTAGCGCGCCGCCAGCATAGTCGGCAATAAAACCGAACATGAGTGAGTGCGGGAAGGGCCATGACTGACTTTTTACGTAGCGGACATTAGAGACTTCCACCCCTACCTCCTCGCGAACCTCTCGCGCCACGGCAGCTTCCGCAGTCTCACCCGCCTCGATAAAGCCTGCCAGCGTGCTGAAGCGGCCCGGCGGAAAACGCGGATTGTGCCCCAGAAGGCACCGATCGCCATCGACAACCAGCACAATAATGCACGGTGAGATTCTCGGGTAGACACTTAGGCCACACTGCGAACACACCTTCGCAAGCTCAAACTTATCTGGCTTTGCAGGGGTTCCACAACGACCGCAAAAGCGGTGCTGATCATGCCAGACTGAGATCTGGGCCGCGCGCGCAAGTACCTCGAACTGATCAGCATCGGATTGCGACAGTGATGCGCGAAGATCTAACGGCTCATGACCGTCAGGCGTTGACGCCAGTACCAACAACTCAACGCCGTCGACTACAGGATATCGAGCCTCACATTCATCCTCGATCAATGGGGGCTTCTGGAACAGCGCAACGCCGTTTTGATCAGACAAGAGTCTTCCCTGATGGCTTACCATATATTTCACGTGAATCTCCTCTAACTTCACGGACACGTTAGCATAGCTTCCTCACTTTGCGATCAACTGCTAGGATTGGGCCGCACTGCAGCGGGCGTTACCAGCCCTCGACAAATAGTTGTCGTGGCGCAAGTAGGCATATCGCCGGGTATGGGATACTTCCCGCCCCGCGCCAACCGATGCGTCCCCGGGTCTCATTAAACCCATTACAAACGACCTTGGTGCAGGGCGACCAAGAAGAAATGCATAGGAACCCATACCTGATGAGCCAAACCCTGACACAGGCGCTCATGCGCAACTTTCTCGGCAACTCTCCGACCTGGTACAAGCAGGCTGTTGTAGGATTCCTGATCCTGAACCCCATTTTGCTGTACACGGTAGGCCCCGCCATCACTGGCTGGCTACTGATTTTCGAGTTTATTTTCACCCTGGCCCTGGCGCTCAAATGCTATCCACTGCAGCCAGGCGGGCTACTGGCAATCGAAGCCGTGTTAATTGGCCTTGCTTCCCCCGAATCGGTCTATCACGAAGTCGCCGGCAACCTTGAGGTCATCCTGCTCCTTATGTTTATGGTGGCCGGCATCTATTTCATGAAGAGCATGCTGCTCTGGGTATTCACTCGGATTCTGCTCAAGGTTAAATCGAAGTCGACTCTCGCACTTCTTTTCTCCCTCTCTGCTGCATTTCTATCCGCATTTCTCGACGCGCTTACCGTTACCGCTGTTCTGATCAGTGTTGGTGTCGGATTCTATGCCGTCTACCACAAAGTTGCATCGGGCAAGCAGATGGAGCTAATCGAGCACGATCATTCTGATGATGGCCAGGTACAGGATGACAAACGCAACGATCTCGAAACGTTCCGCGCGTTCCTGCGCAGCCTGCTGATGCACGGCGCAGTCGGCACCGCTCTGGGCGGCGTATGTACACTTGTAGGCGAACCTCAAAACTTGCTTATCGCGCAGAAGGCCGGGTGGGATTTCGTCGAATTCTTCAAGCTGATGGCGCCGATTACGATGCCGGTATTGGCCGCAGGCCTGCTGACGTGCGTGCTTCTGGAAAAAACTCGATTGTTCGGATACGGCGCACGTCTGCCGCGTTCCGTGCGCAATATACTGCTGGAATACGCCCTCGAACAGGACAAGAAGCAGACCAAAAGGGATCACGCCATTCTCATCATCCAGATGCTCGTGGCCGCCTTCCTTGTACTGGCGCTTGCGTTCCACCTCGCCGAGGTTGGCCTCATCGGCCTTACCGTCATTGTTTTACTGACGGCGTTCAACGGCATCACTGAAGAGCACCAGATCGGCCATGCATTTGAAGAAGCGCTGCCGTTCACCGCGTTGCTCGTCGTGTTCTTTACCATTGTGTCAGTTATACATGAGCAGCACCTGTTCCAGCCGATCATCCATGCCGTGCTAGCGATGGAAGAGTCCCAGCAACCTGGCTTATTCTTTGTCGCCAACGGCGTACTTTCAGCAATCAGCGACAACGTCTTCGTGGCGACGGTTTATATCAACGAGGTGCTTGATGCCTACAACAGCGGCAGCATCAGCCGTGAGCATTTCGACAGTCTTGCCATCGCAATCAACACAGGCACCAATATACCCAGTGTGGCGACACCCAACGGCCAAGCCGCATTCCTGTTCCTGCTTACCTCGGCACTGGCACCGTTGATCCGCCTATCTTACGGTCGCATGGTATTGATGGCACTGCCATACACCATCGTCATGAGCGGCGTGGCTTTTATGATGGTACTTATCGAACTGCATTAAGCAGACTCCCATATAAAAAACGCGGGCCCAGCCCGCGTTTTTTATTCATCTGTTGCCGCCTACTCCGAAGAGGCGCTGCGCCAAAGACAGCTGCCACCTACCTTTTTGTCCAGCAGATCGAGAAACGCTTCATGCGCTGCCAACTCATCCTCAGAGGCGCTCACTACCGGAAGATCATCAGCGTTCGCCACCCGCCTTAAAGGCTCGCCATTTCCGTCATCGCCGTTACTGCCATCCTGTCCGAGCTGCAGCGATGTCTGACCGCCCGTCAGCGCAAGATAAACATCCGCCAGTATTTCGGAGTCGAGCAAGGCCCCGTGAAGTTCTCGGTGGGAGTTGTCAATCTCGTAGCGTCGACATAAGGCATCAAGGTTGTTCTTCGCACCCGGATGCTTGCGCCGAGCCAGCGCCAAAGAGTCTGTGATAGTACAGATATCGGCCATGCGCTCTTTGTAACCGTTACGCTCAAGCTCCTTATCGAGGAACCCGATATCGAACGACGCATTATGGATAATCAGCTCAGCGCCACGCACAAACTCAAGAAACTCATCCGCTATATCAGCAAACGAGGGCTTATCGGCGAGAAACTCATTACTGATACCGTGAACCGCAAAAGCTTCAGCATCCACCTCACGATCAGGCCGAATATATTGGTGATATGTATTCCCGGTAAGGCGGCGACGCTCAAGCTCAACACCGCCAATTTCGATGATGTTATGCCCCTCTTCCGGCTCGAGACCCGTGGTCTCCGTATCCATCACGATCTGCCGTGTACTCATCGCTTACCAAACTCCTCTACGCCCTTGTTCGCCAGCTGATCGGCGCGCTCATTCTCGGGGTGACCGCTGTGGCCCTTGACCCATTTCCAAACAATCTCGTGCCGGGAAACCAGCTCATCCAGCTTCTGCCAAAGGTCGGCATTTTTAACCGGCTGGCGCGACGCCGTCTTCCAGCCTTTACGCTTCCAACCGGCCAACCATTCGGTAATGCCTTTTCGCAGATACTCCGAATCCGTCGTCATCGTAACCTTGCACGACTGATTAAGCGCCTCAAGCGCGGCAATGGCTGCCATCATTTCCATGCGATTATTAGTGGTATGCGCTTCACCACCGTACAACTCTTTTTCATGCTGACCACTGCGCAGGATCGCCCCCCAGCCGCCTGGCCCCGGATTTCCTTTACAGGCCCCATCGGTAAATATCTCAACCACTTTCAAATCTAAACAATCCTTAAAGAAAAACTATCGACGCCGATTGCGCATATGCCCCCTGGCAGTCGGCTTTGGCTCTATTACGGGCAGGCTGATCAACTTGCGCCGCCAAGGCGTTCGCAAGGGTGTCATTCCAGGAACGTCCTTTCGTGCCACAACGATCAAGGCAGCCCCCGAATGGGCTGGGGCACGCTGCGCCAGCGTATGCAACCACGAGCAACGTTGACGTCGCCTCAAGTTCTCAAAAGGCGGCATATAAAAACCGGACAGTGAGCGCACTTCCGTCAGCTCCAGTAACCCCAGCCAATCTTGAAGCCGTCCATGCCGGATAAAATGTCCCGACCAAGGCACCAGCTTACGTCGGCGAAGAAAGCGCGCTATACCCCATGTGCTGGCCGGATTAAACCCGACCACAACCATATGGCCACCGGGTCGCAAGACTCGCGCGGCCTCCCTCAACACCTGGTGGGGATTCTCGGCGAAATCAAGCGCGTGATGCAGCAACACCACATCAATCGTATCACTCTGCACCGGCAGCTCGCTGTTCGACGCCACAATAGAGCGCTTGTCCATACCCAACTCCAGACTGGGGCCGAGTAGGATACGGTGCGGAACAGGACTTGCGCCGAACATCGGTTTTCGACTATCCACGCCGATCTGAAGCAGGTGGTAACCGAAAAGCGTAGGCAAGACCTGCTCAAGCAAACTCTGTTCGACTTCGATAAGTTCCTGGCCCAGTGCAGAGTCGAACCATTGCATTATTGCAGGCGTTAGCTGGTTGACATCAAGACGCTGATGAAAGGTCATATCTGCTCTGCTGTTGCGAACCCGAGATTAACAATCATTGACATTATAAAGTACCCTAGAGGTCCGAAGCACAAGTCTATAGCGTACAGGCGAGAGCATAAATGCCTGTACCGGAGAAGCTTCTCTATCAGGGGCAACACAGCCTTTTGAACGCTTCGGACAAGATGAGGCAATGCACGATGTACAGCGTAACTCCCATTCCAGCTTTTCGCGATAACTATATCTGGGCACTTCAGGGCCCCAACCCCGACACGGTCGTTGTCGTTGACCCTGGCGATGCAGAACCCGTCGAGCGCTATCTGAAAGAAAACGGCCTTACGCTAAACGCCATTCTTATTACCCATCACCATGCCGATCACACCGGCGGCGTGCCCGAGCTGACCTATTCCAGGGATATACCCGTTTATGGACCTGCGAACTCGCCATTCAACGGTATTACGCATCATCTGGAAGACGGTGACAGCATCTCGATCCTGGGTCACGTGCTCGAAATCAAAGCAGTACCTGCCCACACCCTCGATCACATCAGTTATCTGCAGGCTCAGGATCAGCCCCAACTGTTCTGCGGCGATACGCTTTTTCTGGCGGGATGCGGAAGACTCTTTGAGGGCACCGCTACACAGATGCATGAGGCCATGGAGTACTTCGCCTCTTTACCCGACGCCACACTCGTCTACTGCACTCATGAGTACTCGCTCTCCAACCTTGCATTCGCGCAAGCTGTAGAACCGAACAATAAGGAGATCGCAGCAACAATCGACAAATGCCGGGCCCTCCGCGCTCAGGACACACCCACCCTGCCCTCCGCGATTGCCAGCGAAAAGATGATTAACCCCTTCATGCGCACAAGCGTCCAGAGCGTCATCGAATCCGCCGAGCGACATACAGGGTCGTCACTCAGCACTTCTGTTGAAGTACTGTCGGCACTCAGGGAGTGGAAAAACCAGTTTTAAATGATACGCCTCAACTGGGAAATTCAAACACACGGCTAACCGCACGGTTAAGTTTGACGCGTCTGTAACACCCCCATAAAATGCGTCGGATTATTTTGCATTTCAGGGGGTTGGTGGTTTGAAGCCGGGGATTCAAAACGTAGCAGCTGCGCTCATGTGCGGGCTCTTACTGGCAGGTTGTCAAACAGCAACCACCAAAAATCAGCCCGCGAGTATGGCGGAGCAACGCAGAGACAATCCGGGCACCGTTCGGTTTGAACAATGGCGTCAGACACACCGCAAAAACCAACCGAACACCCTCGTAAAAAGCCAGCACCCGAGCGACTTATGGTCGCTCACTCGTGACAACCTCCAACTCGAACCGCATATCGATCAAGCCAGCGTCGACACCCAGCTGGAGTGGTACCTGAAGCACAATCGCTATATGGAGACGGCATCAGAGCACGCTGCCAATTACTACTATTTTGTTCTCAATCAGGTTCTCGAGCGTGACCTGCCTGCCGAAATTGCGCTTTTGCCCTTCATTGAGAGCGGATACAACCCCCTGGCACTGTCACCAAGCCACGCCGCCGGGGCCTGGCAATTCATTCCGGGCACTGCGTCGATTTTCGGACTCAAAAACACCTGGTGGTACGACGGCCGACGCGACATTATCCAATCCACCGAAGCCGCTCTGGATTACCTCCAGTATCTCAATGAGCGGTTCGAGGGCGACTGGCTCCTATCACTGGCCGCCTATAACTGTGGCGAAGGCTGTGTGGCACGCGCAGTTAAACGCAACGCAGACGCCGGAAAGCCGACGGATTACTGGAACCTGTCGCTGCCCAGGGAAACCCGCCGCTACATCCCAAAATTGATTGCCGTTGCGCGACTAATCAAAGAGGCTGACCAACTGGGCGTTAAGCTCCCTCCTTTAGCCAACAAGCCCTACTTCGCTATTGTCGATATCGACGGCCAGATCGAGCTGGCGAAAGCAGCGAGTCTTGCCGAAGTCGATATCGAAGAGATCAAGCGCCTGAATCCCGGCTTTGGCCGCTGGGCTACAGATCCGGAAGGCCCTCACCGCCTTCTAGTGCCGATAGCCAACGCCGACAGATTCAGAGATAGGCTGAAGCAATTGCCGGCATCTGAACGCGTACGCTGGGCCCGCTACAAGATCCGCGCCGGCGATACTCTTTCGCAGATCGCCGACAGGTTCGACACCAGCGTATCGGTCATACGTAAAAGCAACAACCTGAACTCGAACCGTATTCGTGCCGGCAACACGCTACTGATCCCCTCCCCAGCCAATACCGGCACGGTGGTGGCAACCGCCGACAAGACTCTAGGCCACAGAAAGGTTCACCGCGTCAGCACTGGCGACAACCTTTGGAATATTGCGCGACGCTATGGCGTCAGCACCGAGCAACTGGCAGACTGGAACAGCATCAGCGATGTCCGAAGCCTCAGGCCCGGACAAGACCTGATTCTATATCCTGACAGTCGTGACCCGGGTTAATGAAATTGGACGCTCTGAGTCTATTTATCATCGCCGTTTCGGTCGTATTGGCCGTGCTGTTCAAATGGTATCTGTTTCGTCGTATTCGCAACTGGATCGATCAGGACCTGATTCGCGGATTGGCCGGACAGAATACAGAATTGCACATGCACCTGGTTGAGGCAGATCTCTCACTGCGTGAGTCGGGCGTCAAGCGTTCCGAACGCCACCGCAGACTGGAGGCGCTTGCCCAGGCATTTGAACCCAAAGGCTAATCGACTGTCTCACCTGATCAGTAAGAAGTTATCTGTAAGCGGCTGATATCACAGGGAGTATGCAGTGTCCCATCGCAAATCACGATCCATTATCCGCGCTCTGATCCTATCCTTGGCCATGACATTGCCAAGCGCATATGCGGCAAGCGAGATGCCAGCAGCCTCACACGGTATCGCCATGCACGGCGACCTCAAGTATCCACCAGACTTCACCCACTTCGACTACTCCAACCCCGAAGCCCCCAAAGGCGGTGATGTGCGCCTATCGGGCTTTGGCACTTTCGACAGCTTCAACCCGTTCATCATCAAGGGCACGGAAGCTAGCGGTATAGGAATGATATATGACAGCCTGACCGAAAAATCTCAGGATGAGCCGTTCTCAGAGTATGGCCGCCTTGCAAAGGCGATCTACCTTCCCGAGGACAGGAGCTGGATCGAATTTGAGCTGCAGGATAACGCGAGATTCAGCGATGGTGAGCCGGTACAGGCCGACGATGTTATCTACACCTTCAAGCTACTGAGAGAACAGGGCGCCCCTTTCTACCGGGCGTACTATGCCGGAATCTCCGATATCAAGGCGTTAAGCCCTACCCGAGTACGCTTTGAATTTGGCGAGACCGACAACAAGGAACTGCCCCTGATTGTCGGAGAAGTACCGATACTGCCTAAACATTATTGGGAGAACCGGGACTTCACCAAACCGAGCCTCGACATCCCCATTGGATCCGGTCCGTATGTAGTCGAGAGCTTTGATGCCGGCCGTTCAGTTACCTACAAACGCAACCCGGACTACTGGGGCCAGGATCTTCCCGTTAATCACGGCCGCTTTAACTTCGACCGAATCACCTACGACTATTACCGCGACACCACCGTCGCGCTTGAAGCGTTCAAAGCCGGAGAATACGACTTCCGGCAGGAGTACACCTCCAAGGACTGGGCTACCGGTTATACCGGCGCCCCGTTTGACGATGGGCGCATCATCAAGAAGAGCGTTCACAACGAAAACCCGGCAGGCATGCAAGCGTTCATCATGAACACGCGACGCCCAATGTTCAGTAATACCCGCGTCCGCGAAGCACTTGCCTATGCTTTTGACTTTGAATGGACCAATCAAAATCTGTTTTACAGCGCCTACACGCGCAGCAACAGCTTCTTCTCGAATTCGGAAATGGCGGCCACCGCTCTACCAACGCCGGAAGAGCTCGAAATTCTGGAGCCGATACGTGATCAGGTTCCACCACAAGTTTTTACCGAAGTCTACAAAGCCCCCAGCACCAATGGTGATGGCCAAATTCGAGGCCAGTTACGCACCGCACTTCGACTGCTGAAAGAGGCAGGCTGGGAGCTGGATAATGGGGTTTTGAAGAATAAGCAGGGCGATACTTTCGACTTCGAAATCCTGCTTGTACAAAAAGGCTTCGAACGTGTTGTGGCGCCGATGATTCGAAATTTGGAACGCATGGGCATCACGGCTCGCATTCGTATTGTCGATGTCTCCCAATACATCAACCGGTTGCGCCAGTTCGACTTCGACATGATCGTCAGCGGGTTCGGGCAATCCAACTCCCCCGGCAACGAGCAGCGCGAATACTGGCACTCCAGCACGGCTGATCAGGTCGGCAGCCGCAACTATATTGGTATCAAGAATCCGGCGATCGACTATCTGGTTGAGCAGATCATCCAGGCACCGGATCGGGAACAACTCGTACTGCGCTGTCGCGCGCTTGATCGCGTTCTTCAGTGGAACCATTATGTGATACCGCAATACCATTTGAGCGCTTATCGCATCGCCTACTGGGACAAGTTCGCTATGCCTGAGCGCTCACCGCTCTACGATCTCGGATTTGACACCTGGTGGATCAAGCCCTGATGGCAGCCTATATCTTTAGACGCTTACTGCTCATGATCCCGACCCTGTTCGGCATCCTGCTTCTTAACTTTCTTATTGTGCAGTTTGCCCCAGGCGGGCCCGTCGAGCAGACAATCGCCCACCTTCAAGGGCTCGGCGTCGATGCCAGCAACCGCATCGGTTCAGGCGTTCAATCTGATGTCGCAGCCGCTCCTGGCAATAACAGCGGCACTGGCAGCGGATACAGAGGTGCACAGGGGCTCGATCCCACTCTCGTCGCACAGATAGAAGAGATGTACGGATTCGACAAGCCGGCCCATGAACGCTTTTTCAAGATGCTGGGCGATTATCTAAGCTTTGATTTCGGCCGAAGCTTCTATAGCGACAAAAGCGTGGTTGAACTGATTATCGAGAAGATGCCGGTTTCAATCTCGATTGGCCTCTGGACAACACTGCTGACGTATCTGATTTCAGTGCCGCTGGGCATACGCAAAGCTGTGCGCGATGGATCGTCCTTCGATGTCTGGACAAGCAGCGTCGTTATTCTGGGCTATGCCATTCCCAACTTCCTGTTTGCGATTCTGTTGATCGTCGTTTTCGCCGGAGGGACCTATCTTGAGTGGTTCCCGCTGCGAGGCTTGACCTCACCGGGATTCGACGAAATGACCCTTGGTGAGCAGATTCGCGACTATTTCTGGCATATCACCCTACCGGTGCTGGCATCGGTGGTCGGCAGCTTTGCAACCCTCACGATGCTGACCAAGAATGCCTTTCTCGACGAGATACACAAACAATATGTACTGACCGCCCGAGCAAAAGGGCTCACTGAGTCAGGGGTCCTCTACGGTCATGTCTTTCGTAATGCGATGCTGCTGATCATCGCCGGAATGCCGGCCGCACTGATCGGAATATTTTTCACCGGCTCCATGTTAATAGAGGTTATTTTCTCGTTGGACGGGCTTGGCCTGCTGGGCTATGAAGCCGTTATCAACCGAGACTATCCCGTTATCTTTGGCACGCTTTACATTTTCACGCTTATCGGCCTGATCATGAAACTTGTCTCCGACCTCACCTACACCTTCGTCGATCCCCGCATCGATTTCGAAAGCCGGGAGGTGTAAGCGGTGAAACTGACGCCCATCCAACAAAGACGTGTGCGCGCCTTTACGAAAAACCGAAGAGGGTATTGGTCTCTTTGGATCTTTCTTGCATTGTTTTTAACCAGCCTCGCCGCGGAACTCATCGCAAATGACAAACCGCTTTTGGTCAAATTTAACCATGAGCTCTATACCCCCTTGCTGTTCGATTACTCGGAGCTCTCATTCGGAGGCGAATTTGACACACCGGCGGACTACAAAGACCCCTATATACAAACGTTGATAACAGACGCCGGTGGATGGATGCTCTGGCCACCCATCCGGTTCAGCTATGACACCATTAATTACGATCTGCCGGTACCGGCACCCTCCCCGCCCTCCTCGACGAACTGGCTTGGTACCGACGATCAGGGGCGGGACGTTCTTGCCCGCGTTATCTATGGCTTTCGTATATCGGTGGTGTTTGCCTTGGTTCTGACGCTGATAAGCTCGGCGATCGGTGTCGTTGCCGGTGCAACACAAGGCTATTACGGCGGGAAATTCGATCTCCTGTTTCAACGCTTTATTGAGATCTGGTCGGGACTGCCAGTTCTGTTTCTGCTGATCATTCTGGCAAGCTTGGTCGAGCCGAACTTCTGGTGGCTACTCGGCATTATGCTGCTGTTTTCCTGGATGAATTTGGTCGATGTGGTACGGGCAGAGTTCCTGCGCGGCCGCAATCTGGAGTATGTGCGCGCCGCACAGGCACTGGGCCTTAGCAATCACCTGATCATGTATCGGCATGTGCTGCCCAACGCCATGGTCGCCACGCTGACGTTCATGCCGTTTATTTTCAACGGCGCGATTGTAACGCTCACCGCTTTGGACTTTCTCGGGTACGGCCTGCCTCCGGGTTCGCCCTCCCTTGGTGAGCTCGTTGCTCAGGGCAAAGAGAACCTGCAGGCTCCCTGGCTTGGCATCACCGCGTTTGTCTCGTTATCTCTAATGCTGACGTTGCTGATTTTTATTGGCGAAGCGGTACGCGACGCTTTTGACCCAAGGAAGACCCTATGAACCAGACCCTGTTCTCAGTCAAAGACCTCTCGGTCGGGTTTGGTAATGCCGCCCAAAGCACACCGGTGGTGAAAAGTGTCAGCTTTACGCTCGAGCGCGGTAAAACTCTCGCCCTGGTTGGGGAATCCGGCTCCGGAAAATCAGTCACAGCCCTGTCAATTCTGAAGCTCTTGCCTGCACACCAGACCTTCTACCCCAGCGGACAGGTTATATACCAAGACGAAGACCTGCTACAGGCAAGCGAGGCGCGCTTAAGAGAGATACGCGGCAACAGAGTTGGCATGATCTTCCAGGAGCCGATGACTTCACTCAACCCGCTACACAAGATCGAACGTCAGATTACCGAAACACTTCGATTGCACCGCGGGATCAAAGGACCAGCCGCTCACGCCCGTGCGCTGGAGTTACTGGAGCTCGTTGGCATCGATAGCGCCGAGGAGCGCCTCGGCCACTACCCTCACGAACTCTCCGGTGGCCAGCGCCAGCGTGTGATGATCGCCATGGCTTTGGCCAATGAGCCCGAGCTTCTGATCGCCGATGAGCCGACCACCGCACTGGATGTAACCATTCAGCAGCAGATCCTCGAACTGCTGAAAGATCTGCAGCAAAAGCTCGGGATGTCCGTACTGCTGATCACGCACGACCTTAATATCGTGCGTCGTTATGCCGACAATGTCTGTGTCATGTACCAAGGCGAAATTGTCGAGCAGCAACAGTGCGACCAGCTTTTTGAGGCGCCAGCCCACCCCTATACGCGAAAGCTGCTTGATGCAGAGCCTCAAGGCCGCCCTGCCATACTTAACGACACCCCGGCACCTCTACTCAGTGTCGATCACCTGCGGGTATGGTTTCCGATCAAGAAGGGACTGTTTAAGAAAACGGTTGATTACTTCAAGGCGGTTGACGGAGTCTCGATAAAGCTCCAGAGAGGCGAGACGCTCGGCGTCGTCGGCGAGTCCGGCTCGGGTAAAACAACCCTCGCCATGGCGCTTTTGCGCCTGACAGCATCTCAGGGA
Source organism: Marinobacterium lacunae (assembly GCF_000705555.1). Taxonomy (GTDB): domain Bacteria; phylum Pseudomonadota; class Gammaproteobacteria; order Pseudomonadales; family Balneatricaceae; genus Marinobacterium_D; species Marinobacterium_D lacunae. The sequence continues at coordinate 86,683 of NZ_JMQN01000057.1, forward strand.
AAGATTCGATTCAAGGATCAATCCGTCGACCAGCTCAAGCAGTCCGAAATCAAACCCCTGCGTCAGCAGATGCAGATTGTGTTTCAAGACCCCTACGGAAGCCTGAGCCCGCGAATGCCCATTGCCGACATCGTTGCCGAAGGTCTGGGTGTACAGGGCATAAAGGATAACGAAGAGATCGAAGCAAGAGTCATACAGGTCTTGCGCGATGTGGGCCTCGACCCCGATGTTCGCCACCGCTATCCCCACGAATTTTCCGGCGGACAACGCCAGAGGATCGCCATCGCACGCGCACTGATTTTAAAACCTGAGCTGATCGTGCTTGACGAACCCACATCGGCGCTGGACCGCACCGTTCAGAAACAGATCGTGGAACTGCTGCTTGACCTGCAGCGGCGCTATCGACTGAGCTACCTCTTCATTAGTCACGATCTGTCAGTCGTGCGTGCACTAAGTCATAACGTCTTAGTCATGCACAAAGGCAAGGTTGTCGAAAGCGGGCCTGCAGACGCCATTTTTTATACGCCCCATCACCCCTATACCCGCGAACTACTGCACGCCGCGGGGCTTAAGGAGCAATAAAAAAGCCGGCTAGATAGCCGGCTTTTTTCTGAACACAGCACCCGATACTAGTTGATCTCGACTTCCGCGCTCTTGCGCAGTGCGTCAGAATGCATCTGGTAGATCTGCTGCCCACGCTGATTGGCGATCACGGTAGAAAGAGACTTCTGCTCATCCTCACTCAGTTCATCCGAACCATCTGTCACCGCATTGAGTGCCACAATCGCACGCGCCCCGTTCATCGCAACGCTGTCGTAGCGAGCAACGCCCTCTGCCGGGCGCGGCATCGAGAACGCCGTACGCACAACAGCGCTCGGCAGTGCCTGAGCACCACGTTCAACACCAGTGACAATTTCCCAGGAAGCTGTGGCATCGATATCAGCAAGTGAGCGTCCCTCACGCAGGGCAGCCAACCAGCTGTCCGCTTTCTCATTCAGTGCTTTCGCGGCCTTTTCACCGCGCAGCTGTGCCTCAAGACGATCGCGCACCTCATCAAGGGCCAACTGATGCGGCTCTTTGTGGTCTCTCACATGAAGCACCAGAGTACGACCGGAATCCAGTTCGATCGGATCGCTGTTCAAACGCTCATTCAACACCTGATCGCTGAATGCGGCATCAATCGCCTTCTGCGAGGTACTGACTAGATCAGAACCGCCTGCACGTGAGAAGAAGTCGGTGGAGCGAATCTTCAGACCCAACTCCTCTGAAGCAGCCTGCAGATCATTGGATGAGAACGCCAGGTCCGAGAGTCGCTCAAGCGCTGCGACATAATCCTGCTCGGCGTTCGCCTGAGCCACCTGCTCGCGCAAATCAGCTTCAGCTTCAGCCAGTGTCGGCACTTCGGTTTCCTTCACGTCTTCAAGCTTGATCAGGTGATACCCGAACTCAGTACGGACCGGCTCTGAGACCTCTCCCTTTTTAAGCGCAAACAGAGCATCTTCGAAAGGCTCGACAAATACACCGCGGCCGTTAAATCCGAGCTCGCCCCCTTCCTGGGCCGAACCAAGATCCGCCGATTCGCGCTTCGCAACCTCAGCAAAGTCGGCTCCTGACTCTATCTCATCGCGCAACTCACGGGCGCGCCTCAAGGCCGCATCCGCATCACGATCACTGTTGATATCGATCAGAATGTGACGCGCAGAACGCTCCTCTTCCGACTTGAAACCGGCAACCATCTGGTCGTATGCGGCCTTGATATCAGCCTCGGTCACCTGCTCAGGCTTGGCCAGTGCTGCGCGATCCAGAAGGACATAGTCGACCGCCACCTGTTCCTGGGTGACCATAGAGGCCGCCTGAGCGTCGTATTCGGCCTGTATTTCGTCTTCGGTCACATTAACGGCTTCCGGGTCGGCCTTGAGCGTAACGTACGCCAGATCGCGTGTCTGGCGGTCCAGAGCGATCAAGCGTTTGAGTTCTTCTGTGGTCGCAAACTCAGACAGCACATAACCTGCTTGAGCCTGCTGAATAAGTTTTTCCTTGCGAATCAGATCGCGGTACATCAGCGGAGTGAACCCGGCGCTGCGCAATACCGCCTCATACTGATCGCGGTCGAACTTACCGTCGACCTGGAACTGGGGTGTGGACACGATTATCTGATCGACCATCTGGTCAGACAGGTGGAAACCCATATCCTTTGCAGACTGCAAAAGAACCTTCCGCGAGATCAGGCTTTCGATAACCATCTGCCTAAGCATGTTTTCATCGATCGCCGACGGGTCTGCGTTTTCGCCCATCTGGGCCAACAGCTGACGGCGCTGAAGCTCCATCCCCTGAAACAGTTCCTGCTTGGTAATGTCTTCGCCGTTAACCTCAGCTGGCGCGGGCTCTTTGTTGGTCAGGCTGACCAGTGACTCAACGCCCCAAAGCGCGAACGTCAGCACGATCAGGCCCACAATCCCTTTAGCGATTATGCCCTGAGAGTTTTCCCTGATGGTTTGAAGCATTGTCTGCAATAACCCTGTTTTGGTTTGATGCTCTGAATTGATCTAAAAATCCGGAACAGGTTCAACAAAAAAGCGCATTCAGGTTGAATGCGCTTTTCTCGATCTGGCGGAACGGACGGGACTCGAACCCGCGACCCCCTGCGTGACAGGCAGGTATTCTAACCAGCTGAACTACCGCTCCCGAACCTGATCAGCAAACGGAGCGATCTGTTACTTGTTAACAGCGTCCTTCAGAGCCTTGCCAGGCTTGAATGTCGGCAGAGTGGCTGCCGCGATTTCGATCGGGTTACCGGTCTGCGGGTTACGGCCGGTACGGGCAGCACGTTCCTTCACTGAAAAGGTACCGAAACCTACCAGCGCAACCGATTCACCTTTCTGCAGAGCACCTGTAACAGCTTCCAGAGCGGCATCCAGTGCACGACCAGCTGCTGCCTTCGGAATATCGGCCGAATCGGCAATTGCGTCGATCAGTTCAGACTTGTTCACATTGTTCCCCTTTTAATGTATCGAGTCGTTATTTTGTATAACTGAAATTCTTACCCAGCGTGTAGTCAGGCACTTTATACCAACTGCCCAAAACGGGTGTCAACTGGCCGCAGCCCTTTTATTCCGCGGCCTGTGGCTAATGAGTGCTCAATTGACCAGACTCACTCTTCCCGTTCGACGCCTCCCCCGCAACCACTTTATCCTCCTCCTCGGTCAAGGGTTTCGGTTGGTAGGAGAGCGCTATATCAAGCACCTCGTCGATCCATTTTACCGGCTTAATGTCGAGATCGGCTTTGATATTGTCCGGAATCTCCTTAAGATCGCGTTGATTCTCGTCAGGGATTATCACGGTTTTTATGCCGCCCCTGTGCGCCGCTAACAACTTCTCCTTGAGCCCGCCAATTGGCAACACCTGCCCGCGAAGAGTGATCTCACCGGTCATCGCAACTTCTGAACGTACCGGGATCTGAGTCAGTGCAGAAACCAGCGCAGTGCACATTCCTATACCCGCACTCGGACCATCTTTGGGTGTAGCACCTTCCGGCACATGGATGTGCAGATCATGCTTTTCATGAAAGTCGGAACGAATACCCAAGGTACGTGCACGGCTTCTGACGACCGTCATGGCCGCCTGAATCGACTCCTTCATCACATCGCCCAGGGAGCCCGTATGGGTCAAACGTCCCTTACCAGGCACCACAGCGGCTTCGATAGTGAGTATATCGCCGCCAACCTGTGTCCACGCCAATCCTGTGACGTGGCCGACAAGATCCTGCTCTTCCGCCATGCCGAACTTGAACTTGTGAACACCGCAATAGTGCTCAAGATCCTCGCCCGTCACGCGCGGAGCCTTGGCTTTACCGCCCAGCGTGATCTCCTTGATCACCTTGCGGCAGACCTTGGCAATTTCTCGTTCAAGGCCACGCACGCCCGCCTCGCGGGTGTAGTAGCGAATAATATCGATAACGGCTGAGTCGTCGATATCAAGCTCGTTTGCCTTCAGGCCGTTTTGCTTCAATTGCTTCGGTATCAAGTACTTACGCGCAATATTGAGTTTTTCATCTTCGGTGTAGCCCGGAATCCGGATGATCTCCATACGGTCGAGCAACGGCCCCGGAATATTCATCGAGTTCGATGTACAGACAAACAGCACATCGGACAGATCGTAATCCACCTCAAGATAATGGTCGTTGAACGTGCTGTTCTGTTCAGGATCCAGCACTTCAAGCAGTGCCGAAGCCGGATCACCGCGATGATCCATGCCCATCTTGTCGATCTCATCAAGCAGGAACAGCGGATTCTTGACGCCGATCTTGGACATCTTCTGAATCAGTTTGCCCGGCATCGAGCCGATATAGGTCCGACGATGGCCGCGAATCTCAGCCTCATCACGCACCCCGCCGAGCGCCATCCGAACGTATTTGCGGTTGGTTGCGCGTGCGATCGAGCGGCCAAGAGAGGTTTTACCCACCCCTGGAGGGCCAACAAGACAGAGAATAGGGCCACGCAGCTTCTTGACTCGCTTCTGGACTGCCAAGTATTCGAGGATACGCTGTTTGACCTCTTCGAGACCGTAGTGATCTTCGTTGAGAATCTTCTCGGCCCGCTTCATATCCATGCGAACCTTGGTCTTCTTGGTCCAGGGAATCTGCAGCATCCAGTCGATATACCCACGAACCACGGTAGCTTCCGCGCTCATCGGAGACATCATTTTCAGCTTGTTGAATTCCGCCAGGGACTTGTCCAGCGCCTCTTTCGGCATGCCGGCAGCTTCGATCTTGCGCTGCAGCTCATCAAGATCACTGCCGCCGGACTCATCCATGTCACCGAGTTCTTTCTGAATCGCCTTCATCTGCTCGTTCAGGTAGTACTCGCGCTGGCTCTTCTCCATCTGCTTTTTAACACGGCCACGGATCCGCTTTTCGACCTCAACCAGATCGATCTCGGCCTCCATCAGTGACATGAGGTGCTCAAGGCGCTGGCGAGCACTCAGCATCTCCAAAAGGTTCTGCTTTTCGTCGAGTTTGAGCGCCATGTGCGCCGCCACAGTGTCGGCTAAACGGCTGACATCATCGATGTTCTGCAACGATGCGAGCACTTCCGACGGGATCTTCTTGTTGACCTGAATGTATCGCTCAAACTGATCAAGCGCTGTGCGCTTATACACATCAGTTTCGGACTCACCGATATTGTCGATGTGGAGCACTTCAACGATGGCCGAATAGTGATCTTCACGATCAGCCATCTCGATAACACGTGCACGCTCTTCACCCTCGACAAGCACTTTCACTGTGCCATCCGGCAACTTAAGCATCTGCAGCACGGTGGCTACGGTACCGGTCTTGAACAGATCGTCAAACGAGGGCTCATCATCTGAGGCACTGCGCTGGGCGATCAGCAGAATCTGCTTGTCGCTTTCCATCGCAAGCTCAAGTGCTTGAATAGACTTTTCCCTACCGACAAAGAGCGGGATGACCATGTTCGGGTAGACGACCACATCGCGAAGTGGAAGTACTGGAAGCTCTACGGTCACCGCTTCGTTTGCTTCATGTTGATCCATGATGAGTGCCTCTTTGCAGCGCACCAGCCTTGGGGCGGATGCATAAAAATCTGGATTTGATCCTTCTATGGGGGCCGATCACGATATTGCAACCGGTAGGGATCAATTTGCTTTACGGCGGGTAGAGGTGGGTTTATCTGAAGTTATAACAGCTATGCGACAGCCCCACAAACATCACAACGTGAATATTGGAGCAGCATAAGCGGTTTTCATTTGACCGCGACGCCAAGTGATATGTGACGTGTCGCAACGTGGCAACAGCAGGCGGAGCGATCGCTCCGCCTTAAATGTGTACTACTTGTAGTATGCGTTGGTGGTTTCGGTATGGTCGGTCACATCGCGCACGCCTGCCAATCCAGGCACCCGCTCAAGAAGCGTCCGCTCAACGCCGTCTTTCAACGTCAGATCGACGGCACTGCAACCCTGACAGCCGCCACCAAAACGCAGTATAGCGATTTTTCCGGCTTCAGCTTCGACCAACTCAACCAGCTTTACTTCACCGCCGTGGGCCGCAAGGCCAGGATTGATATCCGAGTAAAGAATATAGTTAATCTGCTCGTCGATAGGGCTGTCCGCCGATACCTTGGGGACCTTGGCATTGGGTGCCTTGATCGTCAGCTGTCCACCCATGCGATCCTGAGCGAAATCGATAGTCGCCTCTTCCAGATACGGGATGCTGATTCGCTCAATGTAGAAGCGCAACTGCTCGAAGTCGAGAATCTCATCTTCAGGGTTAACCTCGTCGGGACGGCAATATGCCAGACAGGTTTCGGCATAGGGTGTACCGGGCTGGGTCACGAACAGACGTACTGCGATCCCCTCAACTTCCTGCTTGGCCAGTAGCTCGGCCAGGTATGATTCAGCGCCTTGGGTAACGTTGATATCCATCATTCACAAAACCTATCAGTACAATTCGAACAGCGCCCAGCATACACCTTTATTAAACCCGAGTAAATTTATAAGGTATTACAACAACGGCTGCAGCGCCCGCCTGTACTCTGATAAACTGAGCCCCCAGCAGTAAGGAGACTGAGCATGGCTGAGCATTCGGTTGTTTTTTCGTTTTTCCTCATTTTTAGTGGGGCGGCCATTCTAGCCTCCATCGCGCTTTACACCCGACAACCGCTACTCGTCGCCTATGTCGTGCTCGGAGCGGCGCTGGGTCCTTGGGGCATCGGGGCCGTATCCGATACCAACCTGCTTGCCGATATCGCACATGTCGGCATCATATTCCTGCTATTTCTGCTTGGCCTGGATATGCAGCCCGCCCATCTGCTTCATATGCTGCGCAAAGCCACGCTGGTCGCAATCGCAAGCTCTGTCGCCTTTATGGGTATCGGCTATGGTGCCGGTATCGTCTTCGGATTCTCGCAGATCGAATCCCTTGTCATGGGCGCGGCACTGATGTTTTCCAGCACTATTATCGGCATTAAGCTATTGCCGACGACGGTGCTTCACCACCGTCACACCGGTGAGCTCGTTGTAGGCCTTCTGTTGCTTCAGGACGTTGTCGCCATTCTTGTACTGCTATTGCTCAATAGCGGCGGGGAATCGTCCTCAACCGACATAAGTGCTGGCATGAACTTCGCCCGCTCCATGCTGGCCCTGCCGCTTTTGGCCCTCTTTGCCTGGGGCTTTGTACGCTGGGTACTGCTGCCACTGCTGCAGCGCTTCGACCGCTTTCACGAGTATATATTTCTGGCCGCTATCGGCTGGTGCCTGGGGCTTGCAGAGGGCGCGGTGTATGTGGGACTTTCCGCCGAGATGGGCGCGTTTATCGCAGGCGTGGCACTGGCAACCAGCCCTATCTCACAGTACATTGCGACTAGCCTGAAGCCACTTCGCGACTTTTTCCTGATTCTGTTTTTCTTCTCGGTCGGTGCCAGCTTCAACCTCACGTTGATTGACGACATCCTTCTTCCGGCACTGGCACTCACCGCCGCAGTCCTGGCATTAAAACCAGTGATATTCCGGTACCTGCTTCAGGGCATCAGCGAGTCTGCCGATACCGGATGGGAGATCGGTTTTCGCCTCGGACAGATCAGCGAGTTTTCTCTGCTGATCGCCTATCTGGCATTTGCCAGCGGACTGATCGGCACAGAGGCCTCTCATGTTATTCAGGCTACCGCTATTCTTAGCTTCCTGCTCTCGACCTATGTGGTGATTTTCCGTTACCCATCACCCATCGCGGTTTCGGACAAGCTACGCCGGGATTAAAAACGTCGGCGGTCCCGAGCCTCCCATCGCTCACGCGCCTGCTCGATCAGACGGTCGGTTTCGACCGGCTGATCCGGCTGCAGTAGACGCAACACCATGGCCAGCGTCGATATAACCGCCCCCTCACCATAAGGATGATTCAGCTCGCCGCGCCAGAGTCTCAGAAGATCCTTTGGATCAAGCTGCTCATCCTTGACCAGTCGCTGAGGGTACAACCGGGGCCAGACGCCCGTTCCCAATTCACCGTTAATGATCCAGTGCAGCTCACAATCACTATCGGGTTTGACCTCAGCTTCGCCACCATCGCCTCGTACCGTGACAGCCTGATGGGTCCCGAGTAACTGAGCAGTCTTCTGGTGCATAGGTGCGTAGGGGGGGTGAAACACGCCGTCGATGGTCACTTCAGCATCGAGTGGGTTCAGCATGCGGCACAAGGTATGAACCGGCGATCGCAACCCCAAGATGTTACGTAACTGAATAATCTCGCCAAGTGGCGGGCACAGGCGATCGATCGACATGAATGCGAACCCTGTATGCTCAAGCGCACGATCAACGTCCCCCCAACTGGCACACGCCTCTATGCCAAAGACACCCAGCATATCTTCGCTATACAGTCGTCCGGCCGTATGACCACGCGCACCGTGCATAAAGACCGGGGTACCCTGTTCCGCCAACACCAATGCCACCAACATGAACCAGGGAAGATGACGTTTTTTACCCGCATAAGTGGCCCAATCCACCGTGGCGGATATACCCTCCGGCGGCTGATAACGGCTTCTGACCGCATCGGCAAAGCCCGCCAACTCTTCCGGGGCCTCCTCTTTGACACGTAACAGCATGAGAAAAGCGCCCAGCTGCTCCGGCCGAATGCCGCCATCCAGAATCATACCCATCGCATCACGTGCTTCGTCCCGGGTGAGCGAGCGACTACCCTTCTTGCCCTTCCCCAAAATCCGAACATACTGAGCGAATGGATGCTCCTGAGCCATACAGACTGTCCTCCAATGAATAAAATGGCCCACTAGGGGCACTGCATGTGTCTATTCTACAACAGCACTCTGTGACTGCGCAGACGGTAAAATGCCCGTTGCGTGACAATAGTTAACGGCAACTTTAGAATGCCCAGCTATTTTTGCGGGATTACTCCGATGAGTCGAAAGCGTGTCCGATTCGGTGGCCCTGTACGCCAAAGCGCTACCGCCACACCGAGCCAACTGGAAGTGGATGTTCAAGACCTCAGCCTTGAAGGCCGCGGCGTTGCCAGACCTGAAGGAAAAACGCTCTTCGTTTCGGGTGCTCTGCCCGGTGAACGGGTTCTGGCTCGCATTGTCAATCGCCATAAGCGTTTCGACGAAGCGGAGGCGCTTGAGATAATCAGCGCAAGCCCTGAGCGACAAATACCGCCTTGCCGTTATGTCGATCGCTGCGGTGGATGCCAACTGCAACACCTGAACGCTGAAGCCCAAATTCAGTACAAGGAGAAACTCGTACTCGATCAACTGAAGCGTTTTGCCCACATCGAGCCCGAGCTTATCGATACTGCCCTTCACTCACCCGAATTCGGATACAGAAGAAGCGCGCGCATTGGCGTCAACCAACGGGCCGATGGCGAACTCCTGATCGGGTTCCGCCGGCAAAACAGCAATAAGCTGATCAATATCGATCACTGCCCTGTTCTTGAGCCTCGCATCAACGAACTGCTTGCAGCACTGGGTTCCCTGTTGCGCGAAGCAGGCAATCTCAAGCATTTAACCCATATCGATATCAGCTGTGGCGATGCATCCGGCGCACTTACATTGAGAATCACCCGAGCGTTGAACGATACGTTAGTTGCTGACATTCAAACGATCTGCAATCGTCTGGGTTTCAAACTGTTTCTTCAAAGCAATCGGGAAACGCTGGAAGAGATCCCGACATCGGCACCAGAGCTGAGCTACTCTCTCGGCGCTCAGGGTCCTGAACTACGCTTTGCGCCGGGCGACTTTCTGCAGGTCAACGCCCATATCAATCGGCAGATGGTGTCTCGGGCGCTTGCGTGGCTCTCCCCGCAAGCGGACGAGCGCGTGCTGGATCTTTTCTGTGGATTGGGCAACTTCACTCTACCTCTGGCGACTCACGCACACGAGGTGGTCGGTGTCGAAGGCTCAGCCGAGATGGTGGAACGTACAAAAAGCAATGCCGCCTCCAACGCCTTGCAAAATATCAGCGTCTACAAAAGCGATCTCAGTCAGGATATTCGCGACACACTCTGGTATCAGCAAGCCAGTCGCAAGGAATTCGACCTTATTGTGCTCGACCCGCCACGCGCAGGCGCCGAAGAGTGCGTTCGCCAGCTGCGAAACTATGGTGCACGCGCGGTACTGTACATCGCCTGCAACCCCGCATCTCTGGTTCGCGATGCACAACTTCTGGTCGAAGCTGGATACCGGATGACTCGTTTCTCGGTGATGGACATGTTCCCACACACTGCCCATGTCGAATCGATGGCGCTTTTTGAATGTTAGAGATAAAGCCGTCCTGCCCGGAAGTCCTCTATTCAGACGATGACATACTGGTCGTCAGCAAGCCCGCCAATCTGTTATCGGTACCCGGCAAAGGGCCCGACAAGCAAGACTGCCTGTGGAAGCGCGCACAGCGTAGCCATCCAACTGCACGCATCGTCCACCGTCTGGATTATGCAACCTCAGGGCTGATGGTCCTCGCGCTCACCGCCGAGTCTCACCGCGCCTTGAGTATTCAGTTTCAGGAAAGACAAACCGATAAGCGTTATCAGGCTATCGTGCATGGCGCGCCGGATCAGGAAAAGGGAGAGATTAATCTTCCGCTTCGGTGCGATTGGGAAAACCGACCGCTGCAGATCGTCGATCACGTTCAGGGCAAAAACGCTCTCACGCGTTGGCATAGACTCGAAACCAACGACTTGGGAACGCGCGTATTACTCTACCCGGTCACCGGGCGGTCCCATCAGCTGCGCGTCCACCTGCAGGCGATTGGACACCCAATTCTGGGTGACGCCTTTTATGCACCCGAATCCGTGCAGAACCTCAGCACTCGACTACTGCTCCACGCGGAATACCTCAGTCTGAACCACCCCGCAACCGGACAGCGCATGGCGTTTTCCTCTCTCTGCCCGTTCTAGGCCTATCACCCTTGTCAGAGATTTACACAACGCACCCTTCGACCGTCCAGATAGGCATGAATGTTTTCAGCGGTCTGCTCAATAATCCGAGAGCGTGCCCCGAAGCTACCCCACGCACAGTGAGGCGTCAGGATCAGATTGGGTATATCGTCTGCGAACAGCACGTTGCCGTTGCGTGGCGGCTCTTCAGTAAGCACATCCACTGCGGCACCGCCAAGATGACCTGAGCGCAGCGCATCTGACAAAGCCTGCTCATTTACGATTCCACCCCGTGCGGCATTTATCAAAAACGCACCAGGCTTCATCCTCGCTAACACATCCGCATCAAACAGGTTACGCGTGTCGTCATTCAACGGGCAGTGCAGGCTGATGACATCGGCTTGCTCAACCACGTCACCAAACGCTACGCGCCCCTCAGGGACATCATCACTTCCTATCCGAGCAGAGACAATGACCCTCATGCCCAAGGCTTCTGCCAACCGCCCTACAGCCTGCCCCAGCGCCCCGTGCCCCACTATCCCAAGCGTGCGCCCTTCCACTTCTACGATCGGATAATCCAGCAGGCAAAACTGCGTTGCACGGGCCCAATCCCCTGCCCGTACTGCACGGTCGTAATCGATTATGTGCGTATGCAAGGCAAGCATCTGGGTTATCACATGCTGTGCAACCGATGTGACGCCATACCCCTGTGCATTGCACACGGGGATATTACGCTCACAGGCAACCTTGATGTCGACATTGTTGACCCCTGTGGCCACAACACAGATCAGCTTAAGGCCGTCAGCCGTGGCGATCGACTCGCCCGTCAGGACAACTTTGTTGACGATCACCAGCTCAAAACCCGCTATGCGCTCATCCACCTGATCGGGCGATGTGCCCCTGTAGCAAACCAGCTCATCCACGCAATCGCGAATAGGGCTCAGATCAAGATCGTCCAGGCTTTCGGTATCCAGAAATACAGCTCGCATCGGTCACTCCATAACAAAAAAGGGGTGGACCTACCGTCCACCCCTCTACTTTAACCGATACTGCGGCCCTGCTCGACACAGGGCTGCAGACGTATCAGCTGCTGTGAGCCAGCTCCACCAGCTCGCGAATTGCGACTGCGAATACAGCACTGTCGGGTTCGCTGACGGAGCTCAAATCCGCAAGGATTTGATTCCAACGTGCAAGCAGCACTTGATTGGCCTCGAGCCAACGTTCAACGCACACCTGACTGGACTCCTTGCCCTCGGCATCTTCGTCAACACCGCAAGCACGTGTCAGTACGCTAAACGTGATAGCGCGCTGCTGAGTGTTGAGCTCCTCGCGGAACCCATCTCGCGCCAGCGACTTCCAGTGACTGTCCTGCTTCATGGCCTTGATCTGGCGATCGACACGGTAAAGTTCCAGACGATCACCCAACATGAAGTAGACATCCGCCACACGATCAAGCGGTTCTCCGGTCTGCTGCTCGGTCGCAATAATACCCAGCAGGGTGTACAGGCTATCGAAAGATGCGGCCTGCACCGCCAGATCTGCCGGAACGCCCTCTTTCACCAGCTCATCATGGCGTGCCTGCCAGGCTTCAAGCGGCTCACCGGTCAGTCGCTCGGCCAGCTTCAGCGCCATGGCTTCAACGCCGGGACGGAACTGGTTCACAAGCTGAGCAGGCTCAAGCTGCTGGCGATAGGTGTTGAGTATCCAGTTGGCGGCACGACGCACAAGACGCTGCAGATCGGACATCATGCCCTGAAGCATCTGCGCAGGCACCCGGTTATCGAGCTCTTCCATCTGATCCCAGAGCACATTCATGCCGAAAATATCCCGCGCGGCTATATAGGCAGCGGCAATATCGGCCACGTCACGTCCGGTTGACTGCTGCATCCGCAAAGGATAAGTGATACCCATCCGGTTGATCATGCCGTTGGCCACCTGGGTCGCCAGAATTTCGGCCCGCAAACGATGGCTATTGACCTGCTCGCCATAGCGCTCAACCAGCGCGGATGGAAAAGCACCCTGCACCTCACGCGCAACGTATTCATCACTGGGCAGCCAGCTGCTGGTGAGCACCTCTTTGAGCTTGGCTTTGACATAGGAGATCAACACCGAGAGCTCTGGACGTGTCAGGTTATCGCCACGCTCGTGTCGCTCGACAATCACATCGTCTGTCGGAATAAACTCCAGCGCACGAACCAGTCGGCCATCGCTTTCAAGCTCATTGATCAAACGGCGATAGTCATCGACTGAGCGACGCACCTGATCCTGGGCGATACTGATCGCCAGCGCCTGGCTGTAGTTGTTTTGCAGAACCAACTGAGCCACTTCATCGGTCATCTCCCGAAGGAAGTTGTTGCGCTGTTTTACGGTGAGATCACCATTGCTGACAACCTCATTGAGCAGGATCTTGATGTTAACCTCATGATCCGAGCAATCGACCCCGCCGGCATTATCGATAAAGTCGGTATTACACGCCCCGCCCTTGAGGGAGAACTCGATTCGACCGAGCTGGGTGAAGCCGAGGTTACCACCCTCGCCAAGCACCCGGCAGCGCAGATCGCGGCCGTCAATACGCAGTCCGTCGTTCGCCTTGTCACCAACATCAGCGTGAGACTCGAAGCTCGCTTTGACGTAGGTACCGATACCACCGTTCCAGATCAGATCAACCTGCGAACGCAGCAGCGCCGAGATCAGATCATTGGGCGCAAGACGGTCTTCTTTGATGTCAAAACGCTTTTTCATCTGCGGTGAAATGTCGATCCACTTGGCAGCCCGCGAGAAGATGCCGCCACCGGAGGAGATCAGTTTCTCGTTGTAGTCTGCCCAGCTTGAGCGAGGAAGGTCGAACAGTCGCTTGCGCTCGGCAAAGCCGGCCGCAGCATCCGGCTGGGGATCAATGAAAATGTGCAGGTGGTTAAACGCCGCAACTAATTCGATATGTTCAGACATCAGCATGCCGTTGCCAAACACATCGCCCGCCATGTCGCCGATACCCACAACCGTGAACGGTTGTGTCTGCGTATCAATACCCAGTTCACGGAAATGCAGTTTGACCGATTCCCAGGCACCACGGGCCGTTATACCCATTTTCTTGTGGTCATAACCCTGAGATCCGCCTGATGCAAAGGCATCGCCCAGCCAGAAGCCGAACTCTTCGGCAATGGAGTTCGCTATATCGGAGAAGGTTGCAGTACCCTTGTCTGCCGCTACCACGAGGTATGGATCGTCCTCATCATGGCGCACCAGTTCAGGCGGAGGCACCACTGCACCGTCAACATAGTTGTCGGTCACATCGAGCAGACCTCGGATGAAGGTCTTGTAGCTATTGATACCCTCTTCCAGAATCTCTTCCCGAGAGCCATTGGTCGGCAGTTGCTTGGCAACAAAACCACCTTTTGCCCCCACCGGCACGATCACCGCGTTTTTGACCTGCTGCGCCTTCACCAGACCCAGCACTTCGGTGCGGTAGTCCTCCCGGCGATCAGACCAGCGCAGACCGCCTCGGGCGACCTTGCCGCCTCGCAGGTGCACACCTTCTACACGTGCCGAGTAGACAAATATCTCGAACATAGGCCGCGGCAGTGGGATGTCCGCTATCTCGTGCGGATTTAACTTGAATACGAAGTAATCCTTCGGCTCACCCTCGGCATTGGTCTGGAAGTAGTTGGTGCGCAGAGTAGCCCTTATCAGCTCAAGGTAACGGCGCAGAATCTTGTCGTCGTTAAGGTTATCAACCTTATCCAACGCATCTATGATGCTGCCCGCAATACGCTCGGCCAGTGCCTGTACTTTGGCGCTACTCTGTCGCTCCGGCTCAAAACGAGCCCTGAACAGCGCCACCAATAACCGGGTGATATACAGATGGCGAGACAGGGTATCGGCGATGTATGGCTGACTGAAACCAAATCGGATCTGCTGGTTGTACCGCGCGTACGCCCGCAGCATCGCCACTTCTCGCCAGTTCAGGCGAGCACCGATAACGAGCCTGTTAAACTCGTCGTTTTCAGCCCGACCGCTCCAGATATTGAAAAACGCCTCCTGGAAGATCTGTTTAACCTCTTCCAGATCGACAGTCTCAGAGCTGTTGTAATACAGCGTGAAGTCGTGAATCCAGAAGCGTTCACCGTCATGTCGGCGAACCATATAAGGATGCTCACCGACCACACGCATCCCGAGGTTCTCAAGCAGCGGGATGATGTCGGACAGCACCAGAGGATCGGTACGGTTGAACAGCTTGAACTTGAGGAGATCCCGGGATTGCTCTATCTGACGATAGAAACTCATGCTGATCCGCTGTCCCTGATCGAGACGCTCTATATGCTCGACATCGAACACAGCGCTGCTGGGAGTGAAATGCTCTCTATAGGCGGATGGGAATGCGTTGCGGTACCGGTTGGCCAAATGATTGCCACGCTCCTCGCCCGATGCGTCCACCAGTGCGTGGTGCAACTCATCCGACCAAGAGCGGGACAGTTCAGCAACTTCCGCTTCAAGCTCGGCAAGATCGAATTTCGTTTCGCTATCCGGATCAACCGGCAGCACGAAATGCACACGTGTCAGAACCGACTCGCTGTAATAGGTTGTAAACTCGGAATCCCGCGCTCCCAGTCGATTAACCAGCAACTCCTGTACCTGAGTACGCAGTGCGGTATTAAAAATATCCCTGGGCACATAGTACAAGAGCGTATAAAACTTACCGCAGGCATCACGACGCCCCAGAAGACGCACCTTGCGGCGCTCCTGGAGGTTAAACACGCCCATGGCATTATTGAACAGTTCAGCCGGCGTCGACAGCAGCAACTCGTCACGAGGCAGATCACTCAGAATCTGAGCCAGAGACTTGGCACTGTTTCCGCCTGGCGTAAACCCAGCTTTACTCAGCACATAATCAACCCGTCGGCGCAAGACGGGAATATTCTGGGGCAACTCGACGTATACCGGAGACGTATACAAACCGTAGAAGCGACATTCGCCCGTCACATTGCCCTTTGTATCGAAACGTTTGATAACAACGAGGTCACGGTATGCAGGCCGGTGAACGCGCGAGCGCTGATCGTCCTTGGCGAACATAAGCGGCTGAGGCGTCAGCAGGAAGCAGTGCTCCTGCGACCGCGGTACGACCTTGTCTCGCTTCTGTAGACGACATACACCCAAAGCGCTGTCGCTTAGATGAACAACCTGCAACTCCTCGCCACTCCCGTCGAACTCCACCTCCTCGTAACCCAAGAAGGTGAAGCGATTCTGCAGCATCCACCCAAGAAACTCAGACGCCTCTTTGCAGGCATCTTTATCCGGCGTTGAGAGTTTTGACACCTCTTTGCGCAATACATCTACACGCTCACGCATGGCATCGAAGTCTTCAACAGCAACCCTGACCTCTGCCAAAACCTCCGCCAAACCGGATTCGATGCTCTTGAGTTCGTCAGCATTGCTGTGGCGATCAACTTCGATATAGATAAGCGCTTCACGAGAGGCCTTATCACCGCTAGCCGTCACCCTGGCATCTTTCTTGTCACGCTCTACGTTGATAACACCACTGTGAACGACATGGATCGACAGTCCACGACGGTTTAGCTCCATACGTACAGAGTCGACCAGGAAGGGCATATCGCGGTGCAGAATCTGGATGACAGTGTGTCCGCAATGCCAACCATGGCGTTCAAGATCCGGGTTAAACACATGGACTTTCTGGTTTTCGCCATCCCACTGCTGGAGATGCTCCCAGCAGGAGAGCGTCGCACCATAAAGGTTGTCGAGGCTGCGCTCGGCAAGCTCTTCAACGGGCGAGACTCGGTAATACTGTTGCATGAAATCAATGACGGGGTGTACGTCCCGCTCGGGAACGCGGGTGGTGATCATCTCACCGAGCTGGTTCAATATCTTATTTTTTTGTTCTGTGCGCCGTTCTGACATCTGCCTCTCTCCGTCGGGCTTAGATTTCCTCCTCCTAAAGCTAGACCAGGGCTCGGAGGATTGCGATGCAATGATGATACTGAACCATTCATTTTTCCACATGAATACGCCTTATCAGGTAAAAATATTTTACCTTTTGGCAACCTGTAAGTAATTTCTTACAGATATATCCCTTTTAAACGCAAAAACCCCGGCTATTGCCGGGGTTTTTCAGTCATCGCGCCTTGCGCACGGAACCAACAACGACCTTAGCCGAAATTGATACCCAAGCGCTGACCTACCTCTTCATAGGCCTCGATTACACCACCAAGGCCCTGGCGGAAGCGGTCTTTGTCCAGCTTCTTGCGGGTTTCCTTATCCCAGATACGGCAACCGTCGGGAGAGAATTCATCCCCCAACACGAGCTGGCCATCGGACATGCCAAAC
The DNA here is from genome assembly GCF_000705555.1 of Marinobacterium lacunae. GTDB lineage: Bacteria > Pseudomonadota > Gammaproteobacteria > Pseudomonadales > Balneatricaceae > Marinobacterium_D > Marinobacterium_D lacunae. The sequence continues at coordinate 103,907 of NZ_JMQN01000057.1, forward strand.
TCAAGCTTGTAATCGACCAGCAGCATGCCCGCGTCATCAAACAGCTTTTTCAACACGTCGTTCACCGCGAAGGTCAGCTCCTTCGCCTTGGCAACCTGCTCCTTGGTGGCCCAACCAAATGACTCGATGTGGTAATCGTTTACCATTGGATCGCTGAGTGCGTCATTCTTGAGGAAGAACTCGAACGTCGGCGGATGGAGATCCATCCCCTCCTGCACTCCGTAACGGCGGCAGATAGAACCGGCGGCAACATTGCGTACAACACACTCGATTGGGATCATCTCAAGGCGCTTTACGAGGCTCTCGTTATCCGATAACAGGCGAACGAAATGAGTCGGGATACCGGCATCTTCAAGCTTCTGCATGATAAAGGCGTTGAACTTGTTGTTCACCATGCCTTTACGTTCCAGCTGTTCGACCTTTTTACCGTCGAATGCAGATGTATCATTCCGGAACTCCAGTACCATCAAGTTAGGATCGTCTGTACTGAAGACCGACTTGGCCTTACCACTGTAAAGCTCTTCTCGCTTTTCCATCAATTTCTCCAAAAAACCTGAACCACAGTCATTCAAAAAGTGGATCTTACTCAACTGTCGCTCTGCGGCAGGTGGTCTTTAAGGGCCCAGAGGATCTCCTCCGCGACCAAATCGGGGGCAGCCAAGCCCTGATCAGTCAATACCGACAGGAAGACTCCATTACGCGTACGGTTAATCTTCAACTGGTAACGACCGGTATGTTCATACGCATTAGTCTGCGAGTTGAACACGCCCTTCTCTTTGCCACCGAATACGTACAACACCTTGCCACCGAACCAGATCTTATACCCTTCCTGGTTAGCAGGGTTGTTCGGATCAGCCAGGTCAGATGCGGCCAACTCGCCATCAGCACCCTCGCCATCAGCAGAAGTCGATTTGCCGGAGCTGTATTGAATCGCGTTCGGATCGTCTTCGTCTTCACCCAATCCCAAAGCCGACTCCACCACGCTGGTGTCGAGTTTGATCTCCTCTCGATCGGAATGTAGCCACTCGAAGAAGCCCATCCGTTCTGTATCGTCCACCGGAGTCGTCGTCGTGTATGTCAGGTACACCATGCCAGCATTCTGATCACGGGTACCGACATCGATATCCGTCTTATCAAGCGCAACGTTCAACTGATCCCAAGACTCATCGATCGGCGCTGACATGCGCAACACGGGATGACCACGTGAATCGCGTCCAAGCTGCGCGCCAGTACGCTTCTTGCTCTGCATCGCGAGCAGACTCTGGGCATCCGGTTCGGTGGACTTGCTCAGGAAGCGCAACATCTCGAACATCATGTCCGCCTTATATTCCACGTCACGCGCCTGATTATCCCAGTCAATTGAGCTAACCTCCTGCGCGAGCGGAAATTTCACATGTTGCATGCGAACAGAGGTGCGTTGGTAGTTTTCAGGGTCCGGACGCAGAGTTACGCGCAACTTGTTACGGCTGTCACCCTCGATGTCCTGAAAGGTCAGTCGTTTGATCCAGCCGTCAACAAAGCTGTAGCTGTCACCCTCAAGCGTTATCCAATCGGTTTCCATCACCCCCTGACGGGGGTCGACGCGGGAAAGGACGATATTGTTGAATGCCCAAAACTCCTGAAGCTTTACCCAAACATCAGCGATCGGTTCATCCACGACGAGAACGCGTTCACCATCCTCCCGTTTGAGATTGACTTTATCGGTACCCGCCTCAACGTAGAAAAATTCCGGACGCGGCACTTCGAAATCCCCCTGACGAGAGGACGCTGTAGTCGCCACCTCCGGTACCGTCAGTTGATCCTGCGTCTGGCGCGCACGCATTCCCGGAGGCAGCTTCAAACGCTCACGGGCATTTGCCTGCTCGTAATCTTGGCCACGGTCACGCACCAGACCATTTTCACCGTAGATCGGGTTGTCTTCCAGCATGCTACAGCCGCTCAACGCGGCTGCAAGGCTCAGCGCCAGTAAAGTGTGAGAAACCTTTTTGCTCATGTCCCTGCCTGTCAGATGACGCCGCTTTCGCGCAGCGCGTTACGAACTTCCTCATGAAACTGCTCGGCCAATACCGTCAAAGGCAGGCGGATACCACGCTCGATCAGACCCATTTCATACATCGCCCACTTGACCGGTATCGGGTTGGGCTCTACGAAAAGCTTTGTGTGCAAAGGCATTAACGTCTGCTGCAACGCACGCGCTTCTTCTGCCTTGCCCTCAAGACCCAAACGGCAGAGTTCAGCCATCTGACCAGGTGCAACGTTTGCAGTTACGGATATATTGCCTTGACCGCCGAGAAGGATCAGTTCGATGGCGGTGGCGTCATCGCCGGAGTAAACGGCGAAATCCGAAGGAACATTGCCAATCAACTCGCGAGCACGCTGCAGATCCCCTGTCGCTTCCTTGATGCCAACGATGTTGGGATGGTCTGCAAGGCGGAAAACCGTTTCCGGCTTCATGTCGCAGCCTGTGCGGCTCGGAACGTTATAGAGTATTTGCGGGATGTCGACAGCATCAGCAATCGCTCGGAAGTGTTGATACATGCCTTCCTGAGTCGGACGGTTGTAGTAAGGCGTTACCAGGAGGCTGTAATCGGCACCTACACTTTTGGCCCGCTGGGTCATTTCAATCGCTTCGCGAGTCGAGTTGGCACCGGTACCGGCCACAACCGGCACTCGTCCGGCAACACGCTCAACGGTGCGCTTGATCACTTCAAGGTGTTCGTCGTAGTCGAGGGTTGCTGACTCCCCTGTCGTCCCCACGGCCCCGATAGCCGCCGTGCCCTTCTCCAGATGGAGGTCGACCAGCCTGTCCAGCGCGTCCCAATCGACATCGCCGTTAGCATGCATAGGGGTCACGAGCGCTACAATACTGCCGCGAATCATCTGTCTCTCCATCAACTTGAGCCCGAGTATGGTACTGTCGCCTTGCCGAAGGAACAACCGCGCGACCGATTGAGATCCGACAGGCTTTTGATATCGTAAAAGGCTGGCATTTTAAACGAATTAGCGCTTGCTAGCGTAGTGGGTCGCGCCACTTTTCACAACAGATCGATCATTCAAGGAGTAACAGGATGCTTGAAGCAGGACAGCCAGCCCCGGATTTTAATGCTGTGGACCAAAATGGAGACCCCATTACACTGAGCCAGTTCCGCGGCCAAAAGGTCGTGCTCTACTTCTACCCCCGCGACAACACCCCCGGATGCACCGCACAGGCGTGCGACCTGCGCGATAATTACGAGCGCCTGCAGTCCCAAGGTTACCAAGTCATTGGCGTGAGCACGGACAACGAGAAAAAACATCAAAACTTTATTGCCAAATACGACCTACCCTTCCCCCTGATCGCCGACACCGACAATGCAGTACACGAACTGTACGGGACCTGGCAACTCAAGAAGAACTACGGCAAGGAGTACATGGGCACAGTTCGCACCACATTCGTGATCGACGAAAATGGCACGATTACCGATGTCATCAAGAAGGTAAAGACCAAGGAGCACGCAGCTCAGATCCTGGTCGACTAATCTGCCCAGCGTCCTGGAGCACACCCTCAGTTGTGGCTGTGCTCCAGCCTCTCGGTCTCCCTAACGCTCGGCCAAGCATTGAAAATAGCCTTCACCAGGGTAGCCAGCGGAATTGCGAAAAACAGCCCCCAAAACCCCCACAGACTGCCAAAAATCAGCACCGACACGATAATTGAGACCGGATGAAGGTTAACAGCCTCCGAGAACAGCAGTGGCACAAGAACATTCCCGTCAAGAGCCTGAATAACCGCATAGGCGACCATTAACCACATAAACTCCGACCCCCAGCCCCACTGGAAAAAGGCGATCAAAGCTATCGGCAAAGTCACTAACGCCGCCCCAATGTAGGGAATCAACACCGATAGTCCAACCATCAGCGCCAACAGCGCTGCATAGTTGATACCCAGTAACACGAAGGTTATCCAGGTAACCCCACCCACTATCAAAATTTCGATCGCTTTACCGCGCACATAGTTTGCGATCTGAATATCCATCTCATGCCAAATACGCGTCATCATTTGACGTTTGTCAGGCAGAAATGCAGAAAACGAGGACAACATGGAGTCTGAATCCTTCAGAAAGAAGAACACCAGAATCGGCACCAGAACCAGGTAGATTGCCAAAGCGGCAATACCGGTCAACGAGTTTAGCGAAAAGGTGACAACCCACTGCCCAAGGCGACTCAATTCGGTCGCGGCGACGCCGATCAACTGACGAATCTGATCTTCAGACACCAGGTTAGGGTACTTTTGGGGCAGAAGCAGAAGCAGGTTCTGCACCTGCCCTACCATTCTGGGCAACTCGTTGAACAGGTTAACCAGCTGCCGCCATGCAATCGGCATAACAAAGAGGAGAAAAGCCGCCACGAACCCGACAAAGACAAGAAACACCAAGATGACCGAGGGCAAATGTGGAAGACCACGACTTTGCAGCCAGGTCACCAGCCCTTGCATCAGGAACGCCAGAATTAAACTGGCAAAGACCGGAGCCAAAGGCGCACCGAGGAACACCACGACCCCCAGACTCGCAACCAGTATGATGAAAAGAAACAGCGCCTCTTCATCGGAAAAATACTGATCGATCCATTTGTTGAGAATTTTACGCATTCGGCGTTTTGCCCCCTACCCGAGCAGATGGTCCGCGCTTTATAACATGGATGTAATGTTCGCCATCAGTGAACGAATCCAGCATTTGATGGTCGCTATGCTCTACATAGACACGAAAATCCCTTACGGATCCGGCATCAGTTGCGATAACCTTCAACACTTCGCCGGGTGCCATCTGGTTAAGCGCCTGCTTGGCCTTAAGCAGCGGAAGCGGACAACTTAAGCCGCTGGCATCAAGCACGCGGGAGATATCCGAATCAGCGGGAATTGGCTGTACCAAACTTACTACCTCCGATCGATGAAGAGCTTTATGCGACGCACTTTATACCAGATTCGACGTCAATTTAATGCAGCCAAGTTTCGCGGCGCGAGCACCTCTTGCTTTATAACCGCCGCACTTGCAGTATCGCTAATTCTTCCACCTCAGTCCGCGCAAGCCGATACAGCGCTACCGGTGCTGACGGACTCAACCTCCAGCACACTAAGTCTTGAGGACGAATATAGGCTGGGCCGCAGTTGGGTCAGAACTCTGCGCGGACAGGCCAAACTACTCAACGACACCGTCGTAAAGCAGTACCTTCATGATCTGCTTTGGCAAATTGCAGCCAACAGCCAATTGAGTGATCGACGGCTCGAACTGGTCGTGCTCGATAATGAAAACCTTAACGCGTTTGCCGTACCCGGCGGCGTTATCGGAATCAACGCAGGCCTTATCATGGCAGCGGAATCCGAAGCCGAAACCGCCTCTGTAATCGCCCATGAACTTGCTCATCTCAGCCAGCGCCACTATGCCCAACGGCTGGAAGAGAGTCGCAAAAACCGGCCACTGATGCTCGCAGGCGTGCTGGCCAGCATTCTCCTCGCTTCTGCCGATGGTCAAGCAGGTACTGCCGCTCTGACGTCGACGTTGGCCGGATCAGCATCCGCCCAGCTGGCATTTAGCCGCCGAAACGAACAGGAGGCCGACCGGATCGGTATGCAAACTCTGCTCGCAAGCGGCTATGACCCTTACGCAATGCCTGGTATGTTTTCAAGGCTGCAAAAGTCATATCGTTTCGCAGGACAACGTACCCCCGAATTTTTGCTCACCCACCCGGTCACCGAGTCCAGGATCGCCGACTCGCTAAACCGAGCAGCGACACTGCCTAAACCTTCCGCCCTCCATGAAGGCTTCATCTACGATCTCGTAAGACAGCGTTTGCGCGTGCACTATTCCCAAAATCTTGGCCAGCTGCACGAACAGTTCAACGATGATGTCAAACAGGAAGGCAAACCCAAGGACTACTTCGGCGCCCTGCTCACCGCGATAGCACTCAACAAGCCCAAGGAGGCTCGTAGCGCACTTAAGGCCCTGCCCAACAATTGGCGTCAGCACCCTTATGTGCGCCTTAGTGAACTTGATCTTCTGTTAAGTGAGGGAGACACCCCCAAAGCGCTATCGCTTGCCGAGGAGCTCGTGGCGCTCTATCCCGACAGCATGCCCGTTCGTTACCGATACGCACTTACCGCGCGTCAGGCTGGCCAATACCAGAAAGCAGTTAATGTCCTGCGAGAGCTTACACAAGACTTCCCCAACGACGTCGATTTCTGGTTTCAGCTGGCGGAAACCGAGGGCCTGAACGGACAGATCAACGCGGTCCATTTGGCCAGAATCCAATACTTTATGTTGACCGGCCAAATGGACCTTGCGTTAAGACAAGTAGAGTTCGCGCGACGTGAGCGCAACCTCAGCCATATTGATCAGGCCAGACTGGATCAGAAAGAGCAGGAAATCAAAGCCGTGCGCCGGGAGATGAAAGACACCCTATCCTGAATCCGGTAAAGAAAAAGCCCGCCAGAAGCGGGCTTTTTTAACTACACGCTTTTAACGTGCCTGAAAATCCAACATTCTCTGCAAAGGCAGCCTGGCGCGCTCGACCAGATCTGATGACACCTCGATCTCGTCTCGACCGGTTTCCAGTGCCTGCAGGATATTATCCAAGCCATTCATCGCCATCCACGGACAGTGAGCGCAGCTCCGGCAGGTTGCACCACTGCCACCCGTAGGGGCCTCAATAAAGGTTTTTCCGGGAGCCGCCTGCTGCATCTTGTAAAAGATTCCGCGATCTGTCGCCACGATGAACATCGAGTGCGGCAACTCCTGTGCAGCTTTGATCAACTGCGACGTCGAACCAACCGCATCAGCCAGCTCAATAACCGATTCCGGTGACTCGGGGTGCACAAGAATACCGGCATCCGGATAGACCTGCTTGAGGTCCTTGAGCCCTTTCGCCTTGAACTCTTCGTGAACGATACAAGCGCCGTCCCACAGCAGCATTTCAGCATCAGTCTGTTTTTGAACGTAGGCGCCAAGATGCTTATCAGGTGCCCAAATGATCTTTTTACCCTGATCGGCGAGATGCTCGACAACCTGCAATGCGATGCTGGAGGTCACGACCCAATCCGCCCGGGCCTTAACCGCCGCCGAGGTATTGGCATATACCACAACCTCATGATCTGGATGCTCGTCACAGAAGGCTGAAAACTCCTCAATAGGACATCCCAGATCAAGTGAGCAGGTAGCCTCGATAGTGGGCATCAACACACGCTTCTCAGGGCTCAAAATCTTGGCGGTTTCGCCCATAAAGCGAACACCTGCCACGATCAATGTACTGGCAGAACTACGTGCCCCGAATCTCGCCATCTCCAGCGAATCGGCTACAAGACCGCCGGTCTTCTCTGCAAGCGCCTGAACCAGAGGGTCGGTATAGTAATGCGCCACCAAACAGGCATCTTTCTCTTTCAGCAACGACTGAATGCGCTGAGTGTAGGACTCGATCTGCTCGGGACTCAGAGCTGATGGCATATGTTCCTGGGCGAAATGCTCCTGAACGAGTATTCGGTCGTCAATTTCAGGCTTGGTCAACATAGGCTCTTTCTTCGTTTAACTAGAGTAACTGAGCGGAATTTCGGAGAGGCGCAAAGTATACCACAACAATACGTTAGACAGACCGCCCCAAAAACGATTCCCTTTGGTGGTACAGCCCAACCCGAGTTAATGGAAAATCGAAAAAATGGTGGGTCGTATAGGACTTGAACCTATGACCAATTGGTTAAAAGCCAACTGCTCTACCAACTGAGCTAACGACCCGCTGCGGACAACAGGCGAACGGCCTGTTTTAAGGCAGGAAATGGTGGGTCGTATAGGACTTGAACCTATGACCAATTGGTTAAAAGCCAACTGCTCTACCAACTGAGCTAACGACCCGCCGTAGGGCTGCGCATTTTACGCAGACAGGCGCGAAAGGCAACCCCTAAATTCAATTAAACGACATATGGTGTAGGATCTTCGACCCTTGCATCAGCGAACCCTTTAGCTCGCAGGCGACAACTGTCGCAATGACCACAGGCGCGCCCCTGATCATCCGCCTGATAACAGGACAATGTTTTGCTGTAGTCGACGCCCAGCGCCAACCCAGCCTTGATGATTTCAGCCTTGGTCAGGTCTATCAATGGCGTTTCGATATGGATCGGTTCACCACTCACGCCGTTGCGTGTGGCAAGGTTAGCCATCTTTTCAAAGGCTTCAATAAATTCCGGGCGACAATCCGGGTATCCCGAGTAATCGACTGCATTTACACCAATAAAAATGGCTTCTGCATGCAGTACTTCAGCCCAACCCAACGCCAACGAAAGAAACACGGTGTTGCGGGCAGGCACATACGTCACCGGTATGCCTTCTGTTTCCCCATCAGGCACATCAATGGAGGTATCGGTCAGTGCCGAACCACCGAAATCTTCAAGATTCAGACGCAATACACGGTGTTCTGTAACGTCCATATCCTGCGCGATACTGCGCGCTGCATTCAGCTCGGTCTGTGATCTCTGGCCGTAATCAAAGCTAAGTACATGGCAGCTGTAGCCACGTGATTTCGCAATGGCCAGCGCCGTTGCTGAATCGAGACCGCCGGATAACAACACCACGGCTCGTTTCTGCGAGTCTTTCATCGAATAACCTGTTTTAACGTGACGAGTAATTCCGCGCGAGGCCCGCAGCTGAACTCTGTGGATACAGTTCGATCAGGCGTTGAAAAGCCTGCCGCGCAGCTTCGATATTCCCCAACCTGTCCTCTACCACGCCCAATTTATACATGGCATCGGGTACTTTGGCATGTTGCGGATACTGGTCGACCACCCTTTTGAAGGCGTTCTTTGCCGATTCCAACGACTGCTGAGCCAAGTCAATTTCACCTATCCAATAGTAGGCATTGGCAGCATTACGACTATTCGGGTAATCGCTTATAAATTGCTCAAAGGCCGCTTTGGATTCGGAGAACTTTCGTTCCCGAACCAGCTGAAACGCACTCTGATAGGCTTCCTGATCGCCAAGTTGCCCAGTTTGCCCAGTTTGCCCGGCAGAAGTAACCGCTTTGACTGACTCAGATGGAGCCGGTACGGGCGTTTCGCCCACGGCCGATGCATCGTCAGGGGCTACTGATCCCGTTGCTGATGTATCACCCGCCATCGGATCGTTCGCCGCGGCTGTGATCAAGGCGCTGACTCTACGATCGATATCGCGGTAGCGGTCACGCTGCTCCCGTTCCATACGGTCAATTTTGTGCTGCTGGGTTTCAACCACGCCACGGAGCTGTCGAACCTCTTCCTGTAGCTGTTGAACCAGCAACAAAAGCTCGCTCTGTCCGGACTGTGAGTATCCACCACGTTGCACCCCACCAGACTGGACTTCAGTGACGGGAATCTGCGTAACAGTGGCGGCAGCCGCTGTGCCTGACGCTAGCGTCAGGCACAGCAGCGATACCGCGGGTATGATTTTTTCAATCATTAGCGAGAAACGTATTTCAACTCAACACGACGATTCTGAGCCCAGGATGCTTCACCCTGACCCATGACTGCCGGCTTCTCTTCGCCGTAGCTGATAGTCTCGATCTGAGAAGCAGAAGCACCGTTCACAACCAACAGGCGCTCTACAGACTGTGCACGACGTTCACCCAGGGCGATGTTGTATTCGCGAGTACCGCGCTCGTCCGCATGGCCTTCAAGGCGAACAGACGCTGACGGATGAGACGCGAGGTAACGCGCGTGCGCTTCCAGATCGGCAAAACCGTCCTGCTTGACAACTGACTGGTCAAAGTCGAAATAGAACACGGTCTGAAGCTGATTTACATCAGTCATATCGCTTCCGCTTACACCCGCACCGTTAGAGCCATAGGCGTTAGCGCTACCATCCTGCCCAGACATACCGGCATCACCGGCATCAGTGGTCGTGCTAGTGGTGCTACAACCGGCCGCCCAGATAACGGCTGCACCGAGGGCGGCTGCTTTCATTACGTTCAACGCTCGCATTTAACTCTCCTAATTAAGGCTAAGGTTTACGACCACACAAATTGTTGATTACGCTAATCTTCGCATTAGCGCTTTGCAAGAGGCGCCAAAACAAAAAGATGGCACCTCAATTCAGCCCCCAAAGGAACGTCTCCCCTGAGCAACAGATTGCAAATTCGTTAGTTCAAATACGGACTCCAGGCAGGTTCTCGCACATCACCGCCCTGATTGGGCATTCTAAACCGTACCTGACCATCCAGAGATACCGCAGACAGCACCCCACGCCCATTTTCCTGAGTCGCATAAATGATGATGCTGCCATTAGGTGCAATACTGGGCGACTCTTCCAATCCAGCCTGCGTCAGTATATCCAGACGCCCTGTTTTCAAATCCTGCACCGCGATAGTGAAATCCGACCCTTGTGGGCGATGCACCATCGCCAGAAAACGACCATCCTGCGTGAGGCGCCCGCGGGCATTATAGTTACCCTCGTAGGTGAGCCTTTCGAGATTTCGGCTGGCCAGATCAAGTTTATAGATCTGGGGCTGTCCACCACGGTCGGAGGTAAACAATATTGCCTTGCCGTCCGGCGTCCATGTCGGCTCCGTATCGATGCTGTAGTGCCGCGTAATACGCTGCAACTGGCGCGTCACCAAATCCAGCACGTATATTTCCGGGTTACCATCCTTGGACAGCACCAGCGCCATCCGGTTACCATCGGGCGACCAGGCTGGCGCACCGTTCAGACCCTGAAACGACTGAATACGCTCGCGCTTACCCGTTGCGAGGTATTGCACATAAATCGCCGGACGGCCCGACTCGAAAGACACATATGCCAGCTTACGACCGTCACGGGACCAGGACGGCGACATGATCGGTTCTTTGGATTCAAGAATGGTGCGAGGACGGGCGCCATCCCAGTCAGCCAGCTGCAACCGATAACGCGCATTCTGATTACCCAACCGCTCGGCCGTGACATAGACGATACGCGTGGAGAAGGCACCTTTCAGCCCCGTCAGTGCTTCGAAAATCTGGTCTGAAATATAGTGAGCGGCATCTCGCAGGTGGTTAACGTCACTCTCGACTCTCTGTCCGATAACACGCTGCTCCTTGAGCACGTTGTACAGTTCGAACTGTATGGCAACGCGCCCACCTTCACCGGGCTCAATGCGACCGATGACGATGTAGTCAGCGCCGGTTACCCGCCAGTCGCGAAAAAACACCTCTGACTGCCGGGTTGGAAACCCAAGCATACTGGTGCGCGGCAACGCCTTGAAAAATCCGCTTCGGGCCAGATCCTGCCCCACGATCTCTGCTACATCTTCAGACAGCGCTTGCCCACCACTCCAACCAAACGGCACAACTGCAACTGGCGTCGGAGCCTCAACCCCCTGGGTGACCTCAACGACTAACTCGGCACGCGCACTGACTGCCAAAAACATCAAGCAGATCGTGATCAGCATCTGTCTCATATTTACCACCTCAGTCCCTCCGGCCTGAACACTATGTGTATTGACCTTAATCGACGCTCAAACAGTATGGGGTCAACTTCCGCCACACGCTCGAAACGCTCAGTCCTGTAAACAGCCTGCAATGCCGAATTATCAAACGCCGCATCGCCGCTACTTTTGTAAATGCTGGCCTGGTCGACTTCACCATTACCTAGAAGTCGAATCGCCACAACGGCCTCCATACCGTTTCGGGCCGTCTTTGGCACCAACCAGTTCCTCTGAATCAGGGCCTGCATGTACCCCTGAATATCCCCTACAACTGATTCAGCGCGCTGCTGGGCAGCCTGACGCGCCTGCTCAGCCGCCTTCGCCTTGGCGGCAGCCTCGGCCTGCGCTTTTGCCGCTGCTTCTGCCTTGGCTTTAGCCTGCGCCTCGGCTTTAGCCTTTGCTGCAGCCTCGGCCTTGGCCTTCTGTTCAGCTTCTTTCTTTGCCTGCGCCTGTTTCTTGGCAGCCTCTTCAGCTTTGCGCTTCGCTAATGCTTCGGCCTTTTTCTTGGCTTCAAGTTCAGCCTGTTTCTTTTTGGCGGCCTCATCGGCTTTCCGCTTTTGTTCAGCTACCTGTTTCTGGCGCTGCGCCTCTTCTGCCGCCTTCTGCTTTTTGAGCTCTTGCTGGCGTGCCGTTTCGGCCTCTCTCCGCGCATTTTCCTGCGCAGCCTTTTCTGCCGCCTGCCTTTGCTCAGCCTTATCGTCTGGCGTTGGCGCAGGCGCAGGAGGCGCCACCTGCTGACTGAACGACTCCAGATCGATCATGCGAGCCTGGATGTGAGGCACCGAACGTCTCTCCGGCTCAACGTCACCTATCCAGTGATTGAGCAGCGCCCCCAGAACAACGACATGCAGACATGTCGCAAGCAGGGTCGGCAACCCATAACTGCGAATATCCACTACATCACTCCGTCACCAGTCCGACACTGGAGGCTCCGGCCCCCTTCAGCAGGACCATAAGCTGAATGACGGCATCATAGTTGACGTCTCGATCACCCCTGACCAGCAACAACTTATCCGGCTTAACGCTAAGCACTTTGCCTACTCGGTCTGCCACTTCCTGCGCCGATATGGGGGTAGTTTCATCTTCGCCACCTACATTGATGTAGTACGCCCCCTTCTTGTCGACAGACACAATAAGAGGCTCGTCATCCTCTGTACTCACCGGTTCTGCTGAGGTTTGCGGCAAGTCTATATCGATACCCTGCGTAAGCATCGGCGCGGTGACCATGAATATGATCAATAGCACCATGGTGACATCGATATAGGGAACAACGTTAATTTCAGCGTTGAGTTTGCGCTTCTTTCGTGTGCGCCCGATCCCGCTCATCCTAGACAACCTCAGGCCGCATGTACTCGCCGATACAGAATGCTGGCAAATTCATCGGCAAATGTTTCGTAACTATTGAGCAACCACTCAGACTTCGCCGAAAAACGGTTATAGGCGATAACGGCCGGAATGGCGGCAAAGAGCCCCATCGCTGTTGCAACGAGCGCTTCAGAAATACCCGGAGCAACCGAAGCCAGGGTGGCTTGATGGACGTTTGCCAGTCCACGGAACGCATTCATAATGCCCCATACAGTCCCGAACAAACCGATATAGGGGCTGGTCGAACCTACAGTCGCCAAAAATGGCAAATGCCGTTCCAGACGCTCCTCTTCGCGTGCCAAAGAGACACGCATACTACGCTGCACGCCGTTCATAACAACGTCAGGATCAACACCGGGCTGCTTGGTCAGTCGGGTAAACTCCTTGAGGCCTGCACGAAAAATATTCTCCGCCCCACATGCCTGATCCGGCGCATTGTTGACCTCTCGGTAAAGATGACTTAAATCGATACCGGACCAGAATCTGTCTTCAAAATCACGCAGTGTATTCTGTGCTCTGCGCAGGACCTGTCGGCGTTGAAAAATCATCACCCAGGAGAGAAACGACGCCAGCAGCAGCATCAGCATAACCAGCTGAACGACAAAACTGGCATTGAGTACCAGGCCCCAGATCGACAACTTGTCTTCCACTTACTTCTCCTAAATACGAACAATCAATCCGGCATATTATTCAGCGCCATCACCAGCTCACGGGGCCAGCGTCTTGGCTTGAAAGTCTGACTGTTAACACACGCAACCCGAACGCGCCCTTCACAGAGCACCTGCCCTGAATGGCTGTCGAGAATCGTTTGGTTAAAGATAAGACTCGCAGCGCCAGCCTCTTCGATGGCGCTATGGACAATAAGTTCATCATCAAGACGGGCGGGTTTTAGATAACGGCTTTCGACACTGTGCACGACAAACAGGCAAAAATCCTCAGCCAATCGCTGCTGAGAGTACCCGTGCTGCCGTAGCATTTCGGTACGCGCTCGCTCCATGAACTTGAGATAGTTCACATAATAAACAATGCCACCAAAATCAGTATCTTCAATATAGACGCGCAACGGCCATTCAAACGCCATCAATCAACCCAGCATGGTGAATGAAGGCACACAATAGCAGGCGCAAAATTTTATACAAGCGGGGCCGAAGCCTTTATTTACAGGAGGCGCGCCGATTAACTCGACTGTTACAGGAGAGGCAAAAACTGGTAGATGGGTCGGCACGAAGCTGGTTCATTTCGATCTCTTCACCGCAGCCAACACAGTACCCGTAAAGGCCGGTATCGATGCGTTCAAGCGCTGCATCTACTCGCTGAAGGTCTCTCTGAATCTGATAAACCAGCTCGTCTGCAGCATCCCTGGCCAGATTACCGCTAATCATAGCCGGGGAGATTGCACTGAGGTCCGCATCCAACTCAGCCCGCAGCTGCTCTAGAGAGTGTCGCAAATTGTTGAGATCGGATCGATTCACGGGACTAGCCTGCCAAAGCCACTTTTAAGCAGATACTAGCAGGCGCCGAAAAGCGTGCTTTGATATTTGTCAGCGTTTCTTACGCATCGCGATACTACTTTGCGATCTATTGATCGCGCGCAGGTTTTTCAATACCGAAGTGCAGATAGGCATGGTCCGTCACTACCCTTCCGCGAGGCGTACGCATGATGAAGCCCTGCTGTATCAGGTAGGGCTCCAGCACATCCTCGATGGTATCCCGCTCCTCGCTTATCGCCGCAGCCAAGTTGTCGACGCCAACAGGTCCGCCGCCGAATTTCTCTATCATCGCCAGCAGAAGACGGCGATCCATATGATCGAATCCACGCTCATCCACATTAAGCATATTCAAAGCGAGATCGGCAATTTGACGGGTAATGTTTCCCTCCCCTCGCACCTCGGCGTAGTCCCTAGCACGTCGCAACAATCGATTGGCAATACGGGGGGTACCGCGGGACCGGCAGGCGACCTCCAGGGCTCCGGCCTCTTCAATAGGCGTCGATGACAACTCAGCAGTGCGCATGACAATACGCGTCAAATCCTCAACGCTGTAGAACTCCAGACGCTGCACAATACCAAAACGGTCGCGAAGCGGAGAGGTCAGCAGGCCTGCACGGGTCGTGGCACCTACCAACGTAAAGGGCGGCAGATCGATCTTTATAGAGCGCGCGGCCGGCCCTTCACCAATCATGATATCAAGCTGATAGTCTTCCATCGCCGGATACAAAACCTCCTCCACATTGGGACTGAGGCGATGTATCTCATCGATAAACAGCACGTCGTTGGGCTCAAGGTTGGTCAGAAGCGCGGCCACATCTCCGGCCTTTTCCAACACCGGCCCCGAAGTCGTTTTAATCTGGGAGCCCATCTCATTGGCGATAATATTGGCCAATGTCGTCTTGCCCAACCCGGGCGGTCCAAAGATCAGCGTATGATCCAGCGCCTCATTACGTTTTCGGGCCGCATGAATAAAGATCTCCATCTGCTCGCGTACGCGTGGCTGGCCATGGTAGTCCTCAAGCAGCTTGGGCCGAACGGCGCGGTCCTGCACCTCTTCCGCCGGCATCGCTACTGGACTGATAAAACGATCAGCTTCAATCTTCATTCAATCGGTACTCCGCTCAGCCGCTCACCATGGACTTAAGTGACAGTCGAATCAACTCTTCGACGACAGCCCCCTCACCAAGCTCTGATGCCGCCTGTTCGACCGCGCGCGTTGCCTGCACAGGCTTGTACCCCAACGCCACCAGCGCACTTTCAGCCTCCGCACGGTTATCGGCGACCGCAACCCGGGAAGCCCCACCTGGGGAGTCCAACTGGAACTCGGTCATAGTCGGCAGTTCAAGCCGATCAAGCTTGTCTTTCATCTCCACGATCAGGCGTTCGGCCGTTTTCTTGCCAACCCCGGGAATCCGCACCAGCGTTGCACTGTCTTCGTTATGCACACAGCGAATAAACTCGTCGCAACTGGTTCCGGATAATATTGCCAACGCAAGTTTGGGCCCAACCCCATTAGTTTTGATCAGAGCGCGAAACAGAACCCGCTCTTTGGCGTCGATAAACGCGTATAGAAGCTGAGCGTCCTCACGCACGACCATGTGGGTATGCAGTGTCACCCGCTCGCCAATTGCCGGAAGCTTGTAAAAAGTATTCATCGATGCCTCAAGCTCATAACCGACGCCATGCACATCCAGCAGCAACCTGGGCGGCTGTTTGTCCGCCACCTCTCCCGTCAAACGCCCTATCACAGTTCTTTGCTCTCCATATTGCGTGCTTCGGCCGGCGATTCCAATCGATGACCGCGCACAATAAATTCAGGCAGTTGCAAGCCGGCCACCAGCGATGCCATGCGCGATATGAAAATGATGGCCATGGTGCTGATATCGAGCCAGGGGCTCGCCTCGCCCAGCCGACTGTATGCGAAGATATAGGCGAGCGCCCCAAGAAGGGCGCAGGTCGCGTAAAGCTCACCGTTCCTTTGGAGCACCAGTGGAATCTGCCCCGTCAACAAATCGCGAATCATACCGCCGGCAACCCCTGTGATCACAGCCATCATCACTGCGACCTCCTCGGGTGCTCCTGCCGCCAGCGCTTTCTGCAAGCCCAAGATACTGAACAACGCCAATCCGAGGGCATCCAGAAAAAGCAGAGAACGCCTTGGCGAACTGATATGCCTGGAGGCAAAAAAAGCTGCAACCGAACTGCCGATTGCTACCCAGAGATAGGTTGTATCCTCAACCCATACCACGGGGTGAAGATCGAGCGAAATATCACGAATAGTGCCGCCACCTAGTGAGGTCACTATACCGAGCACGATCACCCCTAAAATATCCAGCCGCTTGCCTGGCGCTGCGATTGCACCGGTGACTGCAAAAACCGCAACACCCAAGAGGTCTGCAATGTAAATGAACTCGTGATAGATCACTGCCACCGCCCTCTTACAACCTTTCGACTTCCTGCCATTGCAATCTGTTGAGTGCGACTATGGGCATGACAGAGCGCTATAGCCAATGCATCTGCAGCATCCGCCTGGGGCAAGCCTGGCAGTTTGAGCAGATGCGCCACCATGATCTGCACCTGCGTTTTGTCGGCCCCACCGTTACCGACGACAGACTGCTTAACCTTTCGGGCAGCGTACTCGGCCACCGGCAGACCGGCATTGGCACCCGCTACAACCGCAACCCCCCGTGCCTGCCCGAGCTTTAGCGCGGAGTCAGCATTGCGCGCCATGAACACCTGCTCTATCGCCATCTCTTGCGGCGAATAGCGCTCGATGATTTCGGAGACGCCGGCGTATACCTGCTTAAGCCGGTCCGCCAACTCTTCACCACGGATACGAATGCATCCACTGGCTACATATTCATTTCGCGGACCATTCACATTGATCACGCCGTACCCGGTTATCCGCGAACCCGGATCTATTCCCAATATCAGCATATCGCCATCTGCTCTGAGGTTAGCGTGATCATACCACCCACACCGATCTACATCCCTGCCCTTTGGTGATTCTTAAGCCAGCAAGAAAAACCGGGGCACTTGGCCCCGGCTTGCTCAACAGTAACTGAGGCTACTGTATCTGGCTCAGTCTTCCATCGCCTCTTCAGGTATGTCGGCGTTGTGATAGACGTTCTGAGAATCATCAAGATCCTCGAGTGCATCTATCAGCTTCATCACCTTACGCCCGGCGTCGACATCCAGTTCGACGGACGTCTGGGGGATCATGCCGACCTCAGCCAGAGCCGGCTCGAAGCCAGCATCCACCAACGCCTGCTTCACATCCATGAAATCCTGCCAGGCGCAGAACACATCGATGGAACCATCGTCGTTGGTTATCACATCGTCCGCACCCGCCTCAAGGGCGGCCTCCATCAGCGCGTCTTCATCGACGCCCTCTTCGTAGCTGAGCTGCCCCTTCTTGTCGAACAGGTAAGAGACCGAGCCATTGGTGCCCAGGTTGCCGCCATACTTGTTGAAGGCAGCACGCACCTGAGACACGGTTCGATTGACGTTATCGGTCATACATTCAACCAGAATCGCCACACCGTTGCTGCCATAGCCTTCGTAGGTGAGTTCGTCATAGTTCTCACCATCTGCACCACCTGCACCACGTTGAATGGCTTTATCGATGGTGTCACGCTTCATGTTTGCGCCGAGCGCCTTATCGACAGCCGCGCGCAAACGCGGGTTATCTTCAGGGTTGCCACCACCCTCTTTTGCCGAAACGGTCAATTCTCGAATCAGCTTAGTGAAGATTTTTCCACGCTTGGCGTCCTGTGCCGCCTTACGGTGTTTGATGTTGGCCCATTTTGAATGACCTGCCATAACACGTCCTCAATAATCTGAAGAGGCCGCAAGCGGCCTCTGGTATTGCAGTTATCTGGTTACGACCCGAACAATCAGGGGGTTTTACGCAGCTTGATGTTCAGCTCACGCAACTGTGTGGCCCCGACCTCTCCCGGTGCGTCGGTCAGCAGACACGCAGCACTCTGAGTTTTCGGGAAGGCGATGACTTCACGAATTGAGGTGGAGCCTGTCATCAGCATGATCAAGCGATCCAGACCAAAGGCAAGACCACCGTGAGGAGGCGCACCATACTTCAGTGCGTTGAGCAGGAAGCCGAATTTCTCTTCGGCCTCTTCATCGCTGATGCCCAGCACTTTGAATACTGCACGCTGCATGCTCTGGTCGTGAATACGAACAGATCCGCCGCCGAGCTCAGTACCGTTCAGCACCATGTCATACGCACGCGAGAGCTTACCTTCCGGCTGTTCGATCAGCTGTTCGGGCGAGCAGTTAGGTGCTGTAAACGGGTGGTGCAGAGCGGTCAGGCTGCCGTCGTCCAGCTCTTCGAACATCGGGAAGTCGACAACCCACAGCGGCGCCCAGTTCTTTTCGATCAGGTTCATGTCTTCCCCGACCTTGATACGCAGCGCACCGAGCGCCTCATTGACGATCTTCGCCTTGTCAGCACCGAAGAACACGATATCGCCGTTCTTCGCACCAAGACGCTCCATGACCTTCAGCGCAACCTCTTCACCCAGGAACTTGACGATCGGAGACTGAAGCCCCTCCGCGCCATTTTCCAGAGCGTTGACCTTGATCCAAGCCAAGCCTTTCGCGCCGTAGATACCGACGAATTTGGTGTAGTCATCGATGATTTTTCGGGTCAACTCTGCGCCACCGGGCACTTTCAGTGCAGCGACACGGCCTTTCGGGTCCTTGGCGGGGCCTGCAAACACCTTGAAGTCCACGTCCGCCACCAGATCGTTCACATCGACCAGCTCCAGCGGGATGCGCAGATCCGGCTTATCTGAACCGTAACGCAGCATCGCTTCGGAATACGGCATGGTCGGGAAGTCACCCAGATCGATATCCAGCAACTCACGGAACAGCTTACGCACCATTCCTTCGGCCAGACCCATGATCTCCTGCTCACCAAGGAAGGAGGTCTCGATGTCGATCTGAGTAAACTCAGGCTGACGGTCGGCGCGCAGGTCTTCGTCGCGGAAGCACTTGGCGATCTGGTAGTAACGGTCGAAACCGGACACCATCAGCAGCTGTTTGAACAGCTGCGGCGATTGCGGCAACGCGAAAAAACAACCTTCGTGCGTGCGGCTCGGTACCAGATAATCGCGCGCGCCTTCGGGGGTCGCACGGGTCAGAATCGGTGTCTCGATATCCAGAAAACCATTCTCTTCCAGGTAATTACGCACGGCGTGAGTGACCTTCGAGCGGAAACGCAGCTTTTGCTGAATTTCCGGACGACGCAGATCGATATAGCGGTGACGCAGGCGGACGTCTTCACCCACCTGCTGATGCTCATCCAGCTGGAACGGAGGCGTCTCGGCACGGTTCAGAATCCGCAGCTGCTTACCCAGAACTTCCACGGCACCGGTCGACATTTCAGGATTTTCGGTGCCAGCCGGACGTGCACGTACCGTGCCGTGAATCTCGATGACATACTCGTTACGGACACTGTCAGCCAGCTTGAAGCTCTCTTCACGATCCGGGTCAAATACGACCTGAGCGATCCCTTCACGATCGCGAACATCCAGAAAGATCACACCACCATGGTCACGACGGCGGTGCACCCACCCCGTCAGGACAATATCTTCACCGATATGCTCTTTTCTAAGATCGCCGCAATAATGGCTGCGCATAGTCTCTCTATCCTGTTTTTAAACATGCGCGCCCGCAACGCGGGCGCATAAACGTGGGCACAGCGGGGTCCGAAGCGTGCTCAAACTGCCTCCACTGCGCGTGATTGATGAAAAAAACCACCGACGCGGCAACAGACAGGGCTCCCCGTGCATTGAAAGGCGGGAATTATACTCGATTTACAGGGCCCTGACAGGGCCTGTATCGCAAATCAGGGACTTGGACAAAAACTCAGCTCATCACTCAGCAGCCGGCAGAGGCGCTCACGAATATTTGCCATCTCCTCATCGCTATAGGGCTTCGCCGGCACCCTGCCCCATACTGGATGCGGCCATGCCGGATCGCTCTCCTGGCGCACCACGTGATGGAGATGAAGTTGCGGCACCATGTTACCCAATGCTGCGATGTTCATTTTGCGCGCCTGAAACAGATCGGCCAGATTCTCCGCCAGAAAGCTCGACTCACGCATCAACTGCTCCCGCTCCTCTTGCGACAGATGATAGATCTCAGTCACACCCGCCCGGCGCGGCACCAAAATAAACCAGGGGTAATTGGTGTCATTCATCAGCAATAGCTGGCACAAAGGAAAGGCACCCAGATCGAAAGTATCCGCCACCAATCGCGGATCGAGTTCAAATTCCAGTTCCAGTTCGTCCATAATGCTCCAGATAGCCATTCATAAATGTGAATAAATACGGCTGAACACAGGTCAGCCGGAAACCAGACTAACTGCCTAATGAGTATAGGCCAAGACACCGGACACAAAATGCCAGAGATCCACGTCCACAACGCCATCGATGAAATACCTTGCGCCGAATGGAACGCCCTATGCGGTACGGACTACCCTTTCCTGCGCCATGAGTTTCTGAGTGCGCTCGAAAGGTCTGGCAGCGTAACCCCGGAGACAGGCTGGCAACCGATTCATATCAGCATCCGGATGGAAGACAAGCTTGTCTGTGTGATGCCCCTGTACCTTAAAAGCCACTCTTGGGGTGAATATGTCTTCGACTGGGCCTGGGCCGATGCCTGGCAGCGTCATGGTATCGAATACTACCCAAAGCTCCTGACCGCCATCCCCTTCACACCGGCGACGGGGCCCCGATTCGGATCATCGTTAACGTCCGCACAAATAACCCCCATCATTGGCGAAGCAGTACAACTGATTGCTCAGCGATTTAACGCATCGGGATGGCATGGGCTTTTTGTAGAGCCCGACACCCTTTCAGCCTTCAAAGAGGCAGACTTCATGGTCCGCCTTGGAACTCAATACCACTGGTTCAATAAAGGCTATCGATCATTCGAGCACTATCTGGCTCACTTTACCTCGCGCAAGCGCAAGAATGTCCGCAAGGAAAGAGAGAAAGTACAGAATCAGGGCATCTCGCTCGTCACGATTGAAGGCACACATATCGAGAAGACGCAGCTCGACACTTTCTACCGATTCTATCAGCGCACCTATCGCAAACGAGGCATGCAGGGCTATCTGGCACGGTCTTTTTTCGACTTGCTACTTGAATGGATACCCGAACACCTGGTTCTTGTCATGGCCAGCTACGACGATGAAGACGTGGCATGCGCCCTGTCTTTAAAGAGCAGCACATGCCTTTATGGTCGATACTGGGGATGCAGTGAAGATTTCGATAGCCTCCACTTCGAAACCTGTTACTACCAGGGTATCGAGTACTGCATCGAACAGGGGCTTAAGCGGTTCGACCCCGGCGCTCAGGGAGAACACAAAATCCAAAGAGGGTTTGAGCCGATCGAGACTTGGTCCGTTCACTGGTTGCGCGAGAAAGGCTTTCATCCCGCACTAACCAACTTTCTGAACGAAGAGCAATCCCTGTTGAGAGACGAAATGGCGCTACTCTCCTCAGGACTGCCCTTTCGAACAGGCGGCACCGACGGCAGTGATCCAGATCAACAATAGGCATTGCTGCCTGAACTCATACGCGCAATAGGCCACCGCACCTGCAAACCGCCAAACCCATTAGAATTCAACGCCATGTGCGTTTTGCACGAATTTTTCGTGCAGGCGCAGCATGAAGCGCGTTTGTTCGATCCAGAAATCCATGAAAAAAGGTCCACTCCCGTCCATGGCGACAGCTTGCTCTTGCCCTAGACTAAGAATCGCAGAGCAACCTTAAAACCCTCATAAAAAAGCGCCCGTGCGCAAAGGAGGCCCAAAGATGTTGACCTATGAAGAGTGTCTGGCGATGTCTGAGCTGACCGAAGAGGAGATTGCGGCCATCGCTGAGCATGAGCATATGGATACCATGATTGCTATGGCGCTCGGTCACTATCTGGTCACCCATGACGGGGAACAGAAAATCAGACAGATCATACTGGACGATATCAATGATGCCCGCCGTGCAGGCAATCACGAAAGGGAACGAGTACTAAGAGCTGTACTTCAGCACTTTATTGCCACCCATCCGGCACACAGCCACTCCGCTGTCGCTTAACGCCGAGACGTGACATCGATGCATAACGCAAACGCCCCGCTAAAGCGGGGCGCGTTTTTGCCTACATAAATCCCAACAACATGAAGCGTTAGTGTACCGACACCTCATATTTCTTCTGAATGGCTATCAGTGCAGGCTGAATATCCAGAGGCGCGTATTTCATCGCCTGTTCAAATAGCTCTTTATTCGCTTCAGACAGCCGCTCCTCTTCAGTCATAGCTGAGAGCTTTCGCATGGCTTCCATAAACTTTGGATGGGGAGTGGTGTTGCTCATGATGCGGCCTCCTCGCAGAGTTAAGGGCTACGCACCTTCGGTATGATCACCGACGGTTACGTCTCTATTGTGCACATGCAGCGCGGGACGGCAATGCCATCAAATTCATTTTAGTGACGAATTTCAGAACTGAGAAACCTTCAGCCCGGAGCACCTGCACTTGACGCCCGCGTTGCCCGCGCACTGGCATCAGGGCGCTCCACCCGCAACCAGTCCGACATCTGCTCTCTTATCAACGCTTCAAGCGCGTCGATATGCTCTGGACGATCATTCAATGCAGGAATATATCCGAAGGATTCACCGCCAGCATCCAGAAAATACCCCCGATTCTCTTCGCCTATCTCTTCAATGGTTTCAAGACAGTCCGATGCAAAACCCGGGCAATAGACATGCACTGACTTTACACCCGACGCCGGCAATGACTTCAGCGTTTCGTCCGTATAGGGCTTTAGCCACTCCTCGCGACCGAAACGCGACTGAAATGTCGTCTGGCAAAACTGCTCATCAACGCCGAGCCGATTCGCCAGCAAACGCGAAGTCGCGCGACACTCACAGTAGTAGGGATCGCCAGAATGCAGATAGCGCTCAGGAACACCGTGATAAGAGAGCAACAGGCGATCGGGCCGCCCGTGTGTTTCCCAATATTTTTCGATAGAGCGAGCCATCGCCTCTATATAGAGTGGATGATCATGATAGTGAGATACAAATCTCAAATCCGGCAGCCAGCGCCGCCGGGTAAAATCCCCAGCCAAGGCATCAAAAGTCGACGCGGTCGTTGCAGCGCTGTACTGAGGATAAAGCGGCAGTACCAGTAGACGCCTTACCCCCCGGCTCTGCATCTTCTGAATAACTGACTCAATTGACGGATTCCCGTAGCGCATCGCGAAATCGACTACAACAGGCATACCCGATTCATTCGAGAAACGGTCCGACAAAGCCTGCGCTTGCGCCTTTGTGTAGAGCATCAGGGGAGATCCCTGATCGGTCCACACCTTTTTGTAGGCCTGAGCCGATCGGCGAGGCCGGACATTGAGGATAATGCCATTCAGGATCAGCCACCAGACAGGTCTTGGAACCTCGACGACGCGAGGATCCCAGAGAAACTCCTTAAGATACCGACGCAGAGCGGAAGGCGTTGGGGCATCGGGCGTTCCAAGGTTGGTCAACAATACGCCTATTGAATCTTCACGCCGATGGACAAGACCACCGTCAGAGCCTTCAACGCTGCGATACTTCATGATGAGTATGAGTCTCCGGGTAACTGATAATGAAAGCGGGCATAGTGTACTTAAATTGCCCCCACCGCGGCCAGACGCCACAATAACAGGCATTTACGCGCACCTCCGCCGTTTGGATCAGCTCCGTCAGGCATCACGACCATTGTCACAGCCCAGGCAATTTATCTACCCGCGAGAATCGCCTGCCTTGCTTGCATTGCCTATCTCATTCATCGCCTCGGGACGCATACGAATCGGCGCCGTACCCTGCCCACCAAACAGCAGCAGCTCACCCTCAGCGGTAACCACACCGCTCATAACGCCGCGCAGACGATTCAATAGCAAAGACTCCTGAAGCATGATCGGGTCCGCACAGATGCGTCGTGTGAGCTTCATATCGCCAAATGACAACCGACCGTCCGCACCGAGTTCATAGTCACCCAGAAAACGATTGCAACCGGCCATACCCCCAACACGCTGAGGCTTACCAAAGGCGATTCTAGGCGAATATCGCCCCTCGACCTCGCGCTCACCAATAGAGTAAACAACCCATCCACCCTCAAGCTGCTCCGGACTTTCGACCGGTTCGCCTTCAGACGCAGAAGGGTGAAAACTGGATACAGTGGTGGTCGAACAGGCAGACAGAGCCCCGACCAATGGGAAAGACAAACAGGCAAGCATCATCCTGATATTCATCAGCCAACTCCTTCGGCTTGTTAGAACTAACCGTCCAATTATTACACAGCAACATCAAATGCGCGATTTTCACAATAAAAGCGCAAAAGAAAAGGCGCTTAAAGCGCCCTTTCCTCAAAGTTCGACGTTAAATATCGATAACGTCGAACTCAACCAGCGGATCAGCATCCGCTTCGTAATCAACGCCGTCGATGCCAAATCCGAACAGCTTCAGGAACTCATCCTTGTAAAGCTTATAGTCGGTAACATCGAACAGGTTTTCAGTGGTAACCTGAGGCCACAGCTGGCGGCATGCCTGCTGAATATCGTCCCTCAGTTCCCAATCATCCATACGGAATCGATTGCCATCGTCGATAACGGCCGAGTCACCGTAGAGACCGGTCGCAAACAGGCGATATACCTGCTCCATGCAGCCCTCATGCACACCCTTTTCGCGCATTACCTTGAAGACCATGGACAGGTACAACGGCATTACAGGAATAGCCGAACTGGCCTGGGTCACAACTGATTTGAGGACTGCCACGTTGGCCTGACCACCATCGGCGGCCAATGCCGTATTAAGTTCACTTGCAGCGCGATCCAGATCCTGCTTTGCCTTGCCCAGCGCACCGTGCCAGTATATCGGCCACGTGATATCGGTACCGATATAGCTATAGGCAACAGTTTTGCAACCCGGCGCCAAAACATCGGCTTCACGCAGCGCATTCAACCAGAGCTCCCAATCCTCGCCGCCCATCACGGTTACGGTATCGGCAACTTCCTGCTCGGTTGCGGGCTCTACTTCTGCCTCGATGATGCAATCCTTATTGGTGTCGATCGCAGTGGAACGGTATGGCTCCCCTATGGGCTTTAACGCCGAGCGTACCACCTCACCGGTGTCCGGCATCTTGCGCACGGGCGATGCGAGCGAGTAGACAACCAGATCGACCTGACCAAGGTCTGCCTTTATCAGATCAACGACTTTCTGCTTAGCGTCATGAGAAAACGCATCACCATTCAGGCTTTTGGCATAAAGCCCTGCCTCATGCGCCAGACGCTCAAACGCTGCCGCGTTGTACCAACCCGCCGTACCCGTTTTTTTCTCAGTACCGGGCTTTTCGAAAAACACACCGATGGTGGCCGCACCACTGCCAAACGCAGCTGCAATTCGGGAGGAAAGACCGTAGCCGCTGGATGCACCGATAACCAGTACCTTCTTGGGTCCGTTTTCGATGCTGCCCTGAGCACGGGTGTATTCAATCTGCTCACGCACATTCGCTTCACAACCGGTCGGGTGAGTAGTGGTACAGATAAAGCCTCGGATTTTCGGTTTGATAATCATCGTCAGTCGTATCGGTGTCCAGTGAGTTTTAAGGCCGCTAAGATACCCCATTTTAATGCGACGCGACAGCAACTCAGAGCCTGAGCTGATCATAGCGGGTAAAACACCGTCTCAATATTAGGTTCACTACAATCAGGGTTCCAAGCGCGGTAGCACCTACAAGCATCAACATCACCAAAATCTGATACTGTATTGCCTGCGCGGGATCGACACCGGCCAAAATCTGCCCGCTCATCATCCCCGGCAACGACACCAGCCCAACCGTCATCATCGCGTTAACCGATGGAATCATCCCGGCCTTGATCGCGTCACTGCGCAACGTCCTGGCAGCCTCCTGCCAGGTTCCACCCAACGACAGAATCAACTCGACCTCTGAACGCCGCCCCCTCAAACTACTGAGCAACCGTTCGAGCGAAAGCGAGATAGCATTCATGGCATTGCCCGCGATCATTCCACCTAAGGGTATGAAATACTGCGGTCGATACCAGGGGTCCACCTGCACAACGAGACTCGTAACCACCGTTGTTATCAGGGTAAAGGTCACCGCCATGGAAACGAACGTAGGCCCGAATATGGACACTTCAGGCTCAGCAACCCGGCCATGGATCGCATGCGCTGCCCAGAACAGCATCCAGAGATATAACAGCAGAATCAGCGCAGGGTGCTCGATGTCAAACACAAACTGCAGCACATATCCAACCAACGCCAACTGAGCGAAGGTTCGCACAGTACCAACCAGCAGATCGCGCTCCATACCAAGGCGATAGATAATCGACGCAACTGCAGCTAAAAGGATAAACACCAGCGAGAGCGACAACTGCCACCAGCCAATATCGATCACATTCATGCATTAGCCTCCAGCCGCTTAGCGATCAACTGATAACGGCGACCGGGAAAATCGGAGAGCGGTTGATGACTCACGATGATCTGAGCCATACCCTCCGCACCCGCGCGCTGCAGCGCCCGAATCACCCGATCGGCATTAGCACTATCAAGCGATGCGATAGGCTCATCACATAGCATTACATCGGGTTTCAGCAGCAGGCGCTGCAACAGGGCTACACGTGCCTTCTGCCCCGGCGACAGTCGGCTGGCATCGGCGCCCAGATCCAGATCGAGATCAAGGCTGGCCAACCCCTCCCGCAAATTATCATCAGGCAACTCAACGCCGCTGTAGACCCGCAGGGAGAGCGCAAGGCGCAGGTTGTCCCGAACACTGCCCTCGACCATTACGGGTATCTGCGGAAGATAGGCAACTGTGCGCCTCAAATCGGAAATAACCCACTGAGATACAGGCCGTCCATACACCATTACCTGATTTTCAGAGCCAGACTCCAGCGCGCATATTCGCCTTAGCAGTGTCGACTTGCCACACCCAGACGGCCCGGTGATAAACAGTCTCTCACCCGCACACAGCGCCAGGTCTGTCGACTCTAAGAGGGATACATCACCCCGCTTCAACGCAAGCCCCTTAAGCTCGACTATCGGCGCAGCTGTCACGCCCCCCCTTCGTACCCTATGGACCATGGGCTACAATCCTGCTCTTATTACCTGTATTGCAACATATTAGCCGTATCCTTTGTGTCGATATAACCGACTCCACTCAGGATACGGACAGCAAACCGATCATCGACATAACAGGACATCGATCATGCAAGACCTGCACGGCTACTATCTCGAGGACCTCGAAGTTGGCATGAGTGCCTCTTTTGCCAAGACAATCTCCGAATCTGACGTCTACATGTTTGCAGGCATCTCTGGCGACAACAATCCGATGCACGTGAACGAAGAGTATGCAAAGCAGACCCCCTTCGGCGGTCGCATCGTACATGGCATGTTCAGCGCCGCTCTAATCTCAACTGTTGCCGGTACCCGGCTGCCAGGCCCGGGATGCATCTACGTCGATCAGCAGATCAAGTTCAAGGCACCTGTGCATATCGGCGATACAGCCTGCGCCACGCTGACCGTTACAGAGATCAACGAGCGCCGTAAACGTGTCATCTGCCGCACCGATGTTCACGTTGGCGAAAAGCTGGTCGCAACCGGTGAAGCAACATTCATGGTAGATTCTCGGCCCGAATAAGGCATCGCGTGCGCCGGGAGTTTTCCCTCCGCAAAGCCCTATGCAGCCGACTGGACCAAAGTAGATTTGTGCCCGGCTGCAATCAGGGCTTAAACTTCCGCCCCTACAATAAGAATAAAAACTTACCGGAAGAGTAGGACTCATGGATAAGATACTGGTCAGCGCCTGCCTTTTAGGCGCCCAGGTCCGTTACGATGGCGGACATTGCTTGATTGAACACCCCACTATCGCACGCTGGAAAAGTGAGGGCCGCCTTATATCGGTATGCCCTGAAGTGCTCGGCGGTCTCCCCACCCCGCGCCCGCCTGCCGAAATTCAAAGCCGTTTTCCGATTCTGGTCAGCACCGGCGATGGCCGAGACTTTACCCCACAGTATTTGGCCGGTGCTGAGCTTACAGCCGATATAGCGCGAGAGCACAACTGTGTGTGTGCATTGATGAAAGCGCGAAGCCCCTCATGCGGGAACAGAACCACTTACGACGGCAACTTTTCAGGCACCGAAGTCAACGCCCCCGGCGTCAGTGCACACGAACTGATCAGAGGTGGCATCCCTGTTTTCAACGAGAACGAGATCGAGGAACTCATCGAGTTTATGAGCTCCCGTCTTGCGGATACAGCATCACCGCCTTCGGCCCAATCCGATAACTATCGTCACGGTTCGACTTGTGGCTGAGCGGCATGCCCCATAAAATGGACGCCATTTTTCATTTGGGACAAGCGAAACCATGCGAGCAAGTCAATATCTGATCGCCACCCTCAAGGAAACCCCGGCGGACGCTGAGGTCATCAGTCACCAGCTTATGCTGCGCGCGGGCATGATCCGCAAAGTTGCAGCAGGGCTCTATACCTGGCTGCCATTGGGGCTGCGCACTCTGCGCAAAGTCGAGCGTATCGTGCGTGAAGAGATGGACGCTGCTGGCGCTCAGGAAGTATTGATGCCCGCGATCCAGCCAGCCGAGCTGTGGCAGGAATCAGGTCGTTGGGAGCAGTATGGACCTGAATTGCTGCGCGTGAGCGATCGTCACCAGCGCGAGTTCTGCGTGGGCCCCACCCACGAAGAGGTCATCACCGATATGGTTCGCAACGAAATCCAGAGCTATAAGCAGCTACCGGCGAATTTCTATCAAATTCAGACCAAGTTCCGTGATGAGATTCGTCCGCGCTTCGGTGTAATGCGCTCTCGCGAATTCATCATGAAGGACGCGTACTCCTTCCATATCGATCGTGAGTCCCTGCAGGAAACTTACGACCGTATGTATCAGGCATACACCAGAATTTTCAGCCGTCTCGGATTGGATTTCCGCCCTGTACTGGCAGACACAGGCTCTATCGGCGGCAGTTTCTCGCATGAGTTTCATGTTCTGGCCTCTTCCGGCGAAGACGACATCGCGTTTTCCGACAGCAGCGACTATGCGGCAAACATTGAGCTTGCAGAAGCTCTGCCCCTCGGCGAGCGCTCAGCGCCGACACAGGAGATGACACTGGTTGATACTCCGAATACCAAAACCATCGCAAACCTGGTTGAAGGCTTCGGACTACCGATTGAGAAGACCACCAAGACACTGATTGTTGCAGCCAGCGATGAGATAGATGCTGACTTCGTCGCACTGCTCGTACGCGGCGATCACGAACTGAACGAAATCAAGGCAGAGAAGCTGCCCCAAGTGGCCGTACCTCTGCGCATGGCAACCGAAGAAGAGATCCGCTCAGTCATCGGTGCTGGCCCCGGCTCTTTGGGCCCGGTAAATCTGCCGATCCCCTGCATTATCGATCGCAGTGTCGCCACAATGAGCGATTTCGGTGCCGGTGCCAACATCGAAGACAAGCACTACTTCGGCATCAACTGGGAACGTGACCTACCGACTCCTGAAGTTGCAGACCTGCGTAATGTCGTCGAAGGCGATCCCAGCCCCTGCGGTAAAGGCACGCTTGTTATCAAACGCGGCATCGAAGTCGGTCATGTATTCCAGCTGGGTAACAAGTACTCAGCCGCCATGAATGCCACCGTACTGAACGAAAACGGCAAGGCCATCAACATGGAAATGGGGTGCTACGGCATCGGCGTTACCCGTGTCGTCGCCGCAGCGATCGAGCAGAACTTCGACGAAAAAGGGATTGTCTGGCCTCAGCCTCTGGCGCCATTCTCCGTCGCGCTGGTTCCTCTGAACTACGACAAGTCCGAAGAGGTTCGTGCGAAAGCCGATGAACTCTATCAAGCACTGACCGCTGCCGGCGTTGATGTGCTGATGGATGATCGCAAGGAACGCCCAGGGGTCAAGTTCGCTGATATGGAACTGATCGGCATCCCGCACCGTCTTGTCATTTCAGACCGAGGCCTCGGCCAAGGCACTCTGGAATACAAAGCGCGCCGTGACGCCGAGTCACGCGACATCAGCGTCGACGAAGCGCTGGAGTTCCTGCTGAGCCAGTTCAGCTAACGGAAGACTGGGGCTCGATACTGCTTGTGTCGCGCCCCTCTTTCAAAGGCCTTACAACCATCGCCAAAGCCTCTTCCGATAACCAGGACTCCAGTGGAGCCGGACGGGCAAAGAGATACCCCTGATACAGGAATACGCGGTGATTATATAGCCACTGCATCTGCTCCTTCGTTTCAACCCCCTCGGCTATAACACGCATCCCCAAACCATCGCACATACGCCCCACTGAGCGCACTATCGCCTTATCAGGCTCCGAATGCGGCAGCTCACGTATAAACTCGCGATCAATTTTCAGGTGTTCCACTGGCAATCGTTTGACATAGGCCAGCGATGAATACCCGGTACCAAAGTCATCTACGGCAACTCTGATCCCCAGCTCACGAAGCGCCTGCAACACCTGAATGACGCGCTCTGGGTTTTCAAGGAACTGGCGCTCGGTCACCTCAAGCGAAATCCAACCCGGCTCGCACGCTGTTTCCTCAAGTATTCTCAGGATGCGTTCTATAAAGCCATTGTCGAGCAGTTGCTGGCCACAGATATTGACGGCCACACAGCATCCTCCCGGGACACGCCGCGACAGTAGGGATGCGGCCGACGCGGCGGCTCTTAACAACCAGGGTTCAATCAGCATGATCCAACCACTCTCTTCCAAAAGAGGGATAAAACGCTCGGGGCTGATCAAATCCCCCCCTTCATCCCTAAGACGCATCAACGCCTCAAACTCCTCTATACGGCCGTTGGCCGCATTCACGATAGGCTGATACCAAAGCTCAAATCGTTTCTCTTCGATCGCTCTTTTGAGGTACTCCTCCAGATTTAGCTGCTCCCGATTCGTATCGGCAAAGTGGGGTTCAAACACCGACACCTGTCCACGCATTCCCTTAATCTTGTTAAGCGCCACCAGAGCCGCCTGCAACAGGGGCTCAAACTGTCGGGAGTGCTCTGGCCAATAGGCGATCCCGGTCGAAAAACTTATTTTGATCAGCTGCCCGGCAAGCTCCATTGGCTGAACCATATTGGCCTTGATCGCCTCGATCTGCTCGAATACCAGCGCCTCGTTACCGTCGCACACCAGCACAAAGCTATCGGCACTTAAACGCGCGACAAGGGCGCTGGGCGCAGACTCCACCAACCGCCGGCTGAACTGCCGAATCGCCACATCACCCGCTCGGTAGCCCAGACTGTTGTTGATCATGCGCAGGCGGTCTATATCGACAACCATCAACGCCAAGCGCTTGCCGGGTGCCATTAGCGTCTCGAACTGGCGCGCCAACTGCACTCGACTCGCCATCACGCGAAGCAGATCATTCTCACCCAGCCGATTGAGGTACTCCTCTGCCTCCATGTATTGAGTGATATCACGTATCCTCATCTCGAAATGCAGCGAGCCCTGATAATGGCAAAGCCTGTGAATAACAAATCCTATCGAGCGCGCTTTGCCAGCCCGGAGCAGCTCACCGCCGCCTTCGGTTCTAGCGCCGTCATGGGTCAAGCCGGACATCAATACACGCAGGTCATCGTCAAGATGGAAACCCAAATCGGCGAAATTCACCGGCATTTCAACACAGCTTCTGATGCCCAGAAGTTCCTTTGCACGAGCATTGATGTACTCAAGCGTCAAATCCGCTTTGAGCAGCAAGATCAACTCTTCAGATGCATCCAACATCTGTCCCATTTGGAACACCTGACGACCGGTACTGTCCACGCGCCCATGCTCCGAGAGCACCACCAAATGATGGGGCTGTGCATCCATGACCAGATGGGAGACACACGCCTGAATCAATCGGGGCGGATCAGACTCCATCACCAGCTCGGCGGGCCCCGCCTGCAAATGCCCGAACCTGCACAGCTCGGGCAACGCCATGTGCGCGACCAACGAGTCATCGAACGCTTCGACCCGCCCCTCCAGCAACCGTTGCGCTGCGCTATTTCCACGTACTAATCGCTGGTCCTGATCGAACAACAGCACGCCCTCCCCCAGCTGGGCGATCATGGACTCATTCTCGCGGGCTCTCTCCTTGGCCACCTTTTCGAAATAGCGGCTCTGAACCAGCGCCCGTTCGGCCTGAAACGATCGGCGCAGTAACTGGATGCACAGAAAAAACAGGGAAAGCAGCAGCATCAACGACCACACAAGCTGCAGAACAGACTGTTGCAACGGCAGGAACGGTGTATGGCCGTGAACGATTACGTACCAGGGCATGGATGTCGCATGAACAGCTTTCAGCGCCTGATCACCAAGTGGATCAGACTTAACTGAGAGACGAACCCTTGCGGTAACATCACCCCCATCTTTGACAATCAGCGGTTCTGCTCCTGAATCGATATCAAACAAGGTGGTTGATAGCTGTCCATTAGGGATCTCATGGCCCAATTCCCAGTAAGGCTTGCCGCTGCTATCGATCAGCAGACGCCCCGAACTGTCTGCCAACAACAGCTCACCCGGTGCCATACCCATATCAAGCAGAGGCCTGAGCAGATAATTGGCATCGACATTAAGCACCAACATGCCATCGCCTTCGAGACGGTGGCCGCTTGCCAAACGCAGCGCGAAACGCACCATAGGACGAAACGGTCGCTCTATCTCCCCATTCTCAACATTCAGATCCAGCGGCGACAGGTACAACTGCCCAGGCTCCAACTGTAATGCCTGGCGAAAATAGTAACGTGCGGACTTATCCTGCAGGCCCTTCGTAGCGACAGCACGCACTTGGCCGGCCACACGGTGCACCCTGATGCGCTCCCTTCCCTCTTCGGTTAAATAACGCAACTGCTGAAGATAGGGTCGCTCTGATAGATACTGCAACCAGATCTGCTCCAGATCTCCGCGATCCGCTGTGGGATCAATCTGAAGCTCACGGAATGCAGCGCCCTGTCCAAAAAAGATAAGGTCAGAAAAGATAGAGTTGATTTGGCGTGAAATAGCATATCCAGCCGCCGTCGCTCGCTCAGCCGTGCGACTGGCTTCGATATCCTTGCGCTGGCTGTAATCCAACGACCAAAAGCCAATTACACCCAGCAAGAAAAGAGTCAGGACCGATAAGGCAACCCAGGCTGCCGTTCTGGTTTTCAGCTGCATAAATCCCTATGCTCCGTTGCTGTTCCGTATCCCTTAACCCGCGACTGCGTATAGGCAGGCAAGACCCCTTAAGTGTAGACCCTGCTCGGCGCACAATCAGGCCAGCAACATGCGACGAACTCCATGTGGCGTTAGTGCCCTTCATCCTCCCTGATTTCAAACCCTTCGAACGCTCTCAACGACACCTCTTGCGTATCCATTCTGTCAACACGCGCCATATCGGGACCACGACTTAACCATGTTTCAACGTGACGTACCGCACGCTCGTCTCCACACAGCATAGCTTCTACACGCCCATCAGCAAGATTGCGCACCCACCCTGTTACGCCGCCGGCCAACGCGTGCTCCTGCGTAAAACGGCGGAACCACACGCCCTGAACGCGCCCTGACACAACTACCTGCATACAGATTTCGGCCATTCAATCCTCCTGTTCTTGTGTTACCGATCCACTAAACAGTTTACTAAGGGTTAAATCGAGTGTTTCTACACGCCGTTGACTGAGTTCATCCAAACGCTCACAGACCCTCTGTTTCCAATCACTGTCAGGGTTGGTTAACCCCGCCGGTAACGGCCAAGGCAACAATGCCTGTAACTGAGCAAGCGTGAAGTTATTAAGGTCGCGACTTAGCAGGTAATGCCCCTGCTCGGTTCTGCGAACCAAGCCCTCTGCCAGCAGAATTTGAACATAGTCATCCCAGCGCCCCTGGTCCAAAGCCGGCACCTCCTGTAATAGCGCACTATCCTCAACCGGTTCGCCGCGCTGCTGCGCCTGCCAGAGCCGTTCAAGCACTGATAGCAACGTATAGAAATGGGGTTCGCGACGGCTTCGATTGCCGGGTTGATAGATTGTCAACGCACGAGACAGCTCTGCACCGAGCAACGCTATCGTCCAGCAGATGAAAATCCACACAAGAAAAAGCGGTACAGCAGCAAACGCCCCATAGATCAGCTCATACGACGGAAACTGAGTCACAAACAGCGCGAATCCGCGCTTGGCAAGCTCAAACATCAACGCGGCCGCCGCGCCGCCAATCAAGGCATTTCGGATCGGCACTCTGCAATTGGGTACGGCTGCATACAGCAGAGTGAATGCGAGCGTCGACAAAAGCGGAGGGAATAATGCAAGCACGCGGGCGCGTCCCACGACCGCCGTTGCATCATTGAAAAAAGGCAGTGATGCAACGTATGACGTCAGAAGCAACCCGAAACCGATCAACAACGGCCCAAGACTCAAAACCGCCCAGTACAGAAGAAAGCTGGACATCCCCTTGCGCGGCTCGCTAACGCGCCAGATACGATTGAGGGCTGCCTCGATATTCTTCATCATCATGATCGAGGTGATCAGCAGGAACACAATTCCCACCGCCGTCAATTTGCGCGCCTGAGCAGTAAATCCGGCTAGATGTTCCTGTACGACAGCACCAGTTGCGGGCACAAAGTTCTCGAATACCCAACCCTGAACCACCTCCCCCACGCCCTGAAACGAAGGTACGGCTGCCAGCATTGCATAAGAGACCGTCATCAACGGCACCACGGCAAACAGCGTTGTATAGGTCAGTGCTGCGGCGTTGAGAATACCTTGATTGGCCTTGTACTGACGTACCAAATCCCGAATAAAAAGCAGTGCGACTGGCAGCGGGCGCTTGATCATTCCTAATCCTCTTGGCGAGAGCTTTACCGGCGCTCTCGGCTTTGTAACCGTCTGACAACTCTATACAATACCCCCAAAACACAGCAATGAAAGTGCCCAACGGAGTTGCCATGCCGATCACCATCTATCACAACCCCCGCTGCTCGAAGTCACGGGAGACCCTCAGCCTGCTTCAGGAGCGCAACATCGAGCCAGAAGTACGCGAGTATCTGAACGACGTCCCCTCCGCAGCCGAGCTCAAGGCGATCATAGAAAAATTGGGTATTTCCGCACGGGATCTGTTGCGTAAGAAAGAAGCCGAGTACAAAGAAGCCGGTCTGGACGACGCATCGCTGGATGATGACGCCGTTATTGAGGCCATGACCCGCTTCCCGAAACTGATTGAACGCCCTATCGTCATCAATGGCGATCAGGCACGCATCGGCCGCCCACCGGAGTCCGTGCTGGAGATTCTGGAGTGAGCGAACCGTACGTCCTCGTACTCTATTACAGCCGCCACGGCGCGACTCGCGCTTTGGCACGGCATATAGCGCGCGGCGTCGAAGAGAGCGGCATGCGCGCAATGCTGCGAACAGTGCCGGCGGTGTCTGCCAACTGTGAAGCCACGGCACCGTCAGTGCCCGACGCAGGCGCGCCCTACTGTACAGAGCAGGAGCTCGCCAACTGCGCGGGCCTTGCGTTGGGCAGCCCTACACGCTTTGGCAACATGGCCGCCCCGTTGAAATATTTTATCGACTCGACCAGTAGCCTCTGGCTCTCGGGTGCTCTGATCGACAAGCCAGCCTGTGTTTTTTCATCCAGTGCATCCTTGCATGGCGGGCAAGAGAGCACACTGCTGAGCATGATGTTGCCTCTGCTCCACCACGGCTGCGTAATCGCCGGCCTGCCCTACAGCGAAGACGGGCTCAACAGCACCGACGCTGGAGGCACCCCCTACGGCCCGACACATGTCGCCGGCACTGAAGGCCAACAGGATATCAGCCCCACCGAACAGGAACTCTGTCAGGCGCAGGGGCGTCGTCTGGGTCGTTTGGCTCGCTCATTAAGGAATACCTGATCTCATGTCACTTGCCTGTAAAACCCGAGCCAGCCGCTGGCTGACGCTGAGCAGTTATTTTGGTCTGCTGATACTTTTCAGCCTCTGGTATCTTGTGCTGGTACCGGCGAAGTCAGAACACCCCTGGGTCATTTGGCTGATTCACATGCTGCCGCTGATGGCGTTTTTGCCCGTAGTCCTGAAGGGCCAGCCACGCGGTCACGCTTGGCTCTGCTTTGTGTTACTGCTGTATTTCATGGAAGCCGTCTTGGCCGCGCTTGTACCCAACACTCGCTGGCTCGGTCTT
The DNA here is from genome assembly GCF_000705555.1 of Marinobacterium lacunae. Classification (GTDB taxonomy): domain Bacteria; phylum Pseudomonadota; class Gammaproteobacteria; order Pseudomonadales; family Balneatricaceae; genus Marinobacterium_D; species Marinobacterium_D lacunae. Next base: position 140,430 of record NZ_JMQN01000057.1, read on the forward strand.
ATCGAATCACTGTTGCTGGCGACGCTGTTTACCAGCGCCATGCTCTATGCCCGCTGGAAAAGTCAGCTAAACCGTGCCCAAAGTAATGCCCAGCAAGTTTGACCCCATCCGCATCAGACGGGATTTCCCCATCCTCTCGTCTCGCGTACACGGGCAAGCGCTGGTCTATCTCGACAATGCAGCGACCACCCAGAAGCCGCGTCAGGTCATCGACGCGGTCAGCCAATACTACAAGCGCTATAACTCGAATGTGCACCGCGCAGCCCATGCCTTGTCAGCTCAGGCGACCACCGCATTCGAGCAGGTACGCAAAGATCTGGCGCAATGGATCGGTGCAAGCACAGCCGAGGAAATTATCTGGACGCGCGGTACCACCGAGGCGATCAACCTTGTCGCCCAGAGCTATCTGCGCCCGCTTCTTCAGTCTGGCGACCGAATACTGGTCATGGAGTGCGCACACCATGCCAATATCGTGCCCTGGCAGATGGTCGCCGAAGCCTGCAATGCCGTAATCGACGTCTTACCCTGCGCCGATGGTCAGGTTGATCTGACACTCTTTCAGCACTTGCTGGATCGCAAACCGCGCATCGCGGCTCTGACCCATACCTCCAATGCGCTGGGGTCGATTTTCCCCATGCAGCAGATGTGTTCACTGGCCCGTGCTGCCGACGTTCCTACACTGATCGATGGCGCACAAGCCCTGCCCCATTTCGACATTGACGTTTCGGCCATCGGCTGCGATTTCTATGCGTTTTCAGGCCACAAGTTATTCGCACCGACTGGCATCGGCGCTTTGTGGGCGCGCAGAGAGATCCTCGAACAGATGCCGCCCTGGCAAGGTGGCGGAGAGATGATCGAGTCGGTCAGTTTTGAGGGCACACGATTTGCCGGACTGCCATTCCGATTCGAAGCGGGTACGCCTGATATCAGTGGGGTCATCGGTCTTGGCGCGGCGATTGATTATCTGCGCAATCTGGACCGTACGGCTTTAGAGTCACACGAAGCGCAATTGCTACACCACACCCTTGAGGGGTGTTCCAGCTTGCCGGGATTTCGCCGTCTGAATTCAGGGACCGATCAGGTCAGTTTGAGCTCTTTCTTGATTGAGGGCCTGCACCCACAGGATGTCGCAATCTGGCTCGACAGAAAAGGTATAGCCGTGCGCGCTGGTCATCACTGTGCCATGCCGCTGATGAGCGCACTGGGTATTCCCGGCAGCGTTCGCGCCTCGTTCGCGTTTTACAACACCATTGATGAAGCCGACAAACTCGTGCTTGCGCTGGATGAGCTTATCAGCAGTCGCCATGCCAAGATAAGCCTTCCATCCACTGTGCATGCCGATCCCGCACATCTACAAAAGGTCTATCAAGCACAAGGCTGGAACGCACGCTACCAGGCATTAATGGATTTAGGCGCCAGCCTGCCCGCTCTGCCTCAGGAGTGGAAAACCGACGAACACCGACTGCACGGGTGCGAGTCTCGGGTCTGGCTTGTCACCCTGCTTGATGAGAATGGCCGTCTGGCGTGTTGTGCCGATGCCGAAGGGCGTATACTGCGTGCCTTACTGGCACTTTTGCTCGAATCCGTGAATGGCCTTGAACCCTCAGAGGTACTGGCGCTGGATCTGCGTAGCCAAATTGCCGAACTGGACCTTGAGCGCCACTTAAGCCCGACAAGAGGCAATGGGCTCAATGCCATGATCGACGCACTGCTGGAGTTTGCACGGTCTAGCCAACCGGCAGTTTAATCCGGCATCGAGAGTCTCCCCGTACTCCAGGCTGTAAAGTTGCACAAGCCCAACCGTTGTACAGGAAAGTTCGTAACGATGAATCTGAATGACCTCAGCCTGTTTATTCGCGTGGTCGAAACAGGAAGCTTCACCTCAGCAGCGGAAACGCTCAATGTACAGAAATCGACAATCAGCCGTCGCATCGCGCAACTGGAAGACAGCCTCGGCACCCGCTTGATTCAGCGCACGACCCGCAAGCTGAAGCTAACCCCCGAGGGGCTTGAACTGTTCGAGCGCAGTCGCGACCTGATCGATCAATTGCAATTGGTTCGCGACGAAATAGCCGCCGACTCAAGCGAGTTGCGCGGCCGTTTGCGCATGACGATGCCGACCGAAGTCGGCATTTATCTAATGAATGGCGTTATCGCCAGTTTCATGGACAAGTACCCCGAGCTTGAGGTCGATGTTGAGCTCAGCACACGTACAGTCGACCTCGTTGAAGAGGGTATGGATCTGGCACTTCGGGTGGGGCCTTTGCCTGATTCGTCGATGATCGCCCGAAAGGTGGCCACACTCAGCCGCGGCCTTTATGCAAGCCCCGCGTACCTTCAAAAGCATGGCGAGCCCGTCACGCCCGACGATTTATCCCGTCACCAGTGCGTTACGCTGGTCAAACCCTTCGATAGCTGGCGTTTCACCGACTGGAACGAAGGTGAACCCGCCACCTTCGGAAAACAGATGCGTACCAATAGCATGAGTTTCGCGCGAGAGATGGGTGTGCAGGGGGTCGGCATCATTCGCCTGGCGCATGTGTTCGTGGATGAACTGGTTGAACAGGGCAAGCTTGTGCCCGTTATGCGTGATTTCCATGTTACGCCAACCGAAATCAACGCGCTCTATACCAGCCGACGCAACCTGACGCCCAGGGTGCGTGCCTTCCTCGATCACATGATGGACCGCCTGGAAGCCCACCCCTGGGTATCGGACTGCAACCGGGATGCCTGACAGGCTCGCTACGTTTTTGAACTCACGGCTCGGGTGCTGCGCCGTCTACTTGCAGCACCCGCCTTGCTTCCTCGCTTGGCAGCTCCATCCGATTTCGCGCTGGATGCTCCCTTGCGCGCGCCGCCTTTACCTTTTGTGAAACGGCGTTTTCTAGGCGCATCAATCCCCCGCAGACTCTCCGGGGTGCTCGCACCCAACTGATTTATCAGCTCGCTCAGCGAATCGTTCAGTGCCGACATAAACTGATCGTAACGTCCTTCCCGTCGTGCCATCGCATCCAGTGACGACTCCCAATGGGCGGTCAAATCGGGCTTCTGGACTTGTGCGGGCAAGGCGTCGATAAGACCGCGTCCGGCAGCAGAAGAGCGTATGCTCTTGCCTTGGCGGCTCAGGTAACCTCGTGTCACCAGCAGTTCAATAATCCCCGCACGGGTCGCCTCTGTTCCCAGCCCATCGGTCTCCCTGAGCACCTTTCTCAAGGCAGGATCAGCAACGAAGCGGGCAATCCCCGTCATGGCTGCCAGCAAAGTGGCATCGGTAAAAGGTTTGGGAGGCTGCGTCTGTTTTTCGACCACTTCACCTCGCTCACATAGAAGCCGGTCCCCCACCGACAAAAGCGGAAGCTCAGGGGCCTCATCCGCCACTTTGCCCAACAACGCCCGCCACCCCGGATCGGTTGTCTGCCGTGCTCTGGCGATAAACACCCCGCCCTCAATTCGAAAGGTGAGTTCCGTATCGTTGTAGCTCCAGTTCTGATAGAACTGCATCAGATATTGGCGCGCAATCAATTCGTAGACTTTCGCCTCACTTGTCGACAACGTCCCCTCACGCGCACTTTTAGCGGTCGGGATAATGGCATGATGCGCTTCGACCTTGGCATCGTTCCAAGCCCTACCCTTGATGGTACTGTCGCTACCGGCAACCGCACCGGCCAAGGTCGGCGCACTCTGGCGAATGGCGTTGAAAACAGCAGTGGCCTCGGCATGGTGCTCTTTGGGAAGGTAACGACAGTCAGAGCGCGGATAGGTAATCAGCCGATGCTTCTCATAGAGTGACTGACAGGCGTCCAGCACGCCCTGAGCACTCATGCCAAACGCCTTCGATGCGTCGATCTGAAGCGCCGACAGGTTATAAGGCAAAGGCGGTGGCTGTCGACCGGGTTTGCGCGTGGCGCTTTCTACCAACGCTTCCCTGCCGGTGATACGGCTTGCCACATTCTGCGCCAGATCACGACTGAGCACGCGCCCCTCGTCATCCTGCCAGCGTGCACAGGCTTCACTGGGTTGCCACTGTGCGCTGAAGGTCTGTGCATCTTCTGTCTGCAGATGGGCCAGCACTTCAAAAAAAGGTTTACTGACGAAGGCTTCGATGGCGCGGTCACGCTCCACCACAAGCCCCAGCACAGGGGTCTGTACTCTGCCGACGGACAGCAACCCATCGAAGCCTACGCGCCGCCCCTGTAACGTAAGCGCTCGGGTAAGGTTGATTCCATACAGCCAGTCTGCCCGTGAACGCGCCAGAGCAGATACCGACAACGGAACGAATTCACTGTTGGGCTTGAGCCTCTCCAATGCCCGCTTGACTGCCGAAGGGTTCAGATCGGAGATCAGCAGACGCTGCATACTGCGCCTTTTCGACTCCGGAACACCCAGATACTCGATCACCTCATCCACCAGTAGCTGCCCCTCACGATCAGGGTCTCCTGCATGCACGAGTTGGTCCGCATCCTTGGTGAGTTTTTTAAGTGCAGAAAGCTGGCCACGGACCTTGGGCCGGGGCTTTAACTTCCACTTGTCAGGCACAATCGGCAGATGCTCGTAACGCCACTGCTTGTAGGCCGGGTCATAACTTTCAGGCTCGGCCTGCTCAAGCAGATGTCCGATACACCAGCTGACCAGATCGCCATTGCCGCATCGGATATACCCATCCTCCCGCTTCTGCGGCCCCGGCAATACCGCCGCAATCGCACGTGCCAGGCTAGGTTTTTCAGCAATGTAGAGTTTCATCGAGCGCCGCCAGCCCCTCTTCGCACCCCGGCAGATAGCTGCTGCCAAAAAGGTTGTAATGATTCAGATAGTGATAAAGGTTGTAGATACGACGCTTAAACGGATAGATGGACGATAACGGGCGCACTTCCTGATAGGCTGCATAAAACGCGGGGCTAAAGCCGCCGAACATCTCGCTCATTGCCAGATCCACTTCCGGGTCCGCATAGTAAACCGCAGGATCGATCAGCCATACCCTTTGGCTGTCAAAGAGCACATTGCCGGACCACAGATCCCCGTGAACCAGCGCCGGTGCATCAACATGGCGATTAAGCATAGCGATCAACGCCGCTCGATAAGAGGCCAGCGCATGTTCAAACCGCTGCCTTAAACGGCTATCCGATATCCGCTCGATCTGAAAACCAAGGCGGCGCTCAACAAAGAACGTGCCCCAGTCATCACTCCAGCCGTTTTTCTGGGGTGAGAGCCCGATGTAGTTGTTCTCTTCCAACCCGTAAGCGGGGCCGTTTAGCGCATGCAGCCTCGCCAACCCTCGCCCCAAATCTCTCATCAACCGATCAGTAGGTGGGGCTGACGATACGCACTCTAGCTCAAGCTGCTCTCTCTCGACGGCAATGCGCGCGGGCACCGATAACTCCCCTATGCTCGCCTCGCGTAGCGTTCTCTCGAGCAGTTCCAGCCCCTGCGCCTCTTTCAGAATACGATCTGAACCCTTTACCGGGTTCCTTTTAACAAAACTGTGCATTGCTAACTGTGTGTGGCCAGATGAGCCCGCTGTCATTGACCTATGCACTGCTGCAGCAGTGAAGGTTCTATATTTCCGCCGCTGATTATACAGACGCGCCCCCTGATTCAGGCCCTCCGTCGCAATGGACGGTAGCGCAACCGCTGCGACTTTGCCAATTCACCCAGCTCCAAGTAACGCACGGATAAGGAGCCGTAGTACAGGGCGTGATAGAATCGCCGACCTAACCCTGGAGCGTGAGTACTGGCTTTGTCGCAATACGATGTAGTGATTATTGGTGGAGGGGCCTCAGGCCTGATGTGTGCGGCAACGGCCGGTTACCGCAACCGCTCCGTGCTGGTGATCGAGCACACCAATAAACTCGGCCGTAAAATTCTTATGTCCGGCGGAGGCCGCTGCAACTTCACCAATATCCATAACAGCCCGGCCAACTTTCTCTCCGACAACCCGCACTTCTGCAAGTCGGCGCTGAGCCGCTATCCGGCGGCACAGTTTATCGAACTGGTGGAGCGTCACGGCATAGAGTTTCATGAAAAAACGCTGGGGCAGTTGTTCTGCAACGAATCCAGCCGCGAGATTCTGCAACTGCTGTTGACTGAATGCGAGTGGGCGGGAGTGGAGACGCGTACTGAAACCCGCGTTGAGAGCATTGAGCATCAGAATCCTGGTTTTCGACTTGTCACCAGCAGCGGTGAGGTTTTTTGCACCTCCGTCGTCATCGCAACGGGCGGTTTGTCGATACCCAATGGCGGCGCCACCGGCTTCGCCTATGAGATCGCCCATCAATTTGGCCTTGAGGTGAACGAGACGCGTGCGGCGCTCGTCCCATTCACCTTGCAACCAGCCGACCTCGAATATCTGAAACCGCTCTCGGGTGTATCTCACCCGATCAGCGTCAGCTGCAATGGCAAAACGTTTCGCGAGGCCCTACTGTTTACTCATCGTGGCCTGAGCGGCCCTGCGATCCTGCAGATATCCTCCTACTGGCACCCGGGCGATGAGATCGAAATCAACCTGTTTCCGGATATGGAGCTGTTCGAATGGCTGAAACAGCAACGGGAGAGCCGCCCAAAAGCCGAGCTGCAAACAGTACTGTCAACGCTGATGAGCAAACGGGTTGTCCAGGCGCTGTGTGAACACTGGCAGTTTGCAGGCCACATGGCAGACCAAAGCAACAAGGTACTGACCCGTCTTGCCGACCAACTCCAACATTGGCGCATCAAGCCCAGTGGCACTGAAGGCTATAGAACGGCCGAAGTGACACTGGGGGGCATCAAAACTGGCGAGGTGTCATCAAAGACGTTCGAAGCAAACAAGGTGCCCGGTCTGTTTTTCATTGGTGAATGCCTCGATGTGACCGGCCATCTGGGCGGGCATAACTTCCAGTGGGCATGGGCATCCGGGGTTGCCGCGGGGCAAGTAGCATAAGCACCGCAGCACATATCAGCTGACAATTAACGCATATTGGGCACTGCCGTTAAGTGCTCAATAGAATCAACGAATTAAGCAAGAACACTCATCATGGAAATCAAAGTAAACTTTCTGGAAAACCTGCGCCTTGAAGCCAAATTCGATGACTTCACGGTGACCACCGACCAGCCCATACGCTACAAGGGCGATGGTTCAGCGCCGAGCCCGTTCGACTATTTTCTCGCCTCCTCTGCGCTGTGTGCTGCCTACTTTGTGCGCGTGTACTGTCTGGCACGCGATATACCCACTGACGGCATCCGGTTGGCGCAAAACAATATCGTCGACCCTGAAAACCGATACAACCAGACGTTCAAGATTCAAGTTGAGCTACCCGAACACATCTCCGACAAAGACCGCGAAGGGATTCTGAGATCCATCGACCGTTGCACGGTGAAAAAGGTCGTCCAGCAAGGCCCCGAATTCGCGATCGAGACGGTTGAAAACCTGGACGAAGACGCCTCGGCCATGCTCACGGTCAACCCGGACAGCGACGCTCACACCTACATCCTCGGCAAAGACCTCCCGCTGGAGGAGACCATCGCCAACATGACCGGCATTCTTGCCGAACTCGGGATGAAGATCGAAGTGGCGTCCTGGCGCAATATCGTGCCCAACGTATGGTCACTGCATATTCGTGACGCGGCCTCCCCCATGTGCTTCACCAATGGCAAAGGCGCAACCAAGGAGAGTGCCCTGTGCTCGGCACTGGGCGAGTTCATCGAGCGTGCCAGCTGCAACTTTTTCTACAATGATCACTACTTTGGCGAAGAGATCGCCAACAGTGATTTCGTTCACTACCCCAACGAAAAGTGGTTTAAACCGGGCCCTGATGACACCTTGCCCGAAGGGTTGCTGGATGAGTACTGCCTTGAGATTTACGACCCAGAACAGGAGCTTCGTGCCTCACACCTGATCGACACCAACTCAGGAGCAATTGAGCGTGGCATCTGCGCCATCCCGTACGTGCGCCAGTCCGATCAGGAGGTGGTGTACTTCCCCTCCAACCTGATCGAAAACCTGTTTGTCAGCAACGGCATGAGTGCTGGCAACAATCTTTACGAAGCGCAGGTACAAGGGCTGTCCGAGATATTCGAGCGCGCGGTCAAGAAACAGATCATCGAGCAGGAGATCGTACTGCCAGACGTACCAACCCATGTACTTGAGAAATACCCCGGAATCCTCGCTGGCATTAAGGGGCTTGAAGAGCAGGGCTTTCCGGTTGTCGTCAAAGACGCGTCCTTGGGCGGCCAGTACCCGGTGATGTGCGTCACCCTCATGAACCCGCGTACCGGCGGAGTATTCGCCTCCTTCGGGGCGCACCCAAGCTTTGAAGTGGCGCTGGAGCGCAGCCTCACCGAGTTGCTTCAGGGCCGCAGTTTCGAGGGCCTCAACGATGTGCCTCCGCCCACGTTCAACAGCCTTGCAGTGACCGAACCGAACAACTTCGTTGAGCACTTCATCGACTCGACAGGGCTGATCTCCTGGCGCTTCTTCAGCGCCAAGCATGATTACGCGTTCTGCGAATGGGATTTCTCCGGCACCAACGAAGAGGAAAATGCCCGCCTGATGGCGATCCTCGAAGATCTCGGCAAAGAGGTGTATATCGCGGCATTTGACGACTTCGGCGCGTCCGCCTGCAGAATACTGGTGCCCGACTACTCGGAAATCTATCCGGTCGAAGATCTGATCTGGGACAACACCAATAAAGCGCTACTGTTCCGCTCCGATATTCTGAACATCCACTCGCTGGACGAGGATGCATTGGCTGACCTTGTCGAGCGCCTTGAAGAGAGCGAACTCGATAACTACACCGAAGTGGGAACACTCATAGGTATTGAGTTTGACGACAACACTGTGTGGGGGCAGCTTGTCGTCGGCGAGCTTAAAGCCCTGATATATCTGGCGCTTGCTCATTACGAAGAGGCGCGTGATCTGGTGTTGGAACTGTTGAACTACAACGACAATACTGTTGAACGTGTGCTGTTTTTCCAGGCTCTCAACGCCGTACTTGATATCGCACTGGATGAAGAGTTGGAGCTGGAGGATTACCTGCCCAACATGACCCGGATGTTCGGGACTGAGCGAATGGAGGCGGCCGTCGGCTCCCTGACCGGCGATGTTAAATTTTACGGCCTGAGTGAGACCAGCATGAAACTGGAAGGCCTGGACCGGCACCTGAGGCTTATCGAGAGCTACAAAAAGCTGCACGCAGCAAGAGCCGCCAAAGCGTCCAACGGCCTGAATAATGCTGGATAACTGATAATTAGGATACCGCCGGAGTCATCATGCTGATTGTCTATCACGCACAGGATATCGCCGAGGCGCACATTGTCGCCGGAATGCTACGTGCCAATGGTATAGACGCCCATGTCGCCGGCCATTACCTTCAGGGTGCGTTTGGAGAAGTCGGTACCTTCAACCTTGCACAGGTACAAGTGAGCAACGAAGACTTTCTCGACGCACGCATACTGGTCGAAGAATACGAGCGTAACAGCCATAACGAGGAGCAACATGGATCTTAACTTGAAAGGTCAGGTGGTGATGATTGCGGCCGCCAGCAAAGGCATGGGTTATGCGACGGCGCTTGAATGCGCACGCGAAGGCGCAATCGTGTCGATGGCAAGCCGCGACAAACAGGCGATAGAGTCCGCAGCGGAAACGATACGGCAGCAGACCGGCGCGACAGTCAAAGCCTATACGTTCGATGCAGGTGACGCACAGAGTATCAAGCAATGGGCCGAGGATACGCTACGCGATCTCGGCCCCGTCAAGGGGCTTCTGGTTAACGCAGGCGGCCCGCCAACCGGTCAGTTCGACAGCTTTGATGACGATGACTGGCAAAGCGCCTTCGAGCTGACACTCATGAGTAGCGTGCGGATGATCCGTGCAGTCCTGCCGAGCATGCGTGCCTCCGGCGGAGGTTCGATTCTTGCCATCACCTCCTCCTCCGTTAAAGAGCCGATCGATATCCTGATTCTGTCCAACGTGATGCGCTCGGGCGTCACATCACTGATCAAATCGCTGTCGCAACAGCTGGGCCCTGACAACATCCGGCTTAACACGCTGATTCCGGGCAAAATTGACACTGACCGTCTGCGCGGAACCAATCAGGCACAAGCATCAAAACGTGGTGTAAGTGTTGAGGAACACAATGCCCAGATGGCCGCTCAACTACCGATGCGGCGCTTCGGCGATGCCGATGAAGTCGGTAAGGCCTGTGCCTTCCTGCTATCCGATGCAGCAAGCTATATCACGGGCGTTTCACTGGCCGTTGACGGTGGACTGATCAAGACCGTTTGGTAGTCCAGGACAGCTGCATGTGGCCCCTTGCAGAAATAAAAAGTATTTGTTGACTCCAGCAAGGGGCCCTGTACACTGAACCTCGCTAGTAAGTAAGTCTCATATTTATGCAAACCATTTCGACGCCCTGCCTGTAGTAGTTCGTCCTGTCTTCATAAGTACGTCACCACTTCAAAGCACGACCGTCCGATCGGGAACACCCGAGACGACAAAATCATTACTGATATTCAGGAATATATACTATGTCTACCACTACCGGCACTGTTAAATGGTTCAACGAAACTAAAGGCTTCGGCTTCATCGAGCAGGAAAACGGCCCGGACGTTTTCGCTCACTTCAGCGCTATCAGCGGTTCAGGTTTCAAAACCCTGGCTGAAGGCCAGCGCGTACAGTTCACTGTTACTCAGGGCCAGAAAGGTCCTCAGGCAGAGAACATCGTAGCTATCTAAGCTGCGCTGCCAAGGCTGTAAAGCCTGAAGCCAAAGGAAGGGAGTGAATTTAGTTTCACTCCCTTTTTTTATGCCGCTCGATCAGACATCCGCCGAGGCGTCTATTCAAAACAGGCATTATGTCGTAAACTGGCGACAGGTTTTAAGTTAGGTCAACGGGAGCCAAGATGCTATGGATATCTCTTCCACTACCACACTGCTGAGTCAGGTCTCTGCCGATCAGGCACACGCGACTAAGGTCAATGTGATGATCAAGGATCAGATGGAAGCCAATGGCCAGCAAGCACTGAAATTGATCGAGAGCACAACGCCACGTCCGGTCGACCCATCCAATCCCGTCGGTCAGAATATCGACACCTACGCGTAATGGACTCAGCGCTTCATGCCGGTTATAGTGCCGGCACCCGGAAGCGGTAGTCTCGATATTGCATCACCACACCTTTGGGAATGATGGCCTCTAACATGAGGTCCGGTGCCACGCGCTGCCCCTCACGAATCACTCTGTCTCCCAGTTTGACCAATCGGCTGCCCTGCTGCTCAGAGTAGATGTGAACACTGAAGCGCAGATCCGGCAACACCCGCTGTACATCAACCGGTAACTGTCTCAGGTAGGGTAGACCGGCATAGGGATCAGGCACTGCGACAGGTTCTTCGATTACCGGCTTTGGCTCAGATGACACAACAGCAACGGGTTCGACCGTACGTCTAACCGGCTTTATGGGTGAGATAGTCGGTTTATTGATTACCACCTCTTTAATGCCGGTTACCGACGGCTTAGGCTCTTCCGGTGCGTTCAACACCAGTTTGACGCCCACCATGTCGATCTCATGATCGGTTTGGCTCGAAGCGTGAGCATCCCGCTGGGCACCTGTTGGCGCGCCGCCTTGATTATCAACGGGCATCCTATCGACAGGCGCTTTTCCAAAGAGTATGAACCCTGCTCCGGCCAACAATAGCACACCGCTCAGCACGCCCCAGAGGGGCAGCGGACGCCGTATCGATGGAATCGTCGAAGAACCTATTGGCGGCATCGGATCACTCACACCGCCCTCTTCTGAAGTGCGTGCGCTTCGACGTGCCTCCGACTCTTTAAGTGCTTGCAGGATGTATGACATGGTCAACTCCCGGGCTCGTCCAATCGCGGCAGATCATCCTGAGTAACCGAATTCAGCATAATGACGGTTCTAGGCCCTACGACACCGTCGACATTGAGCCCCTTGCTGCGCTGAAAACTTCTGACCTGCTCAACCATTGCAGTGTTGTATCGCGCACGCCCCGTGCCCGTGACAACTTTTCCCTCAGCTCTGGCCAGGTGTTGCTCGAGCCAGTCCACAGAGTCGCCGGATGCACCTGGCCAGATAGGCGCCGAGTAATCAGGTGGAGGACGCCAAAGCAGCGTAAAACGTCCCTCCCATCCACCATCAAGATCAGATCGGGGCAGACTGAACTCCCGGCCATCGAGGAATACCCACGCCCGCATGGCATCCAGTGACAACACCAGCAGCTCATAGTGCTGTCCTTTATGGGTAAACCCGGCCACCGCCGGCCTATCCAGCTGTTTCAACAGGTCCGCCCCACCGTCAAGGCTCAGGCAGGCCAGGCCGTTCACCTCGGCGAAATCACATACCACCGGTTGCTGACGCGGGTCGTAGTCTATTTGCCACGCCTTGAACAATCGCCTGTAGGCCAGCACTAGCAATAGATCCGGGTCAGGATCGGTCGGCCAAAGAGCCATATCTGAAGCGTCCTTAACGGCCTTATTATCCTGACTCACCCCACCTGCAGCCGAGGAATCTTGCAACAAAGGCACGGGGCTGCGCGTTACTGATGCAAGCACTGTGCTCTCGACTACAGGTAAAGCGTTAGCTGACGACGGCATCGACTCCGCCTTGAGATGTTCGCCGCGCTCAGCCGAAACAGAAACGGGTTTTGTGATCTGTTCGATAGCGGTCAATTCCTTTGAGGAGGCCTCGGCGGGCATATCGAGCCAGCCGGAGACCTGTTCAAACCATCGTCCTCCAAGCTCGCCTTTGTACAACATCGATAGCATCAGCCCCGTACCCCAGGCCAAAAGGCCCACCAGAACAGCGGCGGTCAATATCATCCGTTTGCTCATCCGGGAGCTGATCGGATCTGGAATATCTTCCCCAAATACCTCACGTGCGGCTTGCTTCAGCGTTTGTAGGCTGACCTCATTCTGCTTTTGCACGTAGGTGCCCAAGAGGGCTCGATCCCCAATCAGGTTGATCAAGCGAGGCAATCCGCCCGACAAGCGGTACAGCTGCTTAAGCACAGGCTCTGGAAACACCGGTCGACTCATACCCGCAACGGACAAACGATGTCGTATATAAAGCGGTAATTCCTTTAGCGTAAGCGGCCCCAAGTGGTAGCGAGCGGTGATTCTTTGCGATAGCTGCCTCAACTCCGCTCTGGCGAGCAGCTCCAGAAGTTCGGGTTGCCCCAACAGGATAATATTGAGGAGCTTGTGCTCACTGGTTTCGAGATTGGTCAGCAGGCGTATCTGCTCCAGCAGATCCACCGACAGCTGCTGTGCTTCGTCAATTAACAGGACGGTATTGCGGCCTTCCGCGTAGCGTCTTAACAACTCCTGCTGGATTCGGTCAACGAGGGATTTAACGCTCGGGATCTCACACGAAGGCACATTCAGCTCATCGCAAATTGATTGCAACAGCTCAACGACACTCTGCTTTGGATTGAGAATGACGGCCACATCGGTATCGCTGGGCAATTGCTCAAGCAATTGCCGTGCGACCGTCGTTTTACCGGTTCCGACTTCACCCGTCAGCAGAACGAACCCGCCGTCGATGGTGATGCCATAGAGCAGATGGGCCAGTGCCTCCTGATGCTGCTCACTCATGAACAGGTAACGGGGATTAGGGGCTATAGAGAAAGGCGACTCGCGCAACCCAAAATAGTCACAGTACATGATCAGCACACACTCAGTGTTTGATACCGTTCACTATAGACACAACTGGACATATTTGCGGGCTCAAAATCGTGACAGTGCCTACATGAAATCAGTGCATTTCAGAACAATTACGCGTGTAAAGTTCTCCTGTTGAATTAACTGAACGTTAACTATACTTTCCACCAGACAGTAGGAAGTAACTATTTTAGATGTTTACTGTCACTTTATTGGGCATATAGCCGTGGACACATTAAGAGTCAGAGAAAATCCAAGAGTGCCTGGACTAAGGGATGCCATCCTGATTGACCTGTCTCCCGAGACAGGCAATATAAATGAGCTGGAGGATATTTCAGGCTGGTTATTGCATCGGGAAACCAATCTGGAAAATGCTGAAAAAGCGCTCCTCACTAATAGCTTTTATGTTGGCATCGCTCATTTCGACTGGTCAGACCCGCTGCTTAGACCACAACTGATCACCTTCTTCCAGCAGCATAACCAGATCGCCTGGATCGCCATTATCCAACCGGAACAGTTACGCGACATTGAACTGCGGCGCATCCTGTTCGAGAACTTCTACGACTATTTCTCACTGCCACTGAACGAGAACATATCCAATCTGGCCACTGTACTGGGCCATGCCTACGGCATTTTTCACCTGCAACACCTGGAAAGTGACGCGGCGGGCATGGACGACGAGTTTCAGATGGTTGGCACCAGCCCTCAGATGCTGGATATTTTCGATCAGATTCGAAAAGTCGCCAAAACCGATGCTCCGGTTCTGATCACCGGTGAGAGCGGAACCGGGAAGGAGCTTATTGCCCGCGCGATACATCAGCGCTCCAAGCGCAGCGCCTACCCGTTCGTCGCCGTAAATTGCGGCGCACTGCCGGAGACACTGATTCACTCAGAGCTGTTTGGCTATGAAAAAGGGGCCTTTACCGGTGCCGCCCAGCGACGCCTTGGCAGGATCGAAGCGGCCTCACTGGGCTCTCTATTCCTTGATGAAATCGGCGATCTGGACCTGAACCTGCAAGCCCACATGCTCAGATTCCTTCAGGAGGGCACCATTGAGCGGCTGGGCAACAACACACCCATGTATGTGGACGTGCGTGTTATCGCCGCAACCAATATCGATCTGGAAAAAGCGGTAGAACAGGGCCGGTTCCGTGAAGACCTCTTCTATCGTTTGAGCGTACTCAATATCGACTTGCCACCGCTACGCGATCGCGGTGAAGACAAAGAGCTTCTCGCGCGGTTCTTCTTCAAGAAGTTTGCCAGCGATCACAACGGCCAACTAAGGGGGTTTGCTGATGACGCCATAGACGCGATCAACAACTACGCCTGGCCCGGCAATGTGCGTGAGCTGATCAACCGCGTCCGGCGCGGCATGATCATGAGCGACAACCGTTTGATAACAGCGCAGGATCTGAAACTCTCTGAAGATATCGTGACTAACGAGCCTTTGCGCACGCTGAACGAAGCACGCGCCATTGCTGAGAAACAAGCCATCTCGCATACCCTTAACCGTTTCGATAACAATGTTTCACGAGCCGCCAAGGCCCTTGGCGTTTCACGAGTAACCCTCTATCGCATGATGGAAAAGCACCACATGGACGGGCGGGATAACTTCTCCTCATATGGGGCTCACTAAGAGGAGGTGTCCAGCCTGTATAACCATCGTTACATCTTGGACAATTCCGCCAACCTGCCTGCCGCGCCATTGCACAATAACTATTTGAATTATTGATAAAAATAATCAAATGGCCCGTATGCTGCATTATCTATGCAGTAAATGGAGCAGCCGTATGATCCAACCTCGCCGGCGTGTTCTTCTCAGACACCGCCTTACAAACAAGGATTACGGTACAGGACGTACCCTAGCTGACCCAGAGGAGCCCGTGGCAGAAGCGGAAACCTACTCTGAGTCAGAAGGCTCAGTGCAGGCCTTAACCGGCACTCTGCCCCCCTCCTCCTGGACACGCTTCAAACCGAGTTTTCCGACTCTCGAAGCGATCCACTCACGCTCATCGATCGTTCTTTGGGACGAAATCGACGATTCTTATAACAAATCAATCTAAATGTTTTTCTGTTATCTAAATGATACAACGGGTGTAACGTATAGTTTACAGTCATACTGATAGTGTATTTAAGATGCGACCATATAATAACAACCCACCCTATAAAACCAATATTCCTGTTTCATAAAATTAACACTCATACTAATTTATACGGAATCATGTAAATTAAATGTTCCAGTGTAAATATAACGAACAGTTTTAATTAACACCTGACAAAAAACTGCCTCTTAAAATTAAAAATACGGCCTGCTAATATCCGCTTCACACCTCGGTCGTAAACGTATTGATACAGACAGACTGATTCCCCAGTGGGCAGTGTCAAGCTATATCAACACCTACGGCCAGAACGTAGAAAAGGTTAGGAATACGCGTGATACATCTGCTTCTCGAAGCATGTGCTGTAACGCAAACGAAATAGCAGTCGTACAGAAACAGCCCAAAGATCCTCTCCCGAAAAGGCAAAGCTCGCAGAGCTACGCAAAGTCACGGGTTCGACACTGAACGTGCGAATAGCCGGACCGCCGAAGGAGAAGTCACTCTCTCAGGAATCATCGCCGGAGGATCTTGCTGAATTTTAGTTTTCAGGAGGTCCGTCATGAGCACGCCTACAGCTAAACACATCCCCTCTTTGGCCGTTCTCGGTCTTGCAGCCGCTATCGGATGCGCAAGCGCACCTGTTTCAGCCGGGGAACACGCCCTTCCCACCACCGCTTCAGAACAAGCCGCCCTGCACCAAAAAGCGGCTGAACAGACAGAAGGGCTGCTAACCCTGCAGAAACAGTGGGCACAGGCTCAGGGTAGCGCACGTTCATCGGCCCTTGAAAAGCTGATCGCCAAGGCTCAGGAGCGCAAAGCGTTCTTGCAGGTCCTGATGGATTCCAACCCCGCAGCAGCTCTGCGCGTGATGATCCCGGAAGATCGCCAGTTGGGTATGCCAGATGCGGTTATCGCCAAGCTCGAAAGCCGTATCGAAGTCGAAGGCGAGATTGAGCGTTACTACGAAGATTATGCCGATGGCAGTCATGTACTGAAGACGTTTCTGGTATCCGACTTCGGCGAGCGTTTCGAGCTGCATACCGCCAACAGCAAAGCCAAACTGTTTCAGGGTACTAAGGTAAAAGCGGCCGGCTGGCTGTTCGGCAGTGACTCAAACAGCGATAGCAATGGCGACCTTCTTGTTGGCGATCAGCTTGAAACCCTCTCTCAGCTATCCGACGGCACAACCGCCGCGGCTGGCGATGTGGTACCGGCGCTGACCAATACGCTTGGCGAGCAGCGCACGCTGCTGATGCTGCTTAACTTCAGCGACGATAAGTCCCAACCCTGGAGCGTAGCCCAGGCCCAGTCGATGCTGTTTGGCACCGTCGATGGCTTCATTCAGGAGAACTCAAGCGGTCGCACCTGGCTAACCGGTGATGTGGTCGGTTGGAATACCCTGTCTGTAAGCAGCACCGTGTGTGATAGCCTCAGCGTTCGCAATGAAGCACTGAGCATCGCCAACGCTCAGGGCATCGATATCAACAGCTATGATCGTCTGATGTTTGCCTTCCCCAAGAATGCCTGCGGCTATACCGGCTCCGGCTCTATTGGCGGTTCGCCCAGCTACACGTTTATTAACGGCTCAATGATTCTGCGCACACTGGCCCATGAGCTTGGCCACAATCTCGGCCTCTTCCACGCTCACTCTCTAGAGTGCGGCGCCACAACTGAAGGCAGCAGCTGCACTCAGTACGCCTATGGCGATACGCTGGATATCATGGGTTACTACAACCGAGTCGGTCATTACAACGGCTTCGCGAAAGAGCAACTGGGCTGGTTGAGCAAGAACGAACTGGTTACGGCCAATGCTAGCGGCCAGTACCAGCTCGCGCCCTATGTCAGCGGCAGCAACGAACCGAAAGTACTGAAGGTATTAAAAAATGCCGACTCGGTTAACGGTAACAGCTGGTACTACGTGGAGATGCGCCAGCCTGAAGGCGAAGACGCTCAATTGTTCGACGGCACCAAGGTGGACACCGCCAACGTCACTCAGGGCGTTATCGTGCACAGCGCGACAGAAGGTAAAGGCGATACAAGCAACCTGCTCGATATGACCCCGGGAAGTGCCAGCTTTGGTTATGACGACTGGGAAGATCCTGCTCTGGTCAGCGGCTCAAGTTTCACAAGCCTCGACAGCTCCGTTGCATTGTCCGCAGGCTGGGTCGATGCCAACAACGCAACCGTGAACGTGTCTCTGGATGGTTCAAGCACCACGCCGACCTGCTCCCTGTCGGCTCCGACACTGAGTGTAAGCGGCAGCGCCAGCCAGTGGGGCTACGCCGGTGATACGCTGAGCTACACCGTCAGTGTTACCAACCCCAACAGCAGTGCCTGCGGTACGCTTCAGGTCAGCCTCAACGCCGCCGTTCCCTCTGGCTGGGCTGCAAGCTTTAGCAAAAGCTCAATGAGTCTGGCGGCGGGTAGCTCTTCCAGCGTGACCGTCAACCTGACTTCATCGACCAGTGCAGCAGCGACGTTCTATGACGTGACCGTCAGCGCCACCGAGAGCAATAGCCAGAAAGCCGGCAACACAACCCTGACCTATGTGGTTCAGGACAACACCTCGACAACCCCGGTCGATACCAATACAGCGCCGGTTGCCGCCGATGACAGCGTCAGCATGAGCAGCAAAAGCTCGGTAACGGTTTCGGTCCTGTCGAATGACAGCGACGCTGATGGCGACGCGCTGACCATCGCAGCGGTCGGTACGGCAGCCAAAGGCTCGGTCAAACTCAACAGCAACGGCACGCTGACCTACACACCAGCGAAGAACTTCAAGGACAACGATAGCTTTAGCTACACCATCACCGATGGCAAAGCCAGCGCTACCGCAACTGTGAATCTGAGCCTGTCCGGTTCCACTTCCGGTGGATCCACAGGCGGTGGCGGAAACAACGGCAAAGGCAAAAATCGCTGATCTCAGCACACAGAAAAGGTGGCCTCAAAGGGCCACCTTTTTTTTGCGTTTAACCGTGGTGAATACGCTATCGGCTAGCGTGCCTGATTACTCAGGTGTCGGCTCAGGTTCTACGCAAAGATCACAGATAGCTTCCACGCTGGCACTTGCATCGACGGTGGTAAAGATACCATCGCCGCTCACATCCACCATATCGCTGAAGGAGGCTTCATGCGGTACAGGGCTGTTACTGCTGGCCGGGTAGTAACTACCGGTAACGGTGACTTCCTGTCCTGGGTCAAGTGAGCTCGGGTAGCTGCTGAACACAACATCCGGAGTATCCACGATGCTCAGGTTGTTGAGCACTTCGTTACCCTCGTTCTTGACGGTTACTTCGACGTCCGTCTTCACCACAACCACAGTGATACCGTTGCCAATATCGAGCGACTCAAGGCTGTTGCTGCAAGACTTGGTCACCGAGATATCGGTGGTGATATCGATATCGCAATCGGCTGAAGCCTCATTGCTGGTGGTGCTGGCATAGGCACTGCCGCCAAGAGCATCGATTACCGTATCACCGGTCGCCTGAACCGTATCGCTATGGACGTAGGTACGGGTGTTATCCGATGTATTGCTGAGCACCAGATCAGCCAGATCCGGACTGAACGTTTTACTGAAGTTTTTCGTTTCGTTCGGTGCCAGAGTGGTATCAAGCAACAGGTCGCCCAGTTCGGAGTCCACCACATCCACGTTTTCAAGTGCAACGGCCGACGGGTTGTGCACTGTACCCTGGATGGTGAAGGTTACCGCTGAACCATCGAAGATGTCGTTTTCATCGACACACTCCTTGGTCACAACCAGTTCCGGTACCGGGATATATTCACAGAATGCATCGTCGTCCACTGCAATCTGAATAGCCGGGCTGCCAAGAGCCGGTGTTACAGTCACCGTCAACGTATCACTATGCTCGTTGATCGACTGATCGAACTCTTTCGAGAACGGATAGTCGGTGTCCGGAGCCAATACGGCCGGGAAGTCCGAAGCCGTGACATCACCCTCGGTGTCAATGATGCTGTCCACATTGAGGGCCACGTTACCGGTATTGTTGACGCTACCGTAGACCGTTACATGGATGCTGTCGCCTGCCGCATTGAGCTCGGCGGTGCAATCCTTGATCACCTCAAGTCCCGGTGTTACATCGAACTCACAGTAGGTCTGAGCACTACTTGATGCGACTGCCAGGTTGGTATTGCCCACATCAACGGAGTTGGTATAGGCGTACACCTCTACGCTGTTATCCGCCTGTAGATCACCCGGAATAGTGGTGGTTGAATAGCTGGCCAGATAGAGCACCTCTTCAGTCGGTCCAAGATCAAACTCGACGTCGTTGGTGCCAATGCCGGTCAGCCCTGTCGGCACCTGATCGCCTGCGCAGGAACCATCACCACCCACGTCATAGCACACATCCGTGATGACGGCGGAGCCGAAGGTGTCCAGCAGGTTGGCGATAATCGAGATACCACCGTCATTGCTCACTGTGCCCTGGAAGCTTGCCGTCAGCTGATCGCCCGCGGCGTTAAGATCCGCCACGATACAGGTTTTGGTCACGCTGATGCCGCAGACATCAAAGCTTTTAAGCACAAAGTCTTTCAGCTGAGCTGTCTCGGAGCGGGATGAACGGGTTTCTGCCAGGAAAGAACTGATGCAAGGGGTTGAGCCCAACAGCTCAGTGACGTTGATGCCGCCTTCGAAGAAGCTCTCATGCGGCAGCGGGTCGCCAAGCAAACCGCCTTTCGGAGTATACGGCCATGCCGGAACACCGTTATCTTCAACGTTGGTAATGGCGCAGGCTGCGGTTCCGCCCGTACCGTCACAGACAGCATTGGCGAAGGAGGCCACCAACTCGAGGTTAGTGGCTACGTTATTGCCCTCGGCATCTGTCGGATCCCATTGGTACACCTTGATCTCCGGCGTTGCACCGGAACCCTGCGGGTACTCGACCAGCACCAGAATATCACCCGGTGTCCCCGGGCCTTTCTCGTTCTTTCCGACGTGTCCGCCGGCTGGAACGCTGTCGAACCGGTTGGTCGCCAGGTTAGCGGAGATATCGTTCTGGAAGAACCAGAAGCCGGCGAAGGCGTCACCATCGTTTGCGTAACGGTCAAGGCCGAAGTAGATAATCAGGTCGCCGACACTGTGGACCCCGGTTTCCTGCCCCGGCTGCACCACATAGGCGGCGGCGTAGGCGTTGGTGATATCATCCTTGTCCGGCACCGAACCGTCCTTATGCCACCACTCGGTGGTGTTTTCGATATCCTTGGAGCCCCCTTTCCAGTAAATGGTCTCTGGAGCCGGGTCATCCTCGAATGTCGTGGCGATGGCCGCCGTTGATGCCGGGTTTGTGTAGACCGTATCCCAGTCGTCACCATAATAATCGGTGCCGCCGACCCCATCTGGATCGGGGATGGCGTCATAGGTATTACCGTCCAGCTCGAACAGGCCCGGAGGATTACCGTCTACCGCGTATACGGCAGCCGTCGTTACCACACCCATGCCCAATATGATACCAGCCAGAAATCCCGGTACCGTCTTGAGAAGTTTCAGAATTCGCATGATCCACCTCCTGCAGTCGATTCTCGCCGACCTGTTTGCAGAACAGCACCTGCGAAAGTGGCGCTGCCGTGGACTTTGCATCTCCCTCCCGAAGCCTGCCTGTCATCCCTGCACTCCTGATGGAGTTAGACCGGTTTCATAGTGCGGAAGCACACAGGTTCTCTCGCGGTATCGTTTCGTATAAGGCGGGTGGGCCTGCAGAACTTCCCTCTTCAATAGATTGATCGCGTAAATTCGCCATCGACCTTGCCTTTGAGTTACAAGTTCCGCGCCAAGATATTTTTCCTATTAAATTCAAACAGATAGGAATTTACAGCATTCAATATTTACACGTATTTGTTAAGGCAATTAAACACAGCCTTGCTTAAGCGCTGATAACCCGTTGATAAATGGGTCATTATTTTCCGTTACTGGTGTGTTTCAAAGTTGAACTCAGCTTGCCAACTGTTTGAAGCCT
The DNA here is from genome assembly GCF_000705555.1 of Marinobacterium lacunae. GTDB lineage: Bacteria > Pseudomonadota > Gammaproteobacteria > Pseudomonadales > Balneatricaceae > Marinobacterium_D > Marinobacterium_D lacunae. The sequence continues at coordinate 162,146 of NZ_JMQN01000057.1, forward strand.
GTAACGTTGCGCTAATAAAAAGGCGATGGAGTCAGACTCCATCGCCTTTTCAGTTTCAATGACAGGATAAAGAACCCCAAACTATCGGGGCGTTGCCTCTATTAGTTCAGCGGGCAACCATCCGGTCCATTGTTGTCATCGTCCAGATCATGAGCCAAGTTCAGCATGGTCTGGCGATCCTTGCTGGCCAGTGCGGCATTGGTCATATTGATGACATCATCGACACTCCACGGGAAGTCGACGTCGCCACTGGCTGCATTGAGCAGAGAAGCGACGGCTGCACGCATCAGAATCTGAGCGGCTTCCTGGAGAGTATCACCACCGCCGTAGTTCAGCGCTTCAAGCAACGTCTGATCCGCCAGGTTGCCGAAGAGACCTGCACCGTTCGGGAAGATGAACCCGGCTGTGGTCATCAGCATGTTCGGGTAGTACGGGGATGTCCAGGAATCAAAATGCTGATCCTGTTTCCAGTATCCCGGAGTACAACCTTCAAATCCCGGAGGCGGCGGCACGACACAGGTTGCGTCGTCGAAAGCCGATACCGGCGCGCCTTCAATGGCATCATCACCGCTTGCGACCACAATGTCGGTGGACGGGCCTTCAGCCAGTACCAGATAGTCTCCGGAGTAGTTGGCTGATGCACCGATATCCAGTGATATCGGGCCCAGGACCATGACATCATCACTGGTGTCGCCCGGTGTACCGTTATCGTCGACAACCGTTACGTTGTTCAACGCAACGTTACCGGTGTTGGTCACGGTGCCGAAGAACGCGATCGGATCGCCATAAACGGCCGGGTCTGTACACTCCTTGGTCACATCGATGGCCGGGAGTATATCGGCAGCGCAGAACGCATCATCCTGAGAGGCCACCGGTGCTCCGGTCAGGGCATCATTGGCGCTTGCATAGGCAACATCTGTTGAGGATGCGCCGGAAGCACCGAAGCTGCCGGAGTAGTTGGCGGACTCACCGATATACAGGGTGATCGGTCCGAGCACCTGAACATCGTCTGAGGTATCGCCCGGGGTGCCATTGTCATCCACCACCATCACATCGTTCAGCGCAACGTTGCCGGTGTTGGTCACCGTACCGAAGAAGCTGACATCGATGCCTGTACCACCGCTGTTGATATCGGCGATACACTCCTTGCTGATGGTGATAGCCGGCAGTACATCCGGTGCACAGCTTGCGTCTTCGTCGTCACTGACTGGTGAGCCAGACAATAAACCGTTACCGCTGGCATAGGCGGTGTCGGTTGAGCTTGCAACCCCCGAAAGCATAAAGCTACCGGAGTATGGCGCGCTCTGCCCCACGTTCAGCTGGCCGATAGTGGCAACCAGTTCAAGGCCGTTGCCGTAATCGTCATAGACCTCGACGTTGGTCAACGCTTCATTACCGGTGTTGGTCACCGTGCCCTCGAAGGTCACTTCAAGCCCATCACCCACTGCGTTGATGGTAGCCAGGCACGACTTGGTGACTTCAATTGCCGGTGTAATATCCGGTGCACAGGCAGCGGAAGCATCATCATTCAGCGAAGCGCCGGTCAGTGCGCTGGTGGCAGAGGCGTAGACCATATCGGTCGGTGAGGTATTGGTTGTCTGGTAGCTACCGGAGTACGGAGCACTGGCTCCCGGCGCCAGATCACCAATATTGACCGTTGTGTCGTCACTGGTATCGCCCGGAGTACCACCGTCGTCGACCACTGAAACGTTGGTCAGCTTGGTGTTACCGTTGTTGTACACCGTACCGGAGAACTCAACGTTGACGACCGTACCATCGGTGCTCAAGGACGCGATACAGCTCTTATCGACATCCAGCACTTCGTTCACATAGGCATCACAGTCAGCGAAATCACTGGCCATAACAGACGCACTTCCGCGCGTACCTGTTGCGATGACCACATCGTGAGACGAAATATCCATGGTATTGAACGAGCCGCTGTAGTTCGCCGACGCACCGGCTGCGAGCATCTGCGGACCAAATACCACCTGGTCATCGCTGGTGTCGCCCGGAGTACCCATGTCGTCTTCAACCGTTACCATCAGATCCAGACCACCGGTGTTGGTGACCGTACCACCGAAGGACACCATGACCTGATCGCCTTCGGATACCACCTCAGCCGAACACTCTTTGGTGACTTCGATAGAGCACACATCAAATGCGCCAAGGACGAAGTCCTTCAACTGAGCGGTTTCGGAACGGGATGAACGGGTCTCGGCCAGGAAGCTGCTGAAGCAGGGTGCCTCCCCTCCCAACAGATAGCTGACGTTGATGCCCCCTTCGAAGAAACTCTCGAACGGGAAGGTGCCCTCGGTCCCGAATTTCGGATCATAGGGCCAAGGAGCGGTTTCATCCTGATGGTTGGTAATGGCACAGGCTGGCCCTGTATGAGCGGCGTTACACTCTGCTGTACCTGAAAACAGCTGATGCAGGTTAGGTGCGGCATCCTGAAGTGCCGGATTCCACTCATACACCTTCACCTCAGGCATCGCGTTTGCGCCCTGCGGGTATTCAACCAGTACCAAAATATCGCCAACCTGATGCTCACCCACAAACTGACCGTCAGGGCCCAGACCGACCTCATCCTGGAAGAACCAGAAGCCGGCAAAGGCGTCACCGTTATTGGCAAAGCGGTCAAGACCAAAGGTGATGATCAGATCGCCCGGACTGTGAACACCGGTATCCAGCGTATTGATATAGGCCGCCGCATAGGCGTTGGTGATCTCATCCTTCGGCGGTGATGAGCCTTCGGTGTATTTCCATTCGAATACATCGTTTACATCCTTGGAGCCACCGCCGGTAAAGATAGTCAGTGGTGGAGGGTCGGCAAGGATGCCTGTGAATGCGATAGCACTGCCTGAATCCGGGGGCGTGTTCCAATCATCGCCCGCGGTGGCTTCCGCAACCGCATTGCCATCAAGCTCGAATACACCCAGTTCATCGACCGCCTTGACGGTTAGGGCCGTTACCAACCCTGCCGCCATAATCGCGCCGATCACAAACGAGAGCACTCGAAAGAATGGCAGTTTCAAGAAAGATAAGGACTTCTTCATGTCCCACCTCCGTTGACGAACCACAGGTTCGCCACTTTCATTGCGCACCGGACCCTAACAGGAGTGCCAGCGCGCCATGCTGTCGATGGGAAAACGCCAGCCTTCCGGGCAGCCATTAAGCCCGCCCTTGTTCGGTGTGATATTTGCCTCCGGCAGCAGTAAACGAGCACTGCCATTTGGGGGCCCCTTTGCAAACGGCCTCTCAGCCGAATACAAACCGCAACCTGCCCCTTTATAAGCAAGATAACTGCCAAAACGTAAGGTTTTGAAATATATGGATTTTTTCAGAGTGAAATAGGCCGACGTGTAGAGGCAGGGTTACACCACAAATACACATGGCCGTAACCCTTTGAATCGAATAGGCTTAATCAGTTGACACCATTGTTGCGAGAGTGCAACGCTCAGTTCCCGGAGTCAGCACAGGTAGTTCGTGCTCTCCGCCAGCATGTCTATTTGGGTTATTGCGCACCTCCTGCATCCGCACTGTTTAGCGGCAACTCCAAGCCCTTGAGCTTACGCTGATACTCCTGCGTAACCTTGCGGGCATCTTCCCGATCGCTCACAGCTGTCGGGGTAATCAACACCACCAGTTCAGTGCGGTTAACACTCTTGCCCCGACTTCCCATTGCAAGTCCAAGAATCGGCACATGGCGCAGAAGCGGAACACCTTCACCCGTATTTTGGCGTGTCTCGCGAATAAGACCGCCCAGCACCAGCGTTTCACCGCTCTGAATCGCTACGCTGGTTTCGATCTTGCGCTGCGTGATCGTGGGTGAGTCGATATCCGATGTGGTGGTTTGCGACACATCGTTCACCTCCTGGGCGATATCGAGCACCACCATGCCACCGGCATTGACGCGCGGCGTGACCTCCAGACTGACACCGGTATCGCGGAACTGGATGGTGCTGGTGATGTTGGACTCGCTTGAGGTATTGGTTGTTTCAGATGTACGTACCGGCACCTGATCACCCACCTGTATCGTCGCGGTCCGGTTGTCCAGCACCATCAGTGATGGTGAGGAGATCACGTTTATACGGGAGTCCCGCGCCAAAAGATTGAGCAGCGCGCGTGTGCCGACCGCGTCCAGAATCTCGTAACTGGCAGATGCTCCGAGTTCCCCGAATGAAGACGGCGAGGTAAAACTGCCGCTGCCAATAGTACCAACCCCACGTTTGCCGCCACCGAAATGGTTCTTGAAGAACCACTGCAGACCGTATTGAAGATCATCCTCCAGAGAGACCTCCACAATCGTGGCTTCGACCAGCACCTGAAGCGGGAGCACATCCAGTTTCTGAATCGCCTTGTAGACTTTGTCGTAGTCCTCAGGCGAGGCCATGATCAACAGCGCGTTGTTTTCGGTATCGGCAATGATGCTGACATTTTCGACATTGACGTTAGACACATCCGTAATGGCCGCTGTCGGGGCCGGCTCCGGCTGACTCTCCCCCTCAGCGGGTGTCGATGCCGCGGGTTCCGGCGTCGTTGTGTTACGGCCACCGCCATCACGTGCATCATTTCGCTGTTGGCGATCAAACAGTTGCTGAAGCAGTTCGGCGAGGCTTTCTGCCTTCCCGCTCTGCACGTAGTAGACATACATCCCCAGCCCCTGTGCACCCTCGCTACGATCGAGCCGGCGTATCCAGGTTTGCGCATCGCGCAGATATTTCCGTTGTGGCGTTATCACCATAATGGCGTTCAACCGCTCGATCGGCATGAAATTCACAAGCCCGGCGAGCGGCCCCTCTGCATCGGCGCCAAATACCGCTTCAAGCTCCGAAACCAGCTGTTCGGCTTCGACCGACTGCAACCGGAACAGACCCACCGACATCCCCTGAAGCTGGTCAACGTCAAATACGCTGATTGTTTCACGCAGGTTGGCAAGCTCAGCCTGAGTCCCTGCCAGCAGGAGCAGGTTGCGTCGGTCGTCCGCTTCCATCACCCCCTGACGCGGCTTGATAGGGTCCAGAATCTTGAGCATCTCCTGCGCTGCAATATACCGCAGCGGCACGACCAACATCTGGTAGCCTTTATCGGCTGTCAGCTTGGTACGCACCGCCAGGGCACCGCCCGAGGCATCATCTGCAGGCACAATGTCGTAGAAGCTGCCGTTATCGATCAGCACGGCGCCTGTCACCTGCAACAGTTTTTCCAGTGTGGGGATCAGCGCTTCACGACTGAGCGGCTGGCTGGTCTGCATATTAATCAAACCCTGTACGCGCTCATCGAGGATGTAGTTCTTCTGCAGGATATCGCCGAGGATCGTTTTGACCACTTCACCGATCTCGACCCCCTGAAAGTTAAAGGTGATATCCCCTTCCATATTGTGCGCCACTCCCTGTCCGGGGCCGCCCACATTGAAGAACTCGCCACTGCCACCATACAGCTCGTCCATTGGGGGGCTGTCGCTGGCGCTTTGCCCCTGTGCATCGAAGCGCGCGGCATCGCCTTCGGTGCCCGAAGACGGCGATGGGCCGCTCTTTATACGCTGCGAGTACTCATAAGCCTCACGCGCAGTTCCAAAAGGAGAGTCCAATGCATTGTCATTTCTCTCCGTCAGTGCACACGCGCTGAGCAGCAAAGAGCAACCCAGCCCCAGCACCCAAGTTGACCGGTTATTCATTGCAAACCTCCTTTCAGCGCTTCGACACGCTCTCTGAGCTGTTCCGCCGCGCGTTGTGTACGCGATTCAATCGACGCCGGGGGCTGTGCTTCTTCATTCGATTCAGCCTCAGACTGCTCGGGCTCCGGCGGTGGTAACGCGCGCGGCTCGAACACATCCATCGTGACGCTCTGCTCGCCATTGGTCAGCGTGACACTCAGCGGCTGTATCGACTCGACCAGCCAGCTTTGATCCAACGGCATTCCACTACCCAGTCGCAGTTTTCGCTCCCCTGTGCGCTCGGCAAACAGCGCCTGGGGTTGTTGCTCTACCAGCACCACTCCTGTCAGCTTCCATGTTTCGCGCAGCGCAGATTCCGAACTGTCACCGACCACCGGTTCCATGGGACGGCGGTTAACACTGAACAGAGGCCGCTGGATAATCTCGTCGAATGAGTCTTTCGGTGGCATCTGCGGCAGCCCGTCCTCACCCAGAGGCGGCGCTACAGGCGGTGGGGCTTCGGCTTGATCCGCAGGCATCGGCTCAGGTATCGCCTCCTGCGCACCCACCGCCAGACTTGTGAGCAGTAACAGGTACAGTGGCAAACGCATCACGGCGCTACCTCCTGATGGGCAAATCCCGTCATTTGAAAGCGGATATCAAGCGAGGGCACCTGTTGGGCGCGCATGCGGGCGTTGGTGGCCTGACGCGCCAACCGGGGGTTGGACAGTATCGCCAAATTATCGAGCACCAGTACCGGACGCCCGGCCTCCAGTTTGTACAGCAGATCCACTAATTGCGGCAGTTCCGCCCGCATCCTGACCTGCACTGACACGGTCGGCACCGGTTCATCACCTTCTGGCGCCACGATCTGGGTACTCACTACGTCACCGCCGCTTTGAGCAACCTGCCTATGCAGTAGTTGCTGAAGCGAGGCGGCGGCCAGTGCCGGCGTTGCTTCGTCGAGATACCAGTCGGTCGTTGGCTGGTCGGCCTTCAGTGCCGCCAGCCGTTTCTGATCGCTTGCCATGCCGGACTGAAGCCGCTGATAAACATCCAGACGCTTGGTCAGCGCATCCACCCTGTCATTACTCTCGCTCCAGCTGAGCCAAAGCGGTACGAGCAATACTCTTACCAGCAGCACGACAACCAACAACAGCAGCGCAATCGCCAACAATCGGCTCTGGCCCTTGGTCAGGTTTTTCATGGCGCAGCCTCCTGAGCCACATTCAGCGTAAGGCTGAAACGCTCTTTACGTGTGCGCGAATTGATCGTGACGGGCGCTGAAAATGCCGCTTGAGAGAAGTTCGGTGATTGCTCGATCAATGCGATCAGCTCGGACGCACTGGTGGACTCGCCCTGTATACGCATCTCGTTTCCATCCAGCTCGAGACGGTTGAGCCAGGTGTGATCGGGCAGCAAGCGGGTCATTTCATCGAGCAGAATCAATGTCGACGGGTGAGTACTCTTGGCGTGTCGGATGTATTGTCCGCCCAACTCCAGCGCCTCTATCTCCATGCGAAGTGCTCGGGCCTCTTCGGCCAGCGGCTCAAGCGTCTTAACCTCCTCGTCAAGTGCGCTCAACTGCTGCCCCCTCTGGTAGAAGGCGTATGCAACCAGCGCCACCAGCATCAGGATTAAAAGCGCAGGCATGCGGACCGTCGGCGTTCGAACGCCGCTTCCACGCCCGTCTCCTCCAAGCAGGTTCAATGTTCTTCGGGCCGACGCATCGGTGTGAAGCCCCTCCGGCAGTAGCGCGTCGACTTCGATTCCGGCATCGCCGAGGGCCTTGATAAGTGGTTGACGCTTAGTGTCAGGCAAGACGAATAGCTCTACCTCGATTTTCGATGCGGTTCTGTCTCGGCGCAGTACACGGTAGCCAAAGCCGGCTTGTGAGGCCGTAAACGGCGTATGACGGTCGAGCTCATAACGAAGGACAGTAGACAATCGAGGTTCCGTTGCCGCCGGCAGCGAGATCACCTTGTGCAGCAGCTCACCCGGTGGCAGCGTCACGAGAATCGCGGTTTTACTGCCCAAGGTGCGCCAGGTGGCAAACAGCGGATGATGAGCCGCCTGCTCCAGCGGAATCGTAAGCCTTCGCCCGCCCTCTTCTACTTCGAATTGGGCGCGGTTATAGCGCATCACTTTCTCACGGCCACGCAGGCGTTGCCGCCAGTTGGCAGGCACCATCTCGGCCAGCTCCCGGGTCCACCAGCGCCACAGCTGTGATATAGGCGTGGCGACTGCGGACCATCCGCGATAGGCCTGTAACTTCAGATCACTGTTCATCGTCTGTTCCCCCTGCGCTGTCGGCCTGCGGCAATCCAGCCGTATCGAACAGAACACGCTGCTGTCTGACTGCCGGGAAGCCGCCACGCACGGTGATCAGTGCCTGCTGCCTCACCTCGGTCCAGGGCTTGATGCTGGCCCAGCTTTGTACGCTGTACTCGATACCTGCGCGCCCTGTTTCTATATAGAGCGAGGCGTCAAAAGGCATTGCGGGCATCGGCTGTTCATCTTCCCAGGCCTGACGGCGATCCTCGATGAACTGCTCCACCGTCACCAAGCTCGCCCCCGGCAGCGCCATCAATACATCGGCGGGCGCAAATTGAGGGTTGATCCCCCGCGTGCCGTTGTTGACGGTCAGGCTCCAGCGCACCCGATCGTATATATCCGGTGTCATCCCCAGCACCTGCGAGAGCTCTTCCACATCGTAGAACTCCCGGTTTGCAGGGCCTGTACTGCGTCCTGCCGCCAGATATTCGCTCTCTTCAGCGCCGTTTAGCCGCACCAGATCGTCTGCATCTCGCCAGTCCTCTATGGCCGCGACCAGTGCTTCCCTGCGCGTATCATCTTCGATAACCAGCGCCAGCAATCCATCAAGCAGTTCGGTCGGCGCATAGTTCAGATCCACTTTGCCGCTTTCGTCCTGCAGCGCGACCCAGACGTGCGTGTCTGCAAGTGCAAGACGATGCCCGCTGCCATCGGCCAACCACTGCCGCACGCCGCTCTGTTGCAGGTTCCACAGTGCCCAGACAATACCGCTATCGGCTGCCTCGCTGGCCCTGACCGCCTGTTCGGCGTTCTGTGCCTGACGGGCGAAGCTGCGAGCGGATAACGACAGGTTGGTCACCAACAGGCTGAGCAACAGCAACACCCAGAGCACACTGACCAATACCAGCGCACGCTGACGAGACTCAGAAGCCCACTGTTCGCACCGCATAGGTGTACTCCCTCAGACTAAAACTCAGCTCCTGCCACAGTGGTAACAGCTCGCCCCTTAGCTGCGCTCGATCCGACTGGAGCATAAGGTCGACTCTCAGCGGTAACTCACCGTTCTGTATCCAGCTATCGCTGATCTCGGCCAGCTCTCCGGGCCGTACATGCATATATTGAAAGCGTAGCTGTGGCTCATTCAGGCTCAGCAGACGGTGCGACACTCTCGGTGCAGGCGCTGACTCTTCAGGCCCGACCTGTGGCTCCTCATCAAACAACAGCGTCCAATCCACGATCTCTGCACTGCGAAAAGCACGGGTATCGAGCACTAACGCGGTATCATCCGGTTCGTCACTCTCTTCAACCCGCAATCGATACCAAAGCAGATCGCTACTGCCACTTTCAGCGTGGGCCGGGGCGACAAATACCAGCTGATCCGGCTCGCCCCTGAAGGCAACCTGCAGCACGCTGTCGATATCGCGAATCCGCTCATCCCTGGCCTGACCGATTAAACGCCGGAGCAGCTGCTGTACCTGATACTGGCGGGAGATCCGTTCCTGCTGCTGATCCGCGGCATCCCAGCCGCGCGAGGTCAGTCGCAGGCTGCCAAATATCAGCGTCATGACCAACGCCGTCAGCAGCAGTGCGATCATCATCTCTATCAGTGTGAAACCTCTGCACCTGTTCATTGATCACGTACCAGTCTCAAGGTATTCAAGGTCAACCGATTCCGTGGCTCCCAGACAACGCTTAGCTCTATTTCGTAGGGCACAGGCCCCACCAGGCTATCCAGACTTTCCTCCTCTTCTGGAAAGGTGAAACGCCTGATCTCCAGCTCCCATTCAAAACGATCATCATCAAACCGCCCGCTGCGACGCCCTGGTTCAAGCTCGGCATCGCCCAGCACTTTGGCGAGTTCCGACTGGGCGAGTATCAGTGCCTGTTGGCGCAACACTGCGCGAGAGGTCGAATCCAGAGACACTGAGTTCAGGCTCAGTATCACGCCCAGCATCATCGCCAGCACGACGAACGCCACCAGTACCTCCAGCAACGTAAATCCGCTCTGCGAAGGAGGCCTAACCATCGGTATCAATCCTCACTTCGCCGGTCAGGCTATCGATACTGAGCCTGTATTCGGCTTGTACGTGCTCCGGTGCGCTAAGTGCGAGTTCACCGCCGTTACTACTGCCATCGGGATAAAACTGCAGCCGTGGCTGATCGACAAAGGGATCCTTCCACTGGGACGGCAGGGCGTTCTCGGTCAATCGGACATCCACCCCCTCAGGCCAGCTCGCACGTGCTTTTCCGTCACTGACAAAAACCCGGTTTTCAACATCGACCTGCAGGTCACGAATCCGGCTTTGACTGACCGCCTCGCTCCTTAACTCTCTGAGCAATGCCGCGCTCTGACGGGCAAAAGCCTTTAGCTCACTGCCGGGCATGACATTGCCGATATTGGGCGCCACCAGCGCCAGCATCAGCGACGCGATCACCAGTACCACCAGCAGCTCCAGCAGGGTCATCCCGCGCTCGTGACCATTACTCCCAGTTCGAGACGTCGCTGTTCTCATCCTCGCCCCCCTCCCGGCCATCGGCGCCGAGGGTATAGAGGTCGTATTCGCCGTGTTCTCCCGGATAGCGGTAGAGGTAATCGTTACCCCAGGGGTCCTTGCGAATGACACTTTTGCTGAGATAGGGGCCATTCCAGTTCGTCACGCCGGAGGGCTCCTTGATCAACGCATCAAGCCCCTCCTGCGTACTCGGGTAACGCCCCACCTCCAGCCGGTACAGATCGAGCGCTGCACCAAGTTCCTGAATCTGCAACCCGGCGGTCTTGGTTTTGGATGTACCGACATGTCGCAGTACCTGAGGGCCCACAAGACTTGCGAGCAGCCCGAGAATCACCAACACCACGAGCAATTCAAGCAGCGTGAAGCCCCGTAACGTTCGCCGCTCTCTGTTAGCCTTTGCCATAACCTACCCTCTTGCCCCGTTCATAGCGGGAGCTCGTTGATCGACATGATCGCCACCAGAATCGACATGATGATGCCGGCGATCAGCAGACCGAGCCCCACGATCAAAAGCGGCTCGAGAATCGTCAGCATCCTCTGAATGCTCAGCCCAACCTCTCGGTCATACAGGTCGGCCACTTTCATCAGCATTTCGTCGAGTTGGCCGGTCTCTTCGCCCACCTGGATCATTTGAATCGCCAGCGGCGGAAACTCGCCTGTGGCCTGAAGCGGCTCACCCAGACGCCGTCCTTCACGCACGCCATCGGTTACTTGAGCCACGAGCACGGCAAGATGCTGATTCACCAGCGTCCCCCGTGCGATCTGAAGGGCGTTCACCATCGGAACACCGCCGTGCAGCAAGGTGCCAAGACTGCGACTAAAGCGGGCCGTTTCCAGCCGCTGGATCAAGCCACCGACCAATGGCAGGTGCAGCAGAGTGCGATCCCAGCGCAAGCGGGTCTCATCCTGTTTCAGTCGCTTTCGCAAAACCAGCCAACCCAGAACCCCTGCGATCACCAGCCAGGGCCCAAAGAGGCGCACGAAATCGGCAACCGCCATGACCACGCGCGTTGGCAACGGCAGGGCTGCGCCCATATCGGAGAAGAGCTGTTCGAACTGAGGAATCACGTATGTGAGAATGATCACCAGCGAGAGCACCGCCACCAGCAGCAGGATCATCGGGTAGAGCAAGGCTGACAGCACTTTTTCACGCAGTGCCCGGCTGCGTTCGAGATAGAACGCCATATCCTGAAGCCCCTCGGCCAGACTGCCCGCGGTTTCGGCCGCGTGGATCATGCTGATGTAAAACGCAGAAAACAGCCCATCCTGCTCTTTCAGCGCCCGTGACAGGGATCGTCCGCGCTGGACGCCCTCTTCTATACGCTTGAGCAAGGCACGCTGCTCGGGGTCATCGTTAACCCGCGACATGATCTGCAGCGCACGGTCGAGCGATAATCCCGCACGCATCAGCTCAGCCAGATCCTGAGTGAACTGCTGCACGCGCTGCTGCTTACTTCTGCGACCAGCCTCCAGTTTGAACAGTGCACCCAGATCGGTGCGCGACCCCGCCGGTTCAACCAGTAACGGTATAAGCCCCTTCCCCTGAAGCTGCCGGACCACTCCCTGAGTATCGCGCGCCTCAAGCTCACCTTTGAGCTCTTCACCCTCTTGTGTCACGGCGCGATAGCTGAATTGGGGCATAGACCATCACTCCTGAGTCACCCGGATGACTTCTTCAAGGTTGGTCAGCCCCTGCAGCGCCTTGACACAGCCATCTTCATACATGGTGCGCATACCGCTGGTGCGCGCGGCAGCATGAATGCGCCCGGCATCGGCATGATCAAGTGCAAGACGGCGAATCTCGTCGTTCATCAGCAGGAGTTCGTGAATCACCAGTCGACCGTGGAAGCCGGTCCCCTGGCAGTGAGTACACCCTTTGGCCCTCCAGAGTTGAAGCGGTTTGCCCTCGGCGAAACGCTCCAGTCCCGTTTCACGCACAAGCTCGGGCAAAGGGTCATAGGACTCACGACAGTGCGGACACAATACCCGGACCAGCCGCTGTGCAATCACCGCGTTTAGCGTTGAGGTCAACAGGTAATCCTCCACCCCCATCTCCAGCATGCGGGTGATGCTGGAGGCGGCGTCGTTGGTATGCAGGGTGGACAATACCAGGTGGCCGGTCAGGGCAGACTGGATGCTGATTCGGGCGGTCTCCAGGTCTCGCATCTCGCCGACCATAATCACATCCGGGTCCTGACGCACGATGGAGCGCAGGGCGTTGGCAAAACTTAAGCCGATGGTGGATTTCACCTGAATCTGGTTGATCCCTTCGAGTTGATACTCCACAGGATCTTCCACGGTGATCAGCTTGCGTTGGGGGGTATTAAGTTGATGCAACGCGGTATAAAGCGTTGTTGTCTTACCGCTACCGGTCGGCCCTGTCACCAGAATCATGCCGTTGGGTATTGCCAATAGCTCGTCAAGCTGGGCACGGCAGGCATCTGTAAAGCCGAGAGACTGAAAATCGAACGAGATACTCTCACGGTTAAGCAGACGCAGCACCACGCTTTCACCATGCATGGTGGGCACCGTGGATACACGAATATCCAGATCCTTGCCCTGCACCCTCAACTCGATACGGCCATCCTGAGGCAGTCGCCGCTCGGCTATATTAAGGCGCGCCATAATCTTGATGCGCGAGATGACCGCCGGTGACAGCTGCACTGGGGGCGCCTCTCCCTCCTGCAATACCCCATCGATGCGGTAACGTACCTTGAGCCGGCTCTCGAACGGCTCGATGTGAATATCCGACGCGCGCGCCTCGACAGCACGCTGAATTATCAGGTTCACCAGTCGGATAACCGGCGCGCCGCTGGCCAGATCCAGCAGCTCTTCGACGCTCTCCTCCTGTTCCTCGCCCGGAGCCACGTCGGCCAGAATGTCGCCCATCTGGCTCTGCCCTTCTCCGTACAGCTGGTCGAGGGCCTGCAGTATGTCGGAACCGACCGCCACCCGCGGCTCGACTGCCACATCCAGCGCCACCGACAGCGCCTCGCAGGCGTAGCGATCAAGGGGGTTGGCCATGGCCACCGGCAGCCTGTCACCCTCCTGCGTCAGAGGCAGCAGCTGATATTCGCGCAAAAACCTGAGCGAGAGCCGCTCGTCAGGGGGTCGGTCAGCGGGAAACTCGGACTTCTCGACCAGTGGTAATTGCAAGAGTGTGCTGAGAGTGGACGCGATATCCCGTTCGGATATCAACCCCAACTTGACCAGCAAGGGAGCAAGCGGCGCAGGTTCCGATTGACCGCGCTGCATTTGATTGACCCGACTCAAGTCGGCTTCGCTAAGGAGTCCCCGCTTTATCAGTGTGGATGCAAGTGCCTCCTCCTGCGGATCCGGCTGGGTTGGCAATGTGGTACTCATCATCGCCCTTCTTGTCCGCTATAGCGGACTCCGTATCCTCACGCGCCGGGGAGTGTAAAGTTCACGTTACATTCTTAGGGTTAAAAAACATAAACCACCCCTCGGGTATACAAACACTATAGTCGGGGGTAACGGATTTGCATCGACCACTCAAGATTTAATGTCACATCAGGATACAGGCAACGCATGGCGATCGGGATGATCGGGACGTTGCGCCTCACCCAGGCGCCAACCGTCTGCTGAGCGCAGAAACTGACACAGCTGGACGGGGTGAAACTGCCTCTGCGCCGCATCCATATCCCAACGCTCGATCAGCATCTCCTCGCCCGGGCGGCGAATGTCGATCAGGTTGAAGGAGTTCGGCGCGCCAACTCGGGTGCGTGAAGAGATACAGGTACCGGCTAGCAGAAAAACCTGCGTCGGGCGCAGATTCGGATAGAGGTGCTCCGAGGTGCGCATCAACGGATCGTGAATATGCCCCCCCATGACAAGATCGATACCGTGATCACCCAGCACTTCGCAGATCTGTTCAGCCCCACGAATGATGTTGTGGCGGTCCTGATGCCGCCTGCAATCGACCGGATGATGGAACAGCGCAATGCGGTGTCGGGCCGGGCGCTCGGCATAGGTGCGAAGCTGCTCCCTGAGCGATTCGGTATCCAGTTCGCCATTGCGGTGGCGCCAGCGCGGTGCCGAGTTGAGCGCAATGACCTGTACATCCCCATCACACCACTCAAAAGGCGGCAGTTTGAAGCACGCCTTGTAGCGTCCATAGGGTGACAAAAGGCGTCGCCCGATATCCCACAACGGAATATCGTGGTTGCCGGGCACCGCCAACACAGGCACATCGACGGGCAACCGGGCTACAAACTGCGCCGCTTGCTCGAACTGTTTAGCGGTCGCGCGCTGTGTAATGTCACCCGAGAGGATAACCAGATCCGGCACCAGTTCTGAGGCGCGCTCGAGCAGCGCATCACCCACCGCCTGTTGCTCGGTGCCAAAATGGGGATCCGAGAGGTGAAGCAGTCTCATGGCGCGTCCTCCGGCGAAGGCGCAATCACCTGAAGCCCCCCTATCACGATATCAAAACGCAGAGGCGTCACGATGCGCTGACGCTCGCCATCAAGCACCACGGTAATGTGCTTGCGATTGGGCCTGATCTCGATCTTCTGAGTACAGAAATGCTCGAGACTCTCCTCATCACTCAGTCGGCGAGCCAACCCTCTGATACAGAGCCTGAGCAAGCCCCAGCCGCTGGACGGTTTCATGACCACCACGCCAAGGTTAGGCTCTTTCATGCAGTGACCGATATCCAGATTAACACCGCGCATCTGCAAGGAATTGATGCCGACGAACACCATGGGGCTTTGCACGGTACGTGTATGACCGTCGGTTTCGAGTGTCAAATAGAGCGCGCGGTAACCCTTGAGCAGGGTGAAGAGCGTTGAGAGAATCGCGACCACCCGGTGACGTCCGAAACGGCGGGAGTGTTCCTCTCTTGCCTTGATCATGCGTGCATAGAGCCCGAAGCTCGCGTTGTTGTTGAACACGTGATCGTTTACACGGCCCAGATTAACCGCTCTCGGATTGCCCGACAGGGCCAGTTCCAGCGCGGCATCGACCTCCAGTGGAATGCCCAGATTCCGGGCGAAGAAATTGAATGTACCGGTTGGAATAACCGCCAGCGGGATCTCGGTGCCGCACAGTACCTCGCTCACCGAGCGGATCGTGCCATCGCCGCCGATCACCAGCACCCGACCGCCATCCGCGCGAGCTTCCGTGCACGCCCGCATGATCGAGCCCCTCATCTCACGCCGGTGACGGCTGGCATGGAGCACTGCGCGAACCCCTTCAGCCCGGCATCGTTCAAGCACGCGGCGGGCAACGCGTTCGGCTACCCCCTGCCCCGAACGAATATTGGCCAGAATATGCAGTGTTTCCTTTATGCTCATCACTCCTCGCCAGCCAAGCCCCTGATTTGAATTGAGTTTAACCGCCCTACGCTGTATTACCAGCGCAGGGTTATGAGAGACTGGGTTAAACGTTTACAGCGCTACGCATAGGAAGTGGATATGAAAAAGCGCGAGTCAGTGACCCATAACCTATACCAAAAACTGATTAACGAAGAGGATGCTCGCGCCTGCAAGGCGATCGACGAATCCGCCTGCCGTGAGGTGCCGGGCAACTTTATCCTCACGCTGATCAGCCAGTTTCTGACCCAACTTGGTGATGCGGTATCAAACCCGAAGATTGTGCTGCCCTGGATCATGGAGAGCATCGCTGCACCGCTTTATCTGCTGGGCTTTCTGGTGCCGATTCGGGAGTCCGGGTCGATGCTGCCCCAGTTGGTTATCGCCAGTTATGTACGCCGCATGCCGATCCGCAAAAGTGTCTGGGTGCTCGGCAGCATTCTCCAGGCACTGGCGATCGGTGCAATCGGCGTAGTGGCCTGGCAGTTGGAGGGCGCCGTTGCCGGCTGGTCGATCATCGCCCTCCTGTGCCTGTTCAGCCTTGCCCGTGGGCTCTGTTCTGTTGCCTCCAAGGATGTGATCGGCAAGACCATCCCGAAGGCCCAACGCGGCCGGTTGACAGGCTGGTCGTCATCGGCAGCTGGCCTTATCACCCTATCGCTCGGAGCCCTGTTACTTCTAAATGACGGAGACTCATTCTCGCCCGAACATTTCGGTGTGCTGCTCGCCGGTGCCGGTATGCTCTGGCTGGTCGCCGCGGTGATCTATTCACGTGTCACCGAATTTCCCGGGGAAACCGACGGCGGAGCCAACGGCTTCATGGAAGCGATCAAACGGCTCGACATTCTGCGCACGGACCGCCCTTTTCGCCGCTTTGTCACTACCCGTGCCCTGCTGCTCTGTTCGGCACTGACCGCTCCCTACTACGTGGTATTGGCCCAGAACAAGCTTGGATCAGCCACCTATCTGCTGGGGCTGTTCATTCTGGCCAGTGGTGCGGCGGGCCTGCTCTCGGGCCCGTTTTGGGGACGCTTTGCCGATTCATCCAGCCGACAGGTACTGATTGTTTCCGCAGGGCTTACCTCGATGCTGGGCTTTATTGTCTGCACGCTGGACTGGCTTGCGCCGGTTTGGCTCTCGGTGGGTTGGGTATTGCCGCTGTTCTATTTCGCGTTAAGCGTCGCCCATCAGGGCGTACGGATCGGCCGAAAGACCTATGTCATCGATCTTGCCGAGGGCAACAAACGCACCGACTATGTAGCGGTCAGCAACACTGTAATTGGATTGGTGCTACTGCTGATGGGATTGACCGGCGCACTGAGTGGCATACTCGATATCACCGGGATCATTTTACTGCTCTCATGCCTGTGCCTTGTCGGCACCTTACTGGCCCTGACACTGCCCGAGACCGACTGAACTTCAGCTTCGACCAAGGCCGAACCGGCTCAGCTGCATCTCGTTGAGCCGGCTCAGGGTACGCCTGAAGGCAAACTCGAGATAGCCGTCAGGATAGAGCAACTCCATCGGCACAGCCGCTTCAAGATACAGCGGCACACCGCGGTCATAACACTCGTCCACCAGCGCAATAAACCGACGTACGCCATTGTCACGCAACGATATCGTCGGCATTTTCCGATCACCGGTGTCGACGCGTTCGGCCGCGTCTTCTGTGCCTCTGGCGATATCCCGCATATGCTCGTCACTTGCCAGCATTGGCACGTCGCTGAGCAGAATATGATCGAAGCGATCACACAACTCGATATAGTCATTGGCCCAGAGCGGGCTCTCACACAACTGATCGTAACTCGCCCAGAGCACTTTCGCTTTGTAGCGCATCACATCCACTTCTCGCTCACCAACCGTTAGCGGCCAGTCTACCCCCTCCTCTCCGGCCAACTGGACGAACAGCTCCGACATAACATGAGGCTGGCTTTCATCCCGAACCCAGTAACGTTGGGTGTGCGCACCCGGGTGCAGGCGATGATCTTCTGGCCCCCGCACGTCGACGATCTCCATATGTGTCTCGATCGCGGCAATAGCCGGCAGCAGGCGATCACGGTGGTGTCCGTTGGCATAGAGCGACTGCGGCGGCTGATTCGAGGTCAATACCAATACCAGCCCCTTGTTGAACATGAGCTGGAACAGTCGCCCGAGAATCATTGCATCACCGATATCGTTGATGAACAGCTCATCGAGACACAGAACCGTCAGCTCTGACGCCAGCTCATCGGCAAGGCGGTTCAGCGGGTCACTTTGACCTGTCAGCTCGAACAGACGCTTGTGCACCCAGCGCATGAAATGGTGGTAGTGCTGCCGACGGGCGGGTACCAGCAGCCCATCCTGAAAACGGTCCATCAACCAGGTCTTGCCACGCCCGACAGGACCCCATAAATAGACGCCCCGCGGACGTTTGCGCCAGCGTGCGTGCAACGCTTCATGGCACAGCTGTAAACGCTCCACCGCATGGCGTTGCGCAGGATCATCCACAAACCCCTCTTGCAGGGCATTCAGGTAGGCATCACGGGGCGAAAGGGGCACACACAACTCCAATCAGGCAAAACTCAGGCGCGAAAATGATCCAGCGTTCTATCGGCAGACGCAAGGGGCTTTCCGACACTAGCCTCCCCGACGTTTGATGATGGGTATGGAATTGAAGCAACAACAGTGCTGACAAACCGTCAGCCTGCTTATAAGGTTTGTCTACCGCAATTGAACCTGGCTGGATTAAGGATGATCCCGATGGAACACTTCTTTTTAACAGAGCGTGGATCTTTCGCTGCTCTGATTCACAAGTCACTTCAATGGGTAGGCTGACCACTACGTCTGGAGAAGACATAGCAACCGAAGCTAGTCAGTGTTCGGCGTCTATGACTTTGGAGGGGATTTGAAATGGCA
The DNA here is from genome assembly GCF_000705555.1 of Marinobacterium lacunae. Classification (GTDB taxonomy): domain Bacteria; phylum Pseudomonadota; class Gammaproteobacteria; order Pseudomonadales; family Balneatricaceae; genus Marinobacterium_D; species Marinobacterium_D lacunae. Next base: position 180,814 of record NZ_JMQN01000057.1, read on the forward strand.
CGATATATTTTATGCCTGTTGTTTACGCTTATGTCTGCGCAAGCATATTCTGACTCAGACGTAGAGGTGGTATATGCCGGTAACAGGTTTGATATACCACCTGGGTTTGAAGTGGTAGGTGATCTTGGTGGCACCAATAACATCCTGGTTTTCCGCTACGGACGTGAAAAAGGTAAAAACTATATCGCCTTCACTGATATGACCGGCGACAAATCTATCGAATATGGCTGTAGTGTTGATAGGTTTTTTTTAGACCTTTTTTCATTGGCCACCAACACAGAGTGCAATCGTAACACTATGGAAACTATGGCGAATACTTTTGTGAACGATAGCATGGTCGATGTCTGGCGATCGAATCACTATGTAGTAAATTTTTCAGGGGACGGTAAAAAGACGTTCCTTTTTTTAGTCAGTGATGATGGAAAGGTAATTAAAATAGATTCTGATTTTTTAGATAAAGACGCTTACAAAAAAATACTGAATCAATTGATAAAATAATACCACTTGGGTAGCGGCCATCTGAGATTTCCAATAACAGAAATCTCAGATGGGTCGAACGTCTCGGTAAAGCCGCGGACTCCATCGATAATCGCTAAGGTTTCGCCGGCTCCCACTGCTGACAGCAAGCGTTGCACCTCTTCTTGCCGCTTACTTCCCGCACCAAAGCTGCGGTAGATACTGCGAGGCATCAAAAGCGATCTTACTTTATTCAAATTCAAGCCGAACTACGTCTATTTTGATCAGCGCAAAATCATTAATAGATATTGACACTTCGATATTCGATATAAACAGATCACCTAAAGACCAACCCAACTACACCTGCCTGCTCTGGCCATTGCTTCTGTTTATGGATATCGATACGCCGTTATCGTTTACCGGTACGGACAGAAACAGGTAAACGCAAGCACCATAAAAGTGCATCGATTGTCGCAAAACTAACAAGAACGCGAAGCCATCCACCAAAAAATTGATTTAATTTCACTTAGCACTCGATAGCCCTTTACCTGTCATAAAGTGCGCCTATACTGGCGCCCTCTCCTCATCCGCTACAACAGGTAACAAAACAATGATCACCCGCGCTATTCGCTTTAATGGACATGTTGAATACCGTATTGAGGGCGATTGGGCCCAACTGGCTGCCGACCTGTGTGTCGACGATCCGCAGCAGCTTGAAAACCAGCGTCTCTCGCTTCAGCTTCTGGCAAGCCCGGAGCCGATCGACCCGCAGGCACCTCAGGGTACCCGCGTCGCTGAGCTGCCACTGACCCAATCCGTTTTTACCGGCTTTCTGCAGGATCAGGCGCTGGCTCTGCCACCGGCAGGCGATAGCGATTTCACCATGGCCATGGCGCTGGTTGGCCAGACCGAGGATGGCAAGGTTCAGGTACACGACTGCGCGGTATTCAACAACCGTCAGCTGTTTGCGCAACCGCGCATTCAGGGACGCGTCGACTGCCAGCTGCACGACACAAGCGTATCGCTGTCAATCGATGTTATCGCCAACAACCGCGAAGCCGATAACCGCTCAGGCTCCCTAAGCCTTGAGCTCTGGGCGCTGAATGCTCCGTACACAGGCGGTGATTTCACCGGTTTTCCGCTGGCAAGCACTGAGCTGGGTACACTCGATGGTCAATGCGAATGGCGCGATTGCAGCTTCGCGCTTGATCTGATTCAGCCACCGGTGGGGGAATGGGCGCTCGCCCTGATGCTGCGTGAATGGACACCTGCAGGTTTTGTAACCCGCGATTTCCGCCAGCTGCCCTCGCTTGTGCGTGAAGCACCTATCGCCGCCGAGAAAATTGCTGTCGAAACCCAGCCGATGGCGGAGTTTATCGCCATTGAACCAACGGAAGCCGAGCAGGCTGTAGCCGCTAAAGCCGCTACCGAGGCCGTACAAGCAGACGCTGCACTGGCCGAAAAGAAAGCACCGAAAAAAGCTGCAAAGGCCGTTAAGAAGCCTGCAACCAAAGCCGACAAGAAGAAAGCTGAAAAGGTTGAAGAGGCGGTATCGATCAACTCTGCCAGCGCCAAGGCGCTGAGCAAAGTGAAGGGACTCTCACCGCGCCTGGCCGATGCGATTATCGCAGAACGCCCGTTCTCCAGCGTGGATGACCTGCAGAAGGTGCGCGGTATCGGCGCCCGCATGATCGCGCGTCTGCGCGAGCTGCTGACGCTTTAATCGTGTATGCGGAGCGGTATCTCCACTTACCGCTCCGCACTCTCTAACCAGTGCACAGTTTGTCGCGTGACCAGCATGGTCAGCAGCACCCCGGCGGCAAACAGATACAATCCGTAGTGCACTTCGACACTGACGATCACCCCGAGCTTTACGGTCACAATCAGCATTGCGACCACCATCACATCCAGCATCGCCCAACGCCCATACTCATGCATCAGATGGAGCAGGCGTCGGGTACCGGCACCAACCCGATCATGTACTGACAGCAAACGTGCCAGCAGCGCCAGTTTCGCCAGCGGCAGTACCACGCTAAAACCGAGAATGATCACAAACAAGAGGTACTGCCCCTGCTGCCATAGTTTCAAGATGCCGGTCAGGATCGAGATCTGTTCATCAAACATCCACAACCGTGTCAGCGTCAGCAGTGGCGTAAGCATGCCTGCCAGCAGCAGCAACCCAGCAAGCAGCGCAAGCCATTTTAGGTAATGAGGCTTCTTCAGCATCGCGCGCTCCTCAGATCCAGCGCCGCACACGGCGCAGGTAACGCTCATACGACTCGCCAAAGATGTGCCTCAAAACACGCTCTTCCGGCGCAATTTGAAAGCGGTTCATATACAGCACGAAGGCAACTGGCCAAAATGGCGCCAGCCAGCTGGGCGCATGCAACGCATAGGCACACAACAGCATGAGAATGGCAAGATACATCGGGTTGCGCGAGTATCGGTACAGCCCCGACTCAACCAGCTGGCTGGCTTTTTCAGGGGTGTGAGGATGAAAGGTGGTACGTGCGCGCCGAAACTGCACCAACGCCAACACGCCGATCAGCAACGACGTGAAGGCAAGACCGTATTTAATCCAGACAACGGCATCCAGCGCGTGTAACTCAATGGGTAGCGGCAAATAACGTGCGCTGCTCCATATAAACAGCGCCAGAATAACGGCCAACAGGACCGGTGGGCATTTGAGCTCCAGACTCATGGTGTCGATTCATCCCTTTCCCGAATATCCGGTGCAAGGATACCAGATCCTGTCCGCGCACATGCCCACCTTTAACCAGCCGGACTACTGGCTTTTGAGCTGCCCCAGTTTTTCGCTGATCTCTTCGTGTCGCCCTCTGTCGGCTAACTCACGGCCTACACGCGGCGGCGCACTGAGTGCTTTTTCAAAGGCGGCCTTTGCTTCCGCTTTACGTCCCTGCTTCAGCAGATAGTCGCCGTAGAAGAAGTTCGGATCGATACCATTCGGATTGAGGCTCAATGCCTTTTTCAGCATCTCTTCCGCTTTGTCATCGTTGCCGAACCCAATGGGCCAGCCCGGCACCTGATAGTAAAGTGAGCCAAGGCTAGTGTAGGCGCTCCCCTGCAAGGCACCGGGGTCTAACGCCAAGGCATTTTCCAGTTTGTTACGCGCTTCCTTTACCAACGACAACGCGCCCAAACCGCCCTTTTCACCGGCATAGGTGCTCAGCACGATGGCATCCCAGATCAAAACCTCCGCGCTATCTTTGCTCTCCTCGGCGTAGCCTCGGGCACGCTCGGCCAGCTGCTCGAACGCTTTTTCGCGCTGTTTCTCGGGTACCTCGTACTTGATGTGCGCCCAATCCTTCTGAAGCTCACTCACCTGGTCGAGCGCAGTCGTTGCATTAGCGGCCCATAGCGGGGTGCACACCAACACTGTGCTTACCATCGCTGCCCGAATCACGCGCTGTAGACGCATTTTTTTCATCGTTCGCTCCTCGCTTCAATGGCATAACGGCGGATAATCTCGAGCTGGCCTCGTATAGCCCTTGTGACCGGCGCACTATTGAGTTTGTTGATCAGTACAAACAACCTCTCGGGCCAACCGATATAGGTTTCGGTTCGCTCACGTGCGATGCTGCGCAACACCACCGCTGCCACCGTTTCCGGCGAATCCATCCTGTTGCCAAGAATCTGATTCATCGCGCGCACCGACTCGCTGTTCAACGCAGTATCGGTCGCCCTGGGTGCGATATAGATCACCTTGGTTGATGTATTAGAAAGTTCACGGCGCAGCGCCTCGGAAAACCCGCGCAGACCGAATTTGGCCGCACAGTAAGCGGTATAGCCGGGGTAGCCTATGGCTCCGAACGAGGAGCCGATATTCACGATCAGCGCCTGCTTCGGATTAAGCCGATTCAACAGCTGTCGTGTCAGCAACATCGGCACCAGCAGATTAATGCGAAGCTGTTGTTCGATTTCATACTCGGTCTGGTCGCTCAACCAGCCAAGCTGATTGGAGCCGGCACAGTTGATCAAGATATCGAGCGGCTGCTCGCCCAGTTTCTGCGCAAGCTCTGCCCGTGCCGCCATGTCGTTAAGGTCAAGCGTCAGGACACGATGACCCTCGCCCGAAAGCCCAGTGCATAAGGTCTCCAACGGCTCGGCACGCCGTCCGATCAGCGTAAGCCTTGCGCCCTTGGCGGCCAAAGCCAGCGCCAACGCCTGCCCGATTCCGCCACTGGCACCGGTAAGCAGGACATGCTTTTTATCGATCTCCATACTCACCTCAGGCTGCCTGCGTCTGCGGCAATGGCAGCCCCATAAACATATCGCCATAGAGCCGGTACACTACATTGGCACTGTGAATGATCGCCTGCTGGTCCGCCTCGCTCTCGACCCTGTCCATCAGGCTCTCGAAGAAGCGGATATGGCTCTGATCCAACTCACCGTGCGAGGTCAGATAGCGCATGGCGGTATCCGGAAGATTCAGCCGTTGTTGGATGATCCCGGCCATCGGTGTGGCGATGCTCACACTTGTGCCCTCCAGCACCTGCACCATGCCGAAGAAGCCCAGCGGGTTGCCGCGATTGATGCAGTCATAGAGGTAGGACACCATCAGCTCTATCGGCAGCGAAGGCCGACCGTTGCGCACCTGCTCGGGATCGACGCCGCAGGCTTCCAGGTCACTGAGGATCCACTCCTGATGACCGAGTTCCTCTTCGATATATTCGGCAATCGCCTCACGCAGCCATTCATACTCAGGCCCCAGACGACCGCCACAGGCCATCAACAGAGGCACAGTGTGGCGCACGTGGTGATACGCCTGGGTCAGAAACGCGATGTAGGTTTCCAGCGACACCTCGCCCCTGGCGCAGGCTGCAATCGCCGGTGCCTGAAGCAGACGCTCACGCAGGGGTTGTGTCTCCTGCTGAAGGCGTTGAAAAAAGCTCATATGGGTCTCCTTAAACGTAGAGCGCCTCAATGGCGTCACGGTAACGGGTTTGAATACGATCGCGCTGCAACCGGCCATTGGCGGTCAGGCAACCGTTCTCATAACTGAAGGGGGCTTCCACCAGCATCCAGCGCTTCACGCGCGCATAGTCGGGCAGTCGTGCGTTGAGCTGATCGATGCCCGAATGGATCGAGTCGGGGGCACGGCTGACAATCAACGCCACGTTGTAGGGACGTGCATCACCAATCAGCGCGATCTGGTCAATCCCTTCGATGGAGATCGCTTCCGACTCCACCCACTCGGGCGATAGATTGCGGCCGAAACTGTTGATGAAGATGTTCTTTCGGCGCCCGCTTATATACAGATAGCCGTCGTTATCGAGGTAACCGATATCGCCCGTGGCCAGCCACTCCCCGGCGCGTCGCCGTGGCTCACCGAGATAACCGAGCATAAGAGTGTCACCGCGCAGATAGAGCTCTCCGTCCACATCAAAGCGCAGCTCAAGATGTTCAAACGGACGCCCCACACTGCCAACCCGGCTCTGCGCCGGTACGTTGACCGCGACCACCGAGGCGTTCTCGGTAAGTCCATAGCCCTCATAGACAGGCAGCCCAAGGGCATGCGCCTGCTCTATCTGCTGCGACGCCACCTTACCGCCGCCCACCGCGATGAACTTGATCCGATCAGCCGTCACACCGCCCGAGGCGGTTAATGCCAGCAGCGCCTGCAACAACTGGGGGATAAGAATCAGGCTCTCCGGGTCTGCCTCGGTTATCGCAGCGGCCCAGCGCAACGGATTGAATCCGCTTGAGCCTTCGAAACCAAGACGCGACATGCGGCGCAACACGACCTCTGCACCGCTGAGCAGTGGCACATCGACACCGGCGATATTTTCCAACAGCGTTGCCAATGGCAAGGTTGCCAGATGGCGCTCGATGCCCAGCGGCGAGAGGCGCATCTTGAGTGATTCGGCGATGCGCTCGATATTGGTCATTGACAGACACACGCCCTTGGGTCGCCCGGTGGAGCCCGAAGTAAACGAGATGCGGGCAACATCGCTCACATCAGTGGAGTTAGCCGTGTTCGCCTGCAGATGCACAACACGCAGAGCGCTCAGGAATTCCGGTACATCTATCGCGTACTCGCCGGGCCAAACGATCGCCTCCTCCGTCACCAGCAAGTCGGCACCGGATTGCTCAATCAGATGGCTGATCTGCTCGGGTGAGAAAAATAACGGCACCGGCACCATGCAGATACCAGCATGGCGCGCTGCAAGATCAAGCAGCACCCATTCGACCCGGTTATCCAGCATCACAGCCAGTACGCGGCTGCCAGACTCGGACAACCAGGCAGACAGCGTCGTTACCCGGTGCCATAGGGCCTCTGCGTTAAGAGATTGAGTCTCATCGCTTAACAACCGTATTGCGGGGTGAGTGTTGGATAACGTTTCCAGATGGGCAAGCAGTTCAGCCATTGATCGCCCCCAAATCTGTCGTGTTCTGACGCAGAAGCCTTGAGTGACGTACCCGGCGGGCAAAGGGATCGATTCGGCTCAGACCGGGTAATGCCTGCGCGATAGAACCTGCGAGCACCTGGGGCGCGCACTGGTAATAGCGTCCCCAGCGGGCAGGATCGGGCACTCGCGTCGGATCGGCCGATGCAAGCGGAATCAACTCCACCCCCAATCGGCGGAAGCTGTTTTTGAGCACCGGCGTCGCAGTAAAAACAACCCATTCGTAGCCTAGCCGGTAAAGCAGTTGGGCCAGCATCGGAATGAGTAAACGTGTCTCGCCGATACTGCCAGCGGCGAAGTTACCGAGTTCAATAATGGTTGAGCGCGCAACCGGTCGGTTACAGGCGTGAGTCAACAAAGCCTCTATTGGACTGTCTAGATAGTGCTCCAGAAACATAGTCCCGCTGTTGCCCGGGGAAAGGCCAACGGCGGTGTTTGAGCCCTCAAGCCATAACAGCAGGGGCATGAAGTGATCCAGCTCCGCGCCATAAGCCTGTCGGTATACCCGACGCACAATCGCTTTAACCGGCTCGGCGTTTTCACAATCTGACGCAAGAAGCCTGAACCCGGCATCATGCTGCTGCGGCTGTGTAGACTTGATATTACGCTGCATAAAACTCATCTCATGTGTTGATGCTTGCAGCTGATTCTGTAGCGGGATACTTAAGTGGATCTTAAGAGGTGGGGCGAACGTTGATGTCGGTCAAATCATCCACAACTGTCACAATTGTCACTTATTAGTATTTAGTCATATACTAAGTCGAAAATAATGAGCCACCCGAGGTCAGCAGATGAACCACTCTCGTTTGCTTGCGTTATCTCTTGCCGTGCTTCTAGTGGCCGGATGCGAATCCAAACCAGAGCCCAATGCCACTGATGGCGAGACATTGTTTAACTATTACTGCGCGGGCTGTCACAAGGAGAGTGGGAAAGGATCGTTTCTGGAGGGAATTCCGGCGAACCGCGCAACCACGATGAGCGAGTCAGAGGTTACGCGGCTCATCATGCATGGCAAATCAAACATGCAGGACATGCCAAGCTTCAGCCACTTGAGCGAGCAGCAGGCGCGCAATATCGCGCAACACCTGCTAAGACGCCTGGCCAAGCAGCAATAATGAAGAATCAGGCTGATATCAGTGTCGACAGCTGGCGGACAATCCCCAGCACACTGACCACAATCAGCACAGCACCCAACACCTGAAAGAACAGCGGCGTTTCTTTACTCACCACGTAACGGTGGAAACGCTCGCCTATCAGATGCCCGACAAACGCACAGGGCAATAACCAAAGCTGATGAATCAGCTGCAGGTCGACACCGGCGATCAGGAATGAGGTCATCTTGATCGCCACCAGTATGAACCAGAGCACAAACAGCGTATCGCGCAACTGATGTTTGGCAACGTGATTGGCATAGACCGCAACGATCAGCGGTGCGCCGATTAACGAGGTGCCACTGACATACCCGCCAAGCGCCAGAAACATATTGTCGACCCACGGCTTGTTGCTGCGAAACGGCTTGTTGAGCACATAGCCGATGGCATAGGCGATCACGATGACAAAGATAATGCTACTCATGATCTCGCCCGGCAGGGTCAACAAGCCCAGTACCCCCACAATCTTCGGCACGATCATGATCTTCATCGACTGCCACAGGTAGCGCCAATCGATATTGCTCTCGCCGGGCGTGTCACGATGTGCCCGATGCCCCTTCCAGGCTATCCAGCTGGAAAAGATAAGCAGATGGATCGAGATAACCGGCAGAAAGACCAGCGGCTCATTCAGAACCAGCAGAAGAAACGGCAGCGACAGGACCGCACCACCAAAGCCCAGACCCGAGCGTACGAAACCGCTCCAGACAAAGGCCAGGCCAATGAGCGCATATTGCCACCACAAAAGATCCGCCATTTTTCCCTCCCGCCGGACACAAAGGTACGCAGCTTAGCAGGTCTGGAAGGCGGTCAGAATGCGGCGGACACGAAACAATCCCGCCGCGTGTTGCAACGATATAACACCGCGACCTCAATCAACCCAGAGGCAGCAGCACCTTCTGTCCGGACGCGCGTGCTTTCATCCGCTGCACATAGACGTTCAGGGCGCCCTGCTCAGGCATTAGATCCGACGCCATGGGCAAGCCACTGACATAGTTGAGCATCGGCGTTAGCAGCGCATCGGCCATGGTGTAGCGGTTACCGACGATGAAGTCACGATCGGCCAGCAGTCGCTCAACCCGCGCCAACGCCTTCTGCGCCTGCGGCAATGCCCGTTCAACAGCATCCATGCGTATGCTGCCGTCTTCACCTTTGGGGAAGGCAAACTCCAGCAGCAGATCACGCACCAGCGCCTTGTCGATATAGAGCGAAATCTCGGCGGAGGCCATCTCCACCTGCGTGCGCTCCCACAAGTGTTCCGGCTGCAACGCGGGCCCATCGAAGACAGCATCGATATAACGGCAGATCACCGCTGTTTCAAAGATAACCCGGTCGCCGTGGATCAATACCGGCACCTTGCCGTAGGGGTGGAGTTTGAAATGCTCCTCACTCTTGAACCCTATGCTCTGCCCGTCGAGCTCAAGACCTACACTGTAATCAACCCCCTTCTCCTCACAGCACAGCATCACACTGCGTACGAAGTTACTGAAGGTGGGCCCCAGAATATGTAGCTTTGCCATCGTGCACTCCCTTTCCGGTTCATGTTGTATCCACTATCATCATGAGCACCAAAATATGTTCAAGAACATATTTTAGACTCAACCGATCAGGAGCGTTTCCCATGAGCTGGAACCCCGAACACAAGGCCCGTAGCCGCCAGCGCATATTGACGACAGCCGCCCGTCTGTTTGCACAACAGGGGTTTGATCAGGTGAGCATCGATCAGGTCATGAGAGAGGCGGGCATGACCCGCGGCGCTTTTTACGCCCACTTTTCCTCGAAAAGCGAACTGTATGGCGAAGCAATACTGGCCACTGCACATGCCGCGCGTGACAAACATGTACAAGGCACCTCAGCGACGCAACAACAACTAGAGCGCATCATCGGTGTATACCTCAGCGAAGAACACCTCAGCGGCGAGACCCTGCACTGTCCGCTGGCATTTCTGGTGAGTGACATCGCCCAGCGCGATGATCAGGTCAGGGATATCTGGACACGGGTGTTCCGCGGGCTGGTCGATATTGTTGGCGGAAACGGCGAGGATTACAGCCACGCACTCGAACGCGTGGTGTTAATGGTAGGCGGCGTCGCCATCGCCCGGGCACTCAACGACGACGACCTGTCAAAGCAGTTGCTGGATACCTGCCGCGTGGCGGTGCTGTCCGAGCGGCAGGCCACGTCAGGCGACAATCACACAGACCGCGCCGACCACGATGAAGGCAAGCCCCAGAAAATCGCGTAAGCCGAGTCGCTCCTTGAACCAGCGCGCCGATATGGCCAGTGTAAAGAGCACCTCGACCTGCCCCAGCGTTTTAACCATCGCCACGGTTTCAAGACTCATGGCGGTAAACCACCCCACCGAGCCCAGAAAGCTAAACAGGCTCGTCAGCATTACCAGTCTCGGGCGCGACCAAAGTGCCCTGAGCGTGGCCGGATCACGCACCAGCAACCAAACGAGCATGATCAGCGTCTGAGTCGAGATTACCCAGAGCAACACCCAAGCGGCACTATGAGGAAAGGTCAGATCCAGCATCAATGCCGCCTCGCGCACCCACAACGTGGTGAGCGCGAAACATAGTCCACTACCAAGGCCCGTTACCACGGTTTTCAGGGGCAGCTCTCGAACGGGGCCGGTATTACTCATCAACCAGACGGCTACAGCACCGATGATGACTCCCGCCCAGGCCAGCGCCGTCAGCGGCGCGCTGAAAAACACAGCGCCCAGCGCCGCCGCGATCACCGCCTCGCTTTTAGCAAGACCAACGCCAATGGCGTAGTTCCTGAGCCGGAACAGCATCACCATCAGTGCAGTGGCGAAAATCTGTGACACAGACGCGGCCAGAATAGTCAGCACAAACGGCGCATCGAAATGCGGCATCGCCACCGGTTTGAAGTGGTAAAGCAGCACCAGATAGAGCACCGCCAATGGGCTGGCCCAAAGAAAGCGCGCCAGCGTAACACCCGCCGTGTTGACCTCTTTACTTAACCGGTTTTGAAACGCGTTACGCCATGACTGCATGAATGCAGCCATCAACGTGAAGGGGATCCAAAGGCCCATCAACTCTCATCCGTATGTCAGGGGGGAGCGACATTGTAAGCGCGGGCCTTACACAACCCAAATTATCGAATATGGACGATCGATAAGATCTGATTATGGATCTGTCTACTACGGATTCTGAACCAGCTCCGCCTTCAGCCACTCAATCAGCTTACCGATCACCGGACGGTTCTCCCCAGGCGATATCCAAAGCCCGAGTCTTGCAGGCGTTTCGATAAACCCCCAGGGTGCAACAAGCCTCCCGGCGCGCAGATCCTCTTCAACCAAATACGCTGGCGCTATAGCAACGCCCAGCCCCACCAGCGCCGCCTCCAGCATATAGTTCAGATGCTCAAACACCTGATCATGGCGAATACCGGTTGTAGCCAACCCCTTGGCTCCAAACCACAACGGCCAGGCCTGCAAGCGTGACTCGGTATGCAGCAACGGCAGCGAGTGCACCCTGTCGGGTGAAGGGGCGATCTCCGAACCAAGCAACCCCGGCTTCATTACAGGCCCCATAAGTTCCGGTGCCAGATCGATCACCTGCGCGTCATTCGGCCAGGGCGGTTCGGCAAAGCGCAGCGCGGCGTCGACACCGCTGGCCAACGGCCACTGCACCTCTTCGCTTGCGGTGAGGTGAAGCTTGAGACCCGGACACTGGGTTTGCAGCTTGTCGAGCCGCGGTATAAACCAGCGCGCCAGAAAACTGCCCGAGCAACTGAGCAGAATCGGCGCATCGGATGCACGCCGCTTGAGCTGTACGCAGGCCTGCTCAAGCTGATCGAATGCCTGTGAGGTAGAGGCACGAAGCATCTCGCCCTCTGGCGTCAGCAGAAGACCGCGCCCCTCACGCCTGAACAGACTGACGCTCAGCTGCTCCTCAAGCTGTCTAATCTGGCGACTTACCGCACCGTGCGTGACATGTAGCACTTCAGCGGCACGCGTCATGCTCAGCGTCCGGGCTGTTTCATTAAAGGCTCTGAGGGCATTCAATGAGGGGAGCGAATCACTCAAGACAATCACTTCCTGTTAGGTTTTCTCACAGATTAGCGCAAAATAATCGATTTTCACACGCGCTAATCTCGACTACTCTTCTCGCCATACCAATACCGCTATGGAGCTATTCCCATGAGCACCCAGAATTCAACACCCGAGATCGGCCCCGACGTTAACGGTTTCTTTGGCCGTTTCGGTGGTCGCTTCGTCGCAGAAACACTGATGCCACTGATCCTCGACCTTCAGGCCGAGTACGCAAAAGCCAAAAACGACCCCAGCTTCTACGCTGAGCTCGAAGCCTTGAGCAAGGACTATGTCGGTCGTCAGAGCCCGCTCTACTACGCCGAGCGTCTGACCGAACATCTGGGCGGCGCCAAGATCTACCTCAAGCGCGAAGACCTGATGCACACCGGTGCGCACAAGATCAACAACTGCCTTGGTCAGATCCTGCTTGCCAAGCGCATGGGCAAGAAGCGGATCATCGCTGAAACCGGTGCGGGCATGCACGGTGTTGCCACTGCAACCGTCGCTGCACGTTTCGGTCTTGAGTGTGTGGTTTACATGGGCACCACCGATATCGACCGCCAGCAGCCCAACGTCCAGCGCATGAAGCTGCTTGGCGCCAAGGTTATCCCTGTGGTGAGCGGCACCGGCACACTGAAAGATGCGATGAACGAAGCGCTGCGTGACTGGGTCACCAACGTTGACTCCACCTTCTACATCATCGGTACCGTTGCAGGCCCGCACCCCTACCCTGAGATGGTCCGCGACTTCCAGTCTGTCATCGGTCGTGAAGTGCGTGAACAGATAACCGAGAAAGAGGGTCGCCTGCCCGACTCACTGGTCGCCTGCATCGGCGGCGGCTCAAACGCCATGGGCCTGTTCCATCCGTTCATCAAAGATTCTTCCGTGCGCATCATCGGTGTAGAAGCCGCGGGCTACGGTATCGACACCGGCAAGCATGCTGCCAGCCTCAAGGGCGGCACCCCGGGCGTACTGCACGGTAACCGCACCTACCTGCTGCAGTCAGAAGATGGCCAGATTCAGGATGCCCACTCCATCTCAGCCGGTCTCGATTACCCCGGCATCGGCCCCGAGCACGCCTGGTTGCACGATATAGGCCGTGGCGAGTACGTCTCGATTACCGACGACGAAGCGCTGGATGCATTCAAGCTAACCTGCCGTCTGGAGGGGATCATCCCTGCGTTGGAGTCATCCCACGCCATTGCCTACGCCATCAAGCTGGCGCCGACCCTGCCCAAGGACCACCTGATGGTGATCAACCTGAGCGGTCGCGGCGACAAGGATATGGCCACCGTAACCGCACACCTGGCCGATGAACTGGCAGACTGAGCAAGAATTGAGGAATAGTAACGATGAGTGCTAATCAGACCCGTATCGAGCGCCGCTTTGCCGACCTGAAAGCGGCCAACCGTGCCGGCCTCGTCACCTTTATCAGTGCCGGTGACCCGGATTACGAAAACAGCCTCAACACCCTTCTGGCCCTGCCGGAAGCCGGTGCGGATGTCATCGAACTGGGTATGCCGTTCACCGACCCGATGGCGGACGGCCCCTCAATCCAGAAATCGTCCCTGCGTGCGCTGACCGCCGGTCATAACATGCACAAGACGCTGGCAATGGTCCGCGCCCTGCGCGAGCGCGACAACGACACCCCCGTGGTACTGATGGGTTACTACAACCCGATCTACTGCATGGGCGTTGAAACGTTTCTTAAGCAGGCCTCTGAAGCCGGTGTCGATGGCCTGATCGTGGTTGACCTGCCGCCTGAGCATGATGACGAACTCTGCCTGCCGGCACGTGAGTACAACATCAACTTCATTCGTCTGGCGACACCGACCACCGACGCCAAGCGCCTGCCGCTGGTACTGCAGAACACCTCCGGTTTTCTGTATTACGTCTCCAGCACCGGTGTAACCGGCGCGGCTGCACCAACACCTGAAAAGGTGGAAGCGGAAGTCAACGCGATTCGCGGACACACCGACATCCCCATCGGGGTAGGCTTCGGTATCCGTACGCCTGAACAGGCCGAACGCATTGGCCAGTTCGCCGATGCCGTAGTGGTCGGCTCAGCCCTGACCGATTGCATCGAGAAAGCGGCAACACCGGCTGAAGGCACCCAAGCGGTTGCCGACCTCACCCGCTCGCTGGCCGAGGCAGTGCGAAAAGCCCGCCAGTAACAAGGTTGGAAAGACGCACAAAAAAAGCAGCCATTGGCTGCTTTTTTTGTGCGGGGAACGCGTATCTATTAGCAAAACGTGAACAGGCGCTCTGAATGAGCGCCTGTTTTTCATCTCTGCGGCATTGGCGGCAGCGGGATGGGCTCCTGTGGCCAATCAGCAGTGATTTGATCATCACATTCAGCAGCATTGAAATTCCACATAGCAAACCTCCTAAGTTAAAGTCCGGCGTTCAAGCCATGTAGGAGTAGTGTGCATCGGCACACACATCATGAAAAATCAATATCCGCTATATTATGTATAAGCTATACCTTATAGCTGACTGATATACAGGCCTCTCTGCCCTCTTTCCGGGTGCAATTTACTCCCGATTCAGCGCGTCCAGCAGTTCAATTTCAAATATCAGATTCGAATGTGGCGGAATCTTTTCGCCAAAGCCGCGCTCACCATACCCCATATCCGACGGCACCCGCAGTTTCCGCTTGCCACCCACCTTCATACCGATAAGGCCCTCAACCCAAGCGGCGATCACTTTCTTGCGGCTGAGTACCGTCTGAAACGGCTCACCCCTGTCGTAGGAAGAGTCAAACTCGGTTCCATCTTCCAGATAGCCGCGGTAGTGAGCCGTGATCAGGGCACCGCCCTTTTTAACTTCGGTACCCGTGCCTTCAACCAGATCTTCAACTACCAGTTGTGCGAACTCAGTCATCGGTTTTCCTATGCGTATCAATAGCCTTTAGATCGGGGTATTCAATAACGGCAGGTTCACGATATCAACGATATCGTTATGCCTTACACGATTGATCGCCAACATTAGGGTGTTCTGATATATATAAAGTAATAGCCGAATGCTGAAGACAGGATCGAACGATGAAAAAACAACTGATTGCTCTGATAACCCTCCTGCCCGCCCTGCTCATGAGTCTGGTAGCTCAGGCTGGCCCGCGAGAGGATACAGGCTGGGAAAAGATTGCCAACGGCGCGCTGCTAGTGGATGTACGTACCGAACAGGAGTACGCCAGCGGCCACCTAGATGGTGCGCTACTGATCCCCTACCAGCAGATCGTCGAGCAGTTTGCAGCCCGTGACATCCCCAAAGATCAGCCAGTCGTGCTCTACTGCCGCAGCGGCAACCGCGCCGGTATAGCAGAAGCCGCATTGCGCGAGGCGGGGTATACCCAACTGTTCAACGCTGGGGGGTTCGAAGCGCTTGCGCAAAGCAAACCCACCGATCTGTCCATCAAAAAGGAAACGGCCTGCACACAAAACACCGATAGTACTGACTGCTGAGAGGAGGTTAAACCTATGAGCTCAGGGCTGACCGATGTACTGCATGTACTCATCCAGTGGCAGTGCACACCCAATCAGGCGCTCGCGATCCTGAAGCTGGACCCTGACCAGCCATTTCCAGCAGTCTTCAACGAGGAACAGTGTGAGCGCGTGACCTTTGTACTCAATATTCACTCGGGCCTCAGCACACTCTTCGACGACCCTGAGGATGTATACGGTTACATGTCCAGCCCTCACGACGATCCGTATTACGAAGGTAAATCCCCTCTGGAGCTGATCACTACGGGGGATTTAACCGTGTTCGAACGTGTCTGCTGGCATATAGATGCGATGAGGGTGCTCTGACTACGGCAAAAATATGTCAGTCTATGACACCTATCGATGCCAGCCGATTTATTATATGGGACATTACTAACACATCTCCTGGTCGTGCCATCTGCAAGGCTTTGAGTATGATCAGGTTGTCACCGGGACGAGTACGTACCGTTAGGGCGGTTCCACACATCGGAGTAAAGCCATGATAGGGCTTTACTCCCAGCGCACTGACATTACGTCCAAGGCAGTCACTGATAATTGCGCTTGGCATCGAACTGAACTTGCCCAGCCAGTCGTTAGGTATTTGCTCAGCGAGTGGCAGAATCGAGAAGCCGGTTGGCCAGTCATCAACTGTATTCACGTTTAACACATTATCACCTCTCCGGCAGATTGAGGCCGGTATTGTTATTGGGAACGTTAAGCGTAACTACCGTTGTAACCACGGATTGTCGCGCCAATGCTGTTGCTGAAACTGCCGGATCAGCTCCGCACGTTCCAGGGTACTGTCGATAGCATCCAGCCCTTTCACTAACGACGCTTTGCGCAGTGAGTCGATCTCAAATCTCAGGCTCTCGCCATCCGCCAGACTGATGGTCTGCTGTGGTAGGTCGATCACGATTTTATTGCGTTCCGGGTTAGAGATTGTTTCGCCCAGACGCTCGAGCTGATGGCTCTCCAGTTGGATGAGCAACACCCCGTTGCGCTGGCAGTTATCGTAAAAAATGCCCGCGAAGGAGGTACCCACCAGCGCACGTATCCCCAACTGCTGAAGCCCCCAGACAGCATGTTCCCGACTTGATCCACAGCCAAAGTTGGGACCGACCACCAGAAAACTCACGTCGCCCCAAGCCGGCTGATTGAGGATAAATTGGGGATTTGGCGTACCATCCTCGAGGAAGCGCTGATCAAAAAAGGTGCCTCGCGCCAGTCCATTCCGGTCGATCCCCTTCAGGAACTGCTTGGGCATGATCACATCGGTATCGATGTTGGCAGCCAGCAAAGGCGCTGCCGTGCCAGACACGCGGTTAAACGGTTGCATATCCTCACACTCCTTTACGAATATCGGTCAGATGTCCGGCCAGCGCCGCGGCGGCGACCATGGCGGGGCTCATCAGATGGGTACGTGCTCCGGCCCCCTGACGCCCCTCGAAGTTTCGGTTGGTGCTTGAAGCGCAGCGGTCACCGGGTTTGAGTACGTCGTCATTCATCGCCAGACACATGGAGCATCCCGACTGACGCCATTCAAAACCGGCCTGAATGAAGATCTCCGCCAGCCCTTCCACTTCCGCCTGTGCGCGCACCTCGGTCGACCCCGGTACGATCATCGCCCGCACACCCGGCGCAACACGGCCACCCTTAACCACTGCGGCAACGGCCCTGAGGTCTTCGATACGCGCGTTGGTGCACGAGCCGATAAAAGCGTGGGTGATCGCAACCCCCTTAATGGGCTGCCCGGCGGTAAGACCCATGTAGCTGAGCGCGCGTTGCGCATCACGGCGCATGGTGGGAATCTCCAACAGCTCCGGATCGGGTATCAGGTCGTCGATTGTCACGGATTGATCAGGGCTCGTACCCCAGGTCACCATCGGGCGGATCTCGGACGCCTTCAGTTCAACCGTCCGATCAAACCTGGCCCCATCATCGCTTTTAAGCTCGCCCCACTTGTCAACCGCCTGTTGCCACACATCACCTTTCGGCGCCATTGGCTTATCTGCCAAGTAGTCAAAGACTTTTCTGTCCGGTGCCATATACGCTCCACGTGCACCCGCTTCGACGGCCATATTGCAGATGGTCATACGCGCTTCGACACTGAGCGCATCGATGGTTGAACCGCAGAACTCAATCACGAACCCTGTCGCACCCGACGCACCGATTTCACGTATCAGGGCCATGATGATGTCCTTCGACTCAACTCCTAGACCCAGTGCACCCTCAACACGGACACGCATCGTTTTAAGTCGCTTATAGACGAGTGTCTGAGTGGCCAGCAGGTGTTCAATCTCAGACGTGCCGATACCAAAACCAAACGCGCCCAGGGCACCGTAGGTGGTGGTGTGGCTATCGCCCGCCGCCACCACCATGCCCGGCAGGATGAACCCCTGTTCCGGGGCGACCACATGCTCGATACCCTGACGGCTATCCATAATGTCAAAAAGCTCAAGTCCGAAGTCCTGGCAGTTCTGACGCAGATAGGCTACCTGACGCGCCCCCCCCTCATCAGGCATGACCTCAATCCGGTTTGGAGCCGTTGGGTTTACGTGATCGACAACGGCCAAATGAGCCGCCGGATTCCACACCTTACGCCCGGCATCCCGCAGGCCACTGAATGCCTGGGGGCTGGTATATTCATTCAGCACCTGCCGATCGATGTAGAGCAGTACGTGCCCCTCATCATCAAGCGTGCAGATGGTGTGTGAGTCGATATGTTTGTCGTAGAGCGTTCGTGGGTTTTGCATAGTCATTCATCTCATGTTTTAAACCTTCGCCAGCCACGCCCAGTGCCGGCCGGGCGCAGCGGGCATAGGGTTTAGAAAAGAACGTCGGCCAGCAGATACATGGCGGTTAATGTGATGCAGATGGCGATCAGGTTGAGCCACATACCCGCTTTGATCATGTCTTTCAGTTGAAGCTGGTCGTAGGAGAAAACAATCGCATTGGGCGGGGTCGCAACAGGCATCATGAACGCCATCGACGCCCCCACAGCAACCGGCACCACGAGGAAGCGAGGGTCAATACCAAGCCCTACAGCTACCGCACCCAGAATCGGCAGAAAGGTTGCCGTGGAGGCGGTGTTCGATGTGACTTCAGTCAGGTAAACAATTGAGACGATGACCACCAAAATTAGCACCCACTGATTAACACTGACACTGCTGACGGTGCTTCCGATCCACTCGGCCAGCCCAGTGCTGCCAAACGCCGCCGCCAGCGCCAGACCACCGCCGAACAGTAGCAGCACGCCCCAGGGAACATTGCGGGTATCTTTCCACTCCAGCACGAACTTTCCCGGTTTGCCGGATACCGGCCAGGCAAAGAGTGCCAATGCCGCCACCAGCGCAATGGTGGTGTCGTTGATCGCCAGCCCGGTCAGGCTCGCGATGGGCTGGCGGAAAATCCATCCCAGTGCGGCACATACAAATACGGTCGCCACCGCCTTTTCCGCTTTCTCCATCCGGCCCAGCCCGGCCAACTCATCCCGGACAATCTGGCCCACATCACCGATGCGCAGCTCATCAGAGGGAAACACCACTTTCGTAAGCAGAAGCCAGCACAGCGGCAGCATCACAGCGACAATGGGCATTCCAAACGCCATCCAGGTGACAAAATCAATATTGATGCCGTAGGTCGCCGACAAAAAGCTAGCGAGCAATGCGTTTGGCGGGGTGCCGATCAATGTGCCAATGCCGCCGATGGTCGCGCTGTAGGCGATACACAGCATCAGGGCGACACCGAAGTTGCGTACCATCTTTTGATTGGTTGTCTTGCGGGCAACGAAGTCGATTACCGAGAGACCCACTGCGTACATCATGATGGTGGCCGCGGTGTTGGATATCCACATGGAGAGGAACGCTGTGGCCAGCATAAATCCGCCGATCACGCGACTCGGAGTGGTACCGGCAACAGAGATGATGCGCAAGGCGATTCTGCGGTGCAGGCCCCACCGCTGCATGGCCGCCGCCAACAGGAAACCGCCCAAGAACATGAAGATGAGCGGGTGGCCATAACTGGCCGCTACACCTTTCATGCCACCAACGCCCAGTAGCGGCATCATTGGTATGGGCAGCAGCGAGGTGGCGGCAATCGGTATCGCCTCAGACAGCCACCAGACCACCATCCACGCCAGCAGCGCAACCAGTCTCCAGGCCTCTACTTTCATTCCATCTGGTGCGGGGCAGAACAGCAGCACAAGCGCTAACAGTGGGCCCGCCACCAGCGCAGCAATACGGAAATAGCTCCAGTCGGATACCGAGTTATCAATATGATCTCCGGCCACTTGCCCGGTAAGGGCGTTCTCGTTCAACGATGCTGTTTTCATGTTATCGAAACCGTTTTTTTAATTGTTTGGATGACGAAATCGAGGGTGTTACCTGTTTTTAGGCAAAAGCTTCCCTGTCTGTGCACGGCACGCCGTCACAGTTGCCTAGGGTGTGAAACAAGCAGGGGTTACGTCATGGCCGGCGGGTATCCCTCCTCCGGCCATTGGGTTTTAGGTCAGGAAAGCGAGCGTCTCTTGTATCAGACGCTCTGGCATCTCCTCGGCTATGTAGTGTCCGCAGGGCAGCGGTTTTCCCTGAACATCCGACGCCACAGGATGCCAGAGACTCATCGGGTCGAAACAGCGCCCGACCGCACCCTCTTCTCCCCACATCACCAGCAGAGGCGTGTCGAGTTTTGTCCCGCTTCGCAGATCCTCCCGGTCGTGTTCCAGATCGATGCCAGCGGCGGCTCGATAGTCTTCACAGATCGCCATGGCGGTGCCCGGCAGGCGTAGACAACGCAGGTATTCAGCCAGTGCTTCTGCTGTAAACGGTGCCATCCCGGCACTGCGCGCACCCATCACACTTTGGATGTAGAGTTCGGGATCAGACTGAATCAGTGATTCAGGAAACGGAGCGGGTCTAATCAGGAAAAACCAATGCCAGTAGGCTCTGGCAAAGGCTTCAGTGGTGTTCTCATACATCCCCAGTGTCGGGGCAATATCGAGGAACACCATGCGTTTGACAGACGCGGCGTGATCCACCCCCAGCCGGTGCGCGACCCGGGCACCACGATCATGGGCCAGCAGCGAAAACTGCTCAAAGCCGATCACCTTCATCAGCTCGGCCATGTCCGCCGCCATCTCACGTTTGGAATACTCCAGATGATCCGCTGACGGAAGCGGTTTCTCGCTATCGCCATACCCCCGCAAGTCGGCTGCTACAACGGTGAAATGGCGCGCCAGCTCATCCGCTACCTTATGCCACATCACGTGCGTTTGAGGGTGCCCATGAAGCAACAGCAAACCGGGACCCTGACCACCGATACGGTAGTTGATCATGACGCCATTCACGCGCGACTGTTGCTGACTGAAGTGTTCAAACATGTGCATCTGCTCCCGAGTGAATGTCCAGATGTATTAGGACGACCTTTCGTTCTCTTTATTCTGGTTGTGTCGAGCCGCCTACCCTTAGGTCAGTAAGCATTAAAATTCATGGTATAGTTCACGCATTCACGAATAAACACAGCAATCATGAGCCAAGAAAACACGTATCGTAAACAATCACCCCTTCCCGATGATCTCCGTGTATTTCTAACGGTGGTCCGCAAGCATAGCTTCGTCGCAGCCGCCGAGGAGTTGGGGCAATCACCCGCCTACATTAGCAAGCGCATCCAGATACTTGAGTCCTCCCTACACACCCGTTTACTGCACAGAACAACTAGAAGCCTGGCGTTAACCGAAGACGGTGAGCGCGCTCATCGATGGGCCTTGCAGATACTCAGTGATCTGGATGGATTGATGGATGACCTCTCACAGGCTCATCACACTCCGCGAGGTCTATTACATGTGTGCAGCAGCTTTGGTTTTGGACGCAATCAGGTTGCTCCGGCGCTGTCACTGCTAGCTGAGCAGTACCCCGAGTTGGAGATACGCCTGGATGTTTATGACAGGGCGGTGGATATCATCAGTGAGGGATTTGATCTTGAGATTCGCGTGGGTGACGATCTGCCCGAGCAACATATATGTAAGCAGCTTGCCAGCAATCGCCGCGTACTCTGCGCCTCTCCCGAGTATCTGGAGCGTAGAGGCACACCGACTACACTTCGCGATCTCGAACAGCATAGCTGCCTAGTGCTGAAGGAACGCAACACATCCTTCGGTATCTGGAACCTCTCTCCCTTAGACGGAAAGGCAACTGCGGTGAAAGTACAGGGCGCGCTTTCATCCAACAACGGCGAGATCGTGCTGCAATGGGCCTTGGATGGATGCGGAATTGTATTGCGCTCAATGTGGGATGTTAAAAAGCACCTAGAACAGGGCCGGCTGGTTCAGATACTTCCTAACTATTCGCAAAGCGCCAATGTATGGGCAGTTTACCCCACACGTCTTTCCCATTCGGCAAAGCTGCGCGTATGCGTAGAGTTTTTAACTAAGTATTTTAAGAGATTAGAATAATTTGTTCTTCCGGCCCCGGAACTTCTCTTTGCGTGTTTGGCGGCGCTTGTTACTGAACTCGCTATCGCCACATGTGAGTTGTTGATCCTTCTCTGCGTCCTTGATCATGTGCAGCGCGCATCGTCGCATTTACCGGACTTGATCACATCGCCCCTACCCACTTTGTATATGAACTCCTACAGTGAGATATTAATCCTCCTGACCTTATACCCGTATTACTCAGATAAAGACGTTAAAGCTCTCTTGAGTAGGTACGACATTCGGCAATGCAAGCAAGGATTCGTGGATCACGCTCGCGATTTGCCAGACACACCATTGAGATGTTCTGACGTATATCTCCCATCCCTTTCAATGGCAGCAGGCGAATCTTATTCTCAAATACTGCTTCAACACGGCGCGGCAGCAACGCAAAGCCGACACCGGCGCTGACCATACTGATCAACGAGAAAATATCGCTAACCTCCATGACCACGTTCGGCTCAAACCCCGCACGGTCAAACGCTCGGTAGCTGTCCCTGAAGGTGGCAAAGCCTTTCTTTAGTGTAACGAAGGTCTGCTCACGGAAGTCCGATAGGTCCAAGGGGCTGGCATCGCTGAGATCGGAGTCGGCAGGCACCGCCAACAGCACCTCATCATTGAACAGTGGCAGGCAGGTGAAGTCATCGTCACGGAACCCTGGCTCCAAAGAGACCAATATCGCATCCAGCTCCACCGATTTGAGTTTGCGAAACAGCACCTCATTGGAATCAAGTGTCAGCTCGATATTTAGATCACCTTTGCGCAGTTTCATCCCGGCAATCAATCTCGGTACCGTATTCAGTGTCAGTGAATAGAGCGCCCCAAGCTTGAATTTATTGGAGTAGATACCGGCCGTTTCGCGCGTCACTTTGACCGCATCATCCAGCGAAGCGACGATGCTCAGCACTCTTTCTTCAAGCACCAATGCGCTCGGCAGCGGTACTAATAGCCGCCCCTCCTGGCGAAAAAGAGCACACTTAAGCCCCTCCTCCAACGAGTGGATTGCACGGTGAACACTGACCGTGCTCATGCCCAGATCCTCCGCCGTATCGGCCAGTGTTCCGGCCTTCATAAAAGCCAGAAATATCTCAAGCTTCTTTAACGTAAACGTGTCGTCGAGCACATTTTTATCCTTCTTAGTGTTTGGGCTGATCTGTTCATAACAATCATTACTCTCAGGGTAATGATCCGTCAATGAACTTAATTGAAGGACCTCTCAAGCCCTTTTAAGGTGGATAACAACAATAACAATGCAAGCTGAGGATATCCCATGAACGCTCCCGCGGAACCCTCGATCAACTGGCAGAAACGCCGCCAGGACAAGCAGAGCCGCATGGCCAGCCTCGAAGGAATAGCCGACGGTCCGATCATCCCCACCGACTCCATTCAGGCTGCGCTTGAGCGCCTGTTGAGGTCCGGTGACAAGGTGGTTCTCGAAGGCAACAACCAGAAACAGGCAGACTTTCTCTCCCGTTCTCTGGGTGCCCTGAATCCGGACGTGATCAACAACCTACATATGGTAATGCCAAGCGTGGGCCGCCCCGAACACCTGGATCTGTTCGAGAACGGCATCGCTCGAAAACTGGATTTCTCCTTCTCTGGTCCACAGAGCCTGCGAATCGGCCAGCTTATGGAAGATGGTCTGCTTGAGGTGGGCGCGATTCACACCTATATCGAGCTCTACGCCCGTCTGTTCGTTGACCTCAATCCCAAGGTTGCTCTGCTAGCAGGTTTTAAAGCGGACCGTGAAGGCAACATCTATACCGGGCCGAGCACAGAAGACACCCCGGTGCTGGCCGAAGCCGCCGCCTTCCGCGACGGTATCGTTGTATTCCAGGTCAATGAAATCGTCGATGATGTATCCGACCTGCCCCGCGTCGATATTCCCGCCTCCTGGGTCGATTACATCGTCGAGGCTGACCAGCCGTTCTTTATCGAGCCGCTGTTCACCCGCGACCCGCGCCTGATCACCGATGTGCATGTGTTGATGGGGATGATGGCAATCCGCGGTATCTATGAGCGCCACCAGGTGCAGTCGCTTAACCACGGTATAGGCTTCAACACCGCGGCCATCGAACTGCTGCTGCCGACCTACGGTGAATCGCTCGGCCTCAAGGGCAAGATCTGCCGCCACTGGGCATTGAACCCGCATCCGACACTGATCCCGGCCATCGAAAGCGGCTGGGTGGAAAGCGTGCACTGCTTCGGTACCGAACTGGGTATGGAGAACTACGTGGCTGCACGCCCGGATGTGTTCTTCACTGGCAAGGATGGTTCGCTGCGCTCCAACCGAGCTTTCTGCCAGCTTGCAGGCCAGTACGCAGTAGACATGTTTATCGGCTCCACCTTGCAGGTGGATGGCGATGGCAACTCCTCTACCGTCACCCGCGGTCGACTCGCCGGCTTCGGTGGTGCTCCCAACATGGGTCACGACTGCGGCGGTCGTCGCCACTCGTCGCCAGCCTGGCTCGACATGAAGCCGGACGACTCTTTGCTCAGCAAGGGTCGCAAGCTGGTGGTGCAGATGGTCGAAACCTTCCAGGACAGTGCCAAACCGACACTGGTCGAAGAGCTGGATGCCCTGGCCATGGCTCGTGATTACCAGATGCCGCTGGCCCCGGTGATGATCTACGCCAGCGATGTAACCCATGTCCTGACCGAAGAAGGGATCGCCTACCTCTATAAGGCCCAGTCGCTGGAACAGCGTCGCGCCATGATCGCCGCCGTAGCCGGTGTGACTCCAATCGGCCTGAACCGCGATCCGGCCGTTACCGCCCAGCTGCGCGCCGAAGGGCTGGTGGCCTATCCAGAAGACCTGGGGATCCGCCGCAGCGACGCCAGGCGCGACCTACTGGCCGCTCGCAGTATCGGTGACCTGGAACGCTGGTCCGGTGGACTCTATGAGCCGCCCGCCAAATTCAGGAGCTGGTAAGCCATGAGCACCATAGAGAAGCGCTATAACTACGCTCCTACAGCCTGGTCATCCCATGCGGCCTATCTTGGTGAGCTGGCGACCTGGGCACTGGAGCAGGAAGCCAGACTCAGTCCGAAACCGGCGCTGGTCGACAGCCGCGGTGACGGGGCACACAGCGATATGAACCTGGCACTGATGCTCAGCTCCGCCCGCTGTCTGGAGCCCTGGTTCGCCCGTATGGCGGAAGCCGCGCTGACGATAAGCTCCGATGCAGAACTACGTGAGTGCATCGGACGCCTGGGCCGGGAAGCCGAAGCCGAAATGCTGTCCGTCACCGACGGCATTAACACTCACCGCGGCGCCATCTGGGCACTGGGCCTGATCGTTACCGCCGCCGCCACAGTCGGTGACAGCGAAGCGGATCTCTTCAATCGCACCGCACAGCTGGCCCGTCTGCCCGACCCATCGGCTCCAGCGGCAAAGACGGTAAGCAACGGCGAAAAGGTAGCCCGCGAGTTTCGCCTGCCCGGCGCCCGCGAACAGGCGCAACAGGGCTTTCCACACCTGCACCAGATGAGCCTGCCAACCCTGCGCAAAAGCCGTGCAAACGGCGACGTGGAGTCGGTAGCCCAGCTCAACGCACTACTCTCGATCATGACCGCCCTGACTGATACCTGCGTACTTTCCAGGGCAGGACTTGCCGGGCTGTCTGCGATGCAACAAGGCGCTGCTGCGGTGCTGAAAGCAGGTGGTTGCGGCAGCTTCGCCGGTCGTCGCGCGCTGGCACAGCTGGAATCTCAGCTGTTGAGCCTCAACGCCTCCGCGGGCGGAGCCGCCGATCTGCTGGCCGCCACCTTGCTGGTGGACCGCCTCTTTCCCGACGCCATCCGATAACAAGGAGAACAATGATGGAAACCCTGCACTTTACACGCCCAGCCCGCGCAGCCGAGATCCAGCCAGCGCTAGTCGGCTATGTGGGCTCTGGCGATCTCGAAGTGATGATCGAGCCTCTCCAAGGCTCTCAGACCGAGATCCATATCCAGACCTCATCACCGGGCAGCGAGATCCGCTGGCGCCAGGTGATCGAACAGATTGAGGCACGCATCTCCCTGCCCGCTATGCGCATGGACATTCACGATTTTGCCGCTACGCCCGGCGTCATTCGGCTGCGTATCGAACAGGCGATCGAACTGGCATCAGCGGTGGAGGCTTCGGCATGACTGAACTAACGAATACCGCACTGAATCGGACCGAGCAGCTTGGGTTTATTGACCTGAGCGCCCGCAAACGTATCGAGTCGCTGCTGGATAGCGGCAGCATGCGTGAGCTGCTCACACCCTTCGACCGTCTCACCTCACCCTGGCTCGAAAAGCAGGGCATCGTGCCGCAGTTTGACGACGGCGTGGTTATCGCCCGCGGCAAGCTGGACGATAAACCGGTCGTCGCTGCCGCGATCGAAGGTGGCTTTCAGGGCGGTAGCTTGGGCGAAGTGGGCGGCGCCAAAATCGCCGGGATACTGGAGCTGGCGATTGAAGAAAACCGCAAGGGCAACCCCACTGCCGCGGTGTTGATGCTGGAAACCGGCGGTGTGCGCCTGCAGGAAGCCAATCTGGGCCTGGCCGCCATCGCCGAGATCCAGTCCGCCATCGTCGAACTGCGTCAATACCAGCCAGTCATCGCCGTGGTCACAGGTCCCGTGGGCTGCTTCGGCGGCATGTCGATCACCGCCGGGTTGTGCAGCTATCTGATCATCACCCGCGAAGGCCGCTTGGGCCTGAACGGCCCTCAGGTCATTGAGCAAGAAGCAGGCGTCGAGGAGTATGACTCCCGTGACCGCGG
The DNA here is from genome assembly GCF_000705555.1 of Marinobacterium lacunae. Taxonomy (GTDB): domain Bacteria; phylum Pseudomonadota; class Gammaproteobacteria; order Pseudomonadales; family Balneatricaceae; genus Marinobacterium_D; species Marinobacterium_D lacunae. Next base: position 207,607 of record NZ_JMQN01000057.1, read on the forward strand.
TCTGATCTGGGGCCTGACCGGCGGCATCCAGCGCTTTGCAACCGGCTTGGTCGATGCCTTTGTCGATGACGATGTCAGTGCACTCTCCACCTGCGTTCGTGACTGTCTGGCCGCAGGCGTACCGACCCTGCACCGAAGCGACGATATAGCCGCACCATTGAAGCGCCTGCAGCAGTTTGATACCCGCGAACAGATCGACGCTCAACGCGCCCGCTTCACACTGACACAGGGGAAAACAGCATGACAGCACAGAGCAAACCCATCAGTAAGCGTGGTGGCCATTGGTTCGACGGGCTGACCGCTGGCATGGTTACCCAACAGGCCGCCGTGCCCTCCCTGCGGATTGCCGATGGTGAGGTGGCTGGACACGCCTGTCGCGTGCTGCTGGTTCAGCCGGACCCCGACAGCCACTTCCCCCGCGCATCCCGCGGTGAAGTCGGACTGCTTGAAGGTTACGGGCTGGCTGCTGCTATTGATGACGCCATCAAAACCGATGCGCACAACCCGCAAAAACGTGCCCTTATCGCTATCGTGGATGTCCCCAGCCAGGCCTATGGTCGTCGTGAAGAGGCATTGGGTCTCCATCAAGCACTAGCCGCCGCGGTCAGCGCCTATGCCCGGGCAAGACTTGCTGGCCATCCAGTGATTTCCCTGTTGGTTGGCAAAGCGATGTCCGGAGCTTTCCTCGCGCACGGCTATCAGGCCAACCGTATCTTTGCATTAGCCGACAGCGGCGTGCAGGTTCATGCCATGGGCAAAGCTGCAGCCGCGCGCGTGACTCTGCGTACCGAAGAAGAGCTAGACAAATTGGCCGCCGATATCCCGCCCATGGCCTATGACCTGGAAAGCTATGCGTCGCTCGGGCTGCTGGAACCTCTGGTCGAGGTAGAATCTGCCGAGTCGCCTAGCACCAACGATCTCGACAAGGTCCGTTCAGTGCTGGTAGATGCGCTCAACGATATTCAGCCCGGCGATACCGGTCTCGAGCGTCGTCTCAACGGCGTTAACCGCGGGGCATCCCGCCTGGTGCGCGAACAGCTGCGCACTCAGTGGGAGGCATGATGAATTGCCGTGCGCACGACCTCATCTGGATAGACCGCGGGCAACTGCGCGCGCCTGTTCCCGGTACCGAACTACCAGACTGGGTGGTAAACGGTAGCGGACCAGTGGTCGTGCGCAGGGCTCCCGTCGAATCTGGATGGATACCGGTCGGCGTGCGCGGTGAAAGCAAGGCTCAGCGTCAACCCGCTTTCGCCCCACTGAAGGCTGTCAGCAAGCATCTCGATCCCTACACGCTCACCGCTACCAAGCCCTGGCTGGCACACTGTGAACGCAACAGGCATCCGGTGTTGATTGCGCTCTGCAAGCTGGCTCCGTTGCTGAACACCCTGCCGCTGCGCTGGGGCGTTACCGGCAGCCTTGGCTACGAGTTTGCCACCGGCGAACGTCAGCTTCGGCCCGAAAGCGATCTTGATCTGGTTATCGATGCTACGGCCCCTATCTGCCGAGAGCAGGCCGCAGAACTCATAGACTTGTTCGGAACTGCGAGCTGTCGTGTCGATATCCAGCTGGACACACCTATGGGTGCCATAGCCTTGGCGGAATGGGCCGGTTCTTCAGAGCAGGTTCTGCAAAAGACCGATACTGGACCGCGTCTGACAAAAACGCCCTGGGCCGGTGAAAAGGATGAAGGAGTTAAGCCATGCTGACCGCTTTCACCTTCCCCGGCCAGGGGGCGCAGCGTGCTGGAATGTTAGCGCAGCTTCCACGCACTGAAGTCGCTGAAGCGAGGGTCCACGAAGCAGAAAAGGTGCTAGGACAGGCCGTTCGCACACTCGACACCGCTGAGGCGTTGACAGATACCCGCAACGTGCAACTGTCGCTGCTGATCAGCGGCGTAATCTGGGGCGAACATTTTCAACAGCAGTCCGGTAAACCGGACTTTGTACTCGGCCTGTCGATCGGCGCATATCCCGCAGCGGTCGTCGCTGGAATACTGGAATTCAGTGATGCACTGCAACTGGTGGCGCTTCGTGGACAGTTGATGCAGCAGGCTTACCCCAGTGGCTATGGCATGCTGGCCCTGATCGGTGCTTCCCGCTACGCGATCGAAACCGTTGTAGATGCACAAAGGGCACAGGGCCGGGACGTGTTTCTCGCCAACCTCAATGCGGAACAGCAGTTTGTCCTGGCCGGTGAGCGCAGCGCCCTACGGGAATCGGTAGAGCTACTGAAGGCCAGCGTCCCCTGTGCCGGACAGATGCTGGATGTGCCCGTTCCCTCCCATTGCGAACTGTTGAGTGAACAGGCCGAAATTCTCGCAGGGGCGTTTGCAGAGGTTGAGATACGCAGTTCCAACTGCCGCTATGTCAGCGCTACCCGCGCACGCGTATTGCACAAACAGGAGGATATACGGCGAGACCTGGCGCAAAACATGTCTTTGCAGATGCACTGGCATGACAGCTGCCAGATGCTGGTAGAACGCGGCTTAGAACGGGTTATCGAAATGCCGCCGGGCAACTCCCTGACCGGACTGTTCCGGCGGGTACTACCGAGTGGGATCTGCAAGGCACTGCAGTCAGATATACAAACCTGACCTTATTCATTTAACTCGAATGACAACATACTAGAGCGAAGGAGCAATAATAAACCACTGAAATTAATGCCTTTGTACCCTTTAAAATCAAAAGATCGTACACGCGCTACAACCAGGAACAATACGAATAAATAATCTGGAGAACCCATTATGATCATCTACGGAGTCACACTTCTGGCAGTGTGCACGCTGACCGGCATCACCGCTGGCAAAATCCTCGGCACTCTGATCGGCGTACCCGCCAACGTCGGAGGGGTCGGCATCGCTATGATCCTGCTGATCCTCGCAGGCAGCTACCTCAACAAGCGCGGTCTGATCGACGTAAAGACCGAACAAGGCGTCGAATTCTGGAGCGCAATCTATATTCCCGTTGTAGTCGCCATGGCGGCTAAACAGAACGTAATGGGCGCACTGACCGGCGGACCGATGGCGATCACCGCGGGTATAACTGCTGTCATATGCGGCTTTGCACTGGTTCCGATGTTGGCTCGCATCGGTCAGGACAAAGCGGAAGAAACCGAAAAAACCGCCTCTCAGGCAACCAGCGCTTAAGGTGACAGCATGTACGATTCACTACTCCACGTTACTGACAAATATAATCTGGTCACTGCTTTCGCCTTTATTGGCGTCACCATGTGGTTCTCCTACTGGCTCTCCGGGCGTTTTACCAAGGGCCGCATTCATGGCTCAGCGATAGCGATTCTCCTGGGTCTGATCATGGCCTACTTTAGCGGCGTCTTTACCGGGGGCCAGAAAGGTCTGGTCGATATTCCGCTGCTGTCGGGGATTGGACTGCTGGGCGGCTCAATGCTGCGTGACTTCGCCATCGTCGCCACCGGCTTCGGGGTAAATATCGAAGAGCTGAAACGGGCCGGTATAAGCGGGGTCATAGCTCTGGCGATGGGGATATTCTCCTCCTTTTTTGCCGGCGTCGCCGTCGCCATGGCGTTTGGTTATACCGATGCAGTGAGCCTGACCACCATCGGTGCAGGCGCCGTGACCTACATCGTCGGCCCGGTCACCGGTGCAGCGCTGGGCGCTAGCTCAGAGGTAATGGCTCTTTCCATCGCTGCAGGCTTGGTAAAGTCGATCCTGGTTATGATCGCCACACCGTTTGTCGCACCGATGATTGGCCTGAATTCCCCACGAACCGCTGTTATCTTCGGCGGGCTGATGGGCACCTCAAGCGGTGTCGCTGCAGGCCTGGCCGCCACCGATCCAAAACTGGTCCCCTACGGCTGTCTGACTGCCGCGTTCTATACTGCACTGGGCTGCCTGCTTGGCCCGTCACTCCTATTTATAATAATGCGCGCTATCGCAGGCTAAACACTGAAAACACAGATTTCTTTTGGCACTTTCCTCACCCGTTAGCGGGTGGGGATTTTTTGCGTCGCCCAAAGCCCTGATTGTTCTCCAATTCACCCACACGTCGAGCCACGCGCTAAACATATTCACACAATGGATAACGCTGTTCCTCAAAACGGAACATGGCCTGCTCAGGTGGAAGTTTATCCAGCAAATCAGACAGCAGCACCGTATCGTCCAACGCTACTGCCCTCCCGCCCCCTTAAAGGGAGTCGATGCATGGGCCGCATCTCCGATTAGCAGTACACGTACTCGATGCCCGGCTAACGGCAAACGTATTTCCTCTACGCCTGTAAATAACACCTCTGACTCAGACTCTGGCTATCAGAAAATGGGCCGGGCGGGCCTTGAAATTCTGCGAAGCGCTCTTGTATCACCTCTGGCCACTTTTCGGTCGGACAGTACGCGCCTTCAGGCTCTGCCAATGTGCCAAGGAGATAGAAAACCGCACATTGGTACGGCACACCTAATGTCCGCAGAGGGCCATTTCCTGCGAATCTGCTTGGCGCACAATGCGGAAGTTAGCGAGGCTTGCTGCTGATTACTGCTATCGACCCATAGCTGCCGCTGGCGAGAGCTGCCCCTTTTTATTGGTTCGATTATCTCGAAAGTGGGAACGCTGCCATGAGGGGTATAACTTCATTCAACGTTTCAAACGCATTTGGTATTCAAACAGGCTTGAAGGGAATATGGTTTCGGTCGCTTCGAAAATGATACCTTCGGTGTTGATGAACTTTCGGCGCAACCTAAGCGATGCCTGCCCGGGTTCGACCTGAAGCTTTTCTGCAATGGTATCTGGCAGCAAGATAGCAGCAATCGACTGCTGAACCTCCGCAGTCTGTTTCCCGAAACGCTGTTCCAACAATCCGATCACCGAGCTTGTTACCTGAGACAGTTCAGCCTGTATCGGCATAAACATTTCATGCACCCATACATCCAGTGTACAAAGCGGACGCTCCTCGGTTTCACCGGGTGGTGTGCTGTAACGTACGCCGTTTATCTCAAGCAGGTGCTGGCCAAAGGCAAAGCCGGTTTTCTCGGCGATCTCACTGTCCGCCATGACTTCAGCAGACTGTTCGATCACCACATGAACCTGTTCTGCATGCTCCAGCAGCTCATCAATAGTCGACCAGGCACTGCGAAAAACCGAGGGGCGCGTATTAATCACGACGCTGCCACGTCCCTGTTGCCGCTCTATCAGCCCTTTCTCTTCCAGTAATTTCAACGCGCCCCGGGCCGTAAATCGGCTAATGCCATGCTCCTTACAAAGGGTGGCCTCTGTTGGCAGCAGAGTACCTGGGGCAAAACGTCCCTCTGTGATCTGCGTCTCCAGTTCCTGTGCAATTTCAATGTAACGGCTCTTACGGGTATTCAAGGCACTTCCCATTGATGGTGATTCTCCTGTTGTTCTGATGCTAACCGAATCGAGCCTTAACAGGATAGCAAAATTTGTCTGGACAAATAATTTTTCTGCACCTAAATTTGTCCGTACAAGTTGGCATACACTTGTACGACGATAACAATAATGGGAGACAACCGATGAGACTTCGTATCAAAGCAATCGCTACGCTAGCCACTACCGCGCTACTTGCTGTCGCATGTTCTGCGAATGCCGAAGATAGAACAGGCTGGCCGACCAGCATCAAAATTGGGACGGCGTCCCAAGGTGGCACCTACTTCATCTACGGAAGCGGTGTTGCCAAATTGATCCAGGAAAAACTCTCTATTCCGTCCAGTGCCGAGGTATCGGGTGGACCAATTCAGAATCTGGCCCTGGTCGATGCCGGCCGACTCAATCTTGCCCTGACAAGCACAGGTCCCGCGCAGCAGAGTGTTGAAGGGCGTAATCCCCTCGTACCAGGTTCCAAGATTGAAAACGTGCGGGCGCTCTTCCCGATGTACCAGTCCGCATTCCAGATCGCCGTACTGAAGAGTTCCGGTATTACGAACCTTCATGCACTTAACGGTCAGTCCATGGGCGTGGGCCCGAAAGCTGGTACAACGGCCAGTTACTTGCCGTCGATCCTGTCCGACATTGGCATTGAGATAGAACCTCGTTTCGGTGGTGCGGGGGATCAGGCCGGACAGTTGCAGGACGGCATGATCAGGTCACTTGGCTTGGCAGCCGGTATTCCGGTCACCGCGTTCACCCAGATCGAAGCGCAGAATGAGATCACTCCATTGGGCTTTACCGATGACGAAATCGAAAAACTCACCAAGATCTACCCTTCACTGTCGCCTCTTGTGATTAAGGAGGGCGTCTATAAGAGCCAGAAAGGTGATCTGAAGACTGTCTCCATGTGGAACTTTGTTGTCGCCAGCAAAGATATGCCCGATGACCTGGCTTACGCGATTACCAAAGCGGTGCTCGAAAGCAATGACGAGATGAAACAGGTTCACCGCGCGGCAGCTGAATCGTTAGCAGAAAACGTGACTTATAACGCCGTGCTTCCGCTTCATCCTGGTGCAGTTCGTTACTACAAGGAAATCGGCATCGAACTTCCGTCAAACGTAATACCGAACTGATCAGGTGTTCGTGATGAAAACATCTTCAAATAATCCCCCGGTCCAGCATGGCCATGGTTCTGAGGCATTTGAGTCCAACGTGGATGCTCAAGCTGATACCGCCAATGAGACCATGGGAGGCCCTCTGTTACTGGTCGCCGCAAGCGCCATCTACGTGCTGTTGCAGTTACTGGCTCTGAACCTCTACCCCATGGAGGCGTGGAGCCAGCGTATTCTGCATATGACCGGTGGCCTGGCACTGGGTGCACTGATCTTCGCAGGTGGTAGCTACCGCGTACACCAGGGTTCCAAATTGGGTACGATTGCGGGGGGTGCTGCATTGATTATCGCGGTAGCCGCCGGCGCCGCTTATGTCATGTTTGAACGCACCTTGATGGATCAGCCGGGGATGAATGCCTTTAGCTGGGCATTGACCCTGGCCACACTGATCACCATTCCGGCGACCTGGTTGGCGAGGCACGCTCAGGTTTGGCGGATGGCTGATATCGCCATGGCCGTATTGACGCTGGTCGTGGGCGCTTATCTGATCGAGTATCTGGATATGCTCCAGTTCCGCGGAGGTGCCTTCCCAACGACTAGCGATGCGGTCGTATCGGCGGTGGCCATAGCCCTATTGTTGGAGATCACTCGCCGCACCACCGGTATGGCGATGGTGGTAATTGCAGCCTGCTTTATCGTCTACGCCTTCGTCGGGCCCTGGATGCCGGGCATTCTGCGCCATGAAGGATATGATTTTGCTCGCCTGATCTCCTACCTGCTGACCGACAACGGTGTGTTGGGTCCCACTCTGGGCGTCTCGGCTACTTATCTGATCTTGTTCATCGTTTTCGCGGCCTTCCTCCAAGCCTCTGGGGCCGGTGACTACTTCGTCAAACTTGCCTTTGCGGTTGCTGGACACAAGCGGGGGGGGCCTGCCAAAGTGGCCGTACTGGCATCAGGTCTGATGGGCACGATCAACGGCTCGTCTGCTGGTAATGTGGTCTCTACTGGCGCGTTCACTATCCCGCTGATGAAAAAGGTGGGGTATAAGCCGACTGTTGCCGGTGCTATCGAGGCCGCCGCCTCTTCAGGTGGACAGATTCTGCCGCCAATCATGGGCGCCGGGGCGTTTATCATGGCGGATGTGACTGGGATTCCTTACACCGATATCGTCCTCGCGGCTGTCATACCCGGCATTCTGTACTTCCTGTCAGTTTACTTCATGGTCGACTTCGAGGCGTCGAAGAACGGCATGGAAGGGCTGAGCCGGGATCAGCTGCCGGATCGCGCGAAACTGATGCGTCAGCTCTACCTATTCTCGCCAATTTTGATCCTGATCGCTGGACTGGTGATGGGATACTCGGTGATTCGCGCCGGTACGCTCTCCGGCCTCTCGGTCATCGTTGTCAGCTGGCTCGGCGCTAACGCCATGGGCCCGAAGCGGATCTTTCATGCACTGGCGCTGGCCGGCAAGATGGCGGTACCACTGATTGCCGTCTGCGCCACGGCGGGGATCATCGTGGGTGTCATCAGTATCACCGGCGTTGGTTTGCGCTTCTCGGCTATTCTTCTGTCGGTTGCTGAGAGCAGCCAGCTACTGGCGCTACTGTTCGCCATGGTTATCTCCGTTGTATTGGGTATGGGAATGCCGACCACCGCGGCCTATGCCGTGGCTGCTGCGGTAATCGCTCCGGGCCTGACCCAGTTGGGTATAGAGCCGCTGATCGCACACTTCTTCGTATTCTTCTTCGCTGTGATGTCCGCGATTACACCACCGGTGGCTCTAGCCGCATTTGCCGGTGCGGCTATCTCCGGGGCCAACTCGATGCAAACGGGTGTGCAGGCATTCAAGATCGGCATCTCCGCTTTCCTAGTGCCGTTCATCTTCTGCTTTAACCCGGCTCTGCTGATGCAGGGCTCGCTGATCAAAATACTGTTGGCGGCTGTTACGGCAACCGTCGGAATTTATCTGCTCAGTGCGGCCGTGCAGGGCTGGTTCTTTACTCGCACCAATCTCCTCACGCGAGGACTGCTGTTCATGACGTCGATCCTGATGATTATGGGCGGTTGGGAAACCGACTTGGCCGGTGCCGTTATGACGCTCGGGCTGTTTATCTGGAAAAAAGACGGTGTTAGCCGCCAACGACTCTCTTGCAAGGTATTTTCAAAATGACTGCTTCCATCCTTGACTCCCGTATTTTCACGCCACTGTTTCACTCCGACACAATGCGTGAAGAATTCAATGATCACGCCAGAGTCCGTGCCTATATCGAGGTCGAGGCGGCACTGGCCCGAGCTCAGGCCAGAGTCGGGATGATCCCGACTGAAGCCGCTCAACGTATCAACAACGCGGCCAGCGAGATTCAGATAGATATGGAGCGCTTGGCACATGATACTGGCACCGTTGGATACCCCATTCTCGGCCTGGTGCGTCAATTAGCCAAAGCGGCAGGTAAAGACTCCGGTGGCTATGTCCACTGGGGTGCGACAACACAGGACATCATGGATACCGGCACCGTGCTTCAGGTTCGGGCAGGATTGGATCTGATAGAGCGGGATCTGCAGCGTGTTGCCTGTGCGCTCGAAACCCTGGCCAAAACCCACCGCAATACGGTTATGGCCGGGCGCACGCATATGCAACACGCACTGCCGGTAACCTTTGGCTACAAGGCGGCGGTATGGCTAGACTCGGTTCATAGAGCGCAAGAGCGCTTGCAGGAGCTGCGCCCGCGTGTATTGGTGGCGCAGCTCGGCGGCGCAGCGGGTACGTTGGCGTCGATGGGAGAGGGAGCGGAAAAGGTAACCGAACTTCTGGCTGAAGAGCTTGGCCTTCGTAGTCCATTGATCCCCTGGCATGCAACGCGCGATGCACTGGCCGAAGCGGGCTGTGCCCTGGCGTTGATGACGGGTAGTTTGGCCAAGATCGCCTTTGACGTCATGATTATGTCGATGACCGAGCTCGGCGAACTGGCCGAACCCTTCGTCAAGGATCGAGGGGCGTCGTCGACCATGCCGCAAAAGCGTAATCCCATTTCTTGTGAAGTGATACGCGGTTGTCACAAAGCTGTAAGCGAATCCGCACACATGCTCCTAGGCGCTCAGGAAGCGGATCTTGAGAGGGCGACCGGGCCTTGGCATACCGAGTGGATCGCGTTGCCGCAGTGCTTTGTACTTTCCCATTGCGCAATTTCTCAGGCTATCTTCCTGTTGGAAGGACTTGCGGTGTATCCGGAACGGATGCGAGACAACTTGAACCTCACCCGAGGTCTGATTGTGGCTGAATCGGCGATGATGGCATTGGCTCCTTATTTAGGTCGTCAGGTAGCTCATGATGTAGTGTATGAAGCTTGCCGCGAGGCGGAACACTCCAAGCTGACATTGTCGGATGTGCTAGCCGAGGATGGTCGTGTAACCGCGCACCTGTCCCGGGAGCAGATTACCCAAGTGCTCTCGCCTGAGAACTATTTGGGGTTGTCAACGTTTTATGTCGATCAAGTCTTAGGATAGTTTTCGGACTACAGTGGAAACTTTTGTCTATTCAAGGAACGGGCGCTAATAGAGCCCGTTTTTTACGATTTTGCCACGTCGCGGAGACCACTGTTTCGAAATATAGCCATCAGTAAACGCAGAGATTAACCGTGAGTAAGACCGTGTGTGGACTACGCCCGAAAAAGGGGAGACGCTCAGGCCGAAAACAGAAACCTCTCATAAGGCTTGCAGGATTGCTCCACTGAGAAGTGATTGGCACCCTATGCGATAGTTGCTGAACGCTATGCAATCGAATCCTTCCACATCTGGCGATGTATCGTGTTCTCAATGAAGCTCACTTTATCTGGGCGTATACAAGATTCAGGACGGGGCATTTATCTGAGCCGCGAGTGACCGCTCTGTGCCGCTCACATGGAGACCTACGAGTCGAACGTCTGCTAAGGACCAATAGCAGACTACACGGTAACCCATTCACCCCGTCGGCTTCGGCTCGTAAGTCGCCATAACCGCAGCCACTCCCCTTACGCCACCGACACAAGCGCCCGCATAATCCCCTCTTCCTTCAACTTTGCGGCCTGCTCTTCGTCCCTTACCAGTATTGCCCCGCAAAACGCCAACGCGTTGAACGATATGCTCTGCCAGCGCTCAGCGCGCCTTGGCACCATCATCATCCAGTGGCGGGTCAGTAAGAGGTTGTAAGGTGCATCGTCCGCAAGGTTCAGTGCATCGCGCAGCGACTCGTAAGCCGCTAGCAGCTGCTGGCCTGCCTGTGCAGCATCCTCGAACAGTGCGGACGGCAGTTGCATAACACAGTGGCGAAAGCCGAGTGCTTCACACCCTTGCGGGTGCTCTCCGCTTACATGGTTTAGCTGTTCCGAGAATGGGGTTTCTGCAAACGGGCTCATCGGCAGTGGCACCAGTTGCAGGTGTTTGTGGGGCTGGCTGGCACCGGCCTGTTCGCCGCCGTTGAAAAAGGCCAGCCCCGGAATCTCGGCCATCACCTGTGACAGCGCACGAAAGTCGTTTAGATTAAGCCGGTCAGACTGAGGCTCAAAACGGCTGGTGACGATCAGCAGGTGCTTATCGACCACATTGTATTTGTTCAGCAGGCAGCGATGGTGCTCGCCCAACTCACACACATAGAGCGCTTCTTCATAGGGCAGGAAGGGGTTGCTGGCGTGGCTGGCCGCTTTTTTAAGGCGGGCGCGGGCTTCGTCTTTGCGCTTGAGGTTATCGAGCACGCGGATCAGGTAGCTGATTTCCCCCTCGTTGACCACTTCGGCAACGGTCTGGATCGATTGCAGGGCACCATTGGCCAGTGCCGCCTGTGTGACGGCCTCAACACGATCAGCAAGCTTTACCACTCTTGTTACTCTCCTTGTCTGGGTGCGGGTACGCCGCTAGTGCGGAGTTACCCCTTATCCGATGATGAGGGTGGGGTCATGCACAGCGCGTTCTGCCAGATCGCGTTCCCGGTTCCGGTCGTGTATGGCCTCTACCTTACGGATCTGTTCGATATAGCTATGCGGCAGCGCCGACTCACACGCGCCGATCAGTACGTGGTGAAGATACCAGGAGAACGGTTTCAGGTGCGGGTCGGTCAGCATCGCCCAGTAGGTCAGCGCCTCCACCTCACTATCCTGGGGCCCTTTTACGATAACCGTTTTCTGCCCATAGCCAATGCCTAGGCCCTCGGCGCGGTCCAATGTGGGTTTATCAATGGGGTCGATAAGAAAGAGCGCGCCGATCACACGGTGGGCTGGGTCGCCGGTGAAATAGGCATCGCACTTGCCCGAGCCGTCCTTGCCGCACTTGTGAAACCGAAGGTCGTGCCCTTCAAGCCAGTAGGTGCCCATGCGCTCGGCGCTGGGCACCCGCTCTCGCAAGCGCGCCAGTGACATGTTCGAGCCATACGCAAAGTAGTGCATCGCGCCTCCCGGGCGGCCCGCCGTGCTGGCCGCCCGTCTTAATCAGACCGCTTGGGCACTCTCCACTGTTTCGGCGTGTGTGTGCTGACGCACAGCCAGCTCACTCTCAAGTGCTTTCAGTGCCATGCGGATATTCTCCCGCCCCAGCTCCCGGTAGGCGTCGAGATGACGTTCGTCGAAGAACTGGTTGATCAACCCGTCGTTGGGGAAACTGGGGTCCACTTTTGAAAAGCATATCACTTGAGTAGACGACTGTCGGGTCAGTACCGATTTCACGTAGAGCAGCCGCCCGCGGCGCCCTGATGGATAGCGGATATGCCCCAGCGCGAAACAGTCGGCACTCAGCCCCTGCTCTGCGGATAGCAGATTGACGGTGTTCAGATGCACCTCACAGCCGAAATCGGCATGGGCCCGCTGCAGCAACAAGCCGAGGTCGCTCAACTGTAGATTGGGGTCGGCACCGGCATCGCTGGCGATAATGAGCGGGCACTCGCGGCGCAGCAGTTCATAGACGCCGAGGTTCTCAAAATGCCCACCATCCGAGAGGTGCAGGCTGGATGCGTTCTCCTGCATCCCCTTGGCGAACAGCTCTTTGAAGATCAGCCAGAATGGCATGCGCCCGAAGTGATCGCCGGCGCGGCGCGGGTGCTGCACCCAAAACCCAAGACGGAAGTTGATCAGCGTGAGCAGGATGCTCAGCGCACGGTTAGAGGTTTGTGCAGTACCGGGGTCAACGGCTGCACCGCTGGTGGTGATCGCCTCACCCAGTGTGAGTCGTCCGGATTGGAAATCAGCCGTTCTGGCAAACCCCGTTGCCGGACAGCCACTGTATAACGGCGTCAGCGTGAAACTCTCGCCCATGCGCGAATGCGCCAGAGGCCGCTTGGAGTTGAGCGTCGACAGCGTGGTATTAACCAACGGCAGCGGCGCTCCGGTTTCAGGCGCGATATCGGATAACGGCATATCGTCAATTTCAGGCTTGCCGGTGTAGAAAAACGCCTGTGCAAGCTGGGCCAGATAGTAGCTGTGCATGGAGGTTCGGTTGACGCTGGCGAGGCTTGCCAGCAGCAGCGAAAACGCGAACACCGCCCAGAATGCCGGATGGTCCACCACCCTGATATGAAACACCAGATGGTAGGCAAATGCCGCCAGCCCGTAGAGCATTAACGTCAGGCCAAGAAACGCGATCTTCGGGTTGAAACGCCCCTTCGCGATTGCAAGACTGCCGGTTATGAACGGAATCGCGTAATCAAGATGTTTGCCAAGCCCCGCCAGATTTTCCGATGCGGCAAGGGCCAACAAGGCATCGTCCAGCTGAGCCACCATCGGCAGGCTGCCCACCAACGCAAGGGCAATCGCCAGCTCAAGCAAGCGGCCCATAAACTTGCGCGGTGCAAACAGGTGGGTCAGATCCCCGCGGCGGCCTGCCCGCCACAGGGCCATGGTCGGAATACTCAGCAGGTAAAAGCCGAAACACGCAAGCGAGGCGAACAGCATCAGCAGGTAGCCGCTGTGCCCCTCGATCACCTCGCCTCCGGGCAGATGCCAGTGCGCTGGCCAGAGAAAGCGGCTGTGCGGCAGACCTGCCACCCAGAATCCCGCCAGCAGAATCGGCAGCATCACCAGCAGGCTGAACAGCGACGAGGCAAGTATACCGGCGCCGAGTGTTGCGTTGGTCACCCCCTTGCCGGATACAAGATACGCGGCATGGGCACGCAACCAGTTGAGTACTGGCGCGCTGAACAGCTGATGTGCCCCCTCCCCCCGGTGCTTGAGCCACTGGTAGCATCCGGCCATGTAACCGCCACCGGAGACCGACGAGAGGTAGTCCACCTTGTTCAGCCAGCCACTTTCGGACAACCCCTGAAGGATGCCCAGCTGGAAGCAGGCCGAGCGAATGCCGCCACCGGAAAAAGCAACGCCGGTAATCGGCTGTTCGGGGTCGACACCGGCCGCCAGCCTGCGCGCTTCGATCCAGCGCTGCTCTTCGCTGGCGACAGTATCGAAGTCACGGCAGTAGTTGGCGTTATCCTCGTTTACGCCATTTCCCTCGCTCATTGCAGACCCGCCACACAGGTTGGCGCCCCCTGATACCGGTAGCCGACGGGGTTGTCACGGTGCACTTTCAGGTATTCCAGCAGCGCGAAGCGATCCTCATCCGACAGTACCGGGCCAATCACCCCGCCCGGCAGGGGGTTGGCGTGCGGATCGTTCCGGTAGGCCTGCCACTGCTTGGAGCTGGCCTCGAAACTGTGGCCGGTGTTGTGGTTGCCGGTAAGGCTCGTATCAAACCAGAAGCCGTCATACTCACCATCTGCCGGTTGGCTGCTGGCATAGCCCAGGTGTACCGGATCGTAGTCACGCGGCCCGACAAAGAAGCGTGTTTCGCGCTCACTGGCCGGCAGCAACATCTGGTAGATGCTCGGCACAGAACCATTGTGCAGAAACGGCGGCGTCGCCCAGACACCGGCCAGCGGACGCGGTTTGTATCCGGCGATCTGCTGCGGCAGGTCAAGCGCGCCGAAGCCCTCAAGGCACGACTGCTGCTCGGCGGTCAGGTTATGGTCCTTGTAGTAGCGCTCTTTAAGCAGCAGGTCGATCAGATTCAGCCCCAACCCTTCAGTGATGTTAGCCGGGTCGATGGAGTCAACCAGCCGAACAGACGCCTCCTGGGCGTAATCCATGTCATACCAGAGTGCATTGATCTGGCATTGGGTGTCGCAGGCCAGTTGAGGGTAAGCGGCATAGTCAACCGACAACTCCACATCGGGCTTCAGCTCGAAGTAGTTGAGCAGCTCCTTGATACCGGCATTCGGTGAGGGTTCGAAGCCCTGCTCTGCCAACTGGTCGGGTTCAGGGAAGGCTTGGGCCATCGACGTGAAGGCGACCCGCGCCTCTTCGGTCAAGGTCGGATCGATGGCAAGTTCGCGCAGGCGCATGAGCATGTCCCGCGCCAGCTTCTTCTGCAACAAGGGGTCGATCAGCGCTTTTACCTCGTCCTTGGTGATGCCGGTCGCCGAGAGATCGTAGGTGCGCGAGAGGAAGCTGTTCGCTTCTGTCGGGTCGGTGCCGATATGGTCAACACCGATCACCTCAATCAACCAATGATCGTCCGGCCCTGCCTTGAGCGGCGCTTCAGCCTGCTGACGGGCGCGTGTGGACGGGTGTGGCCCGTGACACTCTACGCAGTGGCTCTGAAACAGCTGCTTGCCTTTGGCCGCTTTGGCAGAGTCAACGGCACCGAAGATATCCTCAGGCCATTGCGGCGGGGGCAACTGCTGAAGGGCGCGTTCGATCTTCTCAAGCCCCTGAATATTCACCGAGGTTCTAAAGCGCTGGTCTGCCGGCAGTGGTGCGCCCTCCTCACTCACCAACTGGATGTCGGCACCGACGCCCAGCGCTTCACCCACATTGCGGGCCAGCGGCTGCGCGACAGAGCCGTTGTACTGCACCCAGTTGAACTTCCACATGTTCCAGAGATAGGGGTAACTCACCGGCGCCGAAGATGTCTGCAGATTGGAATCACTCAGGTGATCACCGAACACCGTATTGGCGATCCGCCCCAGTGCGTCGGTGCGTCCAAACCCTTCCCGCGTGGGATAGAGGTGTGCCAGCGGATTGTTCTGGCGGATGTTGATGAACGCCTCCAGCGTGTTACCCAGCTGCTTATGCAGCGCGGATTTGCTGCCGCCCTCAGCCAGCACCTTGTCGGCAAAGCGGTTGAACTTGAGCGGGTTCGCCCAGGTTTCCGCAAGAGCGCTGATCAGCGTGGGGCCGAAGCTGCCGCGCGCGAGATCGGTAAAGGCGTGCATCGCCTGCCCGCCGTCTACGCGCAGGCCGTAGCGGGTGCCATCCTTGTTGTAGTGCAACTCACCGGTATGGCAGGCAGCACAGCTGATGTCGAGCACATCATCGCCGGTGGCGGTAGAGAAACGGCGGTTGAAACCAACTGGCAGGTTATCGGGATGGCTTGGATCGGCGAGAAACTTGAATCTCAGCAGAAATGCAGGATCAGCAAAGCGCTCTTGCGAGAGCGGCTGCTCAAGATTAAGAAACCACTGGTAACGCAGTGCCGCGCCAGCCGCGCCCTGCGGCACAGAAGCGCCCTGCGGGGTGTGGTAGTACGTTTCGCGGGCCGATGTTTTCCAGCCGCTGTTGAGGTAGCGGTATTCGTCCACCTGCTCAAGCCGCGGCATCCGGGCTTTGGAGGACTGAACGAAGTAGGCGAACACACCTACCGCGACCAGTACCAGCAGAACGATCAATATCATCAGCCGCCCCAGCAGACGCGACGCGATTCCCTTGCTCATAGTGGATCCTCTGATCGGCAAGTGTGTTAAAGGGTTTTCAGGTATTCGATGAGTGCACGCTTATCGCTGTCGGAAAGCGTTGTGCCATATAGGTGTCCGCCATTGCCATTGCCCGGCGCACGCGTGTCGAACAGGCTGACCTGCTCACTGTCGAGCACCTGTTCGCCAAGACCCACTGCTTGCGGGTCGTACTCCACCTTTCCAACGGCGAAACTGACCGGCCGCTCGCTTGAAAGCATGGCGGCAAGTGTCGGAACCGAGCCGTTGTGAAGGTAGGGGGCACTGGCCCAGATACCCGCCAGGGGGCGCGCTTTATAGGTGTATGGGCGCTCATTGAGTGGTGCGCTGTAGACTTTGTGAAAACTGTAAAGACCGGCCTTGATCGACTCCCAGGGGTGTTTGAGCAGCGCGCCGAGTGTCGCATGCAGAACCAGTTCGATGCTGTAGGCTTCTTCGCCCAGCTTGCTACCGGCGATATAGAGCAGTTTCTCACCCTCAAAGGCGCCACTTTTCGCCTTGGCATTGACGAAGTTGCTTGCCATGGTGCTGTCGGTGCCGACTTCATCCACCGACACAAGGGTGGCTTTGAGCTCACGTTTGCTCTGGCTCTGCACAGAGATTGAGTGGCAGGACTCACACTGGGCCTGATAGATCACGCTGCCCTTCTGCGCCTGTGCGGTATCGATTGCGCCTAGCACGGATGTCGGCCATGCGGGGGCTCTCAGGTGATACCACAACTGCTGAATGGTGCTCAGGTTTTCAATTTCGATGCCCGAGTCATAGCCCATGCCATCGCTGTGTATGTTCAGATCCCCGAACACGGCCAGCGCCGTCGTAGCATTCTGAACCAGCGGCCCAGGGCCTGAGTTGGGGGCGGAACCGTTCCACTGCACGAGGTCGAGATGCGCCGCTCCCCACAGAACGGGGTAGCTCACAGGCGCATTCGGCTCGCGTTTGTTCTCCGGTATGTCGAGAAAATCAGCCGCGACGGCGTTGAATATCTGGCCAAATGCATCCAGACGACCTCGCCCATAGGGCGTATGGGTGGCATTCAACTCGGCCATTTCAACCAGGCGGTCTGTGCGCGCTTGCAACGTATCGCGCAAGCCCTTGCCGGCACTCAGCGCCTTGGTAAATCGCGCGAACTTGGCCTCGTCCGCCAGTGTCGCCTGCAGCGCCGCAATCACCTCCTGCTCGAACAACTGGAAGTCCACCAAAGCCTGACCACCGTCGATATGCAGGCGTTTGCCCTGATAGTAAACCTGTCCGGAATGGCAGGCCGAGCAGCCAAGACCAACCCAGCTCTCTCCGTCATGAGGCGGCGTACTCGCTATGCCTATGGGCAGGTTGTACGGGTTTGCAGCGGATTGCCCGGCCACGGCAAAGCCGAAGCGGCTCAGGTTATCGGGGCGGCTGAAACGGGCTTCGCTGTTGGCCTCCTCCAGAACGAGAAACCAGGACAGCGGCATAATGCGGGACCCAAAACTGGTGTACCAGGCGGTCTCCCGCTGACGGTCGTTCCAGTCCTGATTGATTAGGGTCAGACCTGTGGCTGTTTCACCGCTGGTCGGCGCCGGCTCTTCACCGCAACCGGACAAAAACAGAGATGCTGTCAGTAGCGTAACGCCGGATAGCATACGCCAAGCGAATCGAGACTCCCTCCTCAACGGGGACTCCTTATTTTTTATTCTTGCACAGTGGATGTCGCCCGAATCACTTAATCAATACGAACAACTGTTTGAGCCGTATTTTTTTAACATAGTGGCGCAGAAAATTTACACTATTTTTTAATTATTTAGCGTAATTAGCACCTATAGCCGGTAAAGCAGGCATTCCATCCGGGCTAATGGCGCATTCTGTTTTTTGAAACTTGATTAGAGGGTCAACAAATCGACTTTTGAAAGCGATGCCCGAGCGCAGAGGGCTCAAGCATCGCTGGGGGCGGTTTATTTCAGTGGATAGCAGGGTTCTTCGCCGTTTTCGCACACCCAGTTGATCCAGAGTTTACGGTCGGTGCCCTCCTGGAGGGTCGCGAAGTTTCGGGTACGCAGGTACTTGTCGGAGCCGTGGGGGCGCAGCATATCGATGCTGATCGACTCATCTTCGTCGAGGTATTGGGTGTCGTCATTCGTGACGGCACAGATACCGATCCACTCCACACGGCTGGGCGTCGGATGAACGATGGCGGATGACACCAGCTGATGGACCCGATTATCGCTGCGCTTGTCACGGATTACACCGAGGCACCCGATGTGAACATCACCGGAGAGGATCAGCGTGCGCCCACCCTGACGTTTTTGTGCATTGTCGAGCAGCCGCATGATCAAACGCGCCCGTTCACCCTCGTGAGACTTGGCACGCCAATGGTCCTTAAGGTCGTCCGTCAGCTCCTCCATATTGGAGGTCTTGTCGAAGAAGTTTTCGACAACCGAGAAATCACGATAGACCACCGGTACCGCCGACATAACCAGCAGATCGCCGTCGCTGTCACGACGATCAAGCCAGGCGATCAAGTCATTCCATTGCTGCGCGCTCATAACCTGCCGGATGCTGCGCTCGGCGCGGTTGTCCATGGCCAGTAGATGATAGCGCCGGAAACGAAAGCCAAACGCATGATGACCGCTCTCCGGTGCCAGCAGCGAACGGTTCTGAGTGGCCGATCTCAACTGGTAAAGCCGGAAGAAACGCGCAGCCCCATCGTAGATGGCCTGAAATACCGGGCAATTCTGTAGTGTTTCGGGATAGCTTCCCCAGCCATCGAAAATATCGTGGTCGTCCCACATCATGACTGAGGGAATACTGGCCAGCATCTTCGCGACCGGCTCCTGCCCCCAGCGCTCCACGTACAATCGAGCGTAGAATTCGGCGATCTGCCCCCGCATCAGATCGTCAGGCTGCGTCTCGATGCGGGTGTCGAGATCGAGCTCCTGCCAACCACCCAGGGTTTTGACCCTCGTCCAGATAGAATCGGCATAGACCTGATCCCCGCCCATCAGCAGCAGCGCGAAGGGCTCACGCGCATGCGCTTGGGCCATCTCGCGCCACAGACGGTAAGGTGAGCTTGTAGAAGTGCGCAGCGCCTCATCGGAAAAGCCGTTACAGGATGCGTAGGCAAGCTTGGGTTTCTCTTCCCTGCCCGGCTGGTAAAAGGCCCACTCGTCGTTTCCAAACGGGTCTAGCAGTGGCGTCTGTGCGGCACTCAGACAATAGGCAATCGACTCGCCCTGCTTGGGTATATCCAACGCGCGTTCCGCCCGCCAAAAGCGTCCGGCATCGTTGTCCTCCACCGGCATGGCGGTCACACGCTCCTCACGCTCACTGCCCGGGCGTAACCTGAGCTCTACCTGCTCGGTGTCGCAGTCGGTTACGCAGCAAACGGTGTATAGGTTATCGGACTCCAACCCCAGAATGGGCCCCAATATCAGCTGTGATGACATCCCTTTCTCCATCCATTTCACGTGATCGGCAGGCGGCGATTTGAAATCGATCAGCCAAACGCTCGTTTGAGATAGAGCCCAGCCCCTCAAGCTTAGTTCAATTGAATATTCACCCTGCTGTCATCAGCACGAACTAATGTGTTGCTTTTGTTCTTCACTTCGACATGGAGTTGTACGTCACATGAACAGCCGTCCCCTTCGTCGCTCACTGCTGGCCCTTGCGATTGCCGTTGCGGCAAGCAGCAGTCAGGCCGCCAGTTTCGACCGCATCGCGTCATTCTCAACCGCCGACAACCTTCCGGCCGGTGGCGATATCACGCAGGAAACCTCCGCCGAGATCATCACCGCATCAGGTGACGGCAATACGCTGATCTATTCCGACAGCCCCCGTGGTGGTGTTGGCTTCATCGATATCCGCGACAGCTATAACCCGCAGGCTGGCGGTTTTATCGATCTCAACGGCGAACCGACCTCAGTCGCTGCCATTGATGGCACCGCCGTTGCGGCGATCAACACCTCCGAGAGCTACACCCTGCCCTCTGGCTATCTGGCGACGATCGATATCGCAAGCCGCAAGGTTGCCAGCCGGTGCGATCTGGGCGGCCAGCCCGATTCCGTGGCCATCTCCAAGGACGGTCGTTTTGTAGCCGTCGCTATCGAAAACGAGCGCGATGAAGAGCTGAACGACGGCGCCCTGCCGCAGGCACCAGCGGGCTTTCTCAGCATTCTTGAGCTCTCCGGCGGTGAGCTGCAGTGCGACACCCAGCGTCGCATCGACCTGACCGGGCTTGCCGAAATCGCACCGGAAGACCCAGAGCCCGAGTTTGTCGCGTTCAACGACCGCAACGAGATCGCGTTGACGATGCAGGAGAACAATCACCTTGTCATCCTTGATGCGGCAACTGGAGCAATCATCAACCACTTCTCGGCTGGCACCGTGGACCTTACCGATATCGATACTGAAAAGGACGGCGCACTGATCTTTGACGGCCATCTGGAGGGCGTACTGCGTGAACCTGACGCGGTGAAGTGGCTGGATGATGATCGCTTCGTCATCGCCAAC
Source organism: Marinobacterium lacunae (assembly GCF_000705555.1). Lineage (GTDB taxonomy): Bacteria > Pseudomonadota > Gammaproteobacteria > Pseudomonadales > Balneatricaceae > Marinobacterium_D > Marinobacterium_D lacunae. Next base: position 228,300 of record NZ_JMQN01000057.1, read on the forward strand.
GAGGGCGATTACAAGGGCGGCGCACGTGGCTTTACCATTTTCAACAAAGCCGGTGAGGTTCTGTTCGAGTCTGGTGCGTCTTTCGAGCATCAGGTCGTGATGGCCGGCCACTACCCGGACAAGCGTTCCGGCAAGAAAGGCGCTGAACCTGAAGGCCTCGAGGTGGCACGCTTTAACGGTGAAACCTATATATTCCTGCTCTCGGAGCGCGGCTCTGTGATCGGTGTCTACCGTGACACCGGTAAAGCACCACAGTTTGTTCAGATCCTGCCCTCCGGTATCGCTCCGGAATCGGCTATCGCCATCCCCTCGCGCAACCTGCTGGTCAGCGCCAATGAGAAAGACCTGATCGCAGACGGTGGCGTGCGTGCGCACGTTAATCTCTATCGCTTGGGCGACGAAGCGCCGCTCTATCCGCAGATCGTCTCGACTAGCGATAGCAACGGCCTTCCGATTGGCTGGGGCGCCCTGTCCGGTCTCACCGCCGATCCGGCAAAGCCTGCGCTGCTTTATGCAATCAACGACAGCTTCTATAAAGCCCAACCGCGTATCTTTACCATCGACGCCGCCTCCCGCCCGGCACGCATCATCAACGCGATGACGGTGACACGGGACGGTAAGCCCGCATTGGGGCTGGACCTTGAAGGCATAGCAGCCGATGGCAAGGGCGGCTTCTGGCTGGCATCCGAGGGCCGCACCGACAAGGATGTGGCCCATGCTATCTATCATGTGAGGGCCGATGGCGAGATCGATCGCACCCTGGCGTTCCCCTCCGAACTGCTGTCCAACGAGACCCGTTTCGGTGCTGAAGGGATCACCCTTATTGGCAACCGACTCTGGATCGCCATTCAGCGCGAGTGGAATGATGACCCGAAACACAGCGTAAAACTGGTCAGCTACGATCTCGATCGCGATCAGTGGGGTGCTGTGCGCTACCCGCTTGAAACGCCTGAGCAGGGATGGGTCGGCATTTCCGAGATCAGCGCCTTTGGCGATTCCGTCTACATCATCGAGCGCGATAACCAGATCGGCGAAAGCGCACGCATCAAGCGCCTGTACAAGGTCGCAAAAAGTGAGCTGAAGCCGGTACCGCTCGGTGAAAAGCTGCCGATGGTTCACAAACAGCAGGTGCGCGATTTTATCCCTGACCTCAAAGCCGACAACGGCTATGTCGTCGACAAAATCGAGGGCTTTACTATCGATAAACGGGGAATCGGTTACGCAGTAACCGATAACGACGGCGTCGATGACAGCTCAGGCGAAACCTACTTCTTCTCGACTGGCAAGATGTGACACACCAAATTAGTCTGAAGATAAAAAAGGGTCGGCACTGCCGACCCTTTTTACAACTGTACGCTTAGTTCCGCGAAGCGAGCAGACCGCCACCGGCCCCAGCAAGCAGAACCGAGCAGCTGCGATTGAAGATGCGCTGCCCTCTCGGGCGCGAGAACCACTGCTTGAGATAAAGACCCGCCGCGCCGTACAGCGCAATGGCGACCCACTCCAGTATCAGGAACAAGCCACCGACAATCGCGAACTGCACCGCCATATCACCGGCAGGGTCAACGAATTGCGGCAAAAACGCGGTGAAGATAAGGATCGCCTTGGGGTTACCCGACGCTAGCAGAAACTCCTGACGCGCCATGCCAAAGAGGCTTTTGCCATTGGCGTCCAATGCAACCTCGTCGGGCGTAACACCGGCTATCCAGAGTTTGTACGCCATCCAGAACAGGTACAGCGCCCCTGCCACCTTGATCGCGGTAAAGATCAGCTCGGATGTATGCAGTACAACGGCAAGGCCTGATGCGGCCAGCGCAATCATGACCGAGAATGCGACAAGGCGACCGGCTCCGGCCAGCACCGCACGGCGCAGGCCGTATCGCTGGGCGTTGCTCATCGCCAGCAGGTTATTGGGCCCCGGCGACAGGTTCAATGCGAAACAGGCCGGTATAAAGATCAGCAGCAGATGCAGTGACATTCGAGATACTCTTAAGAATACGGCCGGTGGTCCGGCAAAAACGGTTAATTCTTGTCCAACGCCGAACGTAATTCAACCGTATTGCCGTCAGGATCCTGAATATAAACCGACGGACCGAAGCCTTCCGCGCCGTAGCGCTCTTCAAAGCTACTCATTGCAACACCGGCCGACTTCAGATAATCGCCCAGTGCCTGCTCGCTGATCGGCTCGAGTCTCAGGCACAGGTGATCGAGGTTGTTATCCTTTTCGGTGGGCACACCGCCACCGACACGGCCCAGTTCGCTGTCGACGCGGACAATATCGATCAGGGCGTTCCCCGCCCGCAGTTGCACGAGGCCTGTTTCGGGCCCGGTATCCCGCTCCAGCGTGCAGCCAAGCAGATCGATATAGAACGCGAGCATTGCGTCGATCTGTCCGGTACGCAGCACGATATGGTCGATGCCTTCGATTTTTATCATCTCACCCCTCTGCGCGGTCGTCCTTAAGGTGTCTCACAGTATAGCGAGGTGGCTCACTCAGATCATGAGTAGCCCGCCCCGTTTGGGCGGGCCTTCGGCTTAGTACTGCTGCGCCTGCTCTTCGATCTTCTCGTACAGCTCGAAGCTGCCATCCTTGTGAAGCAGCACAACTGGATAGGGTTGGAATCGATCGCCCATCTCCATGCCGGGGCTACCGGCGGGCATGCCCGGCACCGCCAGACCCAGCGCATCCTCCGGCGGGGACTCGAGGAACCGCTGAATCAGCTTGGCCGGCACATGCCCTTCAAACACGTAGCCCTCTGGCGATACAGCTGTGTGGCAGGAACGGAAACGCGGGGCGACGCCCAGCTCATCCTTCACGGCATTGAGATCGTCCGGATGATGAACGTTCGAAACGAAGTTATGTTTCTCGGCATGCTCTGACCAGCTCTCACAGCAGCCGCAGGTCGGGCTTTTGTACAGTTCAAGCTCAACCGGCGACACCTTGCCATCGACTGACGCGGAAGGATCGGTTGCCGAACTTTCAGAACAGGCTGAGAGCAACAAAGAGGTACCGAGCAGGATCGCACCGGCGGATAGAGTACGGATTGTGGACATTGAATAGTCTCCAAAAATTGTCGAACCAACGCGTTAGCTAATGGAAACGACTGCTTTTGGAGGGGGTAATGGCGGCGGTATCACCGTTGTCATGAAGTGCTGAATGGATGCTCCGAGGCCCGCCGCGTTAAGCGGCACCAGCGGCGTAAGCGACACAGGCAGGCAGAGCGCGGCCACCGAACAGAGGCCTGATGCGCAATGCTGCTCAATCTCATCGGCACAGCAATCCAATGCCTGCACCTCAGTGCCGTCACAACCGGATATCCCTTCACAGGCATACTCAAGGTGAGAGTTGCCCGTTGGCATACCCGGCGTCATCGACATGGCAGAACGCGCACTGACCGTCTGCATCAGCAGCACAAGCGCAAGCAGCGCTACCATGCCTATGCGTGCGAACACGTTGCTCAAATCGACTCACCTCACATCAAGTGCATCGCATTACCCAAGACCGGCGAGATTCCACCGGGAACGGGTGATGAAACTAAGTATAATCGAGGCCCGTGCAAAAAACCGGACCCCGATCAAGCCGCGAATTACTCGCGTACCAGTATCACACGCACCGCATCGAGCTTCAGCTCGGCACGGGAGAGCGCATCAGCCATCTGCTGACGTCTCGCGGCCAGTGCTTCGAGCTCCTGCGGGTGGATACCCGAATTAACCTCTGCGAGCTCTTTAAGCCGCTGATACTCCGCTTCCTGTTCGGTATGCATACGCTCAAGCGCCTGCTCAATCAGCGGGGGCAACTCCTTCTGCGCGAGCAGATCGGCCTGCTTCACTTGAGTCACGATCTGCTCGCGTGCCAGACGCACCATATTCTGCGCAGCTATGCGCGATACCGTTTCGGCAAGCTTGTTCAGCGGTTCATGGCCTAGCGCAGCGGCCAGGTTCTGGCCATTCGGGCCCACCAGTATACGTACGACACCCTGGGGCAGATAACGTTGCAACTGAAGTGCACGTGGCGCTGTGGTATGCAGCTGGAACACAGTCTCCAGCAACAGCGTACCGGGCTGCAGTGGCGGCAGTTTAAGCGTGACCAGCGAGTTATTGCCGTACTCGCCGCGCAGAATCAGCTCCATGGTACCGGCCAGCAAAGGATGCTCCCAGCTCATGTACTCGATATCTTCCCGGGACAGAGCGCGCTCGCGGCTGAAGGTCAGGGTCAGGCCCTCGTCCTCCAGACCCGGCAGCTGGCAGAGCATATGCTCGCCCATCTGCAATACGAGCCCATCTTCGCCATGCGGCTGAGTATCAACGCCGAAGCGCTCGAACAGCTTCTCGGCATAAGATTGCAGCTCATCACCTGCTTCGGCTTCGACCACCGCGTCGGTCAGAGCCTCAGCACGATCCTGATCACAGCTGCCAAGTTCAAGCAGACGGTCACGGCCAGCTGACAGTTTTGCCTCCAGCTCGATGCGAGCGCCGCTGGTATCGGCGATCAGCTGCGCAAGCGCCTGCTCGTTCTGCGGATCGTGCAGGCATTCGTTCAGTTCATCGGCAACCTGATGGTAGATCGCCTCACCGGTTGCACAAACGCGGCTGAACGCTTCAAGGCCGCTGTCATACCAGTCTAGCAATACACCTACGGCACTATCCTGGTAGTAGGGAACATGAATCTGAATATCGAAACGCTGACCGATACGGTCAAGACGACCGATTCGCTGCTCCAGAAGATCAGGGCTCAGCGGCAGATCAAACAGCACCAGATGGCTGGCAAACTGGAAGTTACGCCCTTCCGAGCCGATCTCGGAGCAGATCAGTACCTGTGCACCGAGCTCCATATCGGCGAAATACGCCGCGGCTCGGTCACGATTGATCAACGACATGCCTTCGTGGAAGGCCGCCGTACGCAGTCCCTGGCGCAGATTGAGGTACTCTTCCAGCGCGATGGCGGTCTCGGCCCGCGCACAGATGACCAGTGCTTTTTCCTTGCGGTTCTCGCGCAGCCAATCAACCAGCCACTCAACGCGGGGATCGAACTCAACCCAATCAGCCCCCAACAACAGCTCGGGATGCAGCGTCTGCTCCAGCTTGGCCGTCATTGCCGCTTCTTCATATACCTGCGGCATCGGCAGTGGAATCGCGTCAAGCTGACGCGAACGGAACCCTTTCACGCTCTCGCGCGTGTTACGGAACAATACGCGGCCGGTACCATGTCGGTCGATCAGGGAGGCGATCAAAGCGGCAAGTCCCTGCTCGCGCTGCTCCAACGGTAGTGCCAGCCAGTTACCGAGCGCTTCATTGCCCAGCCATCCGGCGATCTCCTGCTGCACCCGGCTGTCCGCCGCCAGTAGCTGCGCCCCGCCCTCCTCCAGCAGCGGCGCAATGGCACTGCTCAAGTGGTGGAAACGATCACTTTCGGCGATAAAGCTGTCCAGATCGTGGTAGCGCTCAGGATCAAGCAGGCGCAGACGTGCGAAGTGGCCTTCAGGCCCCAACTGTTCGGGCGTTGCTGTCAGCAGCAGCACCCCGGGAATTGTTTCAGCCAGTGCCTGAATGCAGCTGTAGCCATGACTGACGGCATTGGGTGCCCAGCCCAGATGGTGCGCTTCATCCACCACCAGCAGGTCCCAGCTGGCCAGTAGCGCTTGTCGAAGGCGCGCATCGCGCTGAGTCAGCAGTGATAGCGGACAGAGTACCAATTGGCTGGATTCAAACGGGTTACCGCTGAAAGACTCCAGCAGCGCTTCGCAACGCTCTTCGTCCAGCAGCGTGAACATCAGATTGAAGCGACGCAGCATCTCGATAAGCCATTGGTGCACAAGATTGTCCGGCACGACAACCAGCACACGCTTGGCACGGCCGCTGATCAGCCGTTGATGCATGACAAGGCCCGCTTCGATGGTCTTGCCCAAACCGACCTCATCGGCGAGCAGCGCTCTTGGGTGCTCACGTGAGGAGAGCTCCACTGCGATATGGAACTGATGCGGCAGCAACTGCACGCGGGCACCCAACAATCCGTACACGGGCGAGCTCATCAGCCGATGGTGGTGCTCAAGCGTACGCACACGCAGTTTGAACAGGCCGTTGCGATCGATCTGGCCGGCTAACAGGCGCTGCTCGGGGCGGGCGAAGTGCACGGCGCTGTCGAGCTCAGGCTCGGTCAGGATCACTTCCTCGCCGTTATTGTCGCTACAGCGGTATATGTAACAGCCCCGGTTTTCGAAACGCTCAAGTATCTCAAGCGCGTCACCAAGGTGGTTGTTGACCCGCTCACCGGGTTCATAGATCACACGGCTCAAAGGCGCGTTATCGACCGCATAGGTGCGCTGTTCCATCACTGCCGGAAAACCGATCTCCACCCGGCGGTTGGCGCACTCTATGACGATGCCTAACCCCAGATCCGCTTCGGTATTACTGATCCAACGCTGACCGGGGATAAACTGCTCGTGGGACAAAACCTGAACTCCATCTATGGCTAGGGGTAAAACGGGGCGCACATGATAGCTCGACTCGACACAGAATGCTGCCCTCGCTGCACTGCTTCAAAAGACTAGCAAAAGAGAGCGACAATATTGGGGTAAACTGAAACCAACGCCTTACCGGAATGTGACTGTGCTGGAAAAATTGCTGGCCTACTTAAGCGGTACCCATCAGCAGATCGCCCCTGTCGACGCCAGACTTTGGCGACAAACCCTCGAAACCACGCCCCTTCTTGCCGCATTAGGCGCCAACGAGCAGACCGATCTGAAAACCCTGACCGAGCAGTTTCTGGCTGAAAAGCGCTTCTTCGGCGGCGACGATCTTGAGCCAAACCTCGAAATGGCGATCAGAATCGCAGCCCTGGCCTGCCTGCCGGTTCTGCACCTGGGTTACCACTGGTTGAGCGAACTGCATGATCTGGTTATCTATCCGGATGCATTCCTTGTACACCGCGAGGAGCGTGACGAGTTCGGCGTGGTACACGAACACTACGAACCTTTAAGCGGTGAAGCCTGGGAGCACGGCACGCTGGTGCTGTCATGGCCTGACGTGCTCGAAGCCGGCGCCAGATGCGATGGCCGCAATGTAGTCATTCACGAGATCGCGCATATTCTTGATGACCGCAACGGCGCGTTTAACGGCTTTCCCCCACTGCATAAAGGGATGGACCCCGTGCAATGGACGGCAGATTTCAGCGACGCTTTTGACAGCCTGAACCAACAGCTCACACAGGGGCACAGGCCCCTGATCGATCCCTACGGCGCTACCTCTCCGGCCGAGTTTTTCGCCGTCACCAGTGAATACCATTTTGAACGGCCCGATCTGTTACAGGAAGCGTTTCCGAGGGTGGCGATGCAGCTGGAGCGTTTCTACGGATCTTGGGAAAGGGTGTAGCGGCAGTCTCGCTAGACCACCGCTACATTCTTTTGAGAGGGTTAAAATCAGCGTTTGTTCGAGGGCAGGTCAATCAGGCCATCTTTACGGAACATCGCCTTTATGCCACGCACCGCCTGACGAATACGATCCTGATTCTCGATCAGTGCAAAACGTACATAATCGTCACCGTAGTCGCCAAAGCCGATTCCCGGCGAGACACAGACCTTGGCATCCGCCAGCAGCTTTTTGGAGAACTCCAGCGAGCCCATCTCACGGTAGGGGTCTGGAATCTTGGCCCAGATATACATCGATGCCTTGGGAATATCGACCATCCACCCCGCTTCATGCAGCCCCTTGGCCAGAGTGTTCCGGCGCTGACGGTACTGTTCGGCGATATCGCGTACGCACTGCTGGTCACCCTCAAGCGCGGCTATGGCCGCTACCTGCAGCGGTGTAAAGGTACCGTAATCGTGGTAACTCTTGATTCGCGCCAAGGCATGCACGAGCTCTTTGTTACCGACCATGAAACCGATACGCCAGCCCGCCATATTGTAGCTTTTGGACAGCGTAAAGAACTCCACCGCAACATCCTTGGCACCCGGCACCTGCATGATCGACGGTGCTTTCCAGCCGTCGTAGACGATATCGGCATAGGCCAGGTCGTGTACGACGATGATGCCGTACTGCTTGGCCAGCGCGACCACACGCTCGAAGAAATCCAGCTCTACGCACTGAGCCGTCGGATTGGACGGAAAGCCCAGAATCATCATCTTCGGTTTGGGGATCGCTTCACGGATTGCGCGCTCAAGCTCCACAAAGAAATCGACACCGGGAATCAGCGGTACAGATCGTACCTGCGCACCCGCAATAACCGCGCCGTAGATATGAATTGGGTAACTGGGGTTGGGCACCAGCACCATATCGCCATGATCGCAGGTCGCCAGCATCAGATGCGCAAGCCCCTCTTTCGACCCGATGGTAACGATCGCTTCCTCTTCCGGATCGATCTCGACATCGTAACGGTCGCGATACCAGTGCGATATCGCCCGACGAAGACGCGGAATACCGCGGGAGGTCGAGTAGCCGTGGGTATCATCACGCTGGGCCACGGTGCACAGCTTTTCAACGATGTGCGGCGGCGTCGGGCCATCGGGGTTGCCCATGCTGAAATCGATAATATCTTCGCCACGACGGCGCGCGGCCATCTTCAGTTCGGCTGTGATATTGAATACATAGGGGGGAAGACGATCGATACGGGAAAATCGACGTACGGGGGGTGTGCCAGATGAATCGGCCATACTAACCTCTTGTCACGTAAGCGCCCGGAACCGTCCGAGCGACGCCGGTCATGCCTTCACGACCGTTCGGTTAGAATAGCGTGTTCGTTATTTCATGAACAGTGGCACATCATGTGTCGGGTTCAAACTTTTTCTCTCGCCTGATTCGATTTTAAACTGGTCAGTTTCAGCCTGTTTTTGTTGTTGCTGCGCTCATATTCACAGCGGTCCATATAGTGCCTGATCAGATCGATTCCCAATCCGCCAATGGGCGCGTCATCCAATGACGAGGGCTTCTTGTGCTCAGGCGCCTCAACCGGGTTGAACGGCACGCCGTCATCTTCGATCAAAAGCGAGATCTCATCCTCCCCCACACCTAACTCCAGCAAAATCTGCCGTTCGCCCTTATCGGGAAAGGCGTAAAAGATGATGTTCGTGACCGCCTCGTTGGCGCAGAGGTCAAACTTGAAGCGTTGCGCCTTGGAAACCTGATGCTGCCGCAAGGCGGCGTCGAGCCACCGGCTCATCCGCGGTATCTCCGATGCCTCATTACTGATGACCAGTAACGGGGTTTCCCCTTTGAATTCTGTCAGCTCCAAACCCAATCCACCTTTTTATTGGGATACCTTTCCGAGTGCCAGACTGTAATCCATACAGACGTCCATTATTTTGTCGATGCCCGATATCTCAAGCACACTTTTCACATCCGGCTGGGGGTTGAACACCACATATTTCCCCCCGCGGCGGCTCACGGCTTTGGCATTGATCAGCAACGCCCGAATGCCGATCGATGACATATAGGGCACATCCCCCATATCGACAATCACGCCAGCATGCTCGCCACCGGCGAGTTCGCCAAAGCGCGTTTCTATCGTTTTGACTCCCTCGATATCCATGCGTCCGGACAAATTGATCTTCAAAATGCCGGACTCAATCTCTTCCCCTTCGATATTCATGCCTCACCTCATCCATTTTTATGAAAAGCGTTAACGACCCGCTTTAACGTTAGAAACTAGTCTGGTTTGCGCCAACGCACCACCATGATTGTCAGATCATCTGCCGGTTCAGCCTCGCCCATAAAGCGGCGAACCGATTGTTCGATAGACGCCATCAGCGCCTTCGAGTCCGATTCGGGCGTCGGCGACTCGATCACCTTCTCCAGGCGTTCCCGGCCGTACAGCATCTGCTCAGGGTCAGCAGCCTCCGTAATGCCATCAGTGAAGATGCACAGGAATTCATCGCTCGATAGCCGGTGACGAAAAGTATCGTATTGGTAGTCATCCATGATGGCGATCGGCGGGCCGCTACTGTGAATGAGCGATCCCACACGACAGCCCGGTGCCGTCAGCGCCGGGGGCTCGTGACCTGCGTTGACATAGACCAGTTCACCATTGCGCAGATCAAGAATCGCGATAAATGCGGTCACAAAGAGCATTTCGGGGTTGTCGCGCGCGATCTCTCTGTTGGCCTGAGTCACCAGCTCGCCCAGATCGATATCCTGATGATTCCTGAGTGCCACACTTTTACAGAGCGTTTTACTGATAACCATAAACAGCGCCGCGTGTACGCCTTTGCCGCACACATCGCCGATGATGAAAAACACCCGATGCTCATCCAGCATGAAGCAGTCGTAGAGATCACCACCGACCATTTTGGCCGGTTCCATCATCGCCGCGAGATCGATCCGGGGCTCCATTGCAAACACCTCGTCAGGATCTGGCACCATACTCATTTGAAACCGCTTGGCGGCCTCCATCTCACCCTGAATGCGTAGCGCCGCCTCACGCTGCTCACGCAGATCCTCCTCAAGCACTTCGATCTTGCCTTCACCCGTCATCATTGCGTCAGCCAGAAGCGCCACATACAGCACCGCGAATAGCAGGTACGGCGAGGCCACATCAATCAGCAACTGGTATCGGGTGTAGAGCACCAGCCCTGTTCCGGCCAACAGACAGACCAGCACAACGACGACGGGCAACTGAAACCAGACCCGCAGCCTCGGCAGCAGGTAGATCACGATAAACCCTAGCAGTAGCATCATTGCGCCCTCGGCCACGGGCGCCCAACCGGGGCGAACCAGCGTGGTGCCATCGAACACGGTTTCCAGCACCTGCGCATGAATCTCCACGCCCGGCACTCGCTCCCCCAGTGCGGTACTGGGGAAGTCCACCAGTCCCAACCCGGTAAACCCGATCAATACCAGCTTGCGCTCAAACAGACTGGTTTCGAAATCGCCATCCAATATCCGGGCCGCGGATACGAAACGGGACGGGTCATGTCGGCTGTAATGGACCCACATCGAACCATCGGCTTGCGTCGGAATGTTCAGTTCTCCTGCACCTACCGCCTGAATAGCGCGGCCATCCGAGGTCACCGAAAAGGCTGGGCTGCCAATCGCAAGGCGCAGCATCTCGAGCGAAAGCGACGGAAAAAGATGCTCTCCAACCGCCGCGACCATCGGTACACGACGCACAACGCCCCGATCCATATCAGCGCTCAGGATGGCATGTCCAGCGACGGCATTTTGTAGCGGATCGATACTGGACAATGCAGACCGATACCGCCGCACGAAGGGTAGTGGGTCACCGCCTATGACCTGTACCGGCGTGGTAAGCAGCACTGTGGCACGCGTATCGTTTATACCGGCCACGCCCAGCACCGTAGGATATCGCCTAAGTACCTGGGCCAGACGCTCGTCATTGCTCGGCAGGCTGCACAACTCCTCCAGCAAGGCGGGCCGAATGCCCGGGATCAGCCTGCCGACGCTGCACGGGGATATACGGTCGGGCTCAGGCATGATGATATCGATGCCGATCGCTGCAGGCTGTGCCTCCCCGACACGTTCGACCAACTCCGCCAAGCGGCTGCGCGGCCAGGGCCATTGCCCAAAGCGTTTCAGACTCTCTTCATCGATATCGACAATAACAGCAGGGCCGGATACGCGTTCACGGGGAAACATTATCTGGTAGAGATCGAAACAGAAGCCCCTCAGGGCAGACTGCATGGGAATGAAACCCAGCAGGTGAAACAGCAGCAGCAACAGCAGGCCAACCGGCAGAATCCAGCCTTTCAGGAAGGGAGACAGCACTGAGTGGGTGTTACCGATTTCCAGCCTGATCAAATCGTCACACCTCATCCATGACCGTTATTTAGGCTTGGTAAACTGCCGTTTTAGCTAAGCATGAAAATTTCCCAACGGCCAGCCGCTTTATGAAATAAATATAGAGATCCGTTGACCGTGTTTATATGCACCATCACCCCGCAGGCTGCACTTATTTAGCGCACCCAGAACCGCGATGAGCGTGATTGTATAAATAGATACGCGACTTCCCTAATTGTTACGCCAATATTAATAAACACTTAGAGACATAAAATAAAATTCTGATCGTCCAGTCAGTTAATGGCATATTTTATGCGTAGCGCCTTGCTCGATTATTGCCCCAAACAATGGCATGTGAGAGGTGTTTGATGCAGGAACCGAACTGGCTACAGGAACTGATCGACCACCTACATACTAAACACGCATCGCACTACGAAGGTGAGATTGCCACCTATATCCCGGAACTCGGAAAGGCCAATCCGGACCATTTCGGAGTGGCTGTCGTTACCGCTGATGGCCGTGTCGTGGAAGCCGGCAACTCCGATGTCTGTTTCACCATTCAATCGATATCCAAGCCTCTGACCTACGGTATGGCGCTGGAAGCCTATGGCGAGGAGCGGGTTTCCAAACATGTGGGGGTGGAACCCAGCGGTGATGCGTTCAACTCGATTGAACTTGAAAAGATCACCAACCGTCCTTTCAATCCAATGGTCAACGCCGGCGCAATCACCGTCACCGCGATGCTGTATCAGCACTATGGTGAGCGCACCTTCCACGAAATCATGAGCCGTTTTAGCGCCGCAGCGGGACGCCAGCTCGAGTTCGATGAGGAGGTGTACCGCTCTGAGTCCCGCACCGGACACCGCAACCGAGCCATCGCCTATCTGCTGCTCAACTTCGGCATGGTGCCCGAGCACGTAGAGGCTGCACTGGATATCTACTTCAAGCAGTGCTCCATCCTGGTCAACTGTCGGGACTTGGCAACCATCGCGGCGACCTTATCAAACCTGGGGACAAACCCGATCACCAAGGCCGAGGTGTTCGACATTGACCGCGTCAAGGACATGATGTCCATCATGTTTACCTGCGGCATGTATGACTATTCGGGACAATGGGCTTACCGCGTCGGGGTTCCGGCCAAAAGCGGCGTGAGTGGCGGCGTAATGTCGGTGGTCAATCGTCAGGTTGGCATCGCGTCCTATTCGCCATTGCTCGACAGCAAGGGCAATAGCTGTCGCGGCATCAATCTCTGCGCAGATTTGGCACAAGAGCTCGGGCTGCATGTTTTTGACTGTATGAACGCCGGCTCAAGTTACCTGAATGCGATGCTGGAAAATCAGTAGATTTCCGCCCCCTATATCAGTTATGTGCACGTAGACTTCATGTTTAATGAAATTATCGCATGATAAATATAGGATGCTTGCACTATCGTTAACTAAGAGTTAAACCTAATCATCGTTGCGAGGCCCGAAAAGGGAGGCAGTCCTCGCCAGCCATATCAGCTGCTATTCATACCAGCGGCTATGTTTATACAGGCGGAATAAAAAGGAATATTTTATGTTTAGCTGCCTCCGAAAAACCGTCATTATTTTAGCCTTAACGCTTCCCACCCTTTTCGCTCATGCTGATGAAGCCAGTATCGGCACGATCAAGACACTCAAAGGCAGCGCCTCCATCGAACGCGACGGACAGACGGTCGAGGCAACTCTGGGGCAAGAGGTCTACAGCCAGGACAGCATTCAAACCGGCACTGACGGCGCGATCGGCCTTCTGTTTCTTGACGATTCCCGCGTTGCCATCGGCCCGAACTCCCGCATAGCATTGGATCGCTTCAGTTTCGACCGGAACACTCACGACGGCGACTTCAACCTGTCGATGAAACAGGGCACGTTGTCGGCAATTGCGGGCAAGCTCACTGAAAAGAAGCCGGGGGCTATGACGGTCAAGACACCGTCGGCCATACTCGCCGTCAGGGGAACCGAGTTCTCCGTGAAGGTTTCACCTAAGGAGTAACCCCGTCATGACGAGACAGGGAAAGTCTGTTGCCCCGCTGGTTCTGATACTGAGTCTCTCTGGCTGCACCGTTTACAGCGGGGCGGTCAACACACTGGGGCCAGATAAACCGATATCCGATCTTCGCCCCCACACACCCGCTGAATCACTGGTGTTGTCGACTAATCCACCGCCATTCTGTCCGGCTGGCGAAGTGTTTATGGTGATGCCCGAAGAGGGTCAAGTGGGCGTAGTGACTGTGACGCTCAACTCCGGAGAGCAGTACCAGCTTGAAGGTGACTACAGCGCCATGACGCTCAGTGGCGATCAGGCCAAAACCTATACTGGCAACGCCGATGAACTTCGAGGCACATTTGGCGATGCGGTGGACGCTATACCGGCAGCCCCCTACTACTCTCAGGTTTATTTCAGGTTCGCCACTGACGAGCTGACACCTGAATCACGTGAACTGGCACAAGAGATCTATAACGCTGTGCTGGAGCGTAGTGCACCGGAAGTACTGGTAACAGGCCACACCGATACCAGCGGCCCGGCTGACCTGAACATGCGGCTATCGAAAGACCGCGCAGAAGCGGTCAAGCAGGATCTCGTCAATCTGGGTATTGATGTACACACCATCAAGACCTTCGCCAAAGGCGAAACCGAACTGCTTGTGGAGACACCGGATAATACCCGCGAACCCAAGAACCGGCGGGTCGAGATCAATGTTCGCTGATCGCTCGACGGTCAGTGACACTCGCACGCTGTCATAAAACCCAAACATTCGCCCTTAAGATCACAGTTCTATTGCTGGGTGATCGCACACAGAAATAAAAAAGGCGGTGTCAATGCACCGCCTTTTTTGACTGGTCAAACCGCCCGTTATCCGGGCTGGACCTGCGTCGCCGGCTGATCGAAACGCCGGCTGTAGATAAACAGCCCCACAAAGACGACAGCGGCGATCAGATCATATGTCAGGTGCCCGTGCGGCCAGAGCAGCCCCAGCGCACAAACGCCACTGAGAATCCTTAGAGCAATGTTCAGCTTGCCCTCCAGAAACCCCTCCATGAAACCGACGAAGGCGTACATGCCGAGGATACCGAACAGGAAGATGGTAAGAACCTCAGACCAGCTACCACCGATGAACGGCGTATAGGCAAACAGCAGCGGCACCACATACAGCCCCTTGGACAACTTCCACGCGGTGAAACCGGTCAACATCGGCGGTGTCTTCGCGATAGCCGCAGCAGCGAATGCCGTCAGACACACAGGTGGTGTCACATTGGAATCCTGCGACAGCCAGAAGATGATCATGTGAGCCGACACCAGCAGCATCGCCAACATCGCCGGATCCAGCGCCTGCTGCATCAGCTGGCTTTTGAAATCCGCCGGTACCTGAGCCACCAACGCGGCCGCATCGGCTGGCGACATCGGCTGCGCCAGGGCTGTCAGTGCATTGGGGTCGATCAACATGAAGATGGTTCGGGCCGCTTCCGGCAGCTGACCGGAGGCGATCAGATCAATCAGTTCACGCTCGGCCATCAGGTTATACAGCGCCGGAGCCGACAGTGTCGCCAGCACGATATAGGCGGCCGTTACCGGCAACCCCATACCCAAAATCAGCGATGCCAGTGCCACCAACACAATGGTGATCAGCAAACTTCCGCCAGCCCAATCAGTCACCATTAACGAGAACGTATTACCGATACCGGTCATCGCCACGACGTTTACTACGATACCCACAGCGATCAGCAGCATCGCGGTGGTCGCCATATTCCGGGAGCCTTGCGCCAGCGCATCGAGAATATCGCGCAAGCCCATCTTGTTGGGCGACAGCCAGGAGGCAAACACCACCGAAATGATGGAGATACCTGCGGCATAGGTCGGCGTGTAGCCGTATATCAGCAACGCGACCAGCACGATGATTGGCAGCAGGCAGTGCCACCCCTCCTTCATCACGGTTTTAAATGGACGGGCATCCAGCTCAACGGCTGAGGCGTGACTGCGCTTGGCTTCAACCCGCACATAGAATCCGACGGAGAGAAAATAGAGCAGCGCCGGCAATGCCGCGATACCGATAATGGTCACGTAAGGTATCTGGGTGTAGGAAGCCATGATGAAGGCCCCTGCTCCCATAACCGGCGGCATCAACTGCCCGCCTGTAGACGCCGCCGCTTCGACACCGGCTGCGAAACGTGCAGGGAACCCCGCTTTTTGCATCATCGGAATGGTAATAACGCCGGTGGAGACCGTATTGGCCACGGACGAGCCTGATACAGACCCCATCAGCCCCGACCCAAAGACAGCAACAAGCCCCGGGCCGCCGACAAAGCGACCGGCCACACAGCGCGAGAGCTCGATAATGAAATCACCCGCTCCGGACTTCACCAGGAAGGCCCCAAACAGGATGAACATGAATACGTACGTCCAGGAGATCTGTGCGATTGCACCGAACATCCCTTCGGACGAGAAGTAACTGCGAAACAGTACCGTCTCAAGGCTCAGTCCCGGAAACTGGAACATGCCCGGTACGTACTGCCCCCACCAGAAAACGTACGTCAGCGCGACTACGATCAACGAGGGTATAAACCAGCCCGTGGTGCGGCGTGTCATCTCAAGCGAGATGAGGATAGCAATAACAGCGACGATCCAGTCCGAGGTGATGAAATGTACGCCACGGGCATACAACGCATCTTCATACAGCATCAGGTAGACGGTTGTCGCGACTGCAGCCAGGCCAATAATCAGGTCGATTACCAGAATCAGTTTGGCGCGCCCCGGTGTCGATGCGCTATGCAGCGGCACCATAAGTGCTGTGATCAGGGCAAAGCCGCTGAAGTGAATCGCCGAAACCCAGAGCTCGGACATTGTGCCCAGCGTGTTGAAATAGATATGCGCAAGGGCGAAGAGCACACCAGCCCAGTAGACGAATCGACCACTGAGCGACGCCTCTTCACGCTGCGTCAGCTCCAGACTCTTGAGCTTTTCGGCCGTTTGCTGGTCATCCATTGGCGTTGCCGTCATTGGATACATCCTCGGTTCTTTTTAGTGAGCCACTGACCGGGCCCCTGTCAGGGCCCGGTCGACTGCTGAGGGACGCTTAAGCGCCTTACTGAGCGATCAGATGATCAGGGATCGTCAGACCCACTTCACGGTAGTAACGCACAGCACCCGGGTGCAGCGGAACCGGAAGACCGGCAATGGCTTTTTCCAGCGCCATTGCTTTTGTCGCAGCGTGGATACCGTTCAGGAACGGCAGGTTCTCATAGATGGTCTTGGTCAGCTGATAGACATCCTCTTCGGAGATGTCATCGCGAACCGCCAGGAAGTTTGGCTGTGCAATGGTATCAACAGCCTGAGTCTGTCCAGGGTATGTGTTTTCAGGAATGGTGAAGCGTGTCCACAGCTTGTAGTTGCCGTTTGCACGGGCCATCTGATCATCAGTGAACGACAGGATCTGAATGTCGGAGCCCATCGCCGCATAAGCACGCGTGATCGCGGAGGTCGGCACGCCGGACGGAATGTTCATGCCGTCGATAGCACCGTTCTGCATGGCATCGGCAGAGGGACCGTAGCCCATGTAGGCGAGGTTGAATGAATCAGGGTCGATGCCCAGGTTACCAAGAATGGTGCGACCAGAACCTTCAGTGCCGGAGTTTTTCTTGCCGATCGAGAACTTTTCGCCTTCCAGCCCTTTGAGATCGTCGATGGTGCCGGTTTTCGCGTAGCTTGAACGCACAACAAACTGCTCGACGTTCTGCCACAGCATGGAGACTGAGCGCAGGTACTGCTGCTGACCCGCTTCCTTGAGTTCGCCCTCACCAGCCCACGCCCATGCACCGTACAAACCCTGAAGGATCGCAAACTGAGCTTCATTTTCACGCATCAGCTTCACGTTCTCGCCAGAGCCCGCTGAGTTGATTGCAGAGAGAGACAGACCGATGGTCGGTTCAAGCTTTACTTTCGCCAGTGTCGCCAGTGCAACACCAACCGGATAGAAAGTACCGCCAGTCGACGCGGTCGCCAGAATATAGGAGCGGTTATCCTCAGCCGCCTGAGCGAGACTCATGCTCGACGCTGCGATGCCCATCGCGAGTGCCGCACCCATACCCTTGATGAAGTTGCGTTTGTTCATTGTCATTCCTGCGTCCTTTATTGTGCTTCTTAATGTCGTGATCCTTGTTTGCAAACGACGGGGTGGTCGTTGCGGATCAGATCCCCCACAAGGAGTACATCAAGTAAAGCAAAGGACAGGCCAAACGCCACAATAAATCTAAATCATTGTTTTTATGCTGTATTTTCAATACCTGCCGGTTTAAAAGCCTGCAATAGGCAATTTTTTGCTCATGCTTTCAAGAGCGAATAAGCAAAATTTTGCTTACGGCATCTCATCCGTTACAAACTCACTGCGGTTGATACCGAAGCGCTGCATCTTTTGATTGAGCGTGCGCCGCGGCAGATCGAGTTCATCCATTACCAGCTTGATATTGCCCTGATGCTTTTTCAGACAGAGGCGGATCGCCTGCGCTTCGAATTCAGCCACTTGCACCGCCAGAGGCAAACCGCGCTGATTAATGCGGGGGGTTATCTGTGGTGCCTGACCTCGGGAGAGCAGCTCTGCCGCGGAGGTGCGGTGATCGAGCGCAAAGCGTATCGCAACGTTCTTGAGCTCACGCACGTTACCGGGCCAGGCGTAGGACTGAAGCGCACTGATATCGTGATCGCTCAGCGGGCGCGGTTCGCGCTGATGATCCGTAGCAGCACGCGCCACGTAATGAGCAAACAATAACGGCACGTCATCCAGTCGGTCGCGCAAAGCAGCCAGATGCAGTTCGGAGACGCACAATCGGTAGAACAGATCCTCTCGAAACTGCTCTTCGTCGCGCAGATCCACCTTCGCCGCCGCCACGACGCGCAGATCCACCGGGATCGACTGGTTGGACCCAAGCCTTTCAATGACCCCCTCCTGCAATGCCCTAAGCAGTTTTACCTGCAAATTCACCGGCATGCTCTCGATCTCATCGAGGAACAAGGTGCCGCCGCTGGCATATTCGAACTTGCCGATACGCCGCTTGTTGGCACCGGTGAACGCTCCAGCCTCATGCCCGAACAGTTCGCTTTCAATCAGGCTCTCGGGTATGGCACCACAGTTAATCGGCACGAAAGGCTTGTTCGACCGTGGGCTGAACTCATGTAGACACTGTGCGACCAGCTCCTTGCCGGTGCCTGTTTCACCGTAAATGATGACATTGGTGTTGAGTTGACCCAGCAACAGGATCTCATCGCGTACCCGGCTGATAGCCGGCGATATACCGATCAGCTTGCTGGCAAGGCCCGACCGGCTGGCCAGATCCTGATGCAGACGACGGTTTTCAAGTGTCAGACGGCGCTTGTCACAGGCCCGCTGCAACGTCTCCGCCAAACGGTCGGGAACGTAGGGTTTCTCGATAAAATCATAGGCGCCTTCGTGCATGGCACTGATCGCCATATCGACATCACCATGGGCAGTCAACAGGATAACCGGCAAATCGGGTATTCGCGTTTGAACCTCGCGCATAAGCTCAAGACCGTCCATACCGGGCATACGCACATCCGTCAGCAGCACGCCGGGCCAGGCGTCATCCAGATGTTTTAGCGCCTGCTCAGCGCTGGAGAGACTGACAACATGAAATCCACAGATCGTAAGCCACTGCTGTGTGGCCTCACGCACCATCGCTTCGTCGTCAACCAGCATCACGCACCGGCAATCATTGACGGCCTGGGTCGGGAGCTCAGATTTCATAGCACCTCTTGTCCGCTATCACTCGATTTTCGCTCATCTTCGAGTGACGCTTTAAAACGTTTCAATTTCAACTCGAAGCAGGCACCGCCTTCAGGGCGGTTAAACGCCCGTATGTCGCCACCGAGATCCCGCACGATGGACTTCACGATCGCCAGCCCCAATCCAAGTCCACTCCCGACCTCTTTGGTGGTAAAGAACGGCTCGAATAGCTGGGACTGGTGCTCACTGGCGATGCCCAAGCCATTATCCGCCACACGGAGCGTTACAGCAGTGTCGTCGGCGCCTACCGTCAGGCTGAGTATGTGGGGCCCGGGATTGGGCTGCATTGCATCGCAGGCATTTTTAACCAGGTTGATCAGCACTTGCTCAAAGCGTGCCTGATCGCCCGCCAGATGCAGGCCCGACTCAGGGGCATCATATTCGAGCTGTAGGTTCATCTCACCAAACCGCCCACGAAACATCGCCAGCACTTGGTCGATCGACTGTGCCACCGGCACCGGTCCCACCTGCTCAGGCTTACGATAGGCAAAGGTTTTGAGCTGGCCGGTTATCAGTGCCATGCGGTCGATAAGACTTTCCAGTTGGCGCAGATTTTCGCGCTGCTGATCAGGCTTATCGAGTTGCCTCCGGCAGATCGCAAGGTAGGTACGAATGGCCGTGAGCGGTTGATTCAACTCATGCACCACCGATGCTGACATGCGCCCGAGAGCCGCCAACTTTCCGGCCTGTACCAGCTCCGCCTGAGCCTCTTCCAGCGCGCGAGTACGCTCGGCCACTTTGTGCTCGAGCGACTCGTTGGCCTCGCGCAACGCTTGCTCCAGCCGTTTGCGCCGGCTGATATCGATAATAGTGACCAGATAACCGAGCTCCGGATGATCGGTCATCCCTCGGACCGACACCATCATCGGAAACAGCGTGCCATCGGCGCGCCGGCCGACCATCTCTGCACCGGTCAACGGTTGGAACCGGTCAGTCCCGAGATTGGCCAGTGTTTCGCGCAATAATTCGCTGCTACCACCGCTGAGAAGTTCCTCAACGGCCCTATTGCGCATCAGCTCCAACGACACACCGAACTGCTGCATCGCCATCGGATTGATAAACTGGATAAGCCCCGCAGCATCCACGTTGATTAGCCCCACCTGCGCCGTACTGATCATGTCGCGCTGGCGCTCCTGACTCAGCGCACGCTCTCTGGCCTGCTCGAGCTGAAGCACGCGCTTTTGACGAGATTCACGCAGGTACAGAAACAGCAGTGCAAGTGCAAAGCCAGCGCCTCCGATGGCTCCGGCCGCGATTCGCTGCTGTTGCCGGACAATACGCGCATCGCCAAGCACACTGACCCGCCAATTCAGATCGTCCAGCACAACACTTTGCGAAAGATAGGGTACGCCCTCAAGCATCAGGAGATGGATCTCTGTGCCATCGCTTAAGGTTTCGGGTTTCACCTCTGGCAGCGTCTCCGGCATCATCACACCAAACAGTCTCTCCCCGGCAAGGTCGGTAATGATGAACGGGTAATCGATCGGGAGTTGCTCGCGCAGCTTGTCCAGCTCCAGACGCATCGCTGCGACGCCGATCAGGCGCTGCTGATCGTAAATAGGCGCCGACATGTAAAGCGCCTGACGCAAAGGGGTCCCCTCGTGTACAAACTCACGCCCTTCATTGCCGTCGATCGCCTGCTGGAAATAGGCCCGGCTGTCCTGAGCCCCACCGAGCAACGTTCTCTGATCACGCCAGTTGCTGGAGGCCCGCAAAATGCCGCCCAGATCCAGCACTAAAAGTGCGCTGGAACCCGCGACAAGATTGATCTGTTCAAGATACCGGTTGACCGGCTCGCTGAACTGGACATTAGGGTTGCGTAACAGCCCTCGGACTTCGCGGCTCTGGGTCAATACAAAGGGCAGGTAGCGGTACTGATCCAGCGCACTGCGCAGTTGGGTAATATTACCCAACAGCCTGTCGGTACCGTCAGCATGTAGGCGCAACAGCGACCAATTGCGGGTATAGGACGCGCCCTCAAACGCCAGCAACACCACCACCGCCGTATACAACGCCATCACCACCAGAGGCCGAAATGACAACACACCCACCTCCTGCCGTTAAATACCGGGCTCAGGCTCGTCTGGCCAGCAACTGCTGGCACGCAGCAGGGTCCAGCAACTCGCCTATATCGTCATATTCAGGATAGGGCAAACCAGCCGTCAGGCAGTACGCCGCTATCTTCGGGTAGCGCGACTCGAACATATGCCGGGCGGTTTCGCGTACCGGCATACGATCCAGCGCGTAAAGCCCCGCCAACTGACGCTGACGCTGGGCCTCGATCAGTATGATGCCTGCGGCTGTCGAGACGTTGAGTGACTCGACCATACCCATCATCGGCACCGTGATATGAGCATCGGCCTCACGCGCTGCCTCCTCACTGATACCGGCCTTTTCAGCCCCCATCAAGACTGCACAGGGCTGCGTGTAATCGACGTCCCGAAAATCGACGGCGCTGTCGGACAGGTGAGCTGCATAGATCTTCATCCCCTGCGCTCGAACGGCCGAGATGGCGCTCTCAAGCGTGTCATGCAGTACCGAATCAACCCAGCGATCACTGCCGCGAGACGTCCCCCGGTAACGTCGATACTCATGATCAGGCTTGACGACATGCATTCTGGGAATACCCACGGCATCGCAATTGCGCACCAGCGCTGCAATGTTCCGCGGTTTGTGTACTTTATCGGTAATCAGGGTCAGATCGGGCTGGCGTCGCCGCAGAATCTCCAGTAGGCGCTGCTCGCGTTCCGGGGTCATAGTGTCTCCTTAAATCATATCAGCGCATATTACCGCAGATAGCATCTGATTTGCGCGAAATGGCCAGTATCCCGGTTCGTTAACGCACAAAAGCCCAAGCCGTCCACCCAAGCGATGTTTTTCCGCCCCGATGGCTGTGCCATAATCGGCGGCTTCGCACACCGCCTATTGATGGAATATCAAGCGCCATGAACGACTCAGACAACATCATCGCCTATCAGGGTTACCCCGGAGCCTACTCTCACCTTTCCTGCACCCGTGTCTTTCCGGGCATGACCGCACAGGCTTGTGAGAACTTTTTCGATGCGATGTTTATGGTCGACAACGGCGAAGCCAAACTGGCGATGATTCCGCTTGAAAACTCCACCGCCGGTCGTGTTGAAGAGATCTACCGCCTCATGCCGAAAACGCAGCTGCACATTATCGGCGAGCACTTCGAGCCGGTGAATCACTGCCTGTTGGCACTGCCTGGCACCCGCGTCGAGGATCTGAAAACGGTCTCCTCTCACCCCCAGGCGCTGGCACAGTGTGACGGCAATCTGAAAGCTCTCGGTCTAAACCCGATTGCCGCGCTGGATACCGCAGGTTCAGCAGCAGAGCTTGCTGAAAACCCGTCGAAAACGCATGCAGTGATCGCCTCCAGCCTGGCTGCAGAGCTCTATGGCCTCGAAATCCTGCGTGAGAACTTTCAGGATAAAAGCGGCAACACCACCCGCTTTATTATCCTCGCGAAAGACAGCCACATGCCGACACTGGATGTCAACGAGCGCTTCCTGACCACAATCATGTTTGCAGTACGCAACATGCCCGCTGCTCTGTACAAGGCGCTGGGTGGTTTCGCGACCAATGGCATCAATATGGTCAAGCTCGAAAGTTATATGGAATCGGACACCATGCAGGTGTCCAGCTTTCACCTTGATGTGGAAGGCCACCCCCACGACCAGGCGATGCAATACGCACTGCAGGAGTTGCACTTTTTCGCCAAAACAGTACGTATTATAGGGACCTACCCAGCACACCCCTTCCGCCTCAGCAAGCAGATGAAAACGGAAGACTGATCGGCCGATCTTTTTCCGATTTGAAATCCATCACTTAGCGCTCTCCAACTGCCATATTTGCTGCAATGCAGTAAATATGGCGATTTTTATAACCAAATTGTTTAAAAAACAGCCTATTCGGTATTGTGCATTGCAGCATACGCGCTATGCTTAAGGTGTCCTGATGGATCAGGACGCGACAGGTGTCTCTCTTCACCTATCGCATCCCATCTTGCAGCTCCGGCCGTTGGAGTTGTTTGCACTTTGCCTACCCCTCTTCGCCAGAAGAGGGGTTTTTTTATCGCACAGAAACGCTGCCAAGCCCTCACCTTTTCGGATATTCTTATCATGATCGAAAGAGGAGGTCCGATCCATGCAGCACGAGGAGCATGCGTTAGCCGTCGCACGACATCTGTCTCGCCTGGCCTTATCGCTTTCAGCTGAGCCCGACCATCGACATATTCTGGAAGAGGTTGTGGATTCCGCAATGGAGCTGCTGCACTGTGATGCAGGGACTCTTTATATCTTCCGCGACGACAAACTGCATTTCAGCGTTTTGCGCACCCAAAGTCTGGGCATTCGGGATAACGCCCCGTCGCTTGACCCTATCACCCTGTTCAAACCAAACGGTGAACCGTCCGACCTCGTTGTGGCCCACGCATTTGTCGACAGAACGACCATTAATATTCCCGATCTGTCACAGGAAACACGTTTCGACTTTTCCGGTACCTTCGCGTTTGACCGCCAGTTCGGTTATAACTCGCGCTCGTTCCTCTGCGTACCGCTCATGGACCATGAGCAGCAGGTTATCGGCGTGCTGCAATTGATCAACGCAATCGATGACCAAGAGAACGTCTGCGCCTTCAACCAGGAGCAGCAGCTACTGCTTGAGGCTCTCGGATCCCTCGCAGCGACAGTACTCACCCAGCGTCAGCTTATCGACACGCAAAGAGCTTTGTTCGAGTCTTTTATTCGCGTCATCGCCGAGGGAATCGACTATAAGTCGCCGGTTACCGGGCGCCACTGCCAGCAGGTACCGGAAATTGCCATGATGCTGGCTGAAGGTGTCAACCAAGCGGGGAACGGCACCTACGCCAACACGCGCTTCAGTGCCGAAGAGATGTACGAGCTCAAGATCGCTGCCTGGCTGCACGATTGCGGCAAGATAACAACGCCGGAAGCGATTATCGACAAAGGCACCAAACTCGAAACTCAGTTCGACCGTATTGAACTGGTCGCAAGCCGAATTCGAGAGTACCAGCAATCATTGCTCATCGATTGCCTGACCCACTCTCCTGACGATTCAGAAGCGCTTGATAGCTGCCGCAGCCGCATTGCGGAGATGGATCTGGAGATGGAGTTTCTCCGAACCACCAACCGCGGTAGCGAGTTCACATCGCCTGAAGCGGTAGCTCGGATCGAGCAACTTGCAACAATCAGCTGGACCGGCCTGGACGGGCGCCAACGCACACTCCTATCAGAAAACGAAGTCCGTAATTTATCGATCAGCAGAGGCACATTGTTACCTGAGGAGCTACAGCTGATGCGGGACCATATCCGGGTCACCGACCGTATGCTCAACTCTCTGGTCTACCCGAAGTCGCTTAGCCACGTTCCGGAAATTGCCGTTAACCACCACGAGCATCTGGATGGCACAGGATACCCTCGGGGATTATCGGCCGACGGGCTCTCGGTTCGCGCACGTATCATGTGTATCGCCGATATTTTCGAGGCACTCACTTCGCCTGACCGCCCCTACAAAGAGGGTATGAAGCTGTCACAGGCGCTAACCATCATCGGCCGAAAAGTTGAGGATAATCAGATTGATGGTGAGCTATTCACAATTTTCGTTCGTCAGGGCATCTACAAACGATATGCCGAGCTCTTCATGGCCGAGAGTCAGATTGACGAACCCGATCTGGATAAGCTTCCAGGCCTGATGCACTAGGGCGTTATTTTTCGGTGTGGGTAAAAACGGCATCCCACTCCACCCCGGGAGGCGAGGCGGTTAGATCCTGTATACGCTGCAGGTAAACCTGACTGGGGCCGTCTACGCCATGACGTAATGATATAACCTCTTTGAAACAGCATTCAGCCCGCTGCCACTCGTGACTCCGATAGTATTCGATCCCCTGACTGAAGCGCTGAGCCCACTCAGGTTCAATCGAATCCATCACCGCCAAAGGCTCGTATAACCCTATCGCCTGCTGCTTGCCCTTTACGCGCACCCTATCAAGTTCGCGGAAACAGTGGTCTGTACATTGGTCGCGCAGTTGTTCACTGACCAACAGATCGACCCCGTAATATTTGGTCAGTCCCTCCAGACGAGAGCCCAAATTTACCGCGTCGCCCATAACAGTGTAGGCCATACGGAAGTTAGACCCCATGTTTCCGACGGCCATCTCTCCGCAGTTTAGTCCTATGCCGACACGTAATTGCGGCAGGCCCTCGGCCTCCAGTAGTTGGTTCACTTTTGGCAGTGCCGCCACCATTTCCAGTGCCGCATCAAGCGCATGAACGGCATGCTCAGGATCATCCAGGGGCGCGCCCCAAAATGCCATGATGGCATCACCGATATACTTGTCGATCGTGCCTTTATGGCGATGAATAACCGCCGTCATTGCGCTGAGATAGATATTCATCATTCGGGTGAGCTGGGTAGGCGACAAGGTTTCCGACAAGGTCGTAAATCCCCTGACGTCAGAGAACAGCACCGTCATCTGTCGGCTCTCCCCGCGCAACTGATCCGCTGCGCCAACCTGCTCCAGTGAACGTACAACCTCGGGTGGAACATATTGACCAAATGTACGGCTCAACTGGCGCCGGATATTCGATTCGAAAAGAAACCCCGTGGTTTGCATAAACAAGTACAGCATCAGGATCAACAGGGTTACACCCGCAAGCGGAATCACCCAATACAACTGGCTGAAGGCATAAAAATTAAATGCCACAACACCGACACCGAATAGCCCTGTAATAATCGTCCCCATCAGCACTGATAGACGAGGCAAGGTTAACGACAGAACCAGCCCCACAATGAGCATCTGTACTGCATTGAGCGCTCTCAGGAAATCGGGCTTGTAGAAAAAGCGCTGATCGAGCAACGCCGATAAAACATTAGCGTGAACCTCAACCCCGGGATAGCGCGGTCCCACGGGCGTCACCCTCAAATCGAGCAACCCCGCCGCGCTTGTACCAACAAGCACAATGGCCCCAGAAAGCGTTTCCTGAGGCGCTATGCCCTCCAGTACATCACCGGCTGAGATATAGGGAAAACTTCCCTGATGGCCACGGTACGGCACCAGCATCGCACCTTGTGGATCAACGGGAATCTCGACACCACCGGCATCAATCGCGGTGAGCACCTGATAGGAGCCGGACAGATCGCTCTCGATAATCGGTTTGATACTGTCACTGAGCAATAGTGACTGCCACATGGCCAGCGCTAATGAAGGGTAGTACTGATCTTTATAGCGCTGAATAAGAGGGACCCGACGAAAGACCCCATCCGGGTCCACCAATGGGTTGTCGAAAAAGCCGGACGTGGCGGAACGGGCAAGCAAAGGCATGCTTCCCACGACCCCTTGCGCCTGAACGATTGGCAGTGAGTCAGACAGCGGCGGTTCGACCATGAGCGCTGGCCCCGTCTCCCCTACCGCCAGATCAGCATCATCAGGGTCAAAGGCTATCGCCAGTATAGCAGGAAAACTCGCCAAGGTTTCCGCCATACGCGCATCGCCATCCATTGCATCTAGCATTTCAGCGGTTAATACGCCACCGCCCTGTACAAGCGTTTGCAGCGGACTTAATTGCACCGTTTCGTCGGGTTCGGAAAAAAGCACGTCAAAGCCGATTACAGCCACGCCGTAATCGAGATACAGCGCCTCGATCAATTGTGCGACACGATCCCTCGGCCAGGGCCAGCGCCCGACTCGAGCGAGCGATGACTCATCAATGTCCACGATCACGATGCGCGGATCGACAGTTTCACTTAGCGCTTGCTTGATACGCTGGTCGTATAGATCAAGCTCGAACAGCTCAAAGAGAGCGGGCATGCGTCCCTGCCAGCTCAATGACACCATAACCAGCGTGCACGCCAGTCCTACTAGCGTCCTAAGCCAGCGCTGTCCAATCCGCAATTTCATCTCAGACCGTTACCCGATGCAGCTGTTCCAGATCGATCTGCCCTGCCACTACTTTGCGTATGCCATCCTGTAACAACGAGCGCATACCTGCAGAGTCCGCAGCAGCCTTGATCTCGGCAACATTCGCTTGGCGATAGATCAGTTCCCGCAACACCGCATCGGAAACCAGCAACTCATGAATGCCGGTACGTCCTCGGTAGCCACTATCGTTGCACTCTGCACACCCGACCGGCTTATAGAGTTTGAAGTCGGTTTCAATATTAAGCTCCGGCCAATAGTCATCGCCGTACTGCCGCTTGAGATACGCCACCTGTTCTTCACTTGGGGTATAAGGCGCCTTGCAGTGAGAACACAGTGTGCGCACCAAGCGCTGCGCGAGCACCCCAAGCAGGGCATCAGCAAAGGATACCGGGTCAATTCCCAAGTCAAGCAAGCGTGTAATGGTTTCAGGCGCCGAGTTGGTATGCAGCGTCGAGAACACCATATGGCCGGTCAGTGAGGCTTCGACACCTGCGTGGGCGGTCTCCCTATCGCGCATCTCTCCAATCAGGATCACATCGGGATCTGCACGCAGGAAAGCGCGCAGAGCGGTCGCAAAATCGAATCCGATTCGCGGCTGAATTTGCACCTGTTGCAAACCGGGCTGGGTGATCTCTACCGGATCCTCTGCTGTCCATATCTTGCGATCAGGTGTGTTCAGACACGCCAGCACCGCATGTAGTGTTGTGGTTTTACCTGACCCTGTCGGCCCAACCACCAGGAGTATTCCATGCGGATGCCGCAACAGTTGCTCAATACCCTTCTTGTTACCCGGTGAAAGATTCAGTTTATCGAACGGAATCGGCTCGCCGCTTTGTAACAAACGAAGCACAACCCCCTCTCCATGCACGGTCGGGATGGTCGCAACACGAACATCCTGCACAAGGCCCTTCAATCGAATACTGAACTTGCCATCCTGAGGCAGACGGCGCTCGGCGATATCAAGCCGCGAAATGATTTTGATCCGCGAGACTGTCGCGCGCACATGCGTCGCCGGAATCTGAATAATTTCCTGACATACGCCATCAATTCTCATGCGCACACTAGCCGGATTTCGACCTCCACCCGGCTCAATATGGATATCAGAGGCCCTTAACCGGCGTCCATCGAGCAATATGCGGTTAACCAGCCTGACAACGGTCGAGTCCTGCTCAGAGACTTCGTCACTGTCTGAAATGACATTCTCTTCGACAGTCTCTTCTTCAAGCTCACCCAGTATGGTCGAGAGGTTCCCCGACTCGGCGCCTGTTTCGATCTCCAATCCCAAATACTGGTGAATGTCGTCAATCAGCCCGCAACACAGCTGAGTGTCGCGATTGCCGAGGAAATTCTCCACGACCATGACACGGCTGGTATCGCTGGGATCGTCGATCAGAATCACCACGCGGTCATCCCGTGCGC
This sequence comes from Marinobacterium lacunae, assembly GCF_000705555.1. Classification (GTDB taxonomy): domain Bacteria; phylum Pseudomonadota; class Gammaproteobacteria; order Pseudomonadales; family Balneatricaceae; genus Marinobacterium_D; species Marinobacterium_D lacunae. Next base: position 257,219 of record NZ_JMQN01000057.1, read on the forward strand.
CAGCAAGCAGCACAAGGTTATTGTTTTTCAGATACGCCTGATTGATCTTTTCACACACAGGGTGCAGCTGATACCGCTCTGGCTCATACGCGATAAATGGCACCTGATAGAATTGCTCGAGCGATCGCCCAAGCGCCTCACGATTCAACTCTGGCATCGCCAGAAGCAGGCGGCTTAACGGAACACGCTCACTACTCTTTTCCGCCAACTTGCCCAAGCTCGCCTGATCTATCAGGCGTTCACGTATCAGCCCTTCCCATGGTGAATCGGTGCAGCCAAAGTCATACCGAAACTTCTGCCCGATTAAATCAGCCAGTTGTGCGGCACGCTGCTCATCCTGAGTCGAAAAGTCCTCGGGGTTGGCGCTGTTGATCAACTGCAGTACGCCCAGCAGCACCTTGCCATGCATGATCGGAACGATCAGCATCGCACGGCTGCGGAAACGGGTCGTACTCTCAAACCGGGCATCGAACTTCAGTTGAGGATGAATCGTCGCCAGCTCTTCGGGATCCCTGACGTTTTTGATTCGTACAGGATGCTGGGCGAATGCAACAAAGCCAGCCAAAGAGGCGGTTGAGATCGGAACCCTGATCTCCTTTATGTCATTTCCACTTTGAAAACGGGAGATGATGTCGCCACTGGACCTGTCCCGTTGATAGACGGTTACCCGCTCGGCTCCGAGCATCTCCAGTATCGCCGGTTCAACGTTCGGAAGTGCCGCGTCAAAGTCTGGCGCCTGATGGATCCGACTGATAATGTCGGTCAATCGTGCGTAAAATTGGTTGGATTCCTGATCGGTTTTTGTTGTCATAATTTTCTATGCCCTGTCTAACAGGGTTCCCCTCGGACCTAACTACGTTGCGATGGTACCGCAACTTTGCGAGGACGGATTGAAGATCGACATTCTCGGCTGCAGTGGAGGCATAGGGCCCGGACTTCATACAACAGCCTTTCGGGTGGATAAACATCTACTGGTCGATGCCGGCAGCGGCGTTGGCACGCTGACGCTTGAACAGATGCTGGACATACGCAGTGTGATCATTACGCACGCCCACATCGATCATATTCTCGGACTGCCGCTGATGCTCGCGACTATCTACGATCAGCACACGCATCCAGTACATGTTTACGCCAGTTCTTCGGTCATTTCAGCCCTTAAAGACCATATCTTCAACTGGACGATCTGGCCGGACTTTACCCAATTGCCAGCTGAAAGGCCGATCCTGCAACTGCATACTGTCGATCCTGACAGCGAGCTGGAAATTGAAAACTATCGGATTACCACCTTACCTGCCGACCATCCCTCGCCGGCGGTTGGCTATCTGGTTAACGATGGACAGTCCAGCTTCGCATTCACAGGCGACTCCGGGTACCACCCCCCCTTCTGGCACCAGGTGAACCGGCATCAACCAGAACTGATCATCGTTGACATATCCTTTACCGACGACGCCCGGGAGTTGGCCAACGACAGCGGCCATATGACTTCAAGCCAGCTACAGCAGGCGCTCGCACTTCTCGACTACACCCCTGACGTACGCATTACTCATCTAAAAGCAGGATTCGAACAGGCTATCAGCGCAGAGTGCAGCAGCACCGACCCAATTCACGTGGCCCCGCTGCACCATGGTGAAATCCTTAACCTCCCGAAGGGGTAAACAGGGCCGTACCGCTGACGGTCACGTCAGAACTGCCATTATTTCCTGATGCACTGAACGAGGAGATGATGGCATCGGCATTTGAGCCAACGAACGTCATATTCATCTCGCCGGTCATGCTCGGATAGCTCGAACACGGCCCACCGCCTGCGCAAGAACCCGATATCAACAGAGCGTCTCCGCCAACGACGGAGGTCAAGGATTGAGCGGCGTCCAGGCTCAGATTAATCGATCGGAAATCGGCGAATCCGGACATGCTCAGCACTGCTCCAGTGACCGAATCGTTCGAGAAATCAATAGAAATACTGCCGCTGGTGTAGGCAGCGGTGAGCCCATTCTCGGTAACCGGCGCAGTGCCGCCAACATAGTAGTAGGTGAGCAGCCCGGTTTGAGCCGCCACAACTGACAGCGGTGTGATCTTGTCGCTGTATATGTAATCGAAATTGGATGAGCTAACTGCCACCCCGTTTTCGGAAAGCGACAAGCCACCGCTCCACCGCCCCCAGTTTACGCCGATTGCATCGCCGCCTATGCCGGTCAATACGGCAGTGCCGCTATCGAAGGTACACGGCTGGCAGTCCCCGGCCGCGTCACCAAGATAGTAAATTTTCGTCGGGACATTGCCGACCGCTCCTATCGTGGACAACTGGATTTGATTGGCTCCATCGGCTTTAACATACCCGGATGAGGGCTTGTATCCCCCCGAGCTGTTCTGCTCGGTCATCGACACCAGCACAACCGAACCTGATGGCGCATTGCCGACAAAACCCGCAGCATTGTTGGTCAGACTGCCTGCGGCGGTGCTGTCGATCACCTGGGTATCGAGGGCGTTCGAGAGCTGAGGATCAAGCACGTCATCACTGCCGGTGACTGATCCGTCTCCTGGCTCTGAGCCTTTGCTGCCCGCGTCCGACGAGGATGTGTCCTCACCGCCCTCGGATGAAGGAGACGGAGTACCACCAGCAGGGTCATCAGTATCCTCAACAAATCCTGCCGGAGGTTCATCGGAAAGTACTATCGACGAGCCACCGGTCTGTGACAGAGAGAAATACTGCCCCTTGGGTATATCCTTGGCGTCCGACTGGCCTGATACATGTATGCGACCATCAAGCACTCGACCCACCAGACCCGGAGGCGCGTTGCGCTGACCGGCGCAAGAGACATCGCAGAGCTGAAGTTCGTAGTGTGTGCCGCGGATACCAATAGTTGCGACAACCGTGCGCACGCTGTAATCGTCCTTGTCGTGTTTACCCACTTGTCCGGTAACCGTTCTCATGCCGCCTTTTAGCAGCTCGAACACGGCGTTGTCCTTTTCGCGGTCGTCCTTGTCAAAGCTGTACTCGGCAATGCGAAACTCACTTGCAGGCTTAACCGAGACAAGGCCGCCATCGGTAAACCGTACCTGCAGGCGCCCACCCTCACCGGTCCTCAAAAGATCGCCATCATACAGGGGCGACTTTCGCTGCAACGCCCGTGCCTCTCCTTGCGCATCAACCGCTTCAACCTGACCAATTGCCAGCAGGACAAGCCCCACCTGCTCAGCCGCCCATACGGGGAACGGGAGGATCAATAACACTGCAACCAGTAATGCTCTCATCGCTCAGGCCTTAGAATTGATAGTGCACACCCAACGCAACCTGCTGACGTTGATAGTCAAGCAAGGCGGTATTGGAATCATTGTCGCGCAGCGAAAGCTCGGTAAATGCCTTGATTCGGGGCGATAGCTGCCACTGTAGATCCGCCAGAAACGCAGTATTACGATCGTTCCGGTCAGCGGACGTCAGTGGTGTCAGAAGGTAGTACGGCCCGTCATATCGACTATTTTGGAATATCAGCGCGGTGTTGAGCGTCAGCTCCGTCGACAACATCCAACTGGCGCCCAGGTGACCTCCGGTAATATCCCGCTCGGCGCTACCGGCGGTAAAAAGGTTGTCATCCCTTGGCGTCTCACGTCCGGTGTATAACGACGCCTGTAACAGCGGATCGCCAATAAAATCAGCCCGCCAACGCGCCGACACTCCCGCCAGAGTCATATCGGCGTCGCGAGTACCAGCGCCGTATTCCAGCCTGTTCCAGCTACCAAATACGCCCATTGCCAGATCGCGCCCCAGCGCTTTTTGGTACTCAACCGAGACTCCGTACAGATTTCGATACGTGTGGTGATCGAGTATGTAGCGCTGACCACTCACCCGGGTGCGGACGAATTGCCCATCCCCCTGCCAGATAACGCCTGTTCCTACATCCAGACTGAGGTTATCAAGGCTGTTCAAATCCTCATACCAACGGCCATCAGCGCTGACATCCGCCAACCAGCTCCAGTTGTCATTAATCGGATTCTGATGCATGAGCGAACCTGTCAAACGGCTGAACCTGTCACCCTGACTCGACACACCCGAGGCTTCATACAGATTGCCGAATGCGTCGTATAAGGCCAGCGATGACGCATCACCCGGCCCCGAATTCACGTTGTCGTCATAGCCGACCCTGAATGACACAGAGCGTCGGGTAACTGCTACCGGACCACGCTTTGCTTCCTCGATACGGGACAGAAAAACATCGACACGCGCCTTAACATCACCGGGAGGATTCAGCGCCAGAACATCGTTGAACAGCCTCTCAGATCGGTCGAATTCGCCGATCAGGTAATAGGCTCTGGCAAGCTCCAACCGAGCGGCCTGATAGCCCGGTTGCGCCATCAATACGCGTTCAAAGGCGAAAATGCCTTCATTGGGATGACCGCTATCGACTGCCGCGATTCCGTACTGCATGTCGAACTCGGGCAAACCCTCCATCTGCGGTCGCTGCTCCAATGCCAACTGATAGGCCTTGGCGAACTCCCCATCTTTATTTAACTCAGTTAACCGATCCAGATCGCTGGAAGCCTGAACGCTCGCCACACCGCCAGTAAGCGCGAAAGAAAGTATCAGGCTCTTGAAAAGATTGGATTGCACAGTGCCCCCGATAGGCGATCCACGGAGCATGCTTTCATGCCCCGCCTCTAATGGCATACGAATTAACCTTTTTTATACCGAATTGTCGCTCGATAGCAACCAAACTTATGCCATGAAACGCCTTATGCGGCCAAGAATCGGGGCGGTTATCCTACCGGATACCGCCGCGCCCAACGTTGCGTACCCAATAGCGAACAGCTGGCCAGCGGTTGACCAGCATGGCAAGAAAGATCATGGAGCAGCCGGCAATCTGCATCGGGCTCATCTGCTCGCCGAGCCACCAGGCCGCCATTAATGCCGCCCAAACGGGCTCAAGGGTCATGATAATCGCGGCATGACTGGCAGGCGCCAGCCCCTGTGCACGGGTTTGAATGGAAAAGCGAAGACTGGTGGCGATCAATGTACTGGCCAGAAACCAGCCCCAGATCGCCATCGGCTGGTCGAAGTTCCAGGTTTCAGTGAAGATCGATACCACGAACGTGATGATACCGGCCAATACCAGCTGAATAGCGGTTAGCGGGACGGTCGGGATACGTGCCGATGCCCGGCTGTTGAGGATAAACGTCAGCGAGAAAAACAGTGCCGCAGTAAGGAAACTCATCTCACCCAAGCCAATCGAAAACTCAGTATCGAGCGACAGGCAGGCTAATCCAGAGGCAACGAAAGGCAGCGAATAGAATACGTAACGCCCGGGGCGCTCACCAAAAAACAGGCCCATCAAGGGCACCATCACGACGCCCAGGCTAGTCAGGAAAGCACCGACGCCCAGATGCGTCGAAAGATGCAAACCGAGAATCCAAAACACCATCGCCACCCCGAATAACATCCCGACCTTCAGGCTTGCCCGCCACTGCTCGGCAGACAGCGCCTTGAGCGATCCGAGACGAAACGAAGCGACAAGTAAGCCTGCGCTGGAAAACCGCATGGCGATGAACAGCAACGGCGCAAGTCCAGCCAACGCCTCCTTTGAGAAAATCCAACCGGCAGCAGCCAATAGCGTTGTGAGAACAAGCAGAAGGTCTGCTTTAACATGGTTCGAGAGCGGCACCTGTTTAGACTCCTTGTAAAAAACACGCCATCGTCTTGATATGACGGAACGATTGTCCGATCGATATAAAAGTCCGGGATCCCGAAAAGCCGACGCAAAATCTACGGTGACAACCACGATAAAACTGGCGATCGGCATCAGAGACGCTTTACTGGTATAAAGAAACGAAGCGAGATGGGCCGACCGGTCTTTCTTGCTCTGTGACGCCGGTGGGGCCGATAAGAGCAAGCATAGTACCGGAAAAAATAACGGCCGTTCAGTACTTCAGCGTCACGACAGGAGTTTCGACATGGCAAAGATTCGCATTGCAATCAACGGAATGGGACGTATTGGGCGCAACATTGTCAGGGCTCTTTATGAACGAGGGTATCAGGACCGTATAGAGGTCGTCGCCATCAACGATCTTGGCGACGTCAACATCAATGCTCACCTGCTGACATTTGACTCGGTTCATGGCCGCTTTGCCACCGATGTCAGCGTCGATAACGGCAAACTCATTGTGGGCGGCCATGCTATCGAACACTTCAGCGAGACCGATCCCAGACGGCTGCCGTGGAAAGCGCTTGGCATTGATCTGGTATGCGAGTGCACCGGGCACTTCACCAGCCGAAACAAGGCGGTCATGCACCTTGAAGCCGGTGCCGGAAAAGTGCTGCTCTCCGCCCCGGGCACTGATGTCGATGCCACCGTGGTGTTCGGCATCAACAGCGAGGTGCTGAAACCCGAACACCGGATCATATCCAACGCATCCTGTACCACAAACTGCTTGGCGCCAGTGGCCAAGGCCCTGAACGACGGTGTGGGAATCGACAGAGGGCTGATGACCACCATTCACGCCTTCACTAACGATCAGCACCTCACCGATGTCTATCACAGCGATCCCTACCGGGCCCGAGCGGCAACCGAGTCGATGATCCCGACCAAAACCGGGGCCGCTGCCGCTGTCGGGCTTGTGCTACCGGAGTTGAACGGTCGACTGGATGGCATGGCCGTACGGGTTCCCACCATCAACGTATCGCTGGTCGACCTGACCTTTCAGGCGGAACGGAAAACCACTGCCGATGAGATCAATGCCATCATGATTGACGCGGCGAATGGTCCGATGAAAGGTATTCTTGAAATCAACTCACTGCCACTGGTATCAGTGGACTTCAACCACAACCCGGCCTCGTCCATCTTTGATACCAACCACACCCGCGTTAACGGTGATCTGGTCAAGGTTATGGCCTGGTACGACAACGAGTGGGGGTTCTCGAACCGCATGATCGACAACATCCTGTCGATCATGGCGCTGTAACGACAAACATCTGCCGGTGTTTCCAGACACACCGGCAGACCCTTTGTTCGAGATCAGAGGCTCAATCCGCGAGCGTGAATAACAGCGCCTCAACGTCCATTGGCACCTCAATCTCCAACAGTGACTCCCCTTTCAACTCAGCACCATCACCGGCCTGCATCTCCATGCCATTCACAGACAATGCTCCTTTGGCTATCTGCAGATAGTGGGTGCGCTCGGGGACAATCGAAAGCTCTAAGCTTTCATGGCTCAAGCGTAGCTGCCTGATCTCGGCATCCTGATGAATCTTCAGCGAGCCGTCCCGTCCATCGGGGGAGACAATCAGGGTAACCCCCTTCGAGTCTGAGAAGTCCTTTTGCGCATACCCGGGATGCAGCCCCTTGCGCTCCGGCAGAATCCACAACTGCAGGAAGCGCAGCGAATTCTGTTCATCCGGGTTGTATTCACTGTGCATGATACCCGTGCCCGCGCTCATCACCTGAACCTCTCCGGCCGAGAGATAGGCCCGGTTACCCAGGGTGTCACGATGCTCTATTCGTCCTTCAAGCACATAGCTGACGATCTCCATATCACGGTGGGGATGGGTATCAAAGCCGGCCCCGGGGGCGACGCGGTCGTCGTTAACAACCCGCAGTGTGGAGACGCCCATATAGCGGGGATCATAGTAATGGCCGAAAGAGAAACTGTGACGGCTATCGAGCCACTCGTTGCGAAACACCCCTCGCGCCTGTGATGACCTGATCGTAATCATCCTGTTTCTCCTTCTGTTTTTGCTTGGTAAGGCACCTATCAGGCGCCCTTTGCGGTCAGCTTGCGATCGATAGAGAGTGAGCCCGCCCCCTGAATGGCCAAGGCGACGGAGATTGCGAGCAACGCCAGTCCAAACTCATACCCGTTATTCGCCATGAACAGGCCATTGCCGACATGAACAGAGAGGATCGCCACCGCCATGGTGACAGCGAGAACGGCCGCAGCGGGACGCACCAGCAGACCAACAAGCAAAGCAATACCGCCAAAAAACTCTGCACTGCCCGCTGCCAGCGCCATCAGATACCCCGGCTCAAGGCCGATAGACGCCATCCACTGCCCTGTTCCCTCAAGACCGTAGCCACCAAAAGCACCGAACAGCTTCTGAGCGCCGTGGGCGGCAAAGATGATACCTGCCGGAATACGCAGTGCCAGCGCCGAGAGTCCGGAACGGGTTTCGAGCAGTTTGAATAGAGTTGCTTTGTTCATGTTGGGCCACCTTTATTTAATTCAATGTGTTTGTTCAGTAAGATCACTATAAACACTGACCTCAACAAAAAATAACGGAGATATTTGAGCTATAAGTTCAAATATTTTGACCAATGAGCTCACCTCTGACTCTGGATGCCCTGCGCATCCTCGATGCGATCGATCGGCGCAAAAGTTTTGCCGCCGCGGCCGAGGAGCTATACCGCGTCCCATCTGCCGTGTCCTATACGATCAACAAACTGGAAGACGATCTCGGTATCAAGCTGTTTGACCGCAGCAAGCGAAAGGCCGAACTGACCGCAGTCGGCCGTCTAGTGCTTGATCAGGGCAGACAGATACTGACAGCCAGTGAGGAACTCACCGTACTCGCGCGTCAAGCGGCCGGAGGCTGGGAGGCGGAACTGCGCATATGCGTGGATTCCGCCTTGGGTTTCGACGCGGTATATGACTTGATTGGCCAGTTTCAGGCCCTGCAGCCGCGAACCGAGATCAGGCTAATGGAGGAGGTTCTCACCGGCACCTGGGATGCATTGAACTCACAACGCTGCGACCTTGTCATCGGTGCCGCAGGCGAGCCACCCGGACAGGGCTTTTCAACACTGCCGCTGGGCGAGGTGGCGTTCGAGTTCGCCGTCTCCATCGACCACCCGCTCACGCAGATACCACAACCGCTATCCATGGACTCGATACGCCAGTACCCCACCGTGGTCGTTGCCGACAGTTCACGATATCTGCCAACCCGATCATCCGGTCTGCTCGATGGGCGCAGCCGGATCGTCGTCGACTCGCTTCAGCGTAAAATTGATCTGCAGGCTCGCGGGCTCGGTGTCGGCTACCTGCCACTGAACCTGATCCAGCGGGAGTTGCAGGACGGCACTCTGCAGATCATCAAACTGGTGGATACCCGTCCCGCGCAACAGTTTTGTGCCGCGTGGCACAACAGCAACCGTGGCAAGGCACTTGCTTGGTTTATCGAGCGGCTTCAACACATGACGTTCGATTCACGTCTGGGATTGATTGCCGATCGCCCCGGGGACTAAGCCGTCTCGGACGTTTCTGACTCGGTAACTACCGCCATAGACGCCCCCCAGAGCGTCTGGACACTCTCACGCAATGCGATAAGTGCCGGCTCCCGAGCGCGCTGTTTAAGCATGACCAGATTTATCGACATGCCAGGCACAGCGCCGTGCCAGCACACGCCATAGCCCTCGCTTACCGCACGCTCGGCATCATCGACCCTGACGACAGACAAACCGACCTCTGCCCGGATAAGGGTTCGTATAGCATCTTCGTTATCGCACCAGACGATCTGCCTAGGCAGCTGAGTACCCGATTCAAACAGCGCCTCGAACAGCAGATAGAAGGGACACCCCGGCGTGGTATACACCCAGGGCAACTGGGCGATCTGCTCAAGAGATGCACCGGCGATACGCTCTGCCCAGGCTTTCGGTGCGATGATCCTCATCTCCACCTCGCCCAGCGGTGTCACCTCCATATCGGCAGCACGGCAGGGCCCGAACATGAACCCTGCATCAAGCTCATCGTGACGCAGCTCATTGAGCACTCTGCCACTGCTGCTTTGAAGAAAATGGGGCACCAGCTGCGCGTGACGCGCGGCGATCAGCTGATATAACTCCCCCACCCTCAGATATTCGTAATCGGTGTGCATCCCCACACGCAACTCACCGACAAGCTCTTCGCGCAGACGCGACGCCTTGATACGCAGTTGATCGGCAGCATTCAGGGTCAGCTTCGCCTGCTCATACAACTGCCGACCGGATTGGGTCAGCAGCATGCCCCGAGGCGTGCGCGAGAACAGCTGCACACCCAACTCTTCTTCCAGCGCCTTGATCTGCGCGCTTATGGCAGGCTGGCTGGTAAAGAGCGCCTGAGACGCACGTGTAAGGTTGCCCTCGTCGGCAACCTTCACAAAGGTTTTTAAATGGTAGAGTTCCATCGCGCGCTCTCCTGCGAGTCAATCGTTATCCCTACCCGGATTAAAGCACAGCCGCCCCTATCTGACCCATCACGATTCCTGATCGCCCCCTTCCAGACAAACGATTGGATCGGTTTCGTCAGGCTCTCTAGTCTGGAATCCTGAACAGAACAGGAGTGATCGACATGAACTGCGCAACCAACACTTTCGAGCCCGCCGGCCTCCAACCGAAACGGATCGAACGCGCTCGCCCAATCAGCGGGCTCTTAAAAACGCTTCTCCTGTGGCACCAGCGCGCCCGCCAAAGACGCCGACTGTTGGCACTGCCGCCACACATGCTGAAAGATATCGGTATCAGTAAGGCAGATGCGGTACATGAAGCCAGCAAGCCTTTCTGGAAATGATGACAGCCGAGCGAGCGGCTAAGTCCGGAGCACGCGGGAAAACTCACACCGGTGGAGGCTAAAAGGGAAAGCCTGCACCGGTGCGTCATGATCAACTCGCTCCAACCTGAGCGATCCTATCAAACGATCAGAAGTGCCACTTCAGCAGCAACGAAGGGTTGCGCTCATCAACACCCTTGATACCGAACTTGTTGTTCCAGTGGGCATACTCAACGCCGACATACACCGGCGATTTGGCGCCGAACAGCTTGCCGGCATTCCACTTAAGCTGAGAGGTGAAGTTCATTTCCGCGGCATGATCGGACTCCGCAGTGGACCAATCGAGGAACCCGTCATAGAGGAACTCGGCACTGCCCAGTTCAAACGGCAGGCCCCAGGTCAGGGTCATCTGCTGATCGTCATCTACGTTCTCGTTGTTAACCTGGTAAAGGTTGACGTTGAAATAACTAAAACCCGGCACATCCAGACTAACCCCAACACCGCCGAGGTAGTTGTCAAAACCTTCACCGCTCTCCCATGTTCCCGCCAGCAGCACATCCTTCACCGGTCCGAACGACAAATCTCGCCCACTGACACGGCCCAAGCTCAGGCGCGGCGACAACTCCATGTAGTTTTCGGTGTAGCCATTGGATGATTTCAAACGATCGAGAAAGAAGAAATTATCGCCCCAGCTGTGACCGCTGGCGTGTTCAACCGTCACCACCTGGCGATCATCATCCCCCACCTCATACTCGCTGCCGTTCAGGTAGGTCAGGCTGAACGAACTCCAGAGCTGCTCGGCAGACACCGACGTGGACAGAATCGCACCCGAGACAATACAGGCCGCTGTTGTTTTGATTTTCATGGTTTACGTCATCCTTCGTTTTTATTTTGAAATGCTGATGTTTATGAACAGTTGCGGAGCGCTGGGAAGACGAAGCCCTGCCGGCCCATAAGAGGCCAGCATCGCTGAAGTTTTCCCGGGGAATTACGTCAGGCTAAAAGTGCGAGAGGCACACCTGTCGACAAGTATTTTGGCCGCTATCAAGCGGCCAGTTTGCGGGCCAGGCTGTTCTGGCGTGCGATCAGCGCGTGCAGATCAAAGCCGTTGATAGCGCCATCCGTCACCCGCCACTGCCCCGCCACCATCACTCGGTCAGCCTGATGCGCACCGCACAACACCAAAGCCGCCAGTGGATCGCCGGCACCGGCAAAGCGCAGCTCATCCAGTCGGAACAGCGCAATATCCGCCTGCATACCCACCTTGAGAGCGCCCAGGTCGTTGCGACCAAGGCAGCGCGCAGATCCTTCGGTAGCCCAAGAGAGCACTTTCTGATGGGTAATCTCCGAAGCGTTATAACGCAGGCGGCCGAGCAAAAACGCTTGCCGCACTTCCTGAATCATGTTGGAGCCATCATTGGAGGCCGAGCCGTCCACACCCAGCCCCACGGGGCTTCCGGCACGCTCAAGATCCAGCGTCGGGCAGAGCCCTGAGGCCAGCAGCATGTTGGATGAAGGACAGTGACCGATACCGGTGCCGGCAGCGCCAAGACGACGAATCTCGTCTTCATTGAAATGAATGCCGTGGGCCAGCCAGACCCGGTCGCTGAGCCAGCCGACTTTCTCGAGATAGTCGAGTGGACGCAGACCAAACATCTTTTCGCAGAATGCGGTCTCGTCATGAGTTTCGGCGAGGTGAGTGTGCAGGCGCACATCGTGCTTTTCAGCCAGCTGCGCACTGGCTTTCATCAGGCTTTCGCTGACAGAAAACGGGGAACAGGGAGCCAACGCAACGCGGCTCATCGCGCCGGGCTCAGCCTGGTGATAGCGCTGAATCAACCGCTCGCTGTCAGCCAGAATACTGTCTTCATCCTGCACCGTGCTCTGCGGCGGTAAGCCGCCGTCATCTTCACCCAGGCTCATGGAACCGCGCGTCAGGTGAACACGCATGCCCATCTTCTCAGCCTGTGCCATCTGGATATCGATGGCATTTTCCAATCCCTGAGGGAACAGGTAGTGATGATCGCTCGCAGTGGTGCATCCAGAGAGCAGGAGCTCGGCCAGTGCCACCTGGGTCGACACCTCGATCATCTCCTCCCCGAGTCTCGCCCAAACCGGATAGAGGCTTTTCAGCCAGCTGAACAGGGATTTGTTCAACGCTCCTGGAAAGGCGCGGGTCAGCGTCTGATAAAAGTGGTGGTGGCTGTTGATCAGCCCCGGAAGCAGCACATGCTCGCGGGCGTCGAAGACCTCATCGACCGGTGCGGTAGGTGTATCGCCAGCAGCCAGCACCTCGACAATGCACGGCCCTTCGATCACCACACCACCTGCACTCGCTTCATCCAGGGTCGCCAAAGGCGATTTAATCCAGACACGTCGGGAAGCGTTCACTGAGTTACTCCAATTTTTCAGTTGCGTTTGATTAGCTGTTTGTCGGGCTGGATACCGCCGCACGGGGAACTTCACGGGCACCCCCTATATCACCGCTGGTATCGGCTGCTGCTTCAACAGGTTCCTCGACTCTTTCTGGCACTCCATCAAGATGGTGCGGCAGCAGGAAGTTAAGAATAATTGCAGACAGTGCACCGATAGTCAGCGGCGAACCGATGATGTTTTTCAGATCCTGCGGCATGGCCGAGAGCACTTCCGGCACACCAGCCACACCCAGCCCCATGCCGATGGAGATTGCGCAGATCAGCATATTGCGCCGGTTCAGACCCGCCTCGGCGATGATCTTGACCCCGGCCATCGCAACGGTACCGAACATAATCAGCGTGGCACCACCCAATACGGGCTTCGGCATCTGCTGCAACACACCGCCGATGATTGGGAACAGGCCCAATATTGCCAGAATTGCAGCGATGAACAGCGCCACATGACGGCTGGCCACACCGGTCAGCTGAATCACACCATTATTCTGGCTAAAGGTGGTCATCGGAAGGCTGTTCAGAGACGATGCGATGGCAGAGTTCACGCCGTCGGCCAAAACACCTGCCTTGATCCGCTTGATGTAAACAGGACCCTCTACCGGCTGTTTCGACACCATGCTGTTGGCGGTCAGGTCACCGGTAGTTTCCAGCGCGGTAATGACATAGATGATCGCAATCGGCAGGAACGCGGCGAAGTCGAAGCTGAACCCGTATTTGAACGGCACGGGAATGGCGATCAGCGACAGTTCGCTCAAACCGCTGAAGTCCACCTTACCGATCGACCAGGAGGCGATAAACCCAAGGGTCAGGCCGATAATCACCGCACTCAGACGCAGCATGTGCACTTGGAAGCGGTTAAAAATGACGATGGTGATCAGCACCAGACCCGCAAGCGCCAGATTGACCGGCGCCCCCAGATCCGGAGCACCGAAGCCGCCGGCGATATCGGTCATCGATACTTTTATCAGCGACAAGCCGATCAGGGTAATGATGGTGCCAGTCACCACCGGTGTAATGATATGACGCAGCTTATCGATGAACCGGCTCAGGACAATCTCGACAAACGCGGCCAGGAAGCAGACCCCGAAGATGGTTGAGAGTATCTCCTCCGGCCCGCCGCCGTTGCCCTTGACGATAAAGCCAGCGGCCAGAATAGAACTGAGGAAGGCGAAGCTGGTGCCCTGTACACAAAGTAGACCGGAACCCACCGGCCCGATCCGGCGCGCCTGAATAAAGGTGCCGATACCGGAGACGATCAGCGCCATGCTCACCAGATAGGGCACTTCACTGCCTAAGCCCAAAACGCCACCCACAATCAGGGTTGGTGTGATGATACCGATAAAACTCGCCAGCACATGCTGAAGCGCAGCAAAAACCGATACCGAGAAGCGTGGTTTGTCATCCAGTCCGAAGACCAGGTCGATCGTAGAGTCGTGCTTTGCCATTGTGAAAATACCCTAGTTATTTTTTTTGGTCTTTCACCTGCCCCGTTCACGCATGAACAGAAACAAGCGAAATAGTCACAAACGTTGCAAGTAGGCTTTCAACCCGCAGGACTGAAACCTAACCGAACGATCAGGTATTGTCCACAATATGAGCATCCATTTGTATTCACTATATGAAAGGCACCCTCCGCTCTCGACCCACCTCTGAAAAAGCACTTATTTTTCAATCAATAAAAGACTCATGCTCGTGACATGGCCTGATACGTCCCCCCGAGCAAAAACCGTAAAGATTAGCATTCTGTCGGGCAGAGCCAGACAAATCAGAGTCATTACCAGACCTCAAGATGTACACAAATCACTATGAAAAAAAGTATACGAAATGTAAGCAAACGCAGTTTGACGGTAATATCCTTTATAAAACCCCAAAATACATATCTATATACCTGCGAAAACAACATTTTTCATAATTTTTGACTAGATACGCACATATAAAACTAACTCCAAGGTCAATTTTAAAGTTGACTCCAAGGTCAGCTTTTACTTTAATCAGCCCATACCCAACGAGCACGAGCCCCGCGACAAATACGGCTCCGCAATAAACATAAGTAAAGAAGGAGGCCCTCCTTGATCAGGTTCTTACTCAACAGAGAGCTGCGGGTCGAAGACCATCTGGACCCCAACATGACGGTGCTGAACTATCTGCGCACCCAGGCCCGCAAGACCGGTACCAAGGAGGGATGTGCCTCCGGTGACTGCGGCGCCTGTACCGTGGTACTGGGCGAGCTCGACGGCGAGCGCATCCGCTACCGCAGCGTCAACTCCTGCCTGACCTTCGTCTCTGCACTGAACGGCAAACAGCTGATCACCGTCGAGGACCTGAAACAGGGCGACCGTCTGCACCCCGCTCAGCAGGCGATGGTCGACTGTCACGGCAGCCAGTGTGGTTTCTGTACACCGGGCATTGTCATGTCCATGTTTGCGCTGGGTAAGAATGTCGGCAAACCGGAAAAGGAGGAGATCCACGAAGCGCTGGCCGGCAACCTGTGCCGCTGCACCGGCTACCGCCCCATCGTCGAAGCCGCGGAAAAGATGTACGACAATGTAACCCCGGACAGTTTCAATCGTGAGCATGCCGACACCCTCGCCCGCCTGCGCGAGATTCAGCCCCGGGCCCAGGTCGAACTGAGCAACGGCAAAAGAAAAGCTTACAATCCGACCACGCTGGCGGAGCTGGCCCTGCTCAAGGAGCAGCACCCCGAAGCCCGCTTGGTAGCCGGTGGCACCGACCTGGCACTGGAGGTGACCCAGCTGCGCAAGGAGATCGGCACCCTGATCTATGTCGGCGATATCGCCGAGATGAAGCAGGTCCAGGTGTTCGATGACCGCATTGAACTCGGCGCTGCCGCATCACTGACCGACTGCTACCAGGCTTTAAGCAACGACTATCCCGATTTCGGCGCCCTGCTCCACAGGTTCGCCTCCCTGCAGATCCGCAACCAGGGCACCCTGGGCGGCAATATCGGCAATGCCTCGCCGATTGGCGACTCTCCCCCAGCCCTGATCGCCCTCGGCGCGCAGTTGGTTCTGCGCCAGGGTGAACAGAGCCGCAGCCTTGATCTGCAGGATTACTTTATCGACTACAAGGTCACCGCCCAGCAGCCGGGAGAGTTCATCGAGAAGGTGATCGTGCCGCGGGCCGCCGATAACGGCGAGTTCCGCAGCTACAAGATCTCCAAGCGGATCGATGACGATATCTCCGCCGTACTCGGCTGCTTCAACCTGGTGATCCGCGATGGCCGGGTCCAGTCCGCCCGCGTCGCCTTCGGTGGTATGGCGGCGATTCCGAAGCGCGCCAGCCAGTGCGAACAGGCACTGACCGGTGCCGAATGGAACCGCGACACCATCGAAAAGGCGAAACAGGCGCTGGCGCAGGACTTCAGTCCGATCTCCGACTTCCGTGCCTCCCGCGAGTACCGCCAGTTGACGGCCGTCAACCTGCTGACCCGGTACTTTGTCGAGCTTGAATCCCCAGAAGTAGAAACACGGGTGACCGCATATGTCTAATCATCATCAGAACAAGAAAAGCTACGCCGAAATGCTGGAACTGGTTAAACAGGACCTGACCACCGGCGTCGGCCGCAGCGTCAAGCATGAGAGTGCGGCAAAGCAGGTCAGCGGCGAAGCGGTCTATGTCGACGACCGCCTCGAGTTCCCCAACCAGCTGCACGTCTATGCTCGCATGTCGGACAAGGCCCACGCCCGCATCACCAAACTGGATGTGAGCCCCTGCTACGACTTCCCCGGTGTGGCGATCGCCATCACCGCCAAGGATGTACCGGGTCAGCTGGATATCGGCGCCGTCCTGCCCGGCGATCCGCTCCTGGCCGACGGTCTGGTCGAGTACTACGGCCAGCCGGTCCTGGCGGTTGCCGCCAACGATCTGGACACCGCGCGTAAAGCGGCGATGGCCGCCATCGTCGAGTACGAGGAGCTGGAGCCGGTACTCTCGGTCGAACAGGCGCTGGAGCAGGAACACTTCGTCAGCGAGCCGCATACCCACAAACGGGGCGATTCCGCTGCGGCACTGGCCGGCGCACAGCACAGGATCACCGGTCAGGCCCATATCGGCGGTCAGGAGCACTTCTACCTGGAGACCCAGATCTCCTCGGTGGTGCCCACCGAAGATGGCGGCATGATCGTGTTCACCTCCAGCCAGAACCCCACCGAGGTGCAGAAGCTGGTAGCCGAGGTGCTCGGCGTCTCCTTCAACAAGATACAGATCGACATGCGCCGCATGGGCGGCGGTTTCGGTGGCAAAGAGACCCAGGCCGCGGGCCCGGCCTGTATCGCTGCCGTGGTCGCCCACCACACCCGTCGTCCGGCGAAGATGCGTCTGCCGCGCATGGAAGACATGATGATGACCGGCAAGCGTCACCCCTTCTTCAACCAGTACGAGGTCGGTTTCGATGACAATGGCCTCATTACCGGTTGCGAGATGAAGCTGGCCGGTAACTGCGGCTACTCGCCGGACCTGTCCAACTCCATCGTCGACCGCGCCATGTTCCACAGCGATAACGGCTACTACCTGGGTGACGCCACCATCACCGGCTACCGCTGCAAGACCAACCTGGCCTCCAACACCGCCTACCGCGGTTTCGGCGGTCCCCAGGGTCTGATCATGCCGGAGATCATTCTGGACGATATCGCCCGTCGCCTGGGCAAGGATCCGCTGGAGGTGCGCAAGCTCAACCTGTACGGCGGCGAAGGCAGGGATACCACCCACTACTACCAGAAGGTGGAGGACAACGCCCTGCCGCAGATGATCGATGACCTGGAACGGAGCAGCGACTACCAGGCTCGCCGCCAGGCGATCCGCGAGTTCAACGCCAAGAGTCCGATCCTGAAGAAGGGTCTGGCACTGACGCCGGTGAAATTCGGTATCTCGTTTACCGCCACCTTCCTGAACCAGGCCGGGGCGCTGATCCACATCTACACCGATGGCAGCATCCATCTGAACCATGGCGGTACCGAGATGGGCCAGGGGCTGAACACCAAGGTTGCCCAAGTGGTGGCCGAGGAGTTCCAGGTCGACTTCGACACCATCCAGATCACCGCCACCAATACCGACAAGGTGCCGAACACCTCGCCGACGGCGGCCTCCTCCGGTGCCGACCTGAACGGCAAGGCGGCGCAGAACGCGGCGCGCACCATCAAGCAGCGTCTGGTCGAGTTCGCCGCCCGTCACTTCAACGTGACCGAGGAGGATGTCACCTTCCGCAACAACCATGTGCTGATCCGCGATGAGGTGATGCCGTTCGCCGAGTTTATCCAGCTGGCGTATTTCAACCAGATCTCGCTGTCGAGCACCGGTTTCTACCGCACGCCGAAGATCTACTACGACCGCGACACCGCCCGTGGCCGCCCGTTCTACTACTACGCCTACGGCTGCGCCTGCAGCGAAGTGGTGGTCGACACCCTGACCGGCGAGTACAAGATCCTGCGCGCCGACATCCTGCACGACGTGGGTGCCTCGCTGAACCCGGCAATCGATATCGGCCAGGTCGAAGGGGCCTTCGTCCAGGGCGCGGGCTGGCTGACCTCGGAGGAACTGGTCTGGAACGACAAGGGCCGGCTGATGACCTCGGGCCCGGCCAGCTACAAGATCCCGGCGGTCACCGATATGCCGATCGACTTCCGCGTGCGACTGGTGGAGAACCGCAAGAACGCCGAGGACACCGTGTACCACTCCAAGGCGGTCGGCGAGCCCCCGTTCATGCTCGGTATCTCCGTGTTCTGCGCCATCAAGGACGCCATCGCCAGTGTCGCCGATTACCGGGTCAGCCCGGCCATCGATGCACCGGCCACCCCTGAGCGAGTGCTCTGGGCGATCCGCGATATGGAGCAGCACCAGCAGCAGGCCCGCACTGCAGCGGTTGCCGAGACCGTATAACCCGGCACCCACGACAATAAAAACCGCTAATACGAGCAGGGGAGCAGAACGATGAACAGCGAGTGGATCAAGGCCCTGAACCGACTTGAAGCCGACGCCACCCCGGCGGTGATGATCACCGTCGTGGATGAACGCGGCTCCACCCCGCGCAATGCCGGTGCCAAGATGGTGGTCAGCGAAGCGGAACGCTTCGACACCATCGGCGGCGGCCATCTGGAGCACAAGGCGATCAAGATCGCCCGCGCCATGCTCGTGGAGAAGCAGACCCAGCCGCGGCTGGAACGCTTCTCCCTCGGCGCCAGCCTGGGGCAGTGCTGCGGCGGGGCCACCACGCTGCTGTTCGAACCGCTCAATGCCGGTATCGTGCAGATCGCCCTGTTCGGTGCCGGCCATGTGGCCCGTGCGCTGGTGCCGATCCTGGCCACCCTGCCCTGCCGCATCCGCTGGATCGACTCCCGCGAGGATGAATTTCCCGCATCCCTCCCCGAGGGGGTGGAGAAGGTGGTCAACGAGTTCCCGGTGGACGAGATCAAGACGCAAGCGGCGGACAGCTACTTTATCGTGATGACCCATAACCACCAGCTCGATCAGGAACTGACCGAAGCGATATTGAAGCGCAACGACTTCAAATACTTCGGCCTGATCGGCTCACAGACCAAGCGCAAGAAGTTCGAGCATCGGCTGAAGGCCAAGGGCTTTGACGACGCGCAGTTAGAACGCATGACCTGTCCCATGGGCATACCGGAGGTCAAAGGCAAGCTGCCCGCCGAGATCGCCGTCTCCGTGGCTGGAGAGGTGATCGCCCAGTACAACGCCACGTTCGGGGCTGAAACGCACCCCCGTATCGAAACAAATGCAGTGGAGCGGCTCGCGGTCTGAATCGCAGCGTCCAACTGCCCCTTACCCGTACTGTTCAGCTAAGTACAAACGGAAACTACCGACATGACACACACCATCGCTTACCGGGCTGCCATTCTGGACAGCCTGGGTGACCCGGCCGAGCTCGGGCTTGAAAACAGCTACCGCTACTTTGAAGACGGCATGATGGTCGTCGAGAACGGACGCATCAGCGCTCTGGGTCACGCCCCGGAGATCATGAAGGGGCTGAAGTCGGGCACCAAGATCCACCACTATGAAGATGCCCTGATCACCCCGGGCTTTATCGACACCCATATCCACTATCCTCAGACCGGCATGATCGCCTCCTACGGCGATCAGCTGCTCGACTGGCTGGAAAACTACACCTTCCCCGCCGAGCAAAAATTCGCCGACCCGGCCCACGCCGAACAGGTCTCCGAGATCTTCCTCAACGAGCTGATGCGCAACGGCACCACCACAGCGCTGGTGTTTGGCACCGTGCATCCGCAATCGGTGGATGCTTTCTTCAGCAGCGCCGAAAAGCGCAATCTGCGTATGATCGCCGGCAAGGTGCTGATGGACCGCAACGCCCCGGCAACCCTGACCGATACCCCGGAGAGCGGCTACCGCGACAGCAAGGCGTTGATCGAGCGCTGGCACGGCAAGGGCCGCCTGCACTACGCCGTCACCCCGCGCTTCGCACCGACCAGCAGCCCGGAACAGCTGGCCACGGCCGGACAGCTGCTGCGCGAGTACGACGGCCTGTACATGCACACCCACCTGTCGGAGAACCGCAACGAGATCGAGTGGGTTAAGGCGCTGTTCCCGGAACAGAACGGCTACCTGGATGTGTACGACCACCACAACCTGCTCGGTCAGCGCTCGGTGTTCGCCCACGGTGTGCACCTGTGCGACGAGGAGTGCCATCGCCTGGCCGAGACCGACTCCGCCATCGCCTTCTGCCCCACCTCCAACCTCTTTCTGGGAAGTGGGCTGTTCAACCTGCCGCAGGCGGAACAGCACAAGATCAAGGTGGGCCTGGGTACCGATGTCGGCGCCGGCACCAGCTTCTCGATGCTGCAGACGATTAACGAAGCGTACAAGGTGATGCAGCTGCAGGGTAAGAAACTGCACCCGTTCAAGTCCTTCTATCTGGCCACCCTGGGCGGCGCCCGCGCGCTGCAGCTGGAGCAACAGGTCGGTACGCTGGAGCCCGGAAGCGAAGCGGACTTCGTCGTGTTAGATTACAACGCCACACCGTTGATGAGCTACCGCATGCAGCAGGCGAAGAGTTTGGAGGAGCGGCTGTTTGTACTGATGACCCTCGGCGATGACCGTGCGGTGAAGGCAACCTTTGCCATGGGCGAGACGGTATACAACCGGGACTAAGCTGACGTCAGAGCATAAAAAACGCCCTGATGGGCGTTTTTTGTTCAACCGGGCCGGTTAGCTCGACTTCCGGCTTAACACATTGGAAAAGATCGCCTTGAGGTCGTTCTCTTCGGTTTGATCACCAAGGTTCAGCTTGTCCTCGATGTGATCCAGATGGTGCATCATCAACGAGACCGACTTTTCCTTGTCGCGCTGTGCGAGCGCGTCGATCAGCTCGAAATGCTCATCGTAAGAGCAATGGGACTTGGTCTCCCCCTTTTCAAACTGGGCGATGATCAGTGAGCAGAGTGACACCAGGCTACGCTGGAAGCTCAGCAGCGGAGGGTTCCTGGCGATCTCGGCCAAGAGCAGATGGAACTCACCTGATAAACGAATACCCGCGCCCAGATCACCACGGGCAAAACAGGCTTGCTCGTCGCGTACCATCTGCTTGAGCTGTTCAATCTGGTTGGCATCGGCGTTTTCGCACACCAATTCAGTAACCGCTTTTTCAACCACACGGCGGGCAAAGACGATCTGCCGGGCCTCATCCAGTGTGGGACTGGCAACCACCGCCCCCCGGTTTGGCCGCAATACCACAACCTGCTCATAACCGAGCCGGGCCAGTGCGCGCCGAATGATCGTACGACTGACACCAAAAATCTCACCCAGAGACTCTTCACTTAGCTTGGTCCCCGGTGCCAGCCGCTGCTCCAGAATGGCGTCGAAGATATGCTCGTAAACAATATCGTCTTGAGTTTTCTTGTCTCCCTTCATGGGATTACTCTTCCTTATTTCCATTAACCGACTCATAAGGCTGCACTCGCTGCCATTGGATATGTGTAGTGCGTGGCGCTATACCAGCGACGATGCGGGCGCTGCCAGCATCAAGGCATGTCGTTAAATCGTACACTTTGGCTTATTTTTTGTACACATTAGCCACCCTTCCTGCCTCAATGGGCATTCATGACCTTTCACCCAAGCGCTTTAGGGTGCAAGCGGAATGGGTCCGCTTGCCCTTTCGCCCTTCAACAGCTGATTATCGATCTCATTCATCGACTTTAGGTTTCACTTTACGAAAAAACCTGACTCTAAGGTTGAATTTTATGTATACAATTTTATGATCAATAAAAGCACAATCTGATAAGGAGTGTGCCGAAGGAAGCTTTGCCGGGCGAGACCCCGCTTCACAGCATCCCGAGTTTCCAAGGAGTGAAACACAACATCCCGGCGACCAGATCGGACACCAAGAGGTTTCTAATCTGGCCGTCAGCCATAAAAATAAATAGGGCACAAAAATCCCTTTGAGGAGATGACGTTGTGGAACGCATAGAGCAACAAGAGATAGCACTGCAGACGGCTCCGCCTGACAGCCGCCAATTTCTCGACCGTTTTTTCAAGCTTCATGAACATAAAACCGATGTACGCACCGAGGTGATCGCGGGTCTGACCACGTTTATCACTATGTCTTACATCATCTTCCTGAACCCGATCATCATGTCCAAAACGGGCATGCCGTTCGATGGACTCTTCCTGGCTACCTGTATCGGTGCTGCCATCGCCACCATCTTTATGGGTGTCTACGCCAACTGGCCTATCGGTTTGGCACCGGGCATGGGCCTGAACGCTTTTTTCACCTTTACCGTTGTGATGGAGATGGACTACAGCTGGCAGATCGCCCTGGGGGCGGTGTTTCTGTCCGGTGTATTGTTCGTCGCCATGAGTGTGACCCGGCTGCGTGAATGGATGCTAAACAGCATTCCCCTGAGCCTGCGTCTGGCGATGACAGCCGGTGTCGGCCTGTTCCTCGGCTTTATTGGTCTGCGCTTCACCGGCATTATTGTGTCCAACCCGGACAACGTGGTTGCCTTGGCGGACCTGACCCACTTCGGCTTCGGCCAGTTCGGCCCGGAAGCCCCGGCATTGGGCCTGCTGAGCTTCCTGCTGATCAGCATCCTCAGCTACCGTGGGGTATTCGGCTCGGTCATTCTGGGTATCGGTATCACCACCGCCATCGCGTTCATCATGGCCGCCGTACTGCCACACGATTTCTTCAGCGTCAGTGTTGATTGGGCTCCTGAATCAGGCTTTGTCGCCTGGCCGGAGGGTGGGCTCGTCGCCGTACCGAACTTTGCCGATCTGGCCCCTGTATTCATGCAACTGGATATTGCCGGTGCGTTTGAAGTGGCACTGATACCGGTGATTATCACCTTCCTGTTCGTGAACATCTTTGACACCGCCGGCACCCTGATGGGTGTTGCCCAGCGCGCCAACCTTCAGGATGAGCACGGCAATATCGAGGGCCTTGATAAGTCCCTGAAGGCGGACTCTATCTCCTCAGTAATCGGCACCGCCTTTGGTTGCCCACCGGTTACCTCCTATGTGGAGTCGGCGGCGGGTGTATCAGCAGGGGGGCGTACCGGCCTTACCGCGGTGGTGATCGGCGTGATGTTCCTGTTTGGTCTGTTTCTGCTGCCGCTGGCACAGATGCTGCCCTCCTTCGCCGTGGATGGTGCCCTGATCTATGTCGCCATGCTGATGATGGGATCGCTTGCAAAAATCGACTGGGACGACATGACCGAGTTTACGCCGGCCATTCTGACAACAATCATGATGCCGCTGACCTTCTCTATCGCCAACGGCATCGCGATCGGCTTTGTCTCGTACACCGCGCTGAAGCTGTGCACCGGTAAAGCCGCATCGATCAGTGCAGGCGTCTGGGCACTGACGGCGATATTTATTGCCAAGTTCATCTTCCTGCCATAATGAAAAGCTGTGATCCTGGTGTGGGCCCCCTTATGGGGCTCCTTTTTTCTGAGTAACGCCCTTATGAGTTTTGAAAGCTGGTCCCTGTTCTGCATAGCCTCCCTGCTGGTGATCCTGATCCCCGGCCCACTGTCGCTGTTGATGGTGGCCAACAGCCTTAACCATGGCATACGGCGAAGTCTGCCCGCTTTTGTTGGCGGCACCCTCGCCTCTCTGACGCTGCTGACCGCATCGGCAACAGGCCTCGGGGCTCTGCTGGCTGCCTCGGAAACGCTGTTCTCGGTTATCCGCTATGCCGGCGCCTGCTACCTGATCTGGCTTGGTTACAAAGCCTGGCGGGAAGCCGCGCAGGGTACGCAGGCCAGTGATGCCCCGCCGGTTAAGCCTCTGGCATCGCGGCTGTTTATGCGGGCGTTTACCCTGGGGATCAGCAACCCGAAGGACATCCTGTTCTTCGTCGCCTTCCTGCCCCAGTTCATCTCGCCGGACACCGCCTTGCTGCCCCAACTGCTGGTGATGTGCCTGAGTTGGTGCCTGTTGGATCTGATCTGCAAGCTGATCTATGGCGGCGGTGCGCGTCTGCTCTCGCCGGTGTTGAAGAACGGCCGGAATCTGGAGCACTTCAATCGTGCCAGTGCGGGGTTGTTTGTGGGGATTGGGGGAGTGGTGTTGATTAAGTAAGGGTGCGGCTGCTCCAAAGGGGATGGATAGATCAGTGCGTTCAGCCAGTTCTACTTAAACCCGCCCTGTTCTGCACCTCTGCCTTAGCCAATCACCATCTCTACCGCAATGGTTGAAGAGCAGCACAAGAAAAGCCGCCCGGTACACCGGGCGGCTTTTCCATAGGTGTTTTCAGATACCGCGCTGATTAGAGCGTGGTATCGACTGTTCAACTACCCCGATAAGTAGAGTAGCTGTACGGCGAAATCAGCAGGGGCACGTGGTAATGCTCGGCTTCGTCGGCTATGCCAAAGCGCAGTACCACGTCATCGAGGAAGGCCGGTTCCGGCAGTTCAACGCTGCGTGCGCGGTAGTAGTCACCCACGCTGAAGACAAGCTCGTACACACCTTTCACGAAATCATCGCCGTCCAGTACGGGAACATCGCAACGGCCGTCGTTGTTGGTCACTGTCTGGTTGATCAGCTCACGGCGCTGGTCGCTGCCGATTCGGTACAGTGAAACCGGTATGTTTTCGCCGGGACAGCCGTGAGCTGAATCCAGCACATGAGTCGTCAGGTAGCCCATCGTTCGTTATTCCTCTATTTACCGTTGTCTGTTCGGCCAGACGGCTCAAGCGCCCCTCCAGCCCGTTCACACCACTATAATTCACCGGCCTTTAAAAAAACATAAAACCACTGTAATTGTATACACTTTAAGAATTCACTTTGTGAAAACGCTACCATTTATAACGTATGTCATTATATTAAAAGGATTAACCAGCCATATCTTGTGCTGAACCGTCTGCTTACTGCACAAAGCAGAAAATCACAGTTGTGTAATTTTTTAATTTCTTGTATACAATTAATGCACACTAAAAAAGAGCTCCTTTGCAAACCGCTCTATCACCATCTCTGCCCTCTATAAGGAGTTGAGTCGTGAACAAAGATTATCCACGCGACCTGATCGGATACGGCCCGAACCCACCCCATGCACACTGGCCCAACGACGCCCGTATCGCTGTTTCATTTGTGCTGAATTACGAAGAGGGCGGCGAGCGTTGCATCCTTCATGGCGATAAAGAGTCGGAAGCTTTCCTCTCCGAGATGCCGGGCGCCCAGCCACTGGCCGGCGTGCGTCACATGAGTATGGAGTCCTGCTACGAGTACGGCAGCCGTGCCGGCGTCTGGCGCCTGCTGAAGCTGTTCAAGAAGCACGATATTCCGCTCACTATCTTTGCGGTGGCGATGGCCGTGGAGCGTCACCCCGAGGTGGCCCAGGCAATGGCACAGGCCGGACACGAGATTTGCAGCCACGGCTACCGCTGGATCGACTATCAATACACCGATGAGTCGGAAGAGCGCGATCATCTGTCGCGCGCCATCGACATCATCAAGAACATTACTGGCGAGCGCCCGCTGGGCTGGTACACCGGCCGCACCGGCCCCAACACCCGCAAGCTGGTGATGGAGGAAGGTGGCTTTATGTATGACTCCGACGCCTACGACGATGACCTGCCCTACTGGGTCGACAACGACGGCAAGGGCCATCTTGTGATCCCCTACACCCTGGATGTAAACGACATGCGCTTTGCCACCGCGCAGGGCTTCAACAGCGGCGAGCAGTTTTACCAGTACCTGAAGGACAGCTTCGACACCCTGTATGAAGAGGGCGCCGAGGCACCGAAGATGATGTCCATCGGTCTGCACTGCCGTCTGGTGGGCCGTCCGGGCCGAATCGCCGCCCTCGCCCGCTTTATCGAGTACGCAAGCAGCCACGACAAAGTGTGGTTCTGCCGCCGTATCGATATCGCCAGGCACTGGCATGAACACCACCCCTACAACGCGGAGGCAGGCAAGTGAGCGATATGACGTTTAAAAGCTGCAAGCCGAGCGAGATGACGCGGGAGGCGTTCGTCAGCCATTTCGGCGACATCTACGAACACTCCCCCTGGGTGGCCGAGCAGGCCTTCGATCAGGGCGGTATTGACGCTCTGGACAGTATCGCCACCCTGCAGCAGCGCATGGCTGAGATTCTGCTTAAGGCCGACAAACAGGCACAGCTTGAGCTGATCAACGCCCACCCGGACTTGGCCGGCAAGGCCGCAATCGCCGGGGAGCTGACCGAATCCTCCACTGCCGAGCAGGCCGGCGCCGGTATCAGCGAATGCACAGCCGACGAGTTTGCCCGCTTCACCGAGCTGAACAACGCCTACAAAGCCAAGTTCGGATTCCCATTCATCATGGCGGTTAAAGGCAGCAATCGGCACCAGATACTGGCGTCCTTCGAAGAGCGCATTCACAACACGCCGGATGAAGAGTTCGAACGCGCCTTGCAGGAGATCAACAAGATCGCCCTCTTTCGCTTGGAAATCATGTAGGCACCCGGCAACGCCAGCCACTCATTGCACTTTAGGTTTTAGGTAGAACAATAATGAGCAACACCCACTTCGATAAGTACATCAACCTGGCCGACGCCCGCCTCGGCACCAAAGCGATCTTCGTCACCGACGACTGGTTTGCAGCGGTAGACCGCATGCTGCAGCCCGAAGCCCCGGTCTGGAAGGAAGGCGTTTTCGACGACAACGGCAAGTGGATGGACGGCTGGGAATCACGCCGCAAGCGTTTTGAAGGCTACGACTACACCATCATCCGTCTCGGCGTACCCGGCGTTATCTGTGGCGTGGATATCGACACCTCGTACTTCACCGGCAACTTCCCGCCCTCAGCCTCGCTGGAAGCCTGCTACAGCCCGGACGGAGACCCGGCAGACGATGCCGAGTGGACCGAGTTGCTCGGTGCCGTCAGCCTCCAGGGCAACAGCCACCACCTGCACGCCATTAACGATGACCGCCCCTGGACCCACATCCGCTTCAACATCTACCCGGATGGCGGCGTGGCGCGTCTGCGTGTGTACGGAACACCCTATCTGGACTGGAAAAAACTCGCGGGCGAAGAGATCGACCTCGCCGCTGCCCTCAACGGTGGCCGCGCCCTCGCCTGCAGCGATGAGCACTTCGGCAAGATGGGCAACATTCTGAACCCGGGCCGCGCCGTGAACATGGGTGATGGCTGGGAAACGGCCCGCCGTCGCACCCCCGGTAACGACTGGGTGATCGTCGCCCTGGGCCACCCCGGTGAAATCAGCCGCATCGTCGTGGATACCCTGCACTTCAAGGGCAACTACCCGGACAGCTGCTCCATTCACGCTGCCTATGTGAAAGGCGGCACCGATGAGCAGATCGAAACCCAGAGCCTGTTCTGGAAAGAGCTGCTGCCGGCACAGAAGCTGGAGATGCATCAAGAGCATGAGTTCAGCGCCGAGATCAACGATATCGGCGCGATCACCCATATCCGCATCAACATCTTCCCGGATGGCGGCATCAGCCGACTGCGTCTGTTCGGCAAGATCACAGACTGATAGGGGCCCGGTATGCTGATCATTCGACCGGAACCGCTAACCGCCGAAGCGTTCAAGCCCTTCGGCGATGTGATCGAGACCCGTGATCGCGACTTTTTCATGATCAACAGCGGATCAACCCAGCGCTTTCACCGCCTCGCCAGCGTGATGCTCGGCAAGGCGGGTGATCGCGGCATTATCAGCATCTTCAGGGCGAAACATACGCCCATGCCGATGCAGGTGAAAATGCTGGAGCGCCACCCACAGGGTAGCCAGGCGTTTGTGCCGCTGAAACAGAACCCCTTCCTGGTGCTGGTAGCCCCGGCCGGTGAGACACCCGATCCCGCGTCGATCCGAGCCTTCATTACCGATGGCACCCAGGGCGTCAACTACCACACCGGCGTGTGGCACCACCCGGTGCTCACCTGCGTGGAAGAGGACGACTTTCTGGTGGTCGACCGTGAAGGCGAAGGCAACAACTGCGACGAGTACTTCTTCGCAGACGAAACAAAGATCCTGCTGCAGACCCCGTAAGGCTAAGGCCAGGGAAGCTGTTCACAGCTTCCCTGATGCCAGCAAATCTAAGGCACGTCGTAGGACTTCCATAAAAAGAAAGTGTTGGCTCAAGACTCTATCGCCAAAGCCAACCGACTATGAGGAGTTGACTATGGATCCCCATATCACTGAATGGCTCAACCTGGCCGTGCGCTGGGTTCACATGATCACCGGTATCGCCTGGATTGGCGCATCCTTCTATTTTGTCTGGCTGGAAAACCATCTGGACCGCCGCAACCCAAGGGAAGGCCTCTCTGGCGACCTCTGGGCCATTCATGGCGGTGGTATCTACCATCTGGAGAAGTACAAGCTGGCCCCGCCAGAGATGCCAGAGCAGTTGCACTGGTTCAAATGGGAAGCCTATGCCACCTTCCTGTCCGGCTTCGCGCTGCTAAGCGTTGTTTACTACCTCAACGCCCAGCTTTATCTGGTTGCACCGGGTTCTGACCTGAGCTCCGCTGCCGCCATCACCATCGGCGTCGGTAGTCTGGTGGTCGGCTGGCTGGTCTACACCTCCCTGTGCGACTCGCCCTTGGGCAAAACCCCTGCCCTGCTTGGCCTTGTGCTGTTTGCCCTGCTGGTGTTTGCCGCCTGGGGCCTGTCGCAGGTGTTCAGTGGTCGCGGAGCGTTTATCCATGTGGGTGCGATCATCGGCACCATCATGGTCGGTAACGTGTTCCGCGTGATCATGCCGGCCCAGCGCGCGCTGGTGAAAGCGATTGAAGAGGGCCGTGAGCCGGACCCGCTGCTGCCGGCCAAGGGTCTGCTGCGCTCACGCCACAACAACTACTTCACCCTGCCGGTGCTGTTCATCATGATCAGCAACCACTTCCCGAGCACCTACGGTAACGAGTTCAACTGGGCCGTACTGGCGGGCATCGCCGCATTGAGCGTACTGGTGCGTCACTACTTCAACACCCGGCACGAATCCCAGAAATACGCCTGGACCCTGCCCGCCGCCGCACTCGGCATGATCACCCTGGCCTTTGTGGTCGCACCGCAGAAAGCCTCCAACGCGGCTCAACCGCAGCAGGTAACCTTCAACCAGGTATCTGCGGTGATCCAAGAGCGCTGCACCGTCTGCCACTCTGCCAACCCGAGTTTTGCAGGCTTCAACAGCGCTCCGGCCGGCGTGATGCTGGATGCCCCTGAGCAGATCAAAATGCTGGCCGACAGAATTCACGCCCAGTCCGTCGCGACCCAGACCATGCCGCTGGGCAACGTCACCCATATGACCCTGGCAGAACGCGACCTGGTTGGCGAGTGGATCGCCAACGGTGCCCATATCAACTGAGTAATTCCCCCACACCTTTCACAGCCCTGCGTTATGCGCGGGGCTTTTTTTATTTCCATCGAACCAACTGGAACGGAGTGGTTAAAACAAGGCTCGATTTCACCGAAACTAGCTGATCGCACCAGAGAAAACCGAAATACCGATGACTCTCGCAAGACTGAACTAACCCAAGCCCTCGCTTGAGCCCACTATTCCCCCACTGTTAACATGCAAAAAAATAAACCCAAAAGTCAAAAACCGGGAATCCAACATTCGATGTCGCGAATCAGTGAACACAACCGAGAGCTGATCATCCAGGCGGCCAGCGAAATCTTCGCCGACCAAGGCTACGCCGCCACCAAGATCATCGATATCGCCAAGCGCGCAGGTCTCCCCAAGCCCAACATCTATTACTACTTCAAGAGCAAAGAAAACCTCTACCGCAGCGTCATCGAGAGCGTCATCGACCCGCTGCTGCAAGCCGCCCAACCCTTCTATGAAAACGGCGACCCGGCCACCGTATTGGCGCAATATATCCGCGCCAAGATCAAAGTCTCCCAGCAGCACCCCCACGCCTCCAAGGTATTCGCCAGCGAGATCATGCACGGCGCCCCTCACCTGCCCGAGGATATCGCCGAGAAGATGATGGAGCAGACGCTCCAGAGCAGCAGCAAGATTCAGGACTGGATCGATCAGGGCCTGATGGACCCGGTTGATCCCCACCACCTGCTGTTTACCCTCTGGGCATCCACCCAGACCTACGCCGATTTCGACTGGCAGATTTCCAAGGTGACCGGTAAAGAGAAGATGTCACAGAGCGATTATGACCTGGCGGCAGAACAGCTGACGCAGATGATATTGAAAGGCTGTGGGGTGCAGAGGTCAAAAGCGGCGAAGGCTGGTTAGACACAGGATTCGTCGTAATAGTGTTCTATCGCAGGGCCTGGTTTCTGCAGGTGCTTCAAACCACGTAGCCGCCAGGTTTCCTGCCTCCGCTGAAAGAAAACGAGGCTTCATTTCTGATCTATCCTCAACGCAACCAACGTCGACTGCAGGTGCTCCAGGAACACCTTCACTTTTTCCAGCGGGTATTTTCTCCCCGAATAAAATGCGTAAAGCACAAGATCTTCCGGTTCAGCGTCAAGCTCTACCCTGACTAAAGATCCTTTGTCTATCTCTGCCTGGCAGGCATGGACAGGCAAAATAGCGAAGCCAAGTCCCTTCAATGCAGCGGCCTTGGCCATGTGGCCGCTGTTAATCCTGTAGCTGGATTTCACCTGCAGAGTTTGATTCTGCTTAAATCGCCAGGGCATACCTTGCAGGACAGACAGGCTGGTAATACAGGGCACTTTACCCAACTCCTCCAGCGTGTGCGGTAGCCGGTGACGCTCAAGCAGTTGAGGTGCCGCCACCACGCAACTCGGCCAGCGCAGAATCTCCTTGGCGACCCAGCCGGAATCTTCCAGCGGTCCACGTCCAAAACGTAACACCAGATCGAACCCTTCCAGTAGGCCTTCCGTGGGATTTAACTGAGTATCGCAGCTCAACTGTATTTGCGGATGCTGGAGACAGAAGTCGGCGATGATGTCAGCCAGGAAAGGGAGATCTGGCGTGACAATCTTGAGGTGACCAGAAAGGGAATCGCCATACACTGAGACCTCTTCCAGCGCTCCATTCATCGCCCGCGTAAGCGGCGTAATGGACTGATAGAGCTGCCTGCCTGCGGCGGTGGGAATCATCTTGCGCGTTGTGCGTTCCAACAGTCGCAGATTCAGTTGTTGCTCCAGCAAGGCGACATGGCGGCTAACATTCGATGTCGGCAGTTGCAGGTGCTCTGCTGCCCGCTTGAAGCTCAGTTTTTCATACACCGCCTCGAAGCTGACTAACCACTGAAGCTCGATACTTTCGATCATCAATTCGCCCGATATTTGGGATTAAGCAACCAATTTTATCACCTTTATCCTGAATACCGGCTTTGTGACACTCCCTACCGAATTCAATTATTGAGGTAGAGAGGATGAACGCTCCACGAATTGCCATAGTCGGTGCTGGCGTTGCCGGTATGGCACTGGCGATACTCGCCACCAAGCAAGGTCATCAGGTGACCCTGTATGAACGTGACAGCACCGTTTCGTCTATCGGTGCCGGTGTCACCCTTTGGCCAAACGCCATGTTTGTTCTGCAACAGCTAGGAATCGATAAAGAGATAGAGCGCCTGGGCGGCTCACCGCGTTTTATGCGCCAGTTCGATCATCAGGGCAGCCGTAAGGGTGAGCTCGATATTGACGAGTTGAACACGCTGTGTGGTCTCCCCAGCGTGACCATCTTACGTCGCGACCTTATGCATATCCTGGCCAGCGCCTTGGAGGATCTGGGCGTAGAGATGCACGCGGGTTGCTCGTTGACGACGCAGGATATCGACCGATTAAAGCAGGAATCTGATCTTGTAGTCGGCGCCGATGGTCGCATGAATTCGGTCGTTCGCCAGACTCTGTTTGCCGACAAGGTGACGCCCCGTTATCAGGGCTTTATCAATATTATTGGCATCAGCGAGATGGATGGGTGTGTTTGGGATAACGCCATTCATGACTTTCGCGGCCCGGGCGAGCGTTTCGGCATAGTCCCCGTTAAAGCCGGATCCTGTTACTGGGCCGCCGCCTGGGCGACGCCGATTGATAGAGAACGGCCGGTATCCGGCTGGTATGACGAGATGCTCCAGCGGTTTCGGAACTGGCCAGCCTTGGTGCAGGATGTATTGCACTCCCGTGACCAAGCATCGCTCAATCGTATTTTCGTGCACGATATTGACCCTCTGCCCTATTGGCACCGGGACAATGTGTTGATTATTGGCGATGCTGCCCACGCACCTTTGCCAACATCAGGACAGGGAGCCTGTCAGGCGTTGGAGGATGTCTGGCATCTGTGCCGGCTTTTAGGGGCTAATGACAGTCTGCAGAACGTGCTGAGCGCATTTTATCAGCAGCGTATTGCCAAGACCTCCGCAGCGCAAAATACCGGCCGACAGTTGGCACGAAGCATTTTTACAGAGCACTCTGAACCTCAGCCATCGGTTGCGGGCATTTCCCCCGAGCAATTGAGTCAGTTTTGGATGCAGGGGTTAGAAATTAACTAACAGGCAGAACGCGAAAAGCCCCCACGACCGGGGCTTCTTATCTGATCGTTAGCTTTACAGCGGTAACTGCGCGCCCGCATAGGCGACCGACCCTGCCCCCTCTAACTTGTTAAGCGCAACAATAGCAACTAGACCTAAAAGACATAAGGTTGTGCCCTGAGGACACAAGATTCAAGTCTAGTGACATCAGTTGGAGGTACGGTTATGGAGACCGGGGTGTGGATGAGCTTGACGCTCTATTTCGTTTTAATGATCGCCATCGGCTTTTACGCTTGGCGCAAATCAACCTCGTCGTCCGAAGAATACATGTTGGGGGGACGCAATCTCCCGCCATCGGTCGCAGCGCTATCGGCCGGTGCGTCTGACATGAGCGGCTGGCTGCTGCTGGGGTTGCCGGGGGCATTGTTCGCATCCGGGCTGGTGCAAGCGTGGATCGGTATCGGCCTGCTTGTCGGTGCACTTGTCAACTGGATCGTCGTGGCACCACGCCTGCGTGAGCAGACAGAGCGCTACGATAATGCCCTCACCATTCCGGAGTTCCTGGCCAACCGTTTCCCGTCCAGAGCGTTTGCCCTGCGTACCGTATCAGCGGTTATCATCGTCGTGTTCTTTGCCGTGTACACCGCGTCCGGCCTGGTCGCGGGCGGCAAGTTGTTTTCAAGCGCCTTTAGTGGGTTAGTCAGCTCAACATCGTTCAGCGATTACTCGGTGGGGGTATGGCTAACGCTGGGCATCGTCCTCACCTATACCGTTATCGGCGGCTTTCTGGCGGTTAGCCTCACCGACTTCGTGCAAGGGTGCATCATGATGATTGCGCTGGTGCTAATGCCGATCGTTGTGCTGTTCGGCAGCGGCGGAGGTGGCTTCAGCCAAGCCTCCGAGACACTCGCCAGTGTCGATCCAAACTTTCTGTCGTGGACGCATGGCTTAACCTTCGTGGGCTTTATATCGGCGGTCACCTGGGGCTTGGGGTATTTCGGTCAGCCCCATATTATCGTCCGCTTCATGGCGGTGCGCTCGGTCAAGGAGGTCTCCACAGCCCGTAACATCGGCATGTCCTGGATGGCGATTTCACTGATCGGTGCCATCTGCCTGGGCATATTCGGGCGTGCCTACGCGGTGCGTAACGGCCTTGATGTAACCGACTCCGAGACGATCTTTATCATTCTGGCGGATCTCTTGTTCCATCCGCTGATCACCGGGTTCCTCTACGCCGCGCTACTGGCGGCCATCATGAGCACCATCTCCAGCCAGTTGCTGGTGTCATCCTCATCGCTGACGGAAGACTTTTACCGACTCTTTCTTCACAAAGAGGCCAGTGAGCGCGAGAGCGTGCTGATCGGGCGGATTAGCGTTCTGCTGGTAGGTATAGCGGCAGCATTTATAGCGGGCGACCCAAACTCCAAAGTGCTGGGTTTGGTTAGCCATGCGTGGGCAGGGTTTGGCGCGGCCTTCGGCCCGCTGATCATTCTGTCTCTAACCTGGCGACACATGTCCGGCACCGGCGCTGTGGCGGGGTTGGTCACCGGTGCTGCCACGGTGATTGTCTGGATACTGCTGGGCTGGAATAGCAGCTTCATGGGTGGCCCCGGGGTGTATGAGATCGTACCGGGCTTTATCCTGTCATGGCTTGCCATCTATCTGGTCAGCCGGGCCACCGAATCAACCGGGGAGTTCCGCGAAATAGTGCAGGGTAAATAGAGGCGGAGCCTTACGCTGCTCTGATTAAGCTGGCCGGGTGGTCGCCATTCTATTAACGCGGCGACCCGGCCACCGTGTTGGCTCAATACATTCACGCCAAGATCAAAGTCTCCCAGCAGCACCGAGTTTCAGGACTGGATCGACAAGGGCCTGGTGGCCCACATCAACCCAAACCACCTGCTGTTCATCCGCTGGGCCGCCACCCAGCAATTAACCCAGCTGATGCTGAAAGGCTGTGGGGTGCAGACATCCAAAACGGATAACTAAGAAAGTTAAGACAAGCTATCTAGTGCTTCAACAGCATCTTAGCGTGCCTTAGAGTCGAATTCGCGATAGGCTTTCGCAGTCAAATTCACTGGACCGCAACTCCACAAGCGGTACCCAAGAAAAACCACATAGAGAATTTATGGTTCCGTTACTCAATTCCATCATATCTCGTTTACGCTTCAAACATATGCAACTTATTATTGCTATTGAAGATTACGGAACTTTACATAAAGCGGCAAAGGCGATCTCCATTTCTCAGCCAGGGGCTACCAAACTACTAAATGAAATAGAAGAATCCATTGGGTTAAAATTATTCGAGCGGACGGCCAAAGGTATAGTACCCAATGAAGCCGGAAGCTGCGTGACAAGATACGCACGACTAATATTCAATGACCTTTCTCATATGAGAGAGGAAATTGTGGGCATTGCCGAAGGTGCAGGTGGACATATCGCTGTGGGATGTATCATGGGGGCTATCCCCCTATTAACCAGGGCGATTTATGATCTGCGATGTGATCAACCAGAGCTAACTGTAGAGATATTTGAAAATAACAGTGCCAATCTTCTTCACAAAATCGACCAAGGGCGTATCGATTTTGCGCTCTGTAGAGTAAGCAGTGGGCAAAACATTTTGCCATATGACAATTTGGGTTTAAGTGAAGAGCCTCTAGCTATTGTGGCAAATACAGCTCATCCACTTTTAAACTGCAAGAATGTGAGTCTGGCCGAGCTTGCTGATCATCCTTGGGTTCTCTACACATCAAATACCCCAATGCGCCAATCTATCGAATATGAAATGCATAAGCTCGGTCTTGAAATTATTAAACATCCAGTAGAGTCTTCATCAGCTTTTTCGACAATTATGCTCCTCCAACATGACGTCAACCTATTAGCAGTTCTTCCTTTGGATGTGGCTGAGTTCTTTGTAAGCAAGAACCTAATATCGTTACTGGACATTAAAATAACTTCGCTGATGAGTAAAATCGGGATAGTGAAAAGGAAAGATTTTAACCTCACGCCAACTGCCCATATTTTAATAGCAAAGCTATATCAGAACTTAGGTTTGGCCTACGACAAGAGCGACTGGCATAGAAAGTAGCTTACCGAACCTGATAACGTATAAACTCTGCACACAGAAACCATCTAGCCAGAAAGCAACATTGACGGCAATCACACATCGCCCATCCCCCCAGTAACCGTTCGTTACGCGCCTCTGTTCAGCCTGTAAGTTGCTGAACAGAGGCGCATAACTATGCCATTTCGAGCACCAGGATCAGGGAAGCTGGCATCAGTGATAGCCCGCGGCTTACGCTCGCGTTGAGAGTGATCACGATTGGTTATGTTGGAATCATGAATATTCATTATCCAAAAAATTATCATTGTGTATATTGCCTAACCAAAGGAGAAAAATATTGATGAAAATTTAATTATTATTTCCGAATGGTTAATCCAACATTTAGATAATAATTAAATTGGCGACATCTCCTTTTCAGATAAAAATATCAATATCGATAAAATAATAGAGGATTTCATGTCTAAAAATAGCATAATAACTAAAGTATGTGCGGCTGCCCTTGCCGGCTTCCTCCTTTCTACAAGCGCCCTCGCAGCAGATTTCAAAATCAAAATATCGCATTCCTCTCCCGCTAGTGGTGACCGGTTAGAGAAATCTTTAGCAATCTTCAAAAAGAACGTCGAAGAAAGAACTGATGGCAATGTTTCAATATCCACATTCCCTGCCAGTCAATTAGGCGGTGAGCGGGAGCAGATGGAAGGTGTTCAGTTCGGCTCGATAGAAATGGCCGTTCTGGTTGGTCCTATTTCCAACATATATCCAGACATCATGGTATTTGATTTGCCATATTTATTTAAAAACAGAGACGTTGCCTACAAAGTAATGGATGGCGAATTTGGGCAGAAAATACTGAATGGTTTGCTCGAAAGAACTGGAATCCGGGCGATTGCATGGGGTGAGAATGGTTTCCGTCATTTCACCAACAATGTTCGCCCACTTGAGACTCCAGAGGATCTTAAAGGCCTGAAAATCAGGACTATGGAAAACCCGGCACACATCGCCATGGTCAATTCATTCGGTGCGATTGCGACACCCATGGCATTTAACGAACTGTACTCTGCTCTGCAGCAGGGCGTTATCGATGGTCAGGAAAACCCGGTATCGTTGATTGAAAGCATGCGTTTTTACGAAGTTCAGAAACATCTAACGCTGGATGGCCACGTTTATAGTCCCTTTACATTCATTGTGAATAACGGATTCTTCGAGAGTTTACCTGCTGAATATCAGAGAATTATTCAAGAGGAAGCCAAACTCTGGAGCACCAATGAGCGCAAGCTGAATGCTGAGCAAGAGAATGCAGGCGTTGAGAGACTCAAACAGGCCGGTATGGAAGTCGTCTCCCTAAGCGATGAAGTTAAAGGACAATTCCGGGAATCCACTACCCCTGTATATAACACTTACCGTGAAAAATTGGGTGATGACCTCATCGATGAATTGATGAATGCGGTATCTGAAGCAGAATCCAACCTTTAAAACGCCCCAATGGATCGATAACCATATTACATCGTCGCTAGTTTTCATAAACTTCACTAGCTATATAAAGGCTTCACCGTAACAAGGATGATGCGGTGAAGCCTTACTAAAAACATTTCAACGTCCAACATGAATTCGGCTCTTTATTCAAAGAAAAACTCATGACAATAGCAAATTAGGTTATCTTTATGCCGTTTTATAAGATATTAAAAAAGCTAGATTATATATTGAGCAATGTTGAAGAAAAAATAATATTTACCCTCCTGGCTGGCATGCTGGCAGTCGTTTTCCTAGGAGTACTCAACCGGATCTCCTTGCAAATACCAATGTCATGGTCTGAGGAGGTCGCACGTTACCTAATGATTTGGGTCACCTTTATTGGTGCCAGTCTTGGCCTTAAGCGCTCGGTACATATATCAGTTGATGCGCTGATACTTTCGACACCGAAATCAGCACAGAGATTTATAAATCTTTTCGGCAACATTATAGGCTTTACATTTTGCATTTTGTTTTTATATATAGGCATAGAATTTATAGGTCGCATGATAAATTCAGGCCAGCTATCACCAGCGCTTAGAATACCCATTTACTTCGCTTATGCAGCTGTTCCGAGCGGGTTCTTTTTAATGTCGCTACGTTATTTAGCGAGCGTAATGCAGTTCTTTTTTGATAAAGATAGTACCTCAATTGATTCAAAAACATCAGCATGTTTTGTTGAAGGGAGTGAAGTCAAATGACGTCTGCCATGTTTTTGAGCATGCTCGTTCTAGTATTCTTTAATCTACCCCTCGCATTAGCTATTACCTTTGCGTGTATTACGGCTTTTGTATTTTTTAGTGATATGCCGACGTTTGTTTCTGTTCAGCGCATGTTCACGGGTATTGATTCGTTTCCTCTAATGTCAATTCCGTTCTTTCTCTTGGCCGGAAAGATAATGGAGAAAGGGGGCGTATCCACTCGCTTGGTTAATCTAGGGGCTAGTATCGTCGGTTCCACCCCAGGTGGTCTGGCCATAATAGCCTTACTCGCCAGCATGTTTTTTGCGTCTATTTCCGGCTCTGCTCCAGCGACCGTCGTTGCGATTGGCAGCATAATGGTGCCGGCAATGATAAAAGCGGGCTACGACAAGGGCTTCTCCGTCGCACTGATGGCTGTTGGCGGGACAATTGGCGTTATCATACCACCCAGTATCCCCTTTGTTGTTTATGGTATTTCCGCCAACGTCAGTATAGGTGATCTTTTTATAGCAGGCATAGTACCTGGAATTTTCGTCGGTATTTCGTTGATCGTATATTCGTTCATATACTCTAAGAAGCGGGGCTATAGAGGGGGCAATCCAACCAGCTTTTCTAACTTCTTATGCTGCCTAAGAAAGTCCCTACTCGGGCTAGCGATGCCTATAATCATTCTTGGAGGGATCTACAGCGGCGTCTTTACACCAACCGAATCCGGCGCCATTGCTTGCGTATATGGATTAGTTATATCCATGTTTGTTTATAAAGAGCTACGCTTTTCTGATCTAAAAGATGTTTTTGTATCTTCAGGTTTGACTTCATCAATGGTCTTGCTAATCATTGGTGCCGCCAACATTATGGGATGGGTTTTAACGACAGAGCAGTTCCCGCAGCAAGTTTCCAATTTTATTGCAGGCGCAGGAGCAGATAAAATCTGGCTACTCTTGGCGATCAATGCGGTTCTTCTTTTTATTGGAACCTTTTTGGAACTAAATGCCGCTATTATCCTACTGGTACCAATATTTTTGCCGATCCTTGCGAGCGAAGGAGTCAACTTAATACATTTCGGCGTCATCATGATAACCAACCTCGCGATTGGACTACTTACCCCTCCCCTTGGAGTTAACCTGTTTGTCGCTAAAAGCTTGAGTGATACAACTCTTGCTATCGTAATAAGAAAAGTATTTCCTCTTCTTTTGGTAATGATAGTTGACCTTCTTCTATTTACATTTCTGCCAAAAATATCGCTTATTTTTGTTTAATAAAATTTAAAAACTAACTTTTGGGCATTTCCCCTCAAAGAGGACACTATGTACAACTTTAATTTCTTCTTTCCTACCACACTGAAATCTGGATACGGACTTGCCAAGAAAGCCGGTGAATTGTTAAAGCCGTATGTCCATAAAAAACTTATGGTCGTTACCGACAAAGGGTTAGTTGATTCAGGTGCCCTGATCGGCTTCTTTGATTCTCTAGACCAAGCCGGGCTGAAATATGATATCTATCAGGATGTGCAGCCCAACCCGTCCAGTGAAGTAATCGATGATGCAGTAGCGTTTCTCCGGAGTTCAGACTGCGATGCTATCATCGGTATCGGAGGGGGCAGCAGCATCGATGCGTCCAAAGCCGTAGCCGCAATGGCAACTAACCCCGGCAGTATCCTCGACTATGAGGGGTATGACCGGCTAATCAATGATCCCCTGCCGCTTTTCGCGATTCCGACCACCTCAGGGACAGGCAGCGAATGCACCGCGTCAACCGTTGTAACGAACCCGCAGAATAGCTTTAAAACCGCGATTATCAGCCCGCGGCTGTTCCCGAAACTGGCGATCCTTGATCCCGAGTTAACCATACAGCTCCCACCGGCTATTACCGCATCAACCGGTATGGACGCGTTGACCCATGCGATTGAATCCTATGTATCCAAACAGGCTAACCCCATTAGCCGTGCCTTAGCGATCGAAGCGATCAGGATGATCGCGCAAAACCTTAAGAAGGCCTACTTTGTTGGCACCGATGCCAGCGCCCGCGAAAATATGTTGATAGCCTCTTTCCTGGCAGGTTTGGCCTTCTCGCAGTCAAAACTGGGTAATGTTCACGCCATTTCTCACACGTTTGGCGGTATTTTCAATATCCCTCACGGTGTGGCCAACGCCGCGCTCCTACCCTTTGTTGTGAAGTTCAACATGGATGCTTGCCCCGAGCTGTTCAAAGATATTGCAGTGGCACTGGGTGAATCCGTGGATGGCC
Source organism: Marinobacterium lacunae (assembly GCF_000705555.1). Classification (GTDB taxonomy): domain Bacteria; phylum Pseudomonadota; class Gammaproteobacteria; order Pseudomonadales; family Balneatricaceae; genus Marinobacterium_D; species Marinobacterium_D lacunae. The sequence goes on from NZ_JMQN01000057.1 coordinate 297,562, forward strand.
TGGACGACTACAGCGCGGGAAGCAAAACGATCGACGCTATAGTCAAGCTTAATGCGGTTATTGGCATCCCGGCTAATGTTCAAGAGTTGGGCGTTAAACTCGATAAGACCCAGCAAATGGTTGAAGACTCCATGCGTAGCGGCAACGTGCTGGTTAACCCTCGTTTGACCAGAGCCTCCGATATTGAACAGATCATCACCAACGCCTACCACGGCCACCTAGCGTGATGCCTTTGTTGTTTACTTCTCATTACTTTAGGAAGCCAAATGTCTTTAACAGGTGAAATGCTTATTGGTCAGAGTAGCGTTGCCGGCTCTCGTGACCCCATTCATGCGATCAATCCCTCCACTGGTGAACAGTTGGAACCGGGCTACTTAGGAGGCACCGCAGCCGAAGTTGACCGCGCCGCTCAATTGGCCTGGGATGCATTCGATCAGTATCGCGAGACCTCGCTGGACGCACGCGCCAGATTTCTGGAAACCATCGCAGGCAACGTTGAAGCACTTGGAGACGAGCTCCTGACCCGCGTAATGGCAGAAACCGGGCTCCCCCGTGGCCGAGTAGAGGCCGAGTTGGCGCGAACGTGTAAACAACTGCGCCTGTTTGCTGACGTGGTTCGCAGCGGCGAGTGGTTGGATGTTCGTATCGATTCCGCCCTCCCCGAGCGTCAGCCAATCCCGCGCGTGGATATGCGATCACGCCAAATCCCACTGGGGCCAGTAGTCGTATTCGGTGCCAGCAACTTCCCACTGGCATTTTCCGTAGCAGGGGGCGATACCTCATCGGCGTTAGCCGCAGGCTGCCCCGTCATCGTAAAGGCACATTCGGCTCACCCAGGCACATCTGAACTTGTTGGTCGGGCTGTTCAGAAAGCGGTTGCCGAGTGCGGCATGCCGGAGGGTGTCTTCTCCGTACTTTTTGGCTCAGGGCGCGAGGTCGGGGCGAAGCTGGTTGCGGACAACCGTATCAAGGCCGTAGGTTTTACGGGCTCTTTCAGTGGTGGCACCGCACTTATGGCTATCGCACAGCAGCGCAATGAACCGATACCGGTCTATGCCGAAATGAGTTCAAGCAACCCTGTGTTCCTGCTTCCCTCAGCGTTGAGCAATCGTGGCGAAGCATTGGCTGATGGATTTGTCAGCACGCTGACCACTTGTGCAGGCCAGTATTGCACCAGTCCTGGACTGCTCATTGCGGAGAAAGGCCAGGCGCTTAACACCTTTATTACCACGGCTGCGGCAGCCATCAACCAATCTGCAACTCAGACCATGCTCACGCCGGGTATCTATGATGCATACGAGCATGGCGTAACCGCCTTGTCTGCTAACCCCCGGGTTCGCACGCTAGCCCACGCCCTAGCATCAGACGCGCCGAACCAGTGCAGGGCAGCTTTGTTTGCAGTATCAGCACGGGACTTCATGGAGGACGACTCACTCCACGATGAGGTGTTTGGATCAGCTGCATTGGTAGTCGAGTGCAATGATCAAACTGAAGTTCTCCAGGTAGCCGAGTGTCTGGAGGGCCAGTTGACCGCCACGCTGCAACTTGATGAAGCGGACTTGGACGCGGCCCGCAAATTGATGCCTATACTAGAGCGTAAGGTTGGGCGTGTGCTGGTTAATGGCTGGCCACCGGGACTGGAGGTTGGCCATACGACTGTGCATGGCGGCCCCTTCCCTTCGACCTCTGATAGCCGAACCACGTCAGTGGGCAGTGCAGCCATCGTGCGTTTTCTAAGGCCGGTATGCTATCAAGCAGTACCTGATAACCTGCTGCCGGACGCGTTGAAAGAGCGCAACCCTTTGCAGCTCAAACGCCTTTACGATGGAAAATGGGATCTCTGATCGGCGCATAAAAGGCGCTCAGCAATCACCCAGGTTTGCATGACAATGCCTACCTGGGTACCCTCGAACATTCTCTGACTTTCACTGATAGATCTGCTGCGTCTCCAGCAACAACAAGCTATCGCAGCACAACCGCGCAGCAGCTGACCCAGCTGATGCTTATCTTTCCCCTCAAGCAGCATAGCGGAATCTCATCTGGGCAGAGGTACTAACTGGGGACTAAGGTTTCACTCAGCAAGCCCGCCACAACACTCTGATAACCTGCCTTCTATATCAATGCCCTCTTGTACCGTTATGGCCGGTGCCCTATGGCCACTGCAGCGCTCACTGATCCAGCCCCCAAAACGTGCCGATAAAGTAGCTGGCGCAGATATGGGCATCGAGAATATATCCGCCCGGCACACCGCACTGGTCTTCACCAGTGCCCGGATCGACAGGCGCACCATGACCCATCCCGGTGATGAGGTAGGTCTCGATTAATGCGTTGCCCTGATCATCCTGATACACCTTATGTGGATAGCCCTTCACGGTGTCTTCAACGTCGGGCGTGGTATCGATACCCTGGACATTGGCCCACTGCTCAAGCAGTTCTCTGGCAGTGTCCGGGATTACTCGCTTGTCCACTTCGCCCTGCCAGATCGACAGCCTCGGCCAGGGGCCGGTGTGGTCGCTGGCATCACGCACCAGATCGCCCCACTCCTGCGGTGATAGATCCTTGATAGGGACGGATCCCGCTCGGTCGGCATCAACGCCGCAGTCGGTTAGCGCTGTGATGGCGTAACGCGCACATTTATAGGGGATACCGGCGATGATGCCGCCGCCCGCGAAAGTCTCTGGGTAGGTGGCAAGCATGACCGCGGTCATCGCGCCACCCGCCGAGAGGCCGGTCACATATACACGGCGGGTATCCGACTGCTGTTTATTGGCCAGGTGATCGATCATCTGCTTGATGGAGAGCGCTTCCCCTTCCCCGCGGTCAATATCATTGCCCCAGTCCGTCCACCAGAAGATCCAGTCCAGATAATGGCTGCCGTTAAACCAGTTGAAGCACAGCGAGCTGTTGTTGGTTTTCTGCTGCTCAGGGAGCAGCAGCGCAAAGCGCCAGCGCTCGGCCAGTTCGACCCAGCCGCTCTCATCGTCATAGGCGGAGGCATTCTGCGTGCAGCCATGCAATGCCACCACCAGCGGGCGACCTTTCGGCAGGTGATCGGGGATATATTCGTACATGCGCAGATCACCGGGGTTTGAGCCAAAACCGGTCACCTCTGTGAGCGCAGCCGCGCGAGCCGGACTCACGCCGGCAAGCAATAGTGCTGTCAGCAACGCCGCTACTAAAGCTTTAAAGCCCGGCTTCTGGATCGCTTTCGCGTTCAAACAAATACCTAATCGATTGTGCATGTCCGTCTGCCTTTCAATTATTTTGGCTGTTCATGTATGCCGAGCTGGAACTGTATTAAACGATACTAAAGAAATAGGGGCAGAACCCTATCTAAAAAGTAAGCCTCCACTAATGGAGGCTTACTTTGACTGAGTTTCATATGTTACGTGTGTTGTAACTACCCTGCATCCGCAACCAGCCCCGCCGCCTCAATACCTGATACCGCACATTGCTCATCCACATCCGACAGATCCCCGCTGATACCCACGGCACCGACGATTTCGTTGTCGCTGTTACGGACAAGCACACCACCCGGCACAGGTACGATTTTACCCTGCGCCAGCGTATTCAAAGCGGAGATAAACGCCGGGCGGTTCTGTGCGTCCTCGCCCAAGGCGCGGGAGGATTTGCCCATGGCGACAGCACCCCAGGCTTTGCCGATGGCGACGTCCGGGCGGATCATGCTAGCACCATCCTGACGTTGCAGTGAGATCAGTGTGCCGCTGGCGTCCAGTATCGCCACGGTCAGCGGTGCGGTGTTCAGTTCAAGGCTTTTGCCGAATGCGGCGCGGGTGATGGTGATCGAGCTTTCCAGATCGAGTTTGCCCATTTTCCACTCTCCTATACGAGATTAATTGTATTTATTTGAAACTAGAGTTCGGGTTTAAACGGTACGCAGAACATGAATTCGTTGGGGCACATCGAAAAACCGTAGCGAGCGGCTCGTAGGCAAGGCGCGCGGCGCGCAGGAACCGCAGTGTATGGGGGATACATGAGGATTCCGACCGGGCCGGCGCACCGGCACCGCGCAACGCAGTCTACGAGTCGCGCAGTAGGTTTTAGGCCGGATCTAAATAGTCACTACTCAACGCGTTATATTGCTGCTGGCGGGCGAAGCGTCCGATCAGTTGCTTGGCGTTGTGGTCGCAGTCGATATCGCTGCCGGTATGAAGCTGAAGCAGCGAACGGTATACGGCTTTAACCCCTTCTTCGTAGGCGCGGTGACCGTTGAAGTGAATACGCACGCCCTGCTGGCTCATCGCCTCGGTGCTCAGCTCTGACTGGGCGTAGTCGATCAGCATCAGCGGCAGTTCGGTGATGCTGTTCAGCTGCTCCAACAGCGCTTTTGATGTCTGCCCGAAAATACAGATGCCATCCACACCGGTACGGCTGTAGGCCGCGACCCGCTCCAGAATCGCCGGCAGCGGTTGCTGGGCGTGGGTGCGGGCGAACAAGGCCATGCTGCTGTCGTTACGTGCGCTCACGGCGGCCTGCAGTTTGCTGCAGCCCTCTTCAATACTGCTCAGGTTCAGCTCCGGCTGCTTGTAGCGTCTTGGGATAATCGTGTCTTCGATGGTGATCACGGCGGCACCGGCGTGTTCGAGCTCGGTAACCGTGCGCATCACGTTGAGGGCGTTGCCGTAGCCATTATCGCCGTCGACGATCACCGGCAGGTTTGAGGCCTGACACACCCGGCGCGCCTGCTCGGCCAACTCGCTTAAGGTGAGCAGGTAGATATCCGGCACGCCAAGTGCCATCAGCGAGGTGACCGAGCCGCCCAGTATGCCGACCGAGAAGCCGATCTCCTGGGCCATGCGTGACGAGAGAGGGTCAAAAACCGAGGCGCAGCGTACGCACTGCCGAGTCTCCAGCAGTTCACGCAGGCGCAGTCGTGCAGCAGAACTCATGTTCAGTACCTGTTTTAATCGATGGTAAAGCAGGAAGTGCCCCCTCGCCAGGCGAGGGGGATGTGCGGTGTTACAGCGCGATGCGAAGGGCCAGCCCTTGTTCGAGCGCGAGATTCGCGGCAGCGGATGCCACAGCAAGATCCTGCAGACCTACGCCGGTGCCGTCGAACAGGGTGATTTCCTGATCGTCACGACGGCCGGGATGAGTGCCGTTGATCACCTCGCCAATCGGCGTGATGTCGCTTTCGCTGATCAGCCCTGAGGCCACCGCATGCTGGGCTTCGCCGATGGAGATCGACTGGGCCACCTCATCGGTGAACAGGGTTGCCGCTGCCAAAAGTTCGGGGTCGACCTCCTGCTTGCCCTTGGTGTCGGTGCCCATGCACGCGATGTGGGTGCCAGGCTTTATCCACTCTTTCATCATCAGCGGCTCGAACGCCGAGGTGATGGTGATGATCACATCCGCCTGCGCGCCCAGCTGTTGCTGATCCACCGCTTCGAACGGCACGCGCAGTTCGTCGCACACCGCGGCCAGACGGCTCAGGTATTCCGGGTGCGGGTTCCACGCCACGACCTTTTCGAACGCGCGCTGCTCCAGAGCGGCGCGCAGCTGGAAGGTGGATTGGTGCCCTGCCCCGACCATGCCCAGTACCTTGGCGTCCTTGCGGGCCAGGTAGGCGATGGACACGGCCGAGGCGGCGGCGGTACGCACGGCGGTGAGGTAGTTGCCACCGACCAGCGCCTTCAGCCGGCCGGTATCCGGGTCGAACAGGATCACCGTGGACTGGTGGTTGGTCAGGTCCTTTTGTACGTTGCCCGGCCAGTAGCCGCCGGATTTAACGCCGAGGACCATACCCGCGCGATCGAACCCGGATTTGAAGCCATACAGGGCATCGGCATGGCCGATCGCCTCACGTACCACCGGGAAGTTATAGGCATCGCCGCGCGCCATGGCGCCGAATACGCTCTCGACCGCTTTGAACGCCTCGGGGCGGCCGACGATCTGTTCGCAGACCGCTTCGGAGACGATCGCAACGCCGGCGCCATTAACGGATGTGCTCATAGGTTTTCTCCTCGATCAGTACGCTTTACCGCGGGCGGATACCGGCCACAGGGTTTCGACCTTGCCGTTACGCACGCCGACGTAGTAGTCGTGTACGTTGCAGGTCGGGTCACAGTGGCCCGGTACCAGGCGCAGCTTGTCGTTCACCTTCAGCGCACCGTTCGGATCGGAGATCACGCCGTGCTCGTCGGAGCACTTGATGTACTCCACGTCGTCGCGGCCGAAGATAAACGGCAGACCGCTATCCACCGACTGCGCCTTCAAACCGGCATCGCAGATCGCCTTGTCGGCCTTGGCGTGGCTCATAACGCTGGTGAGGATAAACAGCGCGTTCTCCCACTCGCCCTGGTCGATACGCTTGCCGTCCTTATCAAGAATGCGGCCGTAGTCGGCATCCATGAAGGCGTAGGATCCGCACTGCAGCTCGTTGTACACACCGGAGTTGCTCTCGAAGTAGTAAGAGCCGGTGCCGCCGCCGGAGACCAGTTCAGGCTCCAGCCCCACTTCCTTGAGGCCATCCACGGCAGCCTTGACCTGGGCGATGGCGATATCCAGCTTCTCTTTGCGCGCCTCGTAGGTATCCAGGTGCTGCATGGCACCCTGATAAGCCTGAATGCCAGTGAACTTAAGGTTCTCGGCGGCATCGATCGCCTGCGCGATCTGAACAACCGCCTCGGTGGTGGTGACGCCGCAGCGGCCCGCGCCACAGTCGATCTCGACGAAGCACTCGATCTCGGTACCGTGCTTCTGCGCGGCGGCCGACAGTTCGGCGACGTTGTCGATGTCATCGACGCAGACGATGGTGCGCGCACCCAGTTTCGGCAGTTGCGCCAAGCGGTCCAGTTTCAGCGGATCGCGCACCTGGTTGGAGACCAGGATGTCCTTGATGCCGCCGCGGGCGAACACCTCGGCTTCGGACACCTTCTGGCAGCAGACGCCGATGGCGCCGCCCAGTTCTTCCTGCAGCTTGGCCACATCGACCGACTTGTGCATTTTGCCGTGAACCCGGTGGCGCATGCCGTGGGCCTTGGCGTAGTCGCCCATCTTCTTGATGTTGCGCTCCAGAGCATCCAGATCGAGGATCAGACAGGGGGTCTGGATATCGGCCTCATCCATGCCCGGTACGGCTGGAACGTCGTAGCCTACTTCGAGGTCGTGCAGATCATTCTGTGCGTTCATTCAATCTCTCCTGTAATCAATCTACTTTTAGACGTTCAGCTGTTCGCGTTCAGCCAGGGCAGTTTGTCGAGGTCCACGTTGCCGCCGGTGATGATCACGCCGACGCGCTTGCCGCGGAAAACCTCCGGGTTCTTCAGTATGGTCGCCAGCGGCACGGCGCTGCTCGGCTCCATCACGATCTTCATCCGCTTCCAGATCAGCTTCATGGCATCGACAATCTCCTCCTCGGTGGCGGTGAGGATGTCGGTGACATGGTTGCTGACGAAGTGCCAGGTCAGATCTTTCAGCGGCACTTTCAGGCCGTCGGCCACGGTCTCCGGCGCATCGTCGGCGATGATGTGACCGGCACGGAAAGAGCGCGCGGCGTCATCGGCGTTGAGCGGCTCGGCGGCGTAGATCTTCACCTGCGGTGCAATGGTAGACAGCGTCAGGCAGGTGCCCGAGATCATGCCGCCACCGCCGATCGGTGCGATCACCGCATCCAGGTTCTCCACCTGGGACAGCAGCTCCTTGGAGCAGGTCGCCTGCCCGGCGATAACGCGCGGATCGTTATACGGGTGGACGAACTCGGCACCGGACTGCGCCACCACCTCGGCGAAGGTGGCTTCGCGGGAGCTGGTGGAGGGCTCGCACTCGACGATCTTGCCGCCGTAGCCGATCACCGCATCCTTCTTCGCCTGCGGCGCGGTACGCGGCATGACCACGGTGACCGGGATGCCGCGCTGGCCTGCCGCATAGGACAGGGACAGCGCATGGTTACCGGAGGAGTGAGTCGCAACACCCACCCTCGCCTGCTCTTCGGTCAGACCGAACACGGCGTTACAGGCGCCACGCACCTTGAACGCACCGGCCTTCTGGAAGTTCTCGCACTTGAAGAACAGCTCGGCGCCGGTCAGTTCGTTCAGGAACCGGGAGGTCAGCACCGGCGTTTCATGGATGTAGGGCTTGATCCGCTCATGGGCGATCAGTACATCGTCGTAAGTTGGAATCTTCATCGTTGTCTCGCTCACGGGTGATAGCGGTTATTGGTTGGCAGCGGCGGTGGCGCGGTAGTACTCCTGCGCCGCCCGTACACCCGAGCCCAGCTCGACCGGGTAGTTCAGATCGGCCATCGCCATCTCGATGGTGGCAAGGCCCGACAGACACATAACGTCGGTCAGCATGCCCAGGTGGCCGATACGGAACGCCTTGCCGTTCATCTGGCCCAGGCCGATACCGAAGGAGACGCCGTAGGTGTTGAACGCGTGCTCGGTCAGCTTGTTGCTGTCGAACCCTTCCGGTACGTAGATGGCGCTAACGGTGTCGGAGTACAGCTCCGGCGACTTGGCGCACAGCTTCAGGCCCCAGGCCTCAACCGCCCTGCGTACACCCTCGGCCAGACGGTGGTGACGGGCGTACACGTTCTCGAGCCCCTCTTCGAACAGCATTTTCAGGCTCTCGCGCATGCCGTAGATCAGCTGCAGCGGCGGCGTGTAGGGGAAACCGCCGTTGGCGTTGGCCGCCATCATGTCGCGGAAGTCGAAGAAGGTGCGCGGCAGCGTCGCGCTCTCCATCGCCGCCAGCGCCTTCTGGCTAACGCCGAGGATCGCCATACCGGTGCTCAGCATGAAACCCTTCTGCGAGCCGGAAACCGCGATATCAACGCCCCAGGCGTCCATCTCGAACGGCATGGAGGCCAGCGAGCTTACGCAGTCGACGAACAGCATGGCCGGGTGGCCGGCGGCATCCATTGCACGGCGAACCGCCGCGATATCGCTCTTAACGCCGGTGGCGGTTTCGTTATGGGTCGCCAGAACAACCTTGATCTTCTTGTCTTTGTCGGCGCGCAGCGCCTGTTCGAACTTGTCAGCCGGTGCACCTGAACCCCACTCGCAGTCGATCACCTGAACTTCGAGGCCATGACGCTGGCACATGTCGATCCAGCGGTGGGAGAACATGCCGTAGCGCGCTACCAGCACCGTGTCACCCGCGGACAGGGTGTTGGTGATGGAGGCTTCCCATCCGCCGGTACCGCTGGCCGGGAAGGTGATCACCTGCCCCGTTTCGGTACCAAATACATGCTTGCAGTCCTCAAGCACGGGCGCGAATGTCTCGACGAAATCCGGTGCACGGTGGTCGCGGGTCTGCATATGCATGGCATTGAGCAACCGATCAGGGATGTTGGTCGGGCCTGGTATGAAAACGGGGTTCTGGTCTGACATGGTGATTCGCCCTTTCTTGTGTAGTTGGCACTGTCTCCGCCTCAGCAACGCGCCGGGGCTTGTGTTCTTAACTCAGCGGTTACGTCAGCGCTTAAGTTGAAACTCACCATAGGCGCCGCCAGCATTTACCGCAATACAAAACGCATCTCGTATTATGAAAACTGACCTTAAAGTCAGTTATCAATATTTTTTAACTTAATTTACAAACACTTAATTATTCCATTACTCAAAACAACGCATTTTCACATTGTGAAAAAACGCTTTTATTTACTGCAATGTGGTAACGTCTGGAGAAATCGAAGAATAAAAACCAGACCTTTTAATGTGAGGCGCTCTCAATGTCTGAGGCAAAACCGGAAGCTCGAATCCAGGTCCTTGACCGGGCCGCAACCCTGCTCGATGTCATCTCCCGCTACTCCACACCGGTCAAACTCAAAGTCTTAAGTGCGGATGCCGGGCTGCACCCCTCTACCGCCTACAGGATTCTGCACTCGCTGATCGATAACCGTTTTGTCGAACGCGACGAAGACGGCGGCTACCGTTTGGGGCAGCGTTTGCTTCAGCTCAGTAAGCGCGTCCACTCCGAAATAGAGCTTAGAGCGGTGGCGATGCCCTACATGGTTAAACTGCGCGACCGACTGGGCGAGACGATCAACCTTACGATTCGCGAAGGCGATGCCGTTATCTACTACGACAAGGCCACGCCCAATCGCATGATGCATGTGCACCAGATTATCGGCAGCCGGGCGCCACTCCACGTGACCGGTGTCGGCAAACTGATGCTCGGCAAGGGGGGCGAGGAGGCGATTGCAGGCTATGCAAAACGGACCAACCTGCCCGCCTATACCCGCAACACGTTTACGTCCCTGCCGGCACTGACGCAGGAATGCCTGACATCCGTCGAGCGCGGCTACGCCCTCGATAACGAGGAAGCCGAAATCGGTGTGGGCTGTATTGGCGTGCTGATATACGATCACACCGCGCAACCGGTGGCAGGGCTGTCGCTGTCCGCCCCGATGGAGCGCCGTCGGGACGAATGGATAGCCGACCTTATCGAGGCGGGAGAGGCGATTTCGGAGCAGCTGGGATACGTCTCGACGGAGGCGGGCTCAGACATGACACACCAGGTGCGCTAAGTCTAAACTGCTAGAAATCATTTATTTTGCGGCATACCAGTATCGGATGAACGACCTGATCCCACAGATTCGCAACGCCGTGCGTGCACTTATCGTAAAAGATCGGCACGTGCTTCTGCTCAAGAAAGATGGCTATAGTTGCGGGGGTGTCCGTTATGCACTGCCCGGGGGTGGCCAGGATGCCGGCGAAGCGCTCACCGAAACTCTCCAGCGCGAGTGCATGGAGGAGATCGATACAGAGGTCGAGATCGGCGATCTGATCGCCGTTGCGGATTTCCTCAAGCAGCGGGAAAGCGAACCCTCGACACGACGACATGTGATGGAGTTTCTTTTTCTCTGCTCGGTCGACAATGATTACACGCCGCGCAACGGCAGCCACCCCGACAAGCATCAGATGGATGTGGTGTGGATGCCAATCGAGAAGATCGGCGAGCTACAGTTATTTCCCCAGTACCTCGCCGAGTGTATTCCCCAGTTCGACGCGCCAAACAGACAGGCTTATCTGGGCCTGTTTCACGACAACGGGTTTAAGGACTGATACCTGCAAGCCGTTAACGTCTGAGCGTGAACAGCGCCAGATTTTCCTGCAGTTTGTCCGCCGCCAGCGCAAACACCAACTCTTCCGTCTGGTCCGGTTCACGCGCCATTCGAACGCTGACGACTCTCAACGCCCTCAAAACGCGCTCCGGCTTGTGCTCAAGCTGTTCCAGCCTTCGTAACGCATACTCAACGGCACGTTTTGTCGAGTCACTGATAGGCCGCTTGCCATCCAGCAGTGCCCTCAGTGTTTCGGTTGTCATCTCTAGCCTCAACAACATTACGCCCCATTCCTCGGCCGGGAAACGGCGATCACCCACCTGACCGGACCAGCGCACCAGATGCAGCAGACGGTGGTATAGCCGCAAGCGCCAACGCTCACGACTTGCTCCGCTGGTGGGTTTCATGGTCATGTCGCGCAGTTCATGCAGCATCATCCGACGCATCAGCTCAATCCGTTTTGCAGCGTTAACCGGGTAGATCAACCAATAACCCGCCATGGCGATTAACGGTGCGGAGGCGACGGCCACGGCCATCAGCAGAGAGTGACCAACCTCCCCGACCAGCGGATAGTGTGGTTGCAGCAGAAGCAGCAAGACCATGTTGTAGTCCATCCCCGCAAACACAAGTTTTCGATGCGCAAAGACGACAACGCCCAGCATGATGAACGGGAACATCGACACAATCAGCATCCACTCGCTATCGACCTGAGGCCATATCAACCAGCGGCAGATAAGCGCCGCAACTGCGCCCATCACCTGGCCGATAAAGACCGATCGCATGGTGTGCACCGGACTGTCGAAGGTTGAGAACAGCGAGGTCATCACTGCCGTCCCCAGCAGCATGTAGGCCCCTATCTGCGCCCCCGAAAAGAGCCAGACCGCGCCTACCGTCATCATCAGCGTCAACGCGCGGATGCCTGATTGGCGTGCCCCTGTCCAATCGCGATGTAACGGCAGGGAGCTGTCGCTTTCATCTTTAGTAGAGGGCGCATCGCCCGCTTCCATTACCGGCGTCATGGCCAGCAAACGGGTCAGGTTGTAATGCAGTCGCGCAAAATGGTGCTCACCTGCACAACGTTCAATCGCGCAGCTCAGTGCTGAACGATACCCGTCGCCATCTCCGGCTTCCAAAGCAACAGCGGCCTCCTTGAGTGCCTGCGCCAACGCAAGGCCCAATCCGCTGTCGTGGGTTTTGCGAGTCCAGATAACGATGGATACCAACACAAGCAGCAGAAGACGCACCCGTCGCATCTGCTGACGCGCTCTGGCGCTGCCGATGCCGCGCGTGTCCAGCGCCGCATCCAAGGCAGCCAGACGCGCAATCAATTGGTCACGTTCAACCGTGGAGGTTTCAACACCCGATACCACACGTGCTGACAACTGGCGCAATATCCCGGTGGTGATGCCGCGCAGTTCTTGCTGGTCGCTATTGCGTGCTGAGCCGTGCGCGAAAAACCAGCTCACACCGATCGCCACCAACACGCCCGCGACGGCAGTGAACATGCGATCCAGCCCCAGCGTTAGAATCTGGTCGTGGTGCGCGGTATCCACCAACGCGACCAACGCCGCCGAATATCCGGCCAACATGCAGCCGTATGTCACGAAGCTGCGGACAAGATGTGCGGTGAACACACACGTTGCGATCCACAACGACAACCCCAGCACCAACCAGCCTATGTGTCCGATCGACAGGTATACCAACAGAATACCGACCAATGCCCCGATCAGCGTGCCAATCAGTCGGGCCATGCCTTTGGCGAGCAATTGCCCGCGTGAGGGCTGAGAAGACGCCCACACCGTCATACCCGCCCACTGTGGGTGCTCCAGCCCCAGCCACCAGGCCAGGGCGATCGCAAGGCAGGCTGCAATGCCTGTCCGCAATACGAAGCCAAATCGCACGTTATCGAACCCGAGCCGTGCCAATACGGAAGCGCTATTCATTAACCGCGCGCCTCCTCGATCTTGTTCATCAGGCGCTGTTCAATCACCTCGATCCATTCCATCATTTTCTCCAGCTCGACATCGCTCAGGTCACCCAGCGCTTCAGCTTCGGCGGTTTCCAGCGTGGCACGGATGGCGTCGATCTGCGCTTTACCCGCCGTTGTCAGATAGATCTTGCGAGCCCGCCGATCCTCCGGATCTTCCCGTCTCTCCAACAGCTCCTTCTTTGCCAGAATGTCGATCAGCCTCACCAGCGTCGACGTATCAATCCCCGCGCGTTCCGCGAGCAGTTTCTGGCTGACACCATCCCCTGACTGAGCCAAATGCATAAGGGGTACCCATGTGGCATCGGTCAATCCGGCTTCGGCAAGGCGCATATCAACAAAACGCCGCCAACGCCTCGATAGCGTGACAAATCGATAGCCAAAGCGGATACGGGCGGATGCCTGATGATGCGACATGAGGAGCACTCACTAAATTTGAATACAAATAGTTTGAATTCAAATTATATAGATCAAAGCTGGGCGGATTCAAGGGAGTGTCGAGAGGAAACTGGGGCAGAATGTAAGCAGGAAGGAACGGAGAGCGCGATGCTCCCCGCATGTTCAGGCAGCCTGACGGTCGTTAGCTGGAAGCATCACGAGCAGCATCGCTGATCGCATCACCTGCTTTTTTGAGGTCTTTTCCGGCCCCTTCGATCGTAGAGCAGCCAGCCAGGTAGGATCCACCGGCCAGAATTAACAGGCAGCTGAGCAAAGAGCTGACAATCCGTTTACGCATGACAATTCCTCAACAATAAACCGGTTTCGATAATAACGTCGAAACACCCGTTCGGCTATCCATCAACACTCAACTGCCCACACTACGCTCCGAAGGCATGGCCTGCGGCCAGCCGCAGGCAAAACGGTTGCGGCCATTGCGCTTGGCTTGATACAGCATGCGATCAGCCATCCCAAACAGCGATGAGGGCTCAACACCCTCGTCAGGCGTTATGCTGGCCACACCTGCGCTGATCGTTAATTGATTGCCCACGCTCGATGCCGGGTGCGGAATAGCCAAGTCAATCACCTTACGACGGCAACGCTCCGCAATATCGCGTGCGGCCTCGCGTCCGGTATCAGGCAGCAGCAGTACAAACTCCTCGCCACCGTAGCGGCCGAAAAAATCCGTGGAACGGCTGGCCACATCCTGCAGCGCATTCGCCACAAGCTTCAGGCATTCGTCCCCTTGCAGGTGGCCGCATTGGTCGTTGTAATCCTTGAAGTGATCGATATCGATGACGATCAACGAGATCGGTGTGCCGTTACGCAACGCTCTGGCCCACTCTCGCTCTAGCGTTTGATCGTAAAGACGACGGTTGGCCACACCGGTCAGACCATCCTGAAACGACAGCTGCTCCAGCTTTTTGTTGGCGATGCGAAGTTCTTCCTCCATCTGCTTGCGCTCGGAGATGTCGAAGATAAACCCAACCAGCGCCTTGGTGACGCCGTTCTCACGGATAACATGCACCACATCTCTAACCCAGACATACTCTCCGTCTGCCGTCAGCGCCCGATAGTCGGCTTCGTGGTCCACGCCATTTTCACTCAGGGCGATACAGTTGTGTGCTGTCTGCTCCCGCTCCGCCTCATGGATTCGGTCAATCCAGTCCTGTGCCGTCACCCAGCTATCCTGGCGCCAGCCCAAGAGGGGCTCAATCTGAGGGCCAATGTACTCGAAAACCTTGGTTTCCCAGTTGATCTTCCACGGAATAGCCTTGGTCGATTCCAGCAGCGTTTTGTAAATATCGTCTTCGACTTCACCGATCATCGTCTCTCTCCAACCCTTTCCAGCAGAGGATATTGATCATACAACAGCCATATAAGACCAGGTAGAATACACGGTTTTATGGAAGTAGGTCTTACTATGTCATTACACGCGATACTGTTTGACCACGACGGTACTCTGGTCGATTCAGAAGCCACGCACATGCGCCTTTGGCAGGAAGTGGTTGCCCCTTATGGGGTGGTGATCTCCGAAGAGACCTACTGGCAGCAGATGCTGGGTGTACCGATGGAGCAGAATGCCGCCGATATCGTGCGCCTGTACAGCCTGGATGCCGATCCGGCAACGCTCGTTAACGCCAAGCTCGCCGCTAACGACAGGTTCTTGGCACAGAACTGGTTTCCGGAGATGCCAAAGGCCAGTGAAGTGCTCACCCACCTTGCCCAGCAACTCAGGCTGGGACTGGTCAGCGGATCGCAGCGCAACTGTGTAGAAGCCTCATTAGGGGGACACGGCTGGCAACAGCTGTTTGAACAGGTGGTGACCGGCGACGATGTCTCTCATAACAAACCGCATCCAGAGGGCTACCTCAAGGCTCTTGCGCTGATGAAGATTGCCCCGGAGAACTGCATCGCCGTTGAGGATACCGAAGTCGGGGTTCAGGCTGCGCATAGTGCGGGACTGCGCGTAATCGCGATCCAACATCCACTGGCTGTGAATCATGATTTCACAGCTGCAATTGAGGTGGTCGATTCACTCACCGAAGCCCAGGAGTGGATCGCCAGCCATCTTATAGACTGACGCCGACACCGGCCTGCGGGGCCTGAAGCGCCACCGCCGTAAAGTGCGTTTATACGCACTTTACGAACTGTCGAAAAAATATACGAAATCACTAAAAAATTGCTTTGAGAGCAGCCTGACTGGGCTTAATATCGCCGCGTGTTTTTTAATCAGCTGCGGCCTATGAACATCATCTCTTTTGACGCCCTGCGTACCCTGCACTTACCCAACGTGCGTTATATCAAACCCGAAAAGATGTTCGCTCATCTGGACGAAATCCGAGACGCTGATTGGGTACTTTTCCCCGAATACTGGCAGATCAATGCGCTGGTGCATGGGCTGAAAAAGAGAATCTTCCCCAGCCTTTCAACCTACATGATCGGACACGACAAGGTTGAGATGACCCGGGCGTTCATGACGGTGATTCCGGGCAACCATCCCTATACCGAAATTGCGGCCAACACACCGACAGAATCCGACCGTCTGTTCGATACCATGTACTACCCCTTCGTGGCGAAAGTGCCACGCAGCAGCATGGGGAATGGCGTATTTCTGATTGAAAACCCCATTCAGTGGAAAGAGTACTGCAGTCGTTCGGACGTGCTGTATGTTCAGGAGTATCTGCCGATCGACCGCGATCTTCGCATCGTGTGGGTCGGCGGTAAGGTTATTGGCGGTTACTGGCGCCTTCAGGCGGAGAAAGGCTTTTACAACAACATCAGCCAAGGCGGCCAGGTTGAAGTATCACTGGTGCCGAAAGAGGCCACCGAATTGGTGGAATATGTCGCCACCTGCCTGAGCATCGATCACGGCGGGTTTGACGTCGCAATGGTCGGCAGCGTCCCCTACCTGATTGAGTTCAATAGGATGTTTGGCAATCAGGGTATACCGAACCTGCAACAGAACAGCGATAACGCGATTCTGGAATATCTTAAACAACATCGGCAGACCGATTTCGAGCCTCTCGAACCCACCCCGACCATCGCCGTTTAAGATACAGGCGACAGCTGTAGAACTCAGCTGTCGCTTTTACCTACTTTACGACGAACAGCAGTGCAGCCCTATTCCAGGCGCTCTACGCGATTGCGGCCTGCATGCTTCGCCTCGTAAAGCGCATTATCGATAGTCGTAAACAGATCGTCGATGCTCTCCCCTTTTCGATACTCGGTCACGCCAAAGCTGCAGGTGACATACAACCCGGGCTCGATCTCGTGCTGGCTGATCATCGAGCGCAGCTTTTCGGCACAGCTGACTGCACCGTCAATGGCAATTCCGGGAAAGATCAACACGAACTCCTCCCCGCCCCAACGTGCAAATACGTCAATATCCCGAATATTTTCAGCCACGAATCTGGCCAGTTTGTTGAGCACCCTGTCACCAACCTTATGCCCAAACGAGTCGTTAATCCGCTTAAAGAAATCGATATCGAAGATGGCCAGCGAAAGGGAATGGTTATAGCGGTCCGAACGAGACTTCTCCTTGACGAGCTCCTCTTCGAACTTCTTTCTGTTGGCAATACCGGTTAGCGAGTCTGTATTCGAGATATTCTCGATTTCGGTAATCTTCTCATTGAGCTCTGCATTACGTTTTTCGAGTTCTTCAGCCTTTTTGCTAATCAGCTTTTCCAACGTGACGTTGCCCTCTTTGAGCAGTTTGTTCTGCTCGAGGAGCTCCATCTCGGCGACCTTTCGATCATGTATATTCATGTGCGCGCCGATCATGCGGGAAACCGATCCGTCGTCGTTGTATTCGACGACTTTGGCCTGATCAGTTATCCATAGATACCCCCCATCGGCCTTTCGACAGCGATAATCGACGCAATAACGGTCGATCTTTCCCGAGATATAGGACTCGAAATCGTTCATTACCCGGTCATAGTCGTCAGGGTGAATCACACGCTCCCAGGTGAACACATCCTGATTGAATGCACCAACATCGTACCCGAGCATGCGATACCAGCCGGGACTGCGCACAACCTCGCCGGTAACGCCATTCCAGTCCCAGGTACCCTCAAGCACCAGATCGAGTATGGCATTAAGCGTTTTGTCCGCCTCTTCGACACTGCGGTGGCGATAGGTTTCAACAGGAGTCATAGTCATAACGAGTCATGAAAAGGCGCAGATTAACTACAAAAAGTGTATGTATGGTAAATCATGGCCCATGACTGAGTACTCGGCCACTTGAAAGCGAGAAAAATTTTTGAGGATAGAAGATCGTCAGTGCGACTGACTTCGAACACCTAAAAGCCCAGGGCAAACTGCCCAAAGTGGCTATCATTGCCTGTGTACACAAGGTCATTGTGGTGCTCAATACGCTCCTGAAAAACGAGGATCGCTGGTGTGGAAAAACGGCCTAAATATTATGACAGGACATCAAATTCACTTGTTATTTTTATGAATACGAACATTATTTAATCGGAGAAAAATTAGATGGAATGATTATTTTTGATTCCTGTTTTTCTAACATTTGCATAGCCTTAGGAATAAATTCGCTCAACCATGAGGCATCTTTGTACAATTCTTCTCGTTTTTCTGATCTTTCATTCAAGTCACTGTACGACCAAATCTGGATAACCTGATTAAGCTCTCCTATTTCAGTATACCAGTAACCGATTAACGTAGCGTATTTCGATATTATAGGCATGCCAATTTTTTCAAAGTGATTGATATAATTATTCAATTGCCCAATCTTTATTGTGTACGTTCTCATTTCAAATATCATTGATTATACCTTTTTGGATAAGACTAAAAATAAAACCTAACTATAGAAGGTGTCTACTGTTCGTGGGTAACTCGGGAGGCTAACGCTGAGTTCACCGGTTTATCCGGTGCAACGCTTGGTTAGCATTATATTACACGGGCACACAACTATTGCTTAAGCGCAGGATCCCAGTGCTCCGTAATTTTTCCATCTTTGATCCGAAACATATCAAACCAAGTCGTTGTGTACTTTTGTTCAGCGTATTTCGGATCTGCAATCTCCTTGACAAAGGTGAGCACAACAAGGTCTCCTTCCGCAACAATAGAAACCAGTGGAGCTTTAACTATATCCTCAATGGGTTTAGGTGTGCTGAACTTGGAGAAGAACTTGACAAAGCCGATGCGGCCGCTAGGTACATTGGGGTTGTGCTGAATATACGACTCAGCTAAATACTTGTCTGCCAGCTCCAGATGACCACCCTCAAAGACCTCGCGCCAAAAATCATAAACGAGTTGCTTGTTCGCAGCCAACTTTGGATCAGAGCTAGCCAAGAGATGTTGTTGATCGGGGGCAGCCTGAACGGGTGTCTGTGCAGATACTAGCGACGACGCCAGTACGCCAACAAGCAACAGAATCATTGGTGTCTTATTCAAGATCGAATTTCCTCGTAAATGATAACGTCTTGCTTTAGGGCCGGAGTGAAGCGCAGCATAACGGAAGTCCCAGCCACGCAACGGCAACAACAGCAACTTGTTAGGAGGCATTTAGCCACCCTTGATCTACCGCATATTCAAGTTTTTCGATAAACCACCCGTAGATTTCTGGGCTTTCACTCTCGATAAATTGATGCATTTTTAATACTTGACTCTTGTTTATGCCATTGTCCTGCCATGCACGCCCCTCACTCGTAATGTTATGGAGAAACGGCAACAAACGATCAATGACTTTTAGTAATTTTGATTCTTTGCTTTGACCTGCCTCTTGCTCCTCCCATAGCTCGACGATAGCTGTGATTGGGTTACCGGGATGTGAGGCGATCTGCTTCACACTCTCACGCTCTTCTACATGAGCATTTTCTCTATTCTTGCTGTAAAGAAAGGTATCTCCTGCACCAATTTCACCAAGATCGTGGAGCAGTGCAAGCTTAATAAGCTTCGGAACATCATAATTATCTTGCAATAACTCCGCGAAAGCCCAGCATGCCATTGCTAAATGCCATGAGTGTTCTGCTGAGTTCTCGACTCTTTTGCCACCATTGATGTAGGTTCGACGGTTTACGGACTTCAATGCATCTAACTGAAGCAAGAAATCTGATACTGCTGAAATTCTATCGGTCAAGTGTTATCTCCTAACATCGCAATAAACGGCCCGAAAAGCGTAGCTTTTTGGGCCCGGTGGAGGCCCCTAGGGACGGAACGAATTTAATTGACTTGTTAAGAGGCTTTTACACGAAGCTTCAATTTGCTTTTTTACTTGATCAAGTAATTTTCCGTGCCTTTCAAGGCGCTTATTCTTGCCAGGGCAAGGACAGTATTCCATGTAGTTAAATGAAATATTAAGCACATGCTCTGGGTCATTTCTTTCTTTGGCTACAACCTCTTCATTATTCTTTCTGAATATATAGACGGTAGACTCACCATTTCTAACTTGAACTGACATGAAGTCATCTAATCCGGGAATATTTTCTGCGGCCGACTTTATGCAGTTCTCGGCTAAATTTTCTCGCAGAGGTAAATTCTCCTCTTTATAAAATCCAATTTCACCACATCCAGTGATGAACATCATAATCAATAATGCTGCGGTTATTCTCAATCTTCGATTGCCTGTTAACGCCGCCAACAGGCGACCATTTGGAGTGCAGCCAAAGGCGGAACGGAAAATGGGTCGCTCTGCTTGGCCTTGTCATAAGCTGATACCACAAAACTACTCATAAACCCTTGAGTTGAACTGTTGCTCGATGACCTCATAGTGCTGTACTGAAAGGTCAGGATCAAGCTCATAAACCTTATCCTCGGGATATAGCCGCGCTTGCGAAATATCATCACCAGCAAACGCCTTAATTGATTCAAGTTGATCCCAATATGTAATGAGAGTGAGTTCAACTCCATCTGACAAATCACGGCGAAAAATCTGTGCTCCGAGATACCCTGGGGTTTCGGATGAATCCTTAATTCCCGTTTCATAAAGATATGCCGTAAACCCGGTGCTATGCATCTGCGGAACACGACACTTCCATTCTCTGGCGATCATATTCGATTACTCTCCTCAGCCTTATAACGCCGTGCTTAGGGGCCGTAGTACAGCGGAGCGAAACGGAGGTCCCAGCGCAGCGACTACAGCACCTTGTATGGATAATTCCGTGTGATTTCCGGGTAAAGTCGAGGCCCACCCTCAACGGCCATTGAGGGCCTTCATGCAGCAGCTCGATTGAACGTAGGCTCCTCTTGCGAGAGACAGGTAACAAGGGCGTAGCGCTGCATGACTCCATCGCCATAACTCGAACAGTCATAGGGGCCTCGAGCCCGCATAGCAAGGCAGAGTCAGTTTATTATGAGTAGCATGGAAAGCCAAATTGAAATCAACGTCGGCGTCGATGTCGGCAAATCCAAACTCGATATCGTCCTGCATCCGCTGGACCTCCATTTCCAGATCCCGAACGATGAGGAACAGATCCTCAAAACCGTTCAAGTGCTTAAAACCCACAACATCAAACGTATCGTCGTCGAAGCCACCGGCCGCTATGAACACGCCTTTGTTTTCGCCTGTGATCAGGCCGACCTACCCATTGTAGTCGTCAACCCAACCAGTGTCCGGCGCTATGCCCAGGCTATCGGTGTACTGGCCAAGACAGACAGAATCGATGCCGGTGTCATTGCCCGTTTCGCTGCTACCATACAGCCCGATATCAAACCCATACCGGACAAACAGTCGCGTGTAATCAAAGACTTGCTGATTCGTCGTAGCCAGTTGCTGGAGATGCAGACGATGGAGAAAAACCGTCTCCAGATCCTACCCAAGCCACTTCACCGCTCGATCAAAGCCCTACTGCGTTCCCTTAAAATCCAGATCGATGCGATCACCCAACAGATCGATGAAGCCGTCATGCAGGTTAAGCATTGGCGTACCAAAACCGAAATCCTGACCAGCGTTCCCGGCGTCGGCAAAGTCCTTGCCTATACCCTGCTCAGCGAGCTACCAGAACTCGGCAAGCTCAACCGTAAGGAGATCGCAGCTCTAGTCGGTGTTGCCCCCATGAACCGCGAGAGTGGCTCCTATAACGGCAAACGACGAATCCGTGGAGGCCGCCATCGCATCCGCACCGTGATGTTCATGGCGATGCTCTCATCCATCCAATGTAACCCCGTTTTTAAACGCTTCTACGAGCACCTGAAGGCCCAGGGGAAGCTACCCAAAGTGGCCATCATCGCCTGCATGCGTAAGCTCATTGTGGTGCTCAATACGCTCCTGAAAAACGAGGAGCGCTGGTGTGAAAAAACAGCCTAAATATTATGACTGGACACCACAGTCACTTGTTA
>NZ_JMQN01000058.1 GCF_000705555.1 Marinobacterium lacunae
ACCAGACCGGCCAGATGCTGGCAGCACTGACCGGTCGCCCCCAGGGCACCTTTGCCTCTGCGGTGAAGGTGGAGGGCGATAAGGCTGTCGTTACCCGCGAGGTGGACGGCGGTCTGCGCACGGTTGAGCTGGCCCTGCCGGCCATTGTCACCACCGATCTGCGTTTGAACGAGCCGCGCTACGCCAAGCTGCCGGACATCATGAAGGCGAAGAAGAAGCCGCTGGAGGTGAAGACCCCGGCCGATCTCGGCGTCGAGCTCAAGCAGCATATCCAGCTGCTCAAGGTGGAGGCACCGGCCCAGCGTCAGGCGGGTATCAAGGTGGACAGCGTCGATGCGCTGATCGACAAGCTGAAGAACGAAGCCAAGGTTATCTAAGGGGGCTGATATGACAACGCTACTTATCGCAGAACACGACAATCAGACCCTGAGCCCGTCAACGCTGCACGCGCTGACCGCCGCCACCGAGATCGGTGGCGATATCCACCTGCTGGTGGCAGGCAGCGGCTGTGGCGGTGTGGCGGAGGCCGCCGCGCAGGTGCCGGGTATCGCCAAGGTGCT
>NZ_JMQN01000059.1 GCF_000705555.1 Marinobacterium lacunae
GGCTGCTCAGATAAGAATAGAGGATCAGCCCGGTATCGCGGACTTAATCACATGTTCCCTAGCTTCAAAGCAGCCCGGTTTTTTGGGCGTGGAATCAGCACGAGAGAGCGTTGGAATCACCGTTTCATATTGGTCTGACCTTGAGCCCATTAAGCAATGTAAAGCAAATGCTGAGCACCAGCTAGCGCAAAGGTTAGGCCACGAAAAGTGGTATTCATCATTCAAAACCCGTATATCGAAGGTAGAGCGTGACTACGGTATTGAATAGTCCGGTGAGTGCCGTGGCATCTGCTGGGTACTTTGGTGTTCTGCGCTTCGGTAGGGTGTATCACGCATAATTTCAGCCGTTTAGTACCGAGTTGCGGGTAGGAGCAACTCTTGGGGGAACAGTGAAAATTAGGGAAATTTCAGATAAGGATATTGAGGCCGTCAGCGCATTGTGTATCGCGTCGTTTTCAAAAGCAGTCGCGGGTAGTTTGTCCGAGGAAGGTGTCTTAACTTTCTCTAAGGTCGCCGCGGGTTATGCGTTCTTAAAGCGCATGAACGAAGGCAATGTGATGCTTGTTGCGGAATCTGGCGAGGAGATTGAAGGCATCATCGAACTGAAAGATGGACGCCATATTGCGATGTTTTTCGTTAAACCTGAAAAGCAAATGCAGGGTATTGGTAAGCAGTTGCTTTCATCGGTTTTAACATATGCACGGTTTGATACCGTAACCGTAAAAGCTTCTTTGTCATCTGTTCCTGCATATGTGAAGTATGGTTTCGAAATGGCAGGCGATATAGCCGAATCCTCAGGATTGGTGTATCAGCCCATGGAGTTCGAATTGAACAAGCCAGTCCAGCTAACCGCTCTCGCGGCAGCTGATTGAAGGAGACAGGGAGGGTTTAAATGCTAGAAATAGATCATCTCATGGTCGAGGTCCGTGATCCGCTAGAAGCTGCAAGCAATGTATCAGAGCGGCTTGGGTTGCCATATGCCTGGCCTTTAATGGAAAAGGAGGAATACACCAGTATCGGTGTAAACTTCGGTGATATAAATATAGAGTTCATAAACTTTAGAGTCAGGTTTGGAGTTAAAAATAAACAATTCACCGGGTTTAGTGGTATCGCATTCAAAACAGAGAGCAACCTGGACGAGGCTACCGACAGGTTAAGAGCGTCGGGGTTAAACTATCGGCTTGGTGAAACATGTGAAGCGCACACCACTGTCCCAATCGAAGATGGACAGGTTTTCCCGACGCTCTTTCTTGTAAAATATCACTTTGACACAAGTGGTTGGACTCAACGTCTGCAAAGCGAATTTACCGAGTGTCATGGTGGTAAATTTAATATCGGATGTTTTAAATCCCTAAAAGTTAATACGGAATTACCCTTTGGTTTGAAGGGGGAAAAAATTGCTTATGGGGACAGGAACCAAATAGTCTTTGAATCATCAAACGGTGAAGGCGTCGTTATTTCAGATTTGACAGAGAATTTGGATATTGTCATTGCACCTTTCAAGTAAACGCGTTTGCTGGGCAATTGGATAAGATGCTCGTCTATGAGATGGGCGTTGTGTAATAAGGAGATAACGGTGTTAAAGCCCGTAATTCAGGAAGAAACGACAGGCTGCGGAATTGCGTCGACGGCCAATATTCTGGGTAAAACCTACGCGGAAATGAAGTCCATGGCGAACGCTATGGGTATCTATGCCGAGGACAAGGCGCTTTGGTCCGATACGCAATATGTCAGAACGATGTTGTCCAGTGCTGGCGTCGAGACATCTTCTGAAGAAACGCCGTTTGTATCATGGGATGCTCTGCCTGATCTGGCACTACTCTCCATAAAACACCACCAGCAAGAAGGCAAAAATTTCTGGCATTGGGTGGTCTTCAGGCGTCTGGATGGCCAAGCGTTTGTCTTGGATTCAGCCAGTTACCTACCTTCAAATATTCGAACGGACTTCGATGACATGCAGCCCAAGTGGTTCATTGAGGTTCTGAACACTTAAGCCTCTATAAGTCGCTCCCGTTGGTCACTTTTGCGCTTATTTACAGCCCCTGTGGGGGACTAGGAGATATATACCCAATGTCGAAACTCGCCGTACTGTTTGCAATCACGTTCACCTGTTTGAGCTCAGGCCCGTTGTTGGCCGATGATGTTAAGCAACGCGCGCAGGAGGCCGCCGCTTCTCGATTCCTGTTGAGTGATAAGGGAGACGCGTTTGACAAAGAGACAAATTTGACCTGGCAGCGTTGCAGTGTAGGAACAACCTGGAAGGATGGGGCAGGATGCATTGGGGCACCGAAGTTAATGTCCCTTAAAGATGCCAAACGCTTTGCCGAGCAAGCAGGCGAGGGATGGCGTGTGCCGACGATCGATGAGTTATACAGCCTTGTTGAACAGGAATACGACGATCCTGCCATCAATTCAGTTGTCTTCCCGAATGTGAAAGAGTCAAGCGAGGGGGCTCCCTATTGGACGGTCACACCCATAGATGAAATGCCTATGCTTATATATTTCGTGGATTTTATGACGGGTAGAGTAGATGGTCATACCGAGGGGTTTTCGTTAGCGGTACGTCTTGTCCGTAGTGGAAAATAGAACCTCAGCGTACTCTCACGGCCCAACTGTCACACGAGTATAGGAGCACCAATCTTGGCAACGTATATTCATATCACGGCGGCACTCTGGGCGATTTTGGCCGGTGTCAGTCAGCTTCTGGGTGAAAAGGGAAGTACGTTTCACCGCGCCCTTGGTTGGACATGGATGTTGGCGATGACAGTCACGGCGATCTCCTCATTTTGGCTGACCGGGCTTATGAATCTGTTCTGGGGCTACAGCCCAATCCATCTGCTTTCGCTCTGGGTATTGGTGTGCGTGGTGGTATCTGTGATGTCGGCACGTGCGGGTAATATCAAGCGACACAAGGCCTTTGCAGTCGGTGCATTCTGGGGCGTAATTGGCGCGGCTATCGGCACGTTAATGCCGGGGCGATTAATCCATCAGTGGCTTTTTGGTTAACAGGTTTGTGTATCGCGTTATGAGTCAGTCTAAAACACCTAACTACCTCAGTTGCTACAGCCCGCAGGTTCAGCATCAGGCGAAGGCTTTGCTGGATGACAACAAAAGCGGTGCATGGTTGCTGAGAAGGTATCCGAGCGTGCATGAGCTTTCATCTGAGAAGGCGCTGTATCAGTACGCGCAGCAGATCAAGAACCAGTTCATGCGCAGTTCGTCACCGATTAGCAAGGTGGTGTACGACGACAAGATTCACATCATCAACAATGCGTTAGGCCTGCACACCTTTGTTTCGCGCGTGCAGGGCAGCAAGCTGAAGGCAAAGAACGAGGTTCGCATATCGTCGCTGTTTCGCAAGGTGCCTGAACCGTTTTTGCGGATGATTCTGGTACATGAGTTGGCGCATCTGCGCGAAAAGAGTCACGACAAGGCGTTCTACAAGCTTTGTTGCTACATGGAGCCTGACTATCATCAACTGGAGTTCGAGTTGAGGTTATACCTCTGTCACCGTGACCGCTATGGCGATTTGTGGGGCGCCTAAGGGTATAGAGTGGCCTCGGTAGTGAGGCGTCATTTTGCCGCGCTTGTGGATTGGATGATTCTTCGCCCTGATTTGGTACACTGCGCGCTTTCTGAAAACGCATGAAGACTGCACGAGGAAATTGAATGCGCTTGGTGATCCGACTTTTCTTTAGGCTGCTGCGCCGCTTGTTGATGCCCTTTATGCTGATCTATGCAGCACTGTCCAAACCGAAGCCGATTACGCGCGACGAGAAGGCTCAGTCCCAAGTGGACCAGGACTGCCGTTCACTTACGTTGTATCAGTTTGCTACCTGTCCTTTCTGCATCAAGGTGCGCAAGGAGATTCACCGCCTGGCGCTGCCGATCGGCATGGCCAATGTGCAGCGTGATGCCGAAGCGCGTCAGGCGCTGGAGCAGGGCGGTGGCCGCGTAAAGGTGCCGTGCCTGAAGATTGAGCACGATGATGGCCGTACCGAGTGGGTGTACGAGTCGTCCGATATCAACAACTATCTACGCCAGCGCTTCGCACCCTGAACGCTGGGCAGAACTGGTCCTCAAGTGGGGCCAGTTCTGTTTTAGCCACTAACGCTTTCCCGCTTTTTTTCGTACCCATTTCACCACCCGCCCGATCAGCGGCATGCCATCCATGATTAGGCTGCCATCCCAGTAGTCGTAATGACGGTTTATCTTACCCTCGGCGTTAATCTCGATATGGCTTACCCCTTCGGCGTAGATCGCCTTGGTGATCTTGCTGTAGGCGCTGAAGTCCCATAGCAGGTAGCCTCCTCTGGGTGTGGGGGCGATCTGTTTGACCTTGAACTGGATATTCTCGAGGCTTTCGAACATATCCGTCATCACCGCACGGTAGCCTGCCTTGTCGCGGGTGTGGTTAAACGGGTCTTTGAACTCTACATCCTCAGCCAGCAGCGTCAGCATCGAGTCCATATTTTCAGGGCTCAGTGCCTCAAGCAGTGAGGCATATTGCGTGAGCAGATCTTTATTCTCGGTTTCGGTCATGGTGTCAGGCCGTCAGTTTCCGTACCAGTGGAAAGTACCATGCATAGGGCAGGCAGCGGAGCAGTTTAAGCACGGAGGTGAAGCGTGCCGGGAAGCTGATCTCGAAACGGTTCGATGTCAGCCCTTTCAGGATCCATTCGGCGGCCTGCTCCGGCTCTATAAGCGCCGGCATAGTGAATTCGTTCTTGTCTGTAAGTGGCGTGCGGACAAAGCCCGGGTTTATCAGGCGCAGATCAACGTGTGTGCCGGCCAGATCGAGCTTAAGCGCCTCCGCGAGGTTGATCAGCGCCGCTTTGCTGGCACCGTAGGCGGCCGCCGTTGGCAGACCGCGATAACCGGCCACCGAGGCCATGATGGCGATCTGCCCCTGGCCACGCTTAAGACAGTATTTCAGGCTAGGGTCGAGTGAGCGCAGTGTACCGATCAGATTGGTACGCATAAGCGCTTCAACACGCTCGGCGCTGAACTCCTGCGCTGTAAATGGATCGTGAGTGCCTGCGTTAAGGATAATCAGGTCAGGAAGCGCGTTTTGGCCTTCCCACTGCTTAAAATATCCCTCGATTGCTCCCTGGTCGGTCACATCGAGCGGGCAGGGGGTCAGTGTTCCGGGCATCCTCTCTAGTTCGTGCACCAGCTCATCCAGCGCCTCGCCCCGTCGGGCGCTGGCATAGACGTGTACTCCTTTCTGGCAAAGCGCACTCGCCAGTGCCCGGCCGATCCCCTGGCTTGCCCCGGTAACCCAGGCGGTTTTCCAGTTGTGTGCGTTATTCATGGTTCACGCCTCCAATTGACAGCTCGGACGAAGGGGCCGTGCGGGTGTGTCACTGATACGGTGAATGGCCAAGGTTATCTCGCCAACATCAATACCAAACTTCGTCATGCGGGTGCGGTTGATCAGGTGGTCCTCGCTGACCAGATAGAGCCAGTCATCGAGGGCGAGATCGATGCTATCGCCATCATCCAGCGCGACTTTAAGCACGTACTGCCAGTTCAGTGTATTACCGGCAATAACGCCTTCGGCTTCGCCGACCACATCGCCTGCGCGGCCGGTCAGCCTGTTTTCCTGTTGCTCAAGTTGCCAGCAGCGCCACTGCTCTTCACCGTCATTGAAATGAAACTGTTCATCGAGAACCCCGCGCTTTCCGTCCCATGCGCCCACAATATTGGCAGTGAAGCGGCGTATAACCTCGCCCGAGCGGTTCTGAACGATACCCACGGCCATCAACTGACCATTGAAGAATGAGGCGGGATCGAACGCGGGCTGGCTATAGCGGTAATGCTCGACAGTGGTGCTGCAGCTTGCCAGTGTGAACAGGCTCAGTAGCGTCAATGTGCGGGTCAGTATGTTCATGACTCTCCCCTTAGTCGTCGGCTCAAATGTGGATACGAGCTGTCATCTGCCAGCCAGATCGCGATGAACGCTTTGGCAAACCGGGTATCGTCTATGTGCCCAATCGGTTGCTCGTTGAAGCGAAAGGTGCCGCCAGTGGCGGTAAGTTCGAAACTGAGACTGTCGCCTGGTGCTATTTCGCTGGGCCAGATTCGAGATAGTTGTTTCAGATGCAGATCACTCTGATCAGCCGGGAGCTCCGGTGCGACCTGCTGCAACTCATCCCGTGTGGCGTCGATCAGGTCGTCGCGCTCGATTGCCCGCAAATAGTGAAGTTTGAGCAGCATAGGTGCGCTGATACCACGGTAGCGGCCATCGCCGGTATACAGCGCTGCATCGTAGATATCCCAGAACAGCACACTGAGTCTGGCTTCA
The DNA here is from genome assembly GCF_000705555.1 of Marinobacterium lacunae. Classification (GTDB taxonomy): domain Bacteria; phylum Pseudomonadota; class Gammaproteobacteria; order Pseudomonadales; family Balneatricaceae; genus Marinobacterium_D; species Marinobacterium_D lacunae. The sequence goes on from NZ_JMQN01000059.1 coordinate 6,308, forward strand.
CCGACCAGACGATACTCGGTGTTGGCCAGCAAAGGCGTAGCGCCAAGTGTGAGTAGCAGGGTGACTAGACGGGCTACAACCTTCATAACGCCTCCGTTGCACGCTGGGTGCGGTCGAATTGTTGGCTGTACCGGAGCAGCGCTGGCAGCAGTAGCGCCCAGATGGGCATCAATACCAGCAGGCTAGTCGTCGTGGAGTACCCGAGTTCCACCGCGCCTAAGCGGGCGCCGAGTAGGTAACTGCCGCTACCGGCAATACCGCCAAGCAACGCAGCGAGATAGGGGTGTGGCGCGAGGGGCTTGAGGCTTTGGCGCAAGGTGGCGGCAAAGCAACACCACAGCAGCGCAAGCCAGAGGGGCGGCAGAACCGCCGTCGGGGTGAAATGAAAGACTCCGCCTAGCACCAGTAGTGTGTCTACGAGGTAGCCGAGTAATGCGGTGGCAAGGATTAATCTCAGCTCTGTGAGCCGGTCGCTATGAAGAAGCACATGGGCACAGAGAAGAAGCATCAACCAAGGCACGCTCTGCTGCTGCCACAACACCGCAAGCCACCAGCACAGCTGAAAGCCGATCAGATTGACGACGATGTTGTCACTTATGCCCGATTTCATCCGATGCCCCGCAACGCTCTTTACTCACATTACGTAGCGGGGCGCTTTTTGGTTTACGAGAGCGTGGATGAAGTGGAGCGGGCCGTCCCGATCAGTTTTGGATCAGCTCAGGATGATGAAACAGAGGGCTCTCCTCTATGATCTGTGCCAGCCGGGTGGTTGCGGTATTCACCTTATCGGCGATGAACAGCGTAGTGTCGGTCTGCGGCAAAGCGGGGAGACCATCGTCGATGACGACCAGACCAGGCTCCAGGGCAGACGCCGGACACACGCCGAGCCCGATGCCGGCGCGAACAGCGGCGAGAACGCCGCCTCGACTGTGGCTGGTGAAGGTGATGCGATAGGGCCTGTCGATCCGTTGCAACGCCTTAGTCGCGGCATCCCGGTAAAAACAGCCCTCAGGAAACATGGCCAGCGGGAGGGTGTCTTGCACCTGTAACGGATGCCCCTCGGCCCCGACCCAAACCAATTGGTCGCGGCTGAGTCGTACACCACCGTCGGACAGCGCCGGCATTTCGACCAGTGCAAGGTCAAGCCGATCATCTGCGACCAGCGAGGCGAGGTAGCCCGGACGATGGTCACAGGTAACCTCCAGCTCCGCTTCCGGATAGCTCACGCCGTAGCTCTCAAGCAAGGGAGTCAGCGCGCGCGTAATGTAGAGGTCATGGGTACCGAGGCGTACCTTGCCGGTGATATCGGCATTTTGAAATCCACCCAGTATTCGGTCGTGCAGTGCAAGCAGCTGTTGAGCATGGGCCTTAAGCTGCTCGCCGGCGACCGTGAGCCTTACGCCATATTGGCCTCGTTGCAGCAAAGGCGCAGTTACCAAACCTTCCAATCGGTTCACCTGCATGCTGATGGTTGAGGGGGCACGATGGAGTCGATTGGCGGCTGTGGTCAGGTTAAGAGTTTCTGCAACAACGACAAAAGTTCGCAGCAAAGTAATGGGGAGATCTGTCATGCTCAGAATTCAATATTATCGAATGTAGAGATCAATATATATCGCTTTGTTGAATACTGGCAAAGGATTATTGTTGCCGCCTCGGTGCTATCTGCGTAGCGCCTGTCCTATTGAGAGGAGTCCTCTAAATGCGAATGGCGGTAGTCTTCGGTATGAACCAGGTGATCAGCCATGGTTTCGGCATGTTCCTCTTTGCAGCGCTCGTGCCACTGATGCGTGACTCGACAGGGCTTAGCTACTGGCACTTGGCGTTGGCCGGTGCGCTCACCCAGATAGCCTACCTGGCGGGTGCGTTGTTTTTGGGGCTTATTGGCCCGCGTTTAGGTACGCGCGCCATCGCGCTGGTCAGCGGTGCGGTATCGACCTCTTTGCTTTTCAGCATGCCATTGTTACGTGAGCCGATGAACATCATCATCGCGCTGGTGTGTCTTGCCGCCAGTGCCGCCATGAGTTGGGGTGCCATTGTCGAAATTATCAGTCGTTGCGCACCTTTAGAGCGCCGTTCAACCTATCTCTCAAGCGCATCGAGCGGTACAGCCTGGGGCTATGGCATCAGTGGTTTGGTTATTCTTTGGGTCGTCCCGATGTGGGGCTGGGAGAGCAGCTGGCGGCTGGCCGGAGCGCTGGGGGCTTTGGTCCTTATTGTGACCTGGTTCATGTTGCGCCGGTTACCTGAGCCTGAGCTGCATGCGCTCGCACCCGACCAGCAGGCGATTGCCATATCCAAGCTGCTGCGTACGCTTTTTACCGAACGGACGGCGTTTTTTGCCTGCGCCATCTGTTTTCTGGTCGGCTTTTGTACCATGCCGTTCTCCAACTGGCTGAACACCTATCTGGAAGAGCTGGGCCTGCTCGCAGAGCTAGGTGGTTACAGTTGGTCAACGGTAGGCGTGACCGGCATGGTGGCGGGGTTTGTCACCGGCAAACTTGCTGACATCAAAGGCCATGCCACCGCGTTATTGCTGATTTTCGGTGTGTTCGCACTGGGTCAACTCGCCTTTACCTATGATCCGGCCAAGATGGTGCTGCTGGCGAGCTTCGGCTACGGGCTGATGTACTTCCCGATGTGGGGGATTGTCGCGGGTTGGGTGAATCAGCATTACTCGGCTACGGCAACCATGCAGATCAGCGGCATCTGTATGGTCACCTTCGGGATGGGCGGTGCGCTTGGCAACCTTCTGCTTGGGGCCATTCGTGATATAAGCGGATATCTGCAGCCGGGCTTTATGCTGCTCTCGCTCGTATCACTGGTATTGGTGGGCCTCGGGCTCCATATCCGGCGCAGTGCGTTGTTGGTGCGCGTCTAACACATGTGAAGTGCCCAGGCGCGCATGAGGGCAATATGCCATTCAATGCGCCCTGGGCTTCATCCGATATCGGTGATGGCTGGGTATGGGGCTACACTTATAGTCCATACGTGCGTTCAATGGCTTCACTAAGGGCATATCGCATGATCCATTCCCGTACCGGAAACACCCTGACGACAGTCTCCGAGCAAGCGGCCCGTTACTACCTCAATGCGCTGGATCTCATATTGGGCTCCGAGTCTGGTGCCAAAGCGCAACTGGATAAGGCGCTTCAACAGGACCCGCAATTTGCGCTGGCTCTGGCGGCGCGGTACATGCTGGCCAAAGATGCTAATGATCCGGCGGCGCCAGATTTAAAGTCGAAGGCCCAGGCGCTGGCGGCAGAGGCGTCAGAATGGGAGCAAAGCCATATCGATGCACTGTTCGGCCTTCTGGAAGACCCCTACGGAAACCTTGAGCGCACGCGGGCCTATGTGGCCCATAACCCCGGCGATCTGCTCGTTATCTCCCAGCTGTGTGGCTATCTGATTTTCTATGGTGGCGAACACAAACTCACCCGTGTACTCGACATTCTCAGGGCATCCGAGGCGACGCTCGGCAGTGACTGGGCTTATCTTGCACGCCTTGGATTTGCCATAAGTGAGGCCGGTGAGCCTGCAAAAGGGCGTGTGATTCAGGAGAGGGCGTTAAAACTCAGGCCTCAGGCGCTGTATACCATCCACGGCTATGCCCACATCCTGCATGATCTTGGGGTACCGAATGAGTCGGTTGATTTGGTACATCGTTGGCTGGATGAACACAGAGCCTCAGCAGAGGGCGGTGCCCTTTACGGTCACTTGCAATGGCATCTTGCGCTGGCAGAGTGGCAGGTAGGGCTGCGTGAAGCTGCGTGGACGCGTTATCGACAGTATTGTGCACCTGAGACAACGACCAGCGGCCCGGTTTTAACGCTGGCCGATTGTGGCGGCTTCCTGCTGAGGGATTACCTGAAAAGTGGCGAAACCTCTGCGCAATCCGCTGCAGTGACGGCGCTCATTGCACGATTTGAGGGGATGCTGGGCCACCCTTTTATAGCGCTCCATGTGGCCGGTATACACATTGCGACCGGTGACTTTGAGGGGTTGGAGAGGTGTCGGGCGCAGGTTCAGGAGAAAGCGGCAAGTGCCAACCGTGATCTGGCGCTGCAATTGGTTGGCGCTATCGTGCATCTTTCGAAAGGAGATTATCGCCAGGCCGCTGAAGTACTGGGTAATGTGACCCCGGCACAGCGTATCAGCGTTGGTGGCAGTTACGTTGAGCGTATGCTGATCGATCTGCTGGAGAACGCAGCACTGGAACGCGCAGGCTGACCGACGAGAAATTCATCCGCTGTTGTAACCCTGCCATATCAAAACGCCAGCGCACTCATAAACGCGGCATGCACGTGCTCAGCCGTTACCTTTATGCCGTCGAACTCCAAGTCTATCGTCGCACAGGCATCATGGATAATGGTGGCGTTGTAGCCGAAGACGAATGCGGCCCGTGTGTGCGTTTCTCGGCTGGTTGAGCTTACGCGTATATAAACAGCGATTCGTTTTCCCGGGTTTGGCGTCGATGATCGGAGAAAAAACCGCCGAAGCTTGGCGGGCTTATCGTACATATTGCAGCAATCGAAGAAAAATCTAAAATAGCGCTTTTTCAGAGACCCTCCATGCACTGTGTCCATTACTCTTCTGGGCATTGCCGATCCTGCGACCTGCTCGATATACCCTATCCTGAGCAGGTGAAGAACAAGCAACGTCACCTGCAAAGCCTTTTTGGCGATCGTCCCGTCGATCAGTGGCTGCCTTTTGCCTGTGGAGAGGCGCAGGGGTTTCGCAACAAGGCCAAGATGGTGGCTCTTGGTGTGGCACAAGCGCCGGTTCTTGGCATTCTGGGTTCGGATGGTGAGCCGCTGAGTCTGGTCGACTGCCCGCTTTACACGGGCAGGATGCAAGAGATTTTGTCGGCGTTGCCGCCACTGATACAGCGTGCCGGGATTCCGCCCTACAACGTTCAAAAGCAGAAGGGCGAGCTTAAATTTGTCTTGCTCACGCACAGCCTTGCGCAAAACAGCTTTATGTTGCGTTTTGTGCTGCGAAGCGACAAGGCGCTTGAGCGGGTGCAGCGTATGGTGCCCGAATTACGTGAGCGCTTTCCCGATATTCAGGTGATCAGTGTGAATATCCAGCCGGTGCACATGGCGGTGCTGGAAGGGGACCAAGAGATCTACCTGACCGACAAACAGCACATTGTTGAGGTGTTCAACGGCATCCCGCTGGCTATTCGCCCTAAAAGCTTCTTTCAAACCAATCCGAAACTCGCCGCGCGGTTGTACCAGACAGCGGCGAATTGGGTGGCGAGCACATCGGCACAGCGCATATGGGATCTGTTCTGTGGCGTGGGGGGCTTCGGGCTTCACTGTCTTGGCAAAAACGTGGAGTTGATGGGCATTGAGATAGAGCCCGAGGCAATACGTTGTGCGCAGGCCAGTGCGAAGCAATTGGGGTATGAGGGTAACGTATTATTCTCGGCTTTCGACGCGACGGCACTACAGGCTACATCCGGTCAGTTTCCCGATCTTATTATCATGAACCCGCCTCGCCGGGGTGTGGGCCAAGAGCTATGTGCGCTGATTAACGATAGTCGGGTCGAGAACCTTATCTACTCAAGCTGTAATGCGCAGACGCTGATTCGGGATCTTGAAAGCCTCAGTCACTACAAGGCGTTTCGTGTGCAGGGGTTCGATCTGTTCCCGCATACCCAACACTACGAGGTGTTGGTACATCTTCAGCGGGATGCCGCTGCGTAAGGACTGGATTCAAAGCGTCAAGAGGCAGGGGGGGGACGCCCGGCGGAGAGCTGCCCGTCGAGCGTCCGGCTTACCAGCTCATCATGCCGGGGCCGCCATAACGGTGCATTTTCTCTTGCTGCTCGGGAGTAAGCAGTGCGTCGATACGGTTTTGCGCTTCTACCCAGGCTTCGGTCATTTGGCGTTGTAGGTCGAATACCCGTTGTTGTTGATCGCCAATCTCTTTCGGAACACGCTTATCAGCAAAGAACATCTGCCTTAGTTTGACGGTTTCTTCGTACATCTTGCCCATAAGGCCCCAGTTGTTTTTGTGCAGCTCCTGATGAATCTGAAGAATTTGCTGTTGCTGTTCGTCGGTGAGCTCCAGTGCTTGAGACAGGCCACCATAGCCGTGCATCATGCCCGAGCCCATCATGCCGGGCCCCATCATCGAGCCGTAACCCATGCCATAGCCCATCCCTTGGCCCATGCCCATGCCCATGCCATAGCCCATTCCCTGACCCATGCCCATTCCGTAGCTACGGGGCATCCACTCTCCATTTTCCGAACCGCCATTGCCCGACATCGGGCCAGACATCATGCCGTTACCGTGGGCCGATACGTTTTGAGCCGCGCCGAACAGGGCCAGAGCGAGTGTCAAAGCCAGTCCGGCAGGACGCAGTTGTTTCGCGTTCATTGGTGATCCCTCCTGTGTCGTTCAGTGACGTCGGCCACAAGAGGCGATGCCACTGAGGTAATACTAGTACCGTATTTGTGGTTATGTGCCGATCTGAATCAAGGAACCTATTGGCGAATACGGGCTTCAAAGAACCTGCGTCTTGCGTGGCAGTTTTACCTCTACACTTGAAAAGGGTATAGGCGCGCAATGAGTTGGCCTTGGGCCAACTGCCTGAGCAAAGTCTGATGGGAGTAATGAGCGATGGGTGCCAAGCAGAAGGCCAAGAAAACATTCAAAGAGTGGCAGGCTGCAGCTGATGCGCTGGAGATCAACGGACAGGCCTTTATCGACGGGCAGTATCAACCGGCAAAGTCGGGCAAGACCTTTTACTGTTTAAGCCCTGTCGATGGCAGGTTGCTGGGTAAGGTGGCGGCCTGTGATGAGGCTGATGCCAATCTGGCAGTGGCCAGTGCACGTGCTGCGTTCAACTCAGGTGTCTGGTCGCGGCAGGCACCGGCAAGCCGCAAACAGGTGATCATGCGCTTTGCCTACCTGCTCAATGCCAATGCCGAAGAGCTGGCACTGCTTGAAACCCTTGATATGGGCAAGCCGATCAGCGACTCGCTTAGGGTTGATATTCCCGCCGCGGCAAGGGCGCTGCGTTGGTCGGGCGAGGCGGTCGATAAAATTTATGACGAGCTGGCACCTGTTCCGCATGATCAGATCGGCATGATCACGCGAGAGCCTGTCGGCGTGGTGGCAGCGATTGTGCCCTGGAACTTCCCGCTACTGATGGCGTGCTGGAAGCTGGGGCCAGCACTGGCTGCCGGCAACTCGGTGGTGCTGAAACCGTCAGAGAAGTCGCCCCTGACCGCTATCCGGATAGCACAGTTGGCGGTCGAGGCCGGCATTCCGCCGGGCGTACTTAACGTGGTACCCGGTTACGGCCATGAGATTGGTTCTGCTCTGGCGCTGCACATGGATGTGGATACGCTGGTGTTCACAGGATCTACCCGCACCGCCAAGCAGCTGATGATCTATGCCGGTCAGTCCAATATGAAGCGAGTCTGGCTTGAGGCGGGCGGTAAAAGTCCGAATATCGTGTTTGCCGATGCGCCTGATCTTAAGAAAGCGGCCAAGGCTGCCGCCTCTGCCATCGCCTTCAATCAGGGCGAGGTGTGTACGGCGGGCTCGCGGCTGTTGGTTGAAAGCTCAATTAAGGATCAGTTTGTCGAGCTGGTGATTGAGGCGCTGAAAAAATGGAAACCGGGCCACCCACTTGACCCGGCGACACGGGTCGGTGCGATAGTCGACCAGACACAGCTCAAGCAGGTACTTGAGTATATTGAGGCGGGCAAGCAGGCTGGCGCGGCGCTACGTCTTGGTGGCAACCGAATCGAGTCCGAAAACGGCGGATACTACATCGAGCCCACGCTGTTTGATGGTGTCTCCAACGCGATGAAAATTGCGCAGGAGGAGATTTTTGGCCCGGTACTCTCGGTGATTGCCTTCAGCGATATGGAAGAGGCGATCGCCATCGCGAACGACAGCACCTATGGGCTGGCTGCTGCAGTGTGGACCTCGGATCTCAGCCGTGCACACAAGATGGCCAAGGCACTGCGCACCGGCATGGTTTGGATCAACCAGTACGATGGCGGCGATATGACAGCGCCTTTTGGTGGCTACAAACAGTCGGGCAACGGCCGCGACAAGTCGTTGCATGCGTTTGAGAAATATACCGAGGTGAAGGCAACCTGGATCGCGCTGGACTAACCCCTAAATTGTTGACGTATGGCCTCAAGTGCGTCCGGTGAGTTGGCCGAAACGATACAGCCATCGCGGAGGGTTGGCACATAATCCCGGCCATCCATCATGCCCACACTGCCACCAGCTTCCTGTACGGCGAGTGCGCCCGCTGCATGATCCCAAGGCTTGGCGCTGGCGTTGATATAGAAGTCCACATTACCCTGAATGAGCAGGCGGTATTCGTGACAGGCGCAGCGCAGCGTATGTGCGCGGGCAAATCCAAGCATGGCACTACTGATCTGCGAGCGCTTCGGGGCAGGGAAGTTGAATGCCGAGACAAAGCCCACCATGGCGGCCAGTGGACGCTCCTGACTGACAAACAGTTGCACAGGCTGCGCATCGGGTTTGCAATACCATGCACCGCCTCCGCGGCGGGCCAGTACCCAGTCATCCAGAACAGGGTCGTAGAGGAGCCCGAAAACGGTTTCGTTCCGCTCAGTGATGGCTATCAGCACGCCGTGAGTGGCAAGCCCGTTGGCGAAGTTCCAGGTGCCGTCAATCGGGTCGATGATAACCGCCTGCGCAGCTCCTGGCAGCGTATCGAGTACCGCTGAGTTCGCGGCGACTGCTTCCTCTCCAATGATGACCGCATCCGGCAAAAGCGTGCTAATCCCGGCTGTTAGCGACCTCTCGGCGCTCAGGTCTGCCTCTGTTACCAGATCGTCAAACGCTGCCTTGGTGCGCACGGCGTCCGGGTGAAGGCGCCTGAAACGTGGCACGATCTCCCTCTTTGCAACTTCGCGTACCAATTCGATAACGGCGTTCTCTGTGTTCAGGTCCAGTGGCATCTTGCTCTCCGATTTCGGGCTGGTTATGCATTAAGGGTACACCAGCTTTGTAAAAGATCTGCTTCACGTCGTAGAGCGGCTAAGATTAGGGGAAACGGGAAGGAGACGTATATGTCGCGAGAAGCAGATCCATACAATCTCAAGCGCTTTCTCGAAGCGCAGGAGAGGGATTACAAGGTAGCGCTTTGGGAGTTGAAGTCAGGCCGAAAACGTTCGCACTGGATCTGGTATGTATTCCCTCAGATAGATGGATTGGGTCGCAGTGTTATGGCTGACCGTTATGCGATCAAATCGCTCGATGAGGCGAAAGCATATCTTGATCACCCAGTGTTGGGCGCACGCCTGAATGAGTGTGTGGATGCCATGCTCGCGCTGGAGGGTCGCAGCGCACGGGATATTCTGGGTATGCCGGACGACATGAAGGTACGCTCCTGCGCGACACTGTTCTCCGCGGTGGCGCCTGAAGGTTCAACGTTCGATAAACTGCTTGAGAAGTTTTACAGCGGCCAGAAGGACACCCAGACATTACGGCTGCTCGGCCTCGCTTAGCGGTATTAAAAAGCCGGGCCCTGAAGGCCCGGCTTGACTTCAGACTGTATGCAGGTACCAGGTGTACTCAAGATCAGAGATGGTGCGCTCGAACTGCTCCACCTCATGCTCTTTGCAGGCGATGAATACGTTGAGGAATTCGTTACCGAAGTACTCGCGCATCATGCCTGAACTTTCCAGCTCTCGTAGCGCATCCCTGAGGTTGTTGGGCAGGCTGGTTTCCTGCTGCTGATATGCATTGCCTTCGACAGGAGGCGGCGGTTCGATCTTGTGGGTGATCCCGAAATGGATCGCCGACAGCATCGCCGCCATCAACAGATAGGGGTTTGAATCGGTGCCTGCCAGACGGTGTTCAATACGGGCTGCTTCAGGTTCACCCTGTGGGATACGTAGCGCCGTCGTGCGGTTCTCGATACCCCAGCATGGCCATGTCGGCACATAGAACCCCTGACTGAAACGTCGATAGGAGTTGATGTTGGGGCAGAGGATAGCGAGATAGTCATCCATCGTTTCGATCAGGCCGCCAACCGCCCAGCGCATGATGTCGTTGGGCGTTTCATCTTCCGGATCAAGTTCGAAAACGTTTTTGCCATTCTTGTCGACAAGGCTGATATGCAGATGCATACCGTTACCGGCCTGATCGGCGTAGGGTTTGGCCATGAAGGTGGTATCCATCTCATGGTCATAGGCAACGCTTTTGATCACGCGCCGCAGCAGCGTGGCGTTGTCGCAGGACTTAATCGGGTCTGCCACGTGATGCAGGTTGATCTCGAACTGCCCGGGAGCAGACTCCGCGACGATGGTATCGGCCGGTATCCCCTGACTGCGGGCCGTTTCGATAACATCAGAGAGGAAGTCCGCGTATTCGTCGAGTTCGTCGATCGAGTAGACCTGCACGCTCTCGGGCCGCTTGCCCGAAATGGGCGATTTCGGCGGCTGAGGCTTGCCTGCGATGTTCTCCTGATCGATCAGGTAGAACTCCAGTTCGAACGCGGTAACCGGCGTCAGCTCCAGTTCGTCAAAACGTTTGATAACGCGTTTGAGTACGGTTCGAGGGTCAGCGTAGAAGGGCGTGTCCTCATCTTCGTACATGGTCATCAGTAGCTGAGCGATGGGCCGCGTTTGCCAGGGTTCCATCGTCAATGTGCCGGGAATGGGGTAGCAGGTGTGATCGGCTTCGCCGATCTCCAGCCCCAAACCTGTGCTTTCGACGGTCTCGCCCAGAATATCCAGCCCGTAGAGTGACGCCGGGAGCGCGACCCCTTTTTCAAATACCTTTTTCAATGCGGAGCGGTCGATGCGCTTGCCGCGCACGATGCCGTTCATGTCCGCGATCAGAAGATCGACAAACTGCAAATCAGGATGTTGTTCAAGGAAGGTTTCGGCTTCCGCCGAATCGGGTAGCTCCAACCACCCATTTGATTGTTCGTTCATGTTTCACCATTTAGCGCTCGGAGTACTTCAGACCCCGCTAATATCGAGTGAATGCCAAGCCCCGATTAAAGTCAATATATTAATTTTATTGAGAGTATTAGTGGTCGATTGCGCCTGTCAGGCTTTGGTTGTAACGTCAACCGCAAATGCACAGGCCTGAACAGTGGCTGGCAATTTAACTATGCTTTTCAGGTACTCGCGCAAAAATCCAACCGAGACCTGTATAGGGGGATCAGATGCAACGGCTTGAAACCTGGCTCAAGGAGAACCGGGTGACTGAAGTGGAGTGTGTTATCAGTGACCTGACCGGCATCGTCCGTGGGAAGATCTCACCGGTCGACAAATTTCTGTACGAACGCGGCATGCACCTGCCCGAGAGTGTTCTGTTGCAGACCGTCACCGGCGATTGGGTCGACGATGATATCTACTATTCACTGCTTGATCCGGCCGATATCGACATGGTCTGCCAACCCGATCCGGACGCAACCTTCCTGTTGCCCTGGACGCAGGAGCCTACGGCACAGGTCATTCACGACACATACGACCGTGACGGCAACCCTATCGAGCTCTCTCCGCGTAATGTTCTGAAAAAAGTGCTGGCGCTCTATGACGAGCAGGGCTGGCAGCCGATCGTCGCGCCGGAGATGGAGTTTTACCTGACGCAGCGGTGTGATGACCCGGATGTCCCCTTGGTGCCGCCGATCGGTCGCTCGGGCCGTCCTGAAACCGGGCGCCAGTCGTTCTCCATTGAGGCGGCGAACGAGTTCGATCCGCTGTTCGAGGATATGTACGACTGGTGCGAATATCAGGGGCTTGAGATCGATACCCTGATACATGAAGAGGGTACGGCGCAGATGGAGATCAACTTTCTCCACGGCGATGCGCTGATGCTGGCGGACCACGTTCAGGTGTTCAAGCGCACCATGCGCGAAGCCGCCATGAAGCACGGGGTGCTGGCGACCTTCATGGCCAAGCCGGTCAGTAACGAGCCGGGCAGTGCCATGCACCTGCACCAGAGCATTCTCGATGTCAAAACCGGCAGGAATATCTTCAGCAACCCCGATGGCAGCATGAGTGAGCTGTTCAAATACCACATAGGGGGTATGCAGCGTTACATCCCTGAACTGTTACCTTTGTTGGCACCGAATGTGAACTCTTTCCGCCGTTTCCTGCCTGATACCTCAGCGCCGATCAACGTGGAGTGGGGATATGCCAACAGAACCTGCGGGTTACGCATTCCGGAATCCAACGCGGAGAACCAACGGCTGGAGAACCGTCTGGCCGGTGCTGACGCCAACAGCTATCTGGCAATTGCCGCCAGTCTGCTGTGTGGCTATATGGGCATGATGGAAAAGATCGAGCCGTCTCCGGCCTGCACGGGGCGGGCGTACGAGCGCAAGAACTTCAGCCTGCCGACCACCATTGAAAGTGCGGTCGAGAAGATGGAGCAGTCCAGTGCTGCGCGCAAATATCTGGGGGATGCCTTCACCGATGGTTATATCGCGGTGAAACGTGCTGAACATGAGAACTTCAAACGGGTAATCAGCTCCTGGGAGCGTGAGTTCCTGTTACTGAGCGTGTAAATAATGACCGATCTGGATACGAACTACCCCGAGTCTTACTACGCAGCCTCCGCCAATCGGGTGCAGGACTATCCGCAACTGTCCGAGGATATCGACTGTGATGTCTGCATCATCGGTGCGGGCTACACGGGGCTTTCGACCGCGTTGCACCTGCTTGAGCGCGGTGTCAGTGTGGTGATTCTTGAACAGGCGAAGGTCGGCTGGGGCGCGTCGGGTCGTAACGGTGGCCAGATCGTCAACAGCTACAGTCGTGATATCGATGTGGTCGAGCGCGCGGCAGGCACCCAGGTTGCCGATCAGCTTGGCGTCATGGCGTTCGAAGGCGGGCGTGTCATCCGCGAGTTCGTCGAGCGCTATTCGATCCAGTGCGACCTGAAAAATGGCGGTGTTTTTGCGGCGCTCAACGCCAAGCAGATGAAGGAGCTTGAGCACCAGAAAGCGCTCTGGGAGCGTTACGGCTACGATAAGCTTGAGTTGCTTGATGCCAAGACGATGACCGGCGTTGTGGCCAGCAACCGGTATGTTGGCGGCATGCTGGATCATGGCGGTGGCCATATTCATCCACTTAACCTTGCCCTGGGTGAAGCGGACGCTGTCACCCGTATGGGTGGGCATATATTCGAACACTCTGGGGTTATTGCGATCTCCCGCGATGAGCAACCGGTTGCAGTGACCAAGCGTGGCAGTGTCCGTGCGAAAAAGCTGGTGATCGCCGGTAATGCGTATTTGGGAGGGCTGGTGCCTGAACTCAAGGCCAAATCCATGCCGTGCGGTACGCAGGTGATCGCCACCGAACCGCTGAGCGATGATCTGGCCAAGGCACTCATTCCGCAGGACTATTGCATCGAAGACTGTAACTATCTGCTCGATTATTACCGTCTCTCCGCTGACAAGCGCCTGCTGTATGGCGGTGGTGTAGTTTACGGCGCGCGCGATCCCAAAGACATTGAACGACTGGTCCGGCCTAAAATGCTCAAAACCTTTCCGCAACTCGAAGCGATCCGTATCGAGTATCGCTGGACAGGCAACTTCCTGATGACGCTCTCACGCCTGCCTCAGGTGGGGCATATCAACGAGAATATCCTGTATTCGCAGGGGTGTAGCGGGCATGGGGTGACCTATACCCATCTGGCCGGTCGGCTGTTGTCCGAACGTATACTGGGCGACTCAAAGCGCTTTGAAGCCTTCGCATCGCTGACACATTATCCGTTTCCCGGTGGCCATATGTTCCAGGTGCCGTTCAGTGCAGTGGGGGCGTGGTATTACTCCATGCGCGATCGGCTGGGGATTTAACACGGCGTATCAAATTGGTGCGAACGTTTTACAATCCTTGAACCGTTGAAGGCTTTATTTATCAATGCAGAGCGCATAGCTAAAGGCATTGTTAAAAACGACAATCTGCGCCCCATTATCGCGCAGAAAATGGTTAATGAATAAACAGTGTGCGCCAAAGCGGTGCGTTTTCTGTTTTTCGCACAAAAAACTTCCCTGATTGCACTGCACTACATTGGCGCGCTGCTTGCTTTAGCACTCCGGTCTTTTGATTCGGGAGTGAATGGATGAAGCAGTTCAAAAGCCATCAGATGAGCCTTTCAAGTGCGGAGAAACGCTGGCTACCCTGGTTTGGCAGTACCGGAAAATTGGCGATGCGTTGGTCGTGTCTGCTGAATCGGGATGCCACCGAGGTGCTAGAGCACACATTCGAGGGTGTTGCCCGAATACGTGTGGCGATTCTCGAGCGCTGGGCCCGCAGCCAGTGGAGCCACCTTGAAAGCCTTGCCGATCAGTTGGCTGAGCATCATCCAGAACTTGATCCCGCATTGTTTGACAACAAACTGAGTCAGGCAGGTGACTTTTCAGAGCTGTTTTTCGTGACCGCTACAGGTGAGGTGGCGCACTCCACGGCACAGGGGCGTGCCGGGGCGATGGTTGTCGATACCCGCGCATTGAACGAAGGGCTGAAGCAGCCTTTTCTCCACGGCCCATACACTGATCCGATAACTGAGCAGTTAGGGCCCTCAAGCTCCAAGTTTCACGATCAGGTGACGCTGATGTTCTATCAGCCGCTTAAGGTGGGCGGTGAGGTCATAGGCTGCGTCTGTGGCCGTGTACCCAACGATGTAATCGGTGACCTGATTCAGCGTGAGGCCGGGCATATTTACCCCGAGTCCGGCGATAACTATCTGTTTATGGTTGAGTCGCGGTTCGACCGATCTATCCAGCAAGGTTCAGCCCTGTCGCGCTCGCGCTTTGAGGACGACACTTTCTCCCACGGCGAAAATCTGAAAAGCGGTATTCATACCGGTTTTGGCACTGTGCGCATTCAGCGGCATACCGAGTTCGAGATCCGCTTTACTGACCCGGCGACCGGCCAACTGCACCCTGGTGTACGCGAGACGATCCGCAACGGTGAAAATCTCTATGTGCTCTATCCCGGGTATTCCGACTACCGCCACATACCGGTTATCGGCAAGGGTGTGACCTTCCAGCTGCCGGGCTCGCCTGATCGCTGGGGCATGATGTGCGAAGCGGATCTCGAGGAGGTTTATCGCCGTCGCTCCATCAGCTACAAGCAGGCGCGCCTGCTAACACTCACCATGGGCGGCGCTTGGGGGCTCGGTGCTGTTTTGCCTGCTCTTCTGGATATGCAAGCGGTGTACACCTATCTGGCGCAGGGTATGCTCCTGCTAGGTGGGGGCCTGATATATATGGCATGTGGCCCGAAAAGGCTGGCCCGTCGCATGGATCGCATGACCGACGTGATACGCACTTTGGCAGAGGGCGAGGGCAACCTGCGTCAGCGGATCGATACCGAGAGCATGTCTAATGATGAGACCAACGACCTGTCCCGATGGATCAACAGCTTTGTCGATAACCTTGATGCAATTGTCGGACAGGTGATCAAGGCCGCCGACGGTGTTGAGCGCAGCAGCGATACCATGCAGGCGCGTAACCAGATCGCCCATCAGTCGGCCAATCGGGTGAAGAGTGCCGTGGATGGCATGATGGCACTCGTATCGGAGCAGCTTGATGATATCTCCAAGGCGTCGATGACCGCCGAGGAGATGCGTGCAGCCATGGAGCAGGTGGTGGAAGAGGCACGCCGCAGCTACGAAAACGCACGCGAAGGTACCCAAACCATTCGCGACGTGGTGCTGACATCGGCACAGAGAATGCAGGGGCTCAACCAGCGCACATCGGAGATTGGCGAGATCGTCAACGTTATCACCGATATCACGGCACAGACCAATCTGCTGGCGTTGAACGCGGCCATTGAGGCTGCACGCGCCGGCGAGCACGGTAGGGGATTCTCGGTTGTGGCCGACGAAGTACGGGGATTGGCGGCACGTACGGAAGCGGCGGCTCAGGATATCGGCTCCAAGATCGAGCGGATTCAGATCGAAAGCGGCGAGGCGGTGCGTTTTATGGAGAAGGGGGTCGAAGATGTGGATCAGAACCTGCAAATGACGCAGGACGCCGCAACCGACAACGCCGAGCTGCATCGACTGGTGGAGCAGATGTTCTCCATCATCAAGCATATCGACGAGAGCAGTCAGCGCAACGGCAAGACCGCTGGGGATGTTGCGCAGATAAGTGGCGAGATGAGTGAGGCGATCCGCACGCTTAAGGTGACTTCAGATCAGGCGCGGGTAACCGCGTCCAAGCTGCAGCAACTGGTCGGCTCGTTCGAGGTCTCCCATGCCTGATCGGCCTAGGGTTTCCCCTGGGGCTTGCAAACTCCGTAACTGAGGATACACAACACACGCATGCTGCCGTCGCAAACGATTCTCAAGGTGCGCCGCCACTACAACAAGTGGGTCGCCAACCAGATGCTCGAGGACTACGCCCTGCGCTTCACATCAAGGGCGGGACGGCGCATGTCCATCGACCGGGTGGCCAAGACCGCACTCGGGGCGACGGCGTTTCTGGCACTAGAGGGGATCGCGGCGGCGGTAACGCTCAGCTACGGCTTTACCAATACGCTGATCGCGATGCTGGTGGTGTGTCTGGTGTTCTTTATCACCGGCTTTCCGATCAGCTACTACTCTGCCAAACACGGCCTGGATATCGATCTACTGACACGCGGCGCGGGCTTTGGATACCTCGGGTCTACCATTACGTCACTGATCTACGCCTCTTTCACCTTTATCTTCTTTGCGATAGAAGCGGCTATTCTCGCCTCGGCACTGCAGGCGCTGTTCGGTATTCCGCTATCGGTCGGGTATGTGATCTGTGCCGTTGCGGTGATACCGGTAGTCACCCACGGTATATCGGCGATAAGCCGTTTTCAGGTCGGCACCCAAACGCTGTGGTTGCTGTTGCAGTGCTCGGCGCTGGCGGTGGTGGTGTTCTTCGAATACCAGCACATGGGCGATTGGGTGAACTTCGCGCCGGTGGGCCGCTCGCAAGAGGGGCACTTCGATATTCTGCTGTTCGGTGCTGCGGCCTCTGTCTTCTTTGCCATGGTGGCGCAGATCGGTGAACAGGTGGACTACCTGCGCTTCATGCCGCCCAAAACCGAAGAGAACAAGCGCCGCTGGTGGTTCTGGCTGATTCTGGCAGGTCCCGGTTGGGTGTTTGTGGGCCTGATCAAGATGCTGCTTGGCTCGTTTCTGGCGTATCTGGCAATCAGTCAGGGGGAGACCTTCGCCCGTGCCAGTGACCCCACCTACATGTACCAGATGGTGTTCGCCTATCTGACTCACTCGCCATCGGTATCGCTGGTGCTGGCGGCGCTGATGGTGATCCTCTCGCAGATGAAGATCAACGTTACCAACGCCTATGCAGGCTCAATTGCGTGGTCGAACTTCTTCTCGCGCCTCACGCACAGCCACCCGGGCCGGGTGGTCTGGCTGGTGTTCAACGTGGCGATTGCACTGATCCTGATGGAGCTGGGTATCTATCAGGCGCTGGAGGCGATTCTCGGCATATTCGCCATAGTGGCAGTTAGCTGGCTGGCGTCTCTGGCCGCGGATCTGTTGATCAATAAACCGCTGGGCTTAAGTCCCCCCTATGTTGAGTTCAAGCGCGCCCATCTGTATGACATCAACCCGGTGGGTACCGGTTCCATGCTGCTGGCGACCACACTGGGGGTGCTGTGCTATCTGGGCTGGTTCGGTGAGGTGGTGAAAACCCTGTCCCACTTTGTCAGCCTTGTAACCTGCTTTATCGCTGTGCCACTGATCGCATGGCTCACCGGTGGCCGCTACTACCTCGCGCGGCAACCGGCGGATGCGGAGCTCGCGGTGCATCAGTGTGCCGAACACCCGGGCCATATCACCTGCGGTATCTGTGAGAATCGTTTCGAGCGCGAGGACATGAGTTATTGTCCGGCCTATGGGCAGCCGATCTGTTCGCTGTGCTGTTCACTGGATGCGCGTTGTATGGACAGCTGCAAACCGCGGGCACGTTTCTCTGCCCAGCTGATTGGCTTTTTACGGCTGTTTTTGCCGCGCAGTATCGTACGCACCATCAACTCCCGGTTTGGCCGTTTTGTCGGCATGCTGCTGCCGGTTAACTTGTTGTTGGGAGCCTTGCTGGCGCTCGTGTACAGGCAGATGCAACCAGAAGACCCGGTGCAGGTTGAGCTGCTCAGCCAGACACTCTGGACCCTGTTCTTTGTGTTGTTGATCGCCTCGGGCGTCATCACCTGGTTTTTCCTGCTGGCACATGAAAGTCGCTGGGTGGCGCAGAAAGAGTCCAACCGCCAAACGCGAAAACTGATCCGAGAGATCGAGGCGCACGAGCAGACTGACCTTGCCTTGCAGCAGGCCAAAGAGCAGGCCGAGCGTGCCAATGCGGCCAAGAGCCGCTACATCAGCGGCATCAGTCATGAACTGCGCACGCCCCTGCAATCGATACTCGGCTATGCGCAACTGCTGGCCGACCAGCCTGAGACGCCCGTACGCATGAAGCCCGGGCTTAACACCATCCACCGCAGCGGCCAGTATCTTGCCGACCTGATAGAGGGCCTGCTCGATATTTCAAAGATCGAAGCGGGCAGACTGGAGCTGTACCGCAACCAGGTGCAATTGCCTGAGTTGATAGACCAGTTTGCCGATATGTTCGCAATGCAGGCCAGCGGCAAGGGGATAGCGTTTCACTGCCGAATACTCGACCCGCTGCCGCAATTGGTGATCGCCGACGAGAAGCGTTTGCGTCAGATACTGATTAACCTGCTTTCCAATGCGGTTAAATACACAGCAAGCGGGCAGGTTGAGTTCGAAATCCGCTACCGTAATCAGGTAGCCGAGTTCAGCATACGGGATACGGGCCCAGGTATCCCCAAGGCGCATCTGGCACGGATTTTCGACCCCTTCGAGCGGGTGCGTACCGCCGACAGCCCGAATCTGCCGGGCACTGGGCTAGGGCTTACGATCGTAAAACTACTGACCGAAATTATGGGCGGCGATCTACAGGTTGAGAGTGAGCCGGGGCGGGGCAGCTGCTTCTCGGTAAGTCTGATGTTGCCTTGGCTGGATCCGCAAACCCGTGATAAAACCAAGGCGCAGCGTGTTGTTGGGTATGCCGGATATCAGCGCACGGTGTGTTTAGTGGACGACGATCCGGTCTTGCGTGGCCTGCTGTCCGATTTGCTGACCCCCCTGGGCTTCAGGGCGTTGGAAGCGCACGACGCCGAGGCCTGTCTGGCGTTGCTGCAAAACAGCCAACCTGATCTATTCCTGCTGGATATATCGATGCCCGGCATGAACGGTCTGCAACTGGCCAGAGAGTTGCGCAATCGCAGCATAGATGCCCCCATCATCATGCTTTCGGCCGATGCGCGTGAATATCGCAAGGACGTTGGCGTAGAAACGGCGTATAACGACTATCTGGTCAAACCCGTGGAGAATCAGGCGCTGCTCGATAGAGTTGCGCGGCACCTGAAACTGGAGTGGATTTATCAGAGTGCAGAGACTGAGCCTGCGCCTCCCGAACCTCGCGTGGCATTAAGCGAGTCGCCATCAGCCGACATGGATTGGTCGATACCGGATCATGAACTCATTCATGAACTGCGTGCCTATGCCGAGATCGGTTATCGAAAAGGCGTGCGTGCAACACTTGAAAAACTGGACCAACAGGGCGTGCTTGATGCGCCGACGCTACAACACCTGAATAAACTGACCAGCACACTACAGTTTGCACAGCTGGCTCAGTGCCTGGAGCTTTCAGACTGATGAACAGCAATAACGCCCCTACCGATATCGCGCTTGTGGTCGATGACTCGCCGGACACCCTGAGTCTGATCAACGACGCGCTTGAGGCAGCCGGTATCGATGTACTGGTGGCACTGGAGGGACGGCAGGCGCTGAGCATCGCCAAGCGTATGCGACCGGACATCATCTTGATGGATGGTGTCATGCCCCATATGGATGGGTTTGAAGCCTGTCGGGCACTGAAAGCGGATCCGGAGCTGCAATCCATACCGGTGATCTTCATGACGGGGCTTGCCGATACCAACGATGTGATCAAAGGGCTCGAAGCTGGTGGGGTGGATTACCTGACCAAACCGATCAACCCCAATGAACTCTTGGCGCGCATGAAGGTGCATCTTGATAACGCACGTCTGGCGAACAGTGCCCGCAGCGCACTCGACAGTCTCGGTCAGCACCTGCTTACCGTCAGTGACGATGGCCACATACGCTGGGCAACGCCGCAAACACATGCACTGCTTGCCCGGGCAAGGGCTGACGAGGCATGGCAGCACAAGCACCTTGCGCCACAGATTCGATACTGGCTGGATCACACGCCACAGGTGGAGGAACAGCTAAGTCTTGAAGGCCTTGACTACCCACTGGCGCTGAAGCTTATCAGCCATGAGGGCAACGGCGAAAAGCTGATGAAACTGCTGGATCTTCAACGTACCGACGGCGCTGCCATGTTGCGTGAGAAGCTCGATCTGACTGAGCGCGAATCACAGGTGCTGTTCTGGATCGCCAACGGAAAAACCAACCGGGAAGCGGCAGAGATACTCGAGATGAGCCCGCGTACCGTCAATAAGCATCTGGAGCAGATCTTTCCCAAACTGGGCGTCGAGAACCGCACAGCTGCGGCGGGCGTGGCATTAAGAATTCTGGTTGCGAACCAGTGAACGTAAAACGGTTGGGCCTTATGCAATTTCGAGGGTAAGGGGTGGCGACGGTGCCACCCCTTTTCCTTTTATGCGGCCAGTGTATCGACAATGGGAAAGTCGATCTCTGTACCCAATACTTCGTTGATGTAGTTGGTCAGGGTGTTCAGGGCTACGTGCCCTACAATCTCGACGATCTCAGCGTCGCTATAACCTGCCGCACGGGCCGAGGCGACATCGCTGTCTGAGACCTTGCCGCGATTTTTCGCAATCTTCACTGCAAACTCAACCGCTGCAGCGGCCTTGGCATCGCCAGACGTACCACGACGGTTCGCCTCGATTTCAGCAGCACTGAGCTTGGCCAGATGGGTGGCCAGGTACTGGTGTGCGGACAGGCAGTAGGTGCAGTCGTTGATCTCGGCAATCGCCAACGCAATACGCTCACGGGTCTGGGCATTCAGCGAACCATTTCCGAGTGCACCGTTGAGACCGAGGTAACCCTGAAGTGTCTGAGGGCTGTTAGCGACGATTCGGAACAGGTTGGGTACGCTGCCCAGCAGTTTGTTGACGGCGTCAAGCGATGCTTGTGAGGCTTCGGGTGCATCCTGAATGGTGGCGGGGGTAGGTATACGGGACATGTTTAACTCCTATTGACTCTTAAAAGGGAGAATCCAGCATACAATTGGAATTATTGTTGGTAATTGGTGTAAGAGTTAATTGACTATTGCTATATATGCAATAAAAGATGGTCCAACAGGTAGCGTCGAATGGATAAGCTGGAAGCAATGCGGGTGTTTGTCGAGGTTGCCGAATGTAAAAGTTTCGTCGCTGCCAGCCGTCAGCTCGACCTCTCGGCCCCGGCAGTCACACGTTCGGTTGCGCAGCTCGAACATGAGCTTGGTACGCGCCTGTTTAACAGAACCACCCGTCATGTGCGCCTTACAGACGCAGGTGCGCGGTTTCTTGAGGATGCCAAGCGCATTCTGGAGGAGGTTGAACAGGCGATAGCCCTGGCATCGGGGAGTTACGCCGAGCCAAAGGGCGTTTTATCTGTCACCGCGCCGGTCTTGTTTGGACAGATCCATATCACACCTATTCTGACGGAATACCTGAGTCAGAATCAGTCGGTAACGGTAAAGGCGCAATTCTATGATCGCGTGAGCAATATACTCGACGAAGGGCTGGATGTGGCTATCCGCATCGGCCACTTAAAGGATTCGAGCTACTATGCGATCCCGGTCGGAAGCGTGTGCAGGCTGCTGTGCGCCTCGCCTGACTATCTGAAACGACGGGGGGAACCCCTGCATCCGGATGATCTTGCCGATCATGAGATCATCCAGTCCTCAACGGTTGAGCCGTCAACGGCATGGCAGTTTGAATCCCCGCGAGGGCGGCTGTCTGTAAAGCTATCGCCACGCCTTTGCTGTTCGCAGAATGGCGCGGCGATCACGGCCGTGAAGCAGGGTTTCGGTATTACACGTCTGATGTCGTACCAGGTAGGTGAAGAGCTGATGAACGGATCGCTGGTGCGGATTTTAACGGAATACGAACCTGAACCGCTGCCGGTGAGTATCGTCTATCTCGAAGGGCGGCAGGCCAATGCGAAGATTCGATCGTTCATTGACCTTGCCGTCGCCCGTTTGAAGGAAAATCCGTTTATCAACCATTACTGAACCGGTTAACGGGTTTAACCTGAGTCCTCAGAGCCCATTCAGCATAAGGTTGCATGTCGCCAGCGGCGCCGCGAAAGGGGAGTATTCGGTCGCGTTCACCAGCGCTTTTACCGCCTTGTCGCCCTCAAAGGTAATGATCATCTCACACTTCCCCTGAGTCGCCTTTTTGTCCTGAATCATATCCGAGTGGTAGGTCCATACGGATGTGTTTGGGCCGGTATGTTCCACCGTGCGCGGGCTACCCAAGGTGCTTTGCATCTGTGCAGGTGTCTTGGTGACAAGGTAGTCGCTCACCTCATCAGGCGTGACGAAACGGCTGGTTGTGGTGGCGCAGCCAGCGATAAAGAGACCCATCACGCTGGCGGTAAGTGCAGTGGCGATTTTAAACATTTAACCTGATCCTTATAAGTTCAGAGGGTAACGGTTGGCCCTATGCAAGCCAGCGTCGGATTTCTCGTTGGCTGGTATGTTGATGGCTTTGACCTGTCAGGGGGCAGGGTGTTCAGTCAGGTTGGAGTCTCGTGGTTGGGCCAACGCTATTTTAATGATCTCTTTGAATGCCGGATATAGCCCTGGGTGATTGTCATAAAGTGCGTTGGGTTTCATCATCAATTCACATGTGCGTCTTGTGCCTTTTGCGGAAAGGCCGCACACTGGTGCAGGCATCAAACAGGCAATAGAGACACGAATACGCCGACAATGTATCCCAAGGGATAGATTGATGGACAGGTAGAATTGACAGGTGATTCAGCCATCTGAAAAGGCTTGGGAGCCGGTTTATCAAGGATGAACATAATGACAAAAAGGAAAGCTACAAGCTTCGTAATATTGATTTCCATAATCGCTTTCGCGTCTTTTTATATGAAAGACGATTTCCAGAACTTGTATGATGTTCTATCCAATAACGATACAGCCGGCTCTTCATCCGGCCCATCCAGAGCATACTGGAAAGATATAAGCGGCCTGGATGAGGATAAGATTACAGCCTATTTAGCTATCAGGGAAACGTTTGAAGAGGGCGATTTTTCAGCTCTGGAAGCTCACTTCAAACCGCTTTTGAAAGAGTTGAAAAACGATACGGCTGTTGAAGGTTCGATTAATTTTGCAATCAGCGCCCTTAGAAGTGGCGCACCGCAACACCAGATTCTCCTTGATAATTGGATTGCTCAATACCCCGAATCGGCTATAGCGCATCTGGTAAGAGCTAACTACTTCTCCTATGTGGGTGGATTATACCGCGGGGATGATTATTACCGAGAGCTCTCGGATGAGCAGAAACAGAATTGGCATTATTACGCTGATAAAGCCAACATGGATCTCAGTCGATCACTGGAACTGGATCCATCCATTACCATTACTTACGCGGATCGAATATATAATTCCGGTGGCACGGGGCAGGAGAAGTTCAACCTCATCGCGGAAGCTTTTGATGCGAGGCCTGAATCCTATGCGATACGTGCAGCTGCACTGAGCATGAGTAGACCCCGTTGGGGAGGCTCGATGACAGCGCTTGAGGCGATTGTAGAGGACACGCGACGATTCGTAGATCAAAACGCGTCTCTCAAGCCGCTGTTGGGATACGTTGAGTATGAAAGGGCATCGAAACTTTTTAAGGAGAAACGATACTACGAAGCAAAGCAGGCCTTCGCGAAAGCGTTATCGCACGGTAATGCCGGGCAATATCTGAGCTTGAGAGCGCTTATGCTTAGGTACGTCGATGAGGCCGACAAAGCGTTCAAGGATTATATGGCGATTATGGATATCGCGCCCGTCGATGCCAATAACTACTACTGGATAGGGCGACACTACTATCATAAGGGCGAGCATGACAAAGCGATTAAATATTTGTCACTTGCAGCGCAACTGCGCCCCTATGACTATGATGCTCAATATTTTTATGGCCTTGAGCTTGAAAATATAAAGAGTCATAAAGAAGCAGCGAACGCCTACAAAAGTGCATTGTATTACACGATAGAAAAAGGCGGAAAAGCATGGATG
This sequence comes from Marinobacterium lacunae, assembly GCF_000705555.1. Taxonomy (GTDB): domain Bacteria; phylum Pseudomonadota; class Gammaproteobacteria; order Pseudomonadales; family Balneatricaceae; genus Marinobacterium_D; species Marinobacterium_D lacunae. The sequence goes on from NZ_JMQN01000059.1 coordinate 30,576, forward strand.
CGCCTTGGTAACCTGTACAGTGACTCTTTTCATGACGCAAAAAAAGCACGCTATGCTTATGTAATGGCACTTCAGGACGACCCTGAATCACCCCTTATATGGTTTAACTATTCGTTTTTCCTCGGCGATCAAAAGGATTGCGATATAATCGGCGCTGCCTATATCCACAGCAAAGTGTGTGAGATGGATAAAAATAAGAAGGACAGTTATTGTGCAGCGAAATACCTCGACAGAGACAACGGTATCTTAACGGCTTTGTCGGAAGAGGGAACCTGCCCTGCTATCGGGGACTATATAAGCGCTGGGCGAGACCCGTTGAAACTGGAAGAAACGATTGATCGCCGAGCGTTCCTCACCTCGCAGTAAGGCCGCTTGCCCGCTATACGTCAAATGACGTACCCGAGGTCGCTGATCAACGCATACCGCCCCTTTAACCCTTCGATAACAATCGATAGCAGGTGTTCTTGCGAATCTGACAATCGAAGGGGTAACAAGATGCGAATGAAGAAACTGGCAGCAGGTGTGGCACTGGGTCTGGGTGCGTCGGTGTTGAGCTTTAGCGCACTGGCCGCCGAAACCATCAAGGTGGGTGTGTTGCACTCGCTCTCCGGCACCATGGCCATCAGTGAAACCACACTGAAAGACACCATGCTGATGCTGATCGATGAGCAGAACAAGAAGGGCGGCCTGCTCGGTAAACAGCTGGAGGCTGTGGTGGTCGATCCGGCCTCCAATTGGCCGCTGTTCGCGGAGAAAGCCCGTGAACTGATCGAGAAGGATAAGGTGTCGGCGGTATTCGGCTGCTGGACATCGGTTTCCCGCAAATCTGTACTGCCGGTATTCGAAGAGCTGGATAGCCTGCTGTTCTACCCAGTTCAGTATGAGGGCGAAGAGTCTTCCAAGAACGTGTTCTACACCGGTGCGGCGCCCAACCAGCAGGCGATTCCGGCCGTTGACTACCTGAAGAACGAACTGGGTGTCGAGCGCTGGGTACTGGCCGGTACCGACTACGTCTACCCGCGTACCACCAACAAGATCCTTGAGGCCTACCTGAAATCCATGGGTGTGGCAGAAGAGGATATCCTGATCAACTACACGCCATTCGGTCACTCCGATTGGCAGTCGATCGTGTCCGACATCAAGAAGTTCGGATCAGAAGGCAAGAAAACCGCGGTGGTTTCCACCATCAACGGTGATGCCAACGTGCCGTTTTATAAGGAGCTAGGTGCTCAGGGCGTGACCGCCGATGATATCCCGGTTGTGGCTTTCTCGGTCGGTGAAGAGGAGCTCGCCGGTATCGATACCGCGCCGCTGGTCGGCCATCTTGCGGCCTGGAACTACTTTATGAGCGTCGACAGCGAGCAGAATGACGAATTCATCGAGTCCTGGCATAAGTTCATCAAGAATGAAGACCGTGTCACCAACGACCCGATGGAAGCGCACTATATCGGCTTCAATATGTGGGTAGAGGCGGTTAAGAAAGCCGGCACCACTGATCCGGATGCGGTGCAGGACGCACTGATCGGCATCGCCGTTCCCAACCTGACCGGTGGCTACGCAACCATGATGCCTAACCATCACATCTCCAAGCCGGTACTGATCGGCGAGATTCAGGATGACGGTCAGTTTGCCGTGGTCTCCAGCACGCCGGGTACTGTTGTAGGTGATGCATGGTCGAACTACCTCGAAGGATCCAAGGACATCATCTCTGATTGGCGTGCACCGCTCTCCTGCGGTAACTACAACGTCAAAACCGGCAAGTGCTCCGGTCAGAACTTCTGATTACGCTTGCCTGATCCAATCGCCGGTCCCGCAACGCGGGGCCGGTGTTCCCACCTTCTTGCTTCCGGGTATTGACCAATGACGATACGGACATTTGGCGGATTCTGCCTGCTTTGTCTGTTGTTTCTGCTCGTCCCGCTGCGCGCATCTGCAGCCGGTGATGAAGCGGTCTACAACGAAGCGGCCAAGCTTCTGACCAGTCGTAGCTTCGATGAAAAGGAGCAGGCGATTCGACTGCTGGCCGACAACAATCATCCGCAAACCAAACAGCTGATGACACTGCTCATGGAGAGCCGTCTGTACTTCAACAAGAAGGATGATGGGCTTTACCAGATCGATGATTATGAAACGGACAAACCCGCTATTTCGTTGTTGAACAATGAGCCGGTAGCGATTGAGAAGAAACGGGACTTCAAGAAAATCACGCTGAATAACCAGCTCAGATCGCTGGTCAGGCAGATTCAAGCCGAGATCGGACTGAAATCACCCGACCTGTCACGTCGCCTTGCGGCGGTGCGCGAAATGCTCGGTTCAATGGACGAGGATGCGTTGGCACTGATACGCAAGGCCTACGCAAAAGAGGATAGCGCTACGGTACGCGAGGTGATGCAGATTGCTATCGCCATCGGCGAGCTGCCAGCGGCTGACGAGGCACGGGCACGCGATGCGGTTGCGACACTGGCCGGCTCACTTGAGCCCGATGCCCGCAATGCGCTGACCCAGTTTGCGGGGTCGACCGATAATGCAGCCCTGAAGGCGGCCGCCGAGAAGGCGTTGGCGGAGATCGAGCAGCGCGCGCGCTTTTATGGTGGTGTCGAGACACTCTATTTTGGTTTGAGCCTGGGCTCTGTGCTGGTGTTGGCCGGTATCGGACTCGCCATCACCTTCGGTGTGATGGGGGTCATCAATATGGCCCACGGCGAGCTGATCATGTTGGGCGCCTACACGACTTACGTCATTCAGCAGTTGATGCCCAACCACATCGGGTTGTCGTTGATCGTGGCGATTCCCTGCGCTTTTCTGGTCTCGGCACTGGTGGGTATTGCCATTGAACGGGGTGTTATCCGCTTCCTCTATGGCCGACCGTTGGAAACGCTGCTGGCCACATTCGGTATCTCGCTGGTCCTCCAACAGGCGGTGCGTACCATCTTCTCGCCACTGAACCGAAGCGTTGCAACGCCGGAATGGATGAGTGGGCTGATCGAGATAAACCCGGTGCTGTCGTTGACCACCAGCCGTCTGTACATCATTGCGTTCTGTCTGCTGGTGTTCTTTGCGCTGTTGTTGGTCCTCAAGCGCACATCACTGGGCCTTCAGGTGAGGGCCGTATCCCAAAACCGTGCCATGGCCCGCGCAATGGGCGTGCGCTCCGAGTGGGTTGATGCATTGACCTTCGGACTTGGATCAGGGGTGGCAGGGGTTGCCGGTGTGGCGCTGTCCCAGCTGACTAACGTGGGGCCGAACCTGGGTCAATCGTACATTATCGACTCGTTTATGGTTGTGGTCTTCGGTGGCGTCGGCAACCTCTGGGGCACGCTTGTGGCTGGTCTCAGCCTTGGCGTGGCGAATAAAGTGCTGGAACCCTGGGCCGGTGCGGTACTGGCCAAGATTCTGGTGCTGGTGTTCATCATCCTGTTTATCCAAAAGCGCCCGCGCGGTCTCTTTCCGCAGCGTGGCCGGGCGGCGGAGGGCTGATCGATGTTTCTGTGGAGGATAATGAAGGATGATCGTGGCGGGCAGATTCTGTTAGCCCTGCTGGCAGCGTCTATCGTGCTGGTGCCGATCCTGAACGGCTTGCCGTCGGATTCTGCACTGCACCTGCCGACCTATACCGTCACCTTGATCGGAAAATACCTGACACTTGCCCTGCTGGCGGTGGCTGTGGATCTGGTCTGGGGGTATCTGGGCATACTGACACTGGGTCACGGTGCGTTTTTTGCGCTCGGTGGTTATGCCATGGGGATGTACCTGATGCGCCAGATCGGTGATCGCGGTGTCTACGGTAACCCGGAGTTGCCCGATTTCATGGTGTTTCTCAACTGGCAGGAGCTGCCCTGGTTCTGGCAAGGATTTGACCAGTTCTGGTTTGCCGCGATCATGGTGATGCTCGTGCCGGGCGCTCTTGCGTTTGTCTTCGGTGCGCTGGCGTTTCGCTCCCGTGTGTCGGGCGTCTACCTGTCGATCATCACTCAGGCGCTTACTTTTGCCCTGATGCTGGCGTTTTACCGCAACGAAATGGGTTTTGGCGGCAACAACGGATTGACCGATTTCAAGGATCTGCTTGGCTTTAGCCTGCAATCCAACTCGACCCGTATCGGCTTGTTTATCGCCTCGGCACTGGCGTTGGCGTTTGGCTATCTGCTCTGTCGTTACCTGATGCAAAGCCGTCTGGGCCGGGTCTGCGTGGCGGTGCGCGATGCCGAATCCCGTGCGCGTTTCATGGGCTACAGAGTGGAAAACGTCAAACTCTGGATCTTCACCATCTCGGCGATGATCGCCGGTGTCGCCGGTGCGCTCTATGTGCCACAGGTGGGCATTATCAACCCCAACGAGTTCTCGCCGTTGAACTCCATCGAGGTGGTGGTCTGGGTAGCGGTCGGCGGGCGCGCTACGCTCTACGGCGCTGTTGTCGGCGCATTGGTGATCAACTACGCGAAAAGTTATTTCACGGCCGAGTTGCCGGATGTCTGGCTGTTCGCGCTGGGCGGGCTGTTTGTGCTGGTCACACTGTTGCTGCCGCGCGGTATTACCGGGTTGCTCAGAAGTAAGGAGGCGGTGTGATGAGTCTACAATCAACCGTGGCTGAGGTGCTTGATCGCGAGCATGTCTTCTCGTTCATGACGCCCCAGAGTACGGCGAAGCTGAACGTCGACAAAAACGTACTGCTCTATCTGGAAGGTATCTCGGTCAGCTTTGATGGCTTCAAGGCGATCAACGATCTGAACCTGTATATCAACGATGGCGAGCTGCGCTGCATCATCGGGCCCAACGGGGCGGGTAAAACCACGATGATGGATATCATCACTGGCAAGACGCGGCCCGATACGGGCGCTGCCTGGTTTGGCCAGACCATCAACCTGCTGGATATGGACGAACCCGCCATTGCGCAGGCGGGCATTGGGCGCAAGTTTCAAAAACCGACGGTATTTGAGTTTTTAACCGTGTTCGAGAATCTGGAGCTTGCCATGGCGGGCGACAGGGCCGTTCTGAAAATTCTTGGTGCACGCATCAACGGTGAGCAGCGCGATCGCCTCGATGAGGTGTTGGAGCTGATCGGCCTGAAAGAGCTGCCGCATATGCGTGCGGGCAGTCTGTCGCATGGCCAGAAGCAGTGGCTCGAGATCGGCATGTTGCTGATGCAACAGCCGCGTCTGTTACTGGTGGATGAGCCTGTCGCGGGCATGACGCATCAGGAAATGGACCGTACCGCGGAGCTGCTCACATCGCTGGCGGGCAAGCACTCAGTGGTGGTGGTCGAGCACGATATGGACTTCGTCCGCAGTCTGGCGGGGAAAGATCGCACGGTAACGGTGCTGCATCAGGGCAGTGTGTTGGCTGAAGGGCGGATGGAGCAGGTACAGAACAACCGCAAAGTGGTTGAGGTTTACCTTGGCGAATAGGGGCGAGGCGGGAGAGAGCGTCATGTTGGAGATACAGGGTCTCAACCAGTATTACGGCCAGAGCCACACGCTTTGGGATGTTGAGCTTAAAGTAAATGCCGGTGAATGCACGGTACTGATGGGCCGCAACGGTGTGGGCAAGACCACGCTATTGCAATGCATCATGGGGCATCAGCCGGTCAAGAGCGGATCTGTTCAGTTCAAGGGAGAGGACCTGCTCAAACGCTCGGTCGAGCAGCGTCCGCGTGTGGGCATTGGCTACGTGCCTCAGGGACGGCAGATTTTCCCACTGCTGACGGTGGAGGAGAATCTGCAGATTGGCTTGCCGGTGTTGCCCCGTGGCAAACGCAAGGTGCCCGATTTTATTTTCGATCTGTTTCCGGTGTTGGGCGAGATGATGAAACGCAGAGGCGGCGACCTCTCCGGTGGTCAGCAACAGCAGCTGGCCATCGGTCGCGCGTTGGTGGTTGATCCGCAGCTGTTGATACTCGATGAACCCACCGAGGGAATACAGCCCAACGTGGTGCAGGAGATCGGCGATATCATCCGTCGATTGAACCGCGAGATGAACCTGACGGTGCTGCTGGTCGAGCAGAAACTACCTTTTGCGCGCAAAGTCGGCGACCGCTTCTGTATACTTGATCGAGGCCGCGCGGTAGCGAACGGCGCCATGTCTGATCTCGATGATCAGCTGGTGAAAGAGTATCTGACGGTTTAAAAGACTGTTAAGGAGAGTCGATGAATCAGGCGGTAAACGCCCAGGGGTGGCAAGCGCTTTTAAAGCTGCAGTTTGCTAAGCGTGCTGAGCGGACACGGATCGTTTCGCGAGAGCGGCGTGGGCCGCTTGCGGTGCAGCGACCGTTCTATCCGGAGGGTGGGGTATGTCATACCTACTTGTTGCACCCACCCGGAGGCGTGGTCGGTGGCGACAGCCTTGATATTCAGGTGCATGTTGAATCCGGGGCGCAGGCGTTGATCACGACGCCTGGGGCGACCAAGTTCTACCGCTCGGGGGGGCGTCTTGCCACCCAGATTCAGACCCTCAGTGTGGCCAAAGGCGGCATGCTCGAGTGGATGCCGCAGGAGAACATCTTCTTTCCTGACGCCAATGCCCGGATCGAAACTCATATAGCGCTGGAGCCGGGCGCAGCGTTTATCGGCTGGGATATACAGTGTCTCGGACGTCCGGTGAATGATGAGCCCTTCGATATTGGCAGCATGGCAAGCGCGACACATATAAGCATCGACGGAGAGTTGGTTCTAATTGACCAGTTGCGTACCGAAGGGCGCGCGCTGCTCGATGCTGCCGCAGGATTGCGGGGCTACCCGATGCAGGCATCGCTGTTCATTGTGCCGGGTGAGGCGTGTCGCGTATCGCTTACTGACTTGCTCGAGCATATTCGTGAGTCGATTAGCAGCGTGGATTCGATAGCGTTGGAGGTGGGGGCTACGCAGGTCGACGGTGTGCTGGTGGTGCGCGTGCTTGGTCAGCGTACCGAATCGATCCTGCGGCTGTTTACGGCGATCTGGCGACGTGTCAGGCCGGAGATATGCGCTTTGGATGCGGTTCCGCCTCGGATCTGGTCCACTTGACCGCGCCGTTCATCCCCATGTCGCCGAGTAGATCATTGAGAATTCGCTTCGGCGAATAATCCAGGCAGCGTGCCAGTGCCCCTACACGCAAACGTCCCTGGTAGGCGGTATTGTCCAGATATTCAATGGCACAGGAAGCCATCTCCTTCCGGTCCTCGGCGAGCAGTCCGCTTCGGCCGTGACGGATGATCGATTTTGGACCCTTGCAGTTGTAGGCAAGCGTTGGCAGGCCTGAGCTCATCGCTTCCAGAATGACACAGCCAAAGGTGTCAAAACGCGAGGGCAGCAGCAGAAGGTCGGCCTGTTGATACAGCTGCGGGATCTGACTCTGCTCTACCCATCCAAAGAAGTTTGCCTCGGGGGCTGCCTTGCGCAGTTTCTTTTCTGCCGGACCGCTGCCAGCGATCCACAGTTGGGTGTTGGGGTGCTGTTTTTTCACCCGCTCCCAGATGTCCGGCAGATCCATCACGCCTTTCTCTTCGCTCAGGCGTCCGACATACAGCAGTATCGGGGCTTCGTTGTGCGGCCTAGGCATGAGGCTGGCGACCTCGGAGCCTACGCCCGCCCAGTGTGCGGTGAGCTTGACCTGCTCGTCGGGTAGCGCCATCTCGGGGCCGGTCAGCCACTCGTGGTGATCTTCATTCAATACGAATGTACCGTCGAACTGCTGATAAAAGGCGCGGATCAGTCGACGAATACGATCCTGCGCGTGGTTATCCAGCCCGGTCTTGCGGCTCAGGAACTCCAGCCAGTCAGTGTGCATGTAGAACCATGCAGGCACCGAGTATGCCTGCTTCAGATAGAGCGCAATGGGCCCCATGCATAACTCGGTTGAACAGATGATGCGGTCATAACCGCCACGCTCGAACAACTTTTGCACTTCCAGCAGGTCGGGTACGTGTATCGTCTGCTCACCAAGTTGATTGAAGTGGAAGGCTGTGAGCGGACGTATGACCTGCAGGTTGGGCTGTGATTTCAGTGTCGGGTGGCAGACCAGCAGGTCGATCGGTAGTTGATGTTTCTGTACCTGCGTCAGCATGTCGCGCAGCGCCGACGATACCCCGTTACGGTCCACAAAGGTATCGGTGAGCCAGAGCACACGCTGCGGGTGGCGGGTAGCGCCCAGTTCGCCGGCCAGACGATCAAGAAATGCGCGGTTGGAGTAGAGCACACGGGTACTGGCGAAGGCCGCGCCGGCCAGTACGGCCGCCGAGAGTGCGGGGAAGGTCAGCTTGTCCATTAGCTTGCCGATGTTCACCTGCGACATGTCAGGCCCTCCGCTGCGTTCTCCCGAGAATAGGGCGCGAAAGTGCGTTGGTACCTCCAACAGGCGTACAAGCTCGTCAATGGGCATGTCGCTGAGGTTGTCATGATCGATCTTGGCGATCTGTTCGTGCATCCGACTGAACAGCGTATGGCTGATCTGACGGTGAAGCTGGGGAATCGCCTCACGCAGCACTTCAGGGAAGCGCTCCGGCTCGTGGCGCTGCGTACGGGCGATCTGCTTGATCAGCTTGAGCGTTGGCTTAAATTCGCGGGAGACACCAAGATTGACCAGCAGGCTCGGCTTTCGACCTTTCAGTGCCTGATGAAAGGTTTCCAGAAAGGTCAGGGTGTATTTGTGCCGGCGCAGCTCCTGCAGCAGATTCGAGAGCGCCAGACATAGCATTTTGTCCTTGAGCGGCCCCTTGTGCAGCAGCATGCGAAGAAGCCCCGGATCTTCCATGTTGAGTACGACTTGCGCGAAGTAGTCGAGGAAGGTGGTGGTGAGCTTCTCCTCCTCGCCGACAAAGCCGTAGGGAGCGGTGCGGCCCTCGTAGATCGCTTCCAGCGCAAGCCTCGGCAGTGTTTCGCCGGCTTCAAGACGCTGTTTAAGGTTAGGCACGTTCAGCAGCGTGCCACAGCGACCGGCGAAAAGACCGTTATGATCGTCTGAGCCGCCGGTGAGGGTCTTACGGTAAGGATCCCGGCAGTATTCACGCGGGTTGATACCGTGCTTGCGTGACCAGGCGTTGATGCGCTCGGGCGTCAGACTCTCGATCCAACGAAGCGTAAGCAGATTCTGCCAGTAACCGCGCTGCCCGTTGAGCACCTCGAACCGTTCAAAGAGCAGGGCAAAACGCTCCAGTACGTCCGGATTGACTTCACGTCCGTGGGTGTAGAAAAACAGCGGGTGCGGCAACACGGTGGGCAGCTCTTCGCGCTTTGCAAAGGCGCAGAAAGCATAAATATCGTGGCGCAGATCGTTGAGGGTGCGCTCCTGCTCGCGGTTGAAACCGTAGATCAGTACATGCACGCTCAGCTCGTCACCGGGGAAGTGACAGGTGAACTCGGTGCCGGTGAGGACTGTCTTTTGCTGCTCCTGAAGCGTCCAGCAGGAGCGGGCGTTATTGTGATTGGTAACGGTAATCAGGTCGGTACCGGCCCGCTCAAGGGCTTCAACCAACTCGTCCGTTTTAAGCCAGGTTTCCGGCAAGCGCAGCAGGCGTCCCCAGAGCTCATCCGGCACATCACTGTTGTAATCATGACAGTGCAGATCGATGCGCAGGGTTTCGTCCGGATTGAAGTTGGTAGCGCAATCTTCGAGAAACGCTTCGTATTGATCGCGGATATCCTGATAAAACGGGGAAGGGGTCATGCGTGGGCTCCGATCTGTCATTACGCCCGCGCAGTGTATTGCGTTTAGGTTTCGCTCAGGTGACAGCGTGCCTGTCTGGAAGGGATCAGCGTGGCATCACTCGTACCCGCCCGAGCTGCTCAAGGGGCTTTGGCTCGCTGATCAGGTATCCCTGAGCGAAATCCACGCCGATCTGCCGCAATAGCCCCAGCGTTTTCTTGTCTTCAACGAATTCGGCCACGGTTTTGAGCCCCATGATGTGGGCGATATTGTTAATCGAGGCCACCATGGCCTGATCGATCTCGTCGTTGGCCATGTCACGTATGAAGATGCCGTCGATCTTGAGGTAGTCAACCGGCAGTTTTTTCAGATAACCGAAGGAGGAGAGGCCGCTGCCGAAATCATCCAGCGCAAAGTGACAGCCGAGAGAGCGAAGCTCGTCAATAAAGCCATGAGCGGCCTCGGGGTCCAGCATGGCGGCGGTCTCGGTGATTTCGAAACAGAGGTAATGCGCGGGAATACGGTGGCGCTCGATGTCGGCCTTGATCCGTTCGAGGCACTCGCTGCTGCCGATGGAGGCGCCGGAGAGGTTGATTGCGCAGTGAAGGGGGCTGTTATCGGCATGCAGGCGATCACCCAGCCACGCAAGCGTATTGGAGATGACCCAGCGGTCGATACTGGGCATCAGATCGTAGCGCTCGGCCGCAGGAATAAATGCACCGGGCGGAACAAGCTGATCACGCTCATCGAGCAGGCGGATGAAGATCTCGATGTGCGGCACCTGACCGGGTTCTGAAGAGAGCGGCTCGATCATCTGGTAAAACAGGCGAAAGCGGTCGCTATCGATCGCTTGCTGAATGTGCGCCGCCCACTGCATCTGACCCTGACGCAGTGTAAGCTCCTCGTCGTCCGGCTCATACAGGTGGACTCGGTTACGCCCCAAATCTTTCGCAGCGTAGCAAGCGGAGTCCGCGATGCTGAGCAGCTCATCGAGTGAGGGACAATCAGGGCCAAAGGGCACCAGCCCGATACTGACACCGACCGAGAAGATCTGATTTTCCCAGGAGAAACGGAACTCCTTTATCGCTTGGCGCAGCTGCTCAGCGATCAGGCGCCCCTGCTCAACGGGGCAGTTGGCAAGCAGGATGCCGAACTCATCGCCGCCGAGCCGAGCCAGCGTGTCGTTCTGGCGTACCAGGGGCTTGATCTCCTGCGCTAACTGGCGAAGCAGAGCATCGCCCGCCCGGTGGCCGCAGGTGTCGTTAACAAGCTTGAACTGGTCCAGATCGAGATAGCAGATCAGGTGCCTACTGTTGTCGGCTCTGGCTGATGTTATCAAGTGTTCTAGTCGGCGCTCGAATTCACGCCGATTAACAAGCCCGGTGAGTGCATCGTGAACGGCCTGGAATGTCAGTTTGGCCTGCAGTTCACTGTTCTGCGTAATATCCTGCATCGCCACCACCCAACCCACGGGTGCGCCGTGGGCATCACGCAGAGGTGCACAGTTAAACTGAACCTGTGCCCGACGCCCGCGTACGCCGATCAGGCTTAATTGCCGGTACTCTCCGGCAGGGCTGCTTTCCCTACACAGTGTCGCAATCGAGATGTTATCGCCGGACGCGTCCTGAAGGCGTACCACCTGATCGATCCCTTTGCCGAAAGCATCGTTGACGTGCCAACCGGTCATTGCCTGTGCAACAGGGTTGAGGTAGACGGTGTTCAACTGGGCGTCACAGGTGATAACGGCTTCGGTTATCGCCTCCAGCGTGACCTGCGCCAGTTCTGAGTGGCGATGCACTCGCTCCTCCATCTTCTTGCGCTCGCCGATATCGCGAATCACGGCACTGTACTGAACCCCTTCATCGGTGGGGCTCGCCGATGTCATCACCTCTATGGGCGTTGTCTCTCCGTTGCCTTTGTTGCCGATCAGCTCGTGGGGGCCCTCACTCTGGCTGGTCGCGATCAGCGGGAACAGCCTATCGAGCGTCGTGTTGGGGTAAAGCGCAAGGCACTCTTCATGCAGCAGCGTGCCGACGGGTTGGCCAACCAGTTGGTGGCTCTTGCGTCCGAATATCTGTTCGGCACCGGGGTTCACACTGGTGATGATGCCTTGCTCGCTGAAGGTGATTACACCGTCGCGCATATCTTTGAGGATGAGTCGGGTGCGGGAGACCATGCGGTTGAGCTTGGACATGACCTGGTTGTATTTCAGTGCGATCTGTCCCACTTCGGTGAAGGGTTCAACCGGTACGCGCTGATTCATATCGCCGCTTTTTTCCTGCTCGTTCATGGCGTAAAGCAGGTCGGTCAGCTCCGTGGCTGCACCATGCTCCGAACTGTTTAGGCCTTCGTTCTCGGCAGCATGGGATACACGCAGCGGCATGAACTGGCGCAGAACCCAAAGAAAGATGAACGTCAGGGTGAACGCCCAGATGCCGCAGATCACAATGCCTTTTACCTGCGCCAGAACTTGTCCACTCCAGTCGAGTCCCGTGCCCAAAATATCTGGATCGCCGAAAATGCCGACTGCCAGTGTGCCCCAGATACCGGCACCGAGATGCACCGGAGTGGCAGAAATCGCATCGTCCAGTTGGAGCCTGATCATCACCAGTTCCATGCCGCGCATGCATAAGGCGCCAACAGCGCCGATCAATGCCGCTTCTGTAGTGCTCACAGCATGGCACCCTGCCGTAATCGCCACGAGACCTGCCAGCGTTCCGTTGATCGTGAGCTGAGGGCTCTGGTTGTCCTGGCGTTTGCCCAACCCCATCACCATGCCGCTCATGCCGCCCACGGTAGCGGCGATCAGGGTGTTTACGATAATGCCGGGAATTGCAGTGGAAAATTCCAATGTGCTTCCGCCGTTAAAGCCGATCCAGCCGATAATGAAGAACATCATGCCAAGCATGGCAAACGGCAGGTTACTGCTTGGTATCGACTGTGGCTTGCCGTTTACAAAACGGCCGTGACGCGGCCCAATCATGATAATCGCAGCCAGCGCCACCCAACCTCCCAAGCTGTGTACGACGGTGCTGCCAGCAAAATCGATAAAGCCCTGGGCTGCCAGATATCCCGGCTCGCCATTCAGCGAACCTCCCCAGGCGAGATGTCCGAACAGCGGATAGATCATCACCGCTATGAGTGCAGTGAGCAGTATGTAGGTGGCAAAGCGTGTGCGCTCGGCGATGGCCCCGGAGAGGATAGTGGCCGCTGTTGCGCAGAAGGTGAGTTCAAAGAAGAAAAATGCGGCTACCCAAAAGTCATGTTGGCTGAAATCCGCGGCAAGCAGACTAATGTCGGGCATTGCGCCATCGTAACGGCCGAACATCAGACTAAAGCCCACCAGCCAGAACAGCACGGTCGTCACCAGCAGGTCGAAGGCGTTTTTAAGCGCGACGTTGATCGCATTTTTGCTACGGGTGAGACCCGATTCCAGACAAAGGAAGCCTCCCTGCATCACCAGCACCAGGACAGCTGCTAACAACAACCAAAGCGCGTTGAATGCTTGATGATCTGACACCTTGGCTCCCCTTCCTTTTCTTCAGACCAGACTCTTGCCTTACTTTCCGTAGCTTTTTGGCAGCAATTTGTACGCCAATTTATAGGCTGAATTAGGTATAAAGGTGTAAAGAGGAACCGGTGCTCGATGATACGGTGATGAGCAATATCAATTTGCTGTGTTATATGGATAGGTGTCGGGTCTTTAATATCAAACGAGATGCCATTTCACGTAGAGGGTTCAGCATCTCATTCAGGGTCGCTAGTATACGTGCATGAAAACCGCCGCCTGTCTGGAGTCTGCCGTGAAACATTCGTCGATCGACCAAACGTTGCGTGAGCAATACGACCAGCTTACTCCAAGGGAGCGACTGTTGGCCGATTTTATCCTTGCGCACCCGCAGGATCTGGCGCTGTTCAACACCGCCGAGCTTGCCCGAATGTGCGGCGTGAGCAAAGCGACGGTTTCGCGTCTGTTCAAGCGCCTTGGCTTTTCCTCCTTCAGGGAGGGCAGAACACTCGCTCGCCAGTTGCGTCATCAGGGGGTGCCGGTGGTCGAGGGCGGCAAGCGTCCCGCTGCATTTGACGCCCATCTACGTCAGGAAGAGTTCAATCTGCATCAAATGTTTCAGGGGCTCACCCATGAGAGGCTGGAGTCTTTTGCTGACGCACTCGCAGATGCCCGGAGGGTGGTCGTCATCGGGTTTAGAAACAGCTACCCCGTGGCACTGCATCTGCGCCAGCAACTGATACAGGTGCGCCCCAATGTCCAGCTCCTGCCCCAGCCAGGACAGTCGCTAGGTGAAGATCTGGCCGACCTGGCGGCAGAGGATATGGTCATCCTGGTTGGGTTCAGACGGCGTCCACAGGGCTTCGACACGCTGCTGAGTAATCTAGCCAGACGCGATGTAAAGCTCGCGCTGGTGGCCGATTCGTCATTGGTTCAGGCCGGGCAAAAAGCACACTGGTGGTTCGAGTGTCCGACAGATTCACGCTCGGCATTTGACAGTTACGCCACGCCAATGTGCCTTGTGGCGCTTATGGCCAACTATTTGCTCAACGCTTCACTGGAGTCCGGACGGAGTCGCATCGCCTCGATTAGTCACCAGTATGCGGCGCTTGATGAACTGAGTTTGAACAGCCCTGAATTGGACTGATTACCTCAAAAAAATGCACCGTAACAGTGCTCATGATGGTGCACGTGCACCGCAATAATGCCGTTTGGAAACTTCACAAAACATTTGTGTTATTTCGGTTGTTTGTGAAACCAATGTTGCATTATAAATTATTTGAAACAAACGCTGCGTTCGAGTTTTGACGTCCTTTGGGTGCGCTTGTACCTGCTATGTTTTCTTCACCTGAAACTCTGTTGCCCTCACCCGATTAAGGAGCTCTGAATTGGACTATATCGAAGCCAAACCCTGTGAAGCACTGCCTGAATTTACTAAGGGAGCTCTCAATCTTGCCGACCCAAGGCTGGGTGCTGAGGTGCTCGCCTCAAGCGATCAGTTTTTCGCACCGGCCGAGCGCATGCTCTCGCCTGAACCTGCACGTTTCTACCCAGACCGTTATGACGACCACGGCAAGTGGATGGACGGCTGGGAAAGCCGCCGCAAACGCGGGCAGGGGCATGACTGGTGTGTGTTGCGTCTGGGTGTTGTAGGCTCGATTCGCGGGTTTGATATCGATACTTCGTTTTTTACCGGCAACTACCCACCGGGGGCGCAGGTTGAGGGCTGCTACCTGCCTGACTCAAATCCGGATGAGACGACCCAATGGACGACGTTGACCGGTCCTGTCTCTCTGGGCCCTGATGCTCATCATCTGGTGCCTTGCGACAGCGATGAAAGCTGGACCCATCTGCGCCTCAATATCTTCCCGGATGGGGGCGTGGCACGCTTGGTGGTGTATGGCGATCCGGCAACCGTGTTGGAGGACGGAGCGCAGGTGAATCTCGGCGCACGCGAGTCCGGCGCACGTGTGCTGGCCTGGAACGATTCCCACTACGGCGATCCCAGCAAGATTCTGTTACCCAACAAGGGCATCAACATGGGAGATGGCTGGGAAACCCGCCGTCGACGTGAACCGGGGAACGATTGGTGTTTGATCGAACTCGCTGCCCCCGGCATCATCGAGCGCGTTGAAGTCGATACCGCTTTTTTCAAAGGAAACTATCCTGATAAGTGCTCGATTCAGGCGGCGTACATGCATCGCTCAACCGATGAGTCGCTCATCACACAGAGTATGTTCTGGGAGGAGTTGCTGCCTCCGCAGGCACTGGCGGCCGATAGTGTTCATACCTTCAGCGGCGAGTTGGTCATGAAGGATGCCGTTACCCATGTGCGGCTGAATATTTTCCCGGATGGTGGGGTCAGCCGTTTGCGACTGCATGGCCGTGTTGTCAGGTAAAAAAGAGGCTACCTCTTTGTTTTGGAACGCTCTTTGCTTTCCAAATTCCGAAGCCCAAGCGAATTAGAGGACGATCATGGATCTGTCACCCAGAGAGAAAGATAAGCTGTTGCTGTTTACTGCTGCCCTGTTGGCAGAGCGACGCAAGGCGAGGGGGCTTAAGCTGAACTATCCAGAGGCTGTCGCCTACATCAGTGCAGCGATACTCGAAGGGGCCCGTGACGGGCGCAGCGTCGCTGAGCTGATGGATTACGGCCGCACGCTGCTCTCCAGTGACGATGTGATGGACGGTGTTGCCGAGATGGTTGCCGAAGTTCAGGTCGAAGCGACCTTTCCTGACGGTACCAAGCTGGTCACTGTTCACGAACCGATAGTCTGACGGAGGCACTATGAAACCCGGAGAGATTCTTACAGAGCCTGGCGATATCGAGCTGAACGCCGGTCGCGAGACAGTGACTATCGAGGTGTCCAATACCGGTGATCGTCCGGTTCAGGTGGGCTCCCACTATCACTTTTTCGAAGTGAACGACGCGTTGGTGTTCGAGCGTGACAAAACGCGCGGTTTCCGCCTCAACATCGCGGCCGGAACCGCCGTACGTTTCGAGCCGGGACAGAGCCGCACGGTGGAGCTGGTGGCATATGCCGGTGCCCGCGAGGTATACGGATTCCAGGGCCGGGTCATGGGTGCCCTCTAAACACGTCGATATCTAGGAGCTCAACAATGGCAACAATTTCACGACGTGCCTACGCCGAAATGTTTGGGCCCACCACCGGAGATCGTGTCCGGTTGGCGGACTCGGAGCTTTTGCTCGAGGTGGAGAAGGACTACACAACCTACGGCGAGGAGGTGAAGTTCGGCGGTGGCAAGGTGATCCGAGACGGTATGGGGCAGGGGCAGCGTCCAAGCGCCCGGACCATGGACCTGGTGATCACCAACGCATTGATCGTCGATTACTGGGGCATCGTTAAAGCCGACATCGGCATCAAAAGTGGCCGTATTGCCGCCATAGGCAAGGCAGGCAACCCCGATATCCAGCCAAATGTCGACATTTCCATCGGTGCCGGGACTGAAGTGATCGCAGGCGAAGGCCAGATTCTGACAGCCGGCGGTATCGATTCACATATCCATTTCATCTGTCCGCAACAGATTGACGAGGCGCTGTGTTCCGGTGTGACCACCATGATTGGTGGCGGTACAGGCCCTGCGACCGGCACTAACGCCACAACATGCACGCCTGGCCCCTGGAACATCCACCGCATGTTGGAGGCGGCCGATTCGCTGCCGATGAACCTCGGCTTTTTGGGCAAGGGCAATGCCAGCGCCCCAGAGGCGTTGCGTGAACAGGTAGAAGCGGGCGCCATTGGCCTTAAACTGCATGAAGACTGGGGTACTACGCCGGCCTCCATCGATTGCTGCCTGTCGGTGGCCGACGAGATGGATGTTCAGGTGGCGATTCACACCGATACTCTGAATGAATCCGGTTTTGTTGAAGCCACGCTCAAGGCGATCGATGGGCGTGTTATTCATACCTATCACACCGAAGGCGCTGGCGGTGGTCATGCACCGGATATCATCAAAGCATGTGGTGAGTCGAATATCCTGCCATCGTCCACCAACCCGACCCGGCCTTACACCGTCAATACGGTGGATGAGCATCTCGACATGCTGATGGTGTGCCACCATCTTGACCCCTCGATTGCCGAGGACGTGGCCTTTGCCGAGTCGCGTATCCGCCGTGAAACCATCGCCGCCGAGGATATCCTGCACGATCTGGGCGCGTTTTCGATGATCTCGTCCGACTCTCAGGCGATGGGTCGGGTAGGGGAAGTGATTACCCGAACCTGGCAGACCGCACACAAGATGAAGGTTCAACGTGGTGCGCTGGACGGTGATTCATCGCGCAACGACAACAACCGCATCAAACGCTATATCGCCAAATACACCATCAACCCTGCGCTGACCCATGGTATTGCGCATGAGGTTGGCTCGGTTGAAGTGGGGAAACTGGCTGATCTGGTATTGTGGAAGCCCGCGTTTTTCGGCACCAAGCCGAGTATGGTGATCAAGGGCGGTATGATTGCAGTGGCCCCGATGGGGGATCCAAACGCGTCTATACCTACGCCGCAGCCGGTGCACTACCGGCCGATGTTCGGCAGTCTCGGGCGCGCGGTGCAGAGCACATCAATGCTGTTTCTATCACAGGCGGCACTCGCCGCCGGTATTCCGAGCCAGTTGGGGCTCGAGAGTCTCATCGGCGAAGTGCGTGACTGTCGAACCGTCACCAAGGACAAGATGGTACTCAACAGCTACCAACCGAAGATCGAGGTGGATTCGCAGACCTACGAGGTGCGTGCGGACGGTCAGTTACTGGTCTGCGAGCCTGCGACTGAACTTCCGATGGCCCAGCGTTACTACCTGTTCTAAAGGCGAGAACGTTAATGCGCCTTTGAATAAAGGACCTGTAAAACAATATGATACGACTTATTTCAAAAGTTGAAGGTGAAGCGGTGCCGACGGGCCGAGTATGCCTGCCGATCGATTCCCGCATACGCAGCCGATTGCGTGTCGAACTCGAAGACGGACGCGAGGCCGGGCTGTTTCTGCCGCGCGGACTGATACTGCGTGGCGGCGATCGGCTGCTGGGCGAGAACGGTGAAGTTGTCGAGGTGATTGCAGCCGAAGAGTCGGTTTCAACGATCAGAAGCGAGAATACATTATTGCTGATGCGCTGCGCTTACCATCTGGGTAACCGCCATGTGCCGCTGCAGGTCGAGTCCGTCCTGCTTCGCTATCAACACGACCATGTGCTGGATGACATGGTGCGCGGACTGGGTGCCGAAGTCGACGTGGAAATGGCACCATTCGAGCCTGAAGCAGGGGCTTATGCCAGTGAGGGGCATGGGCATCATCATTCGCACGGGCACACTCACTCGCATTGAAAACAGAACAATGAAGGGACTAAGGGGATATCGTTTATGAAAAATCTGAAGCACTGTTTTGCCGTTTCGGCCCTGATTGCGCCGGGCGCTGCTTTCGCACATGAGGGTGAGCACGCGGGTTCTTTCTTTTCAGGCCTTGGCCATGTGCTGACCGAGCCTGATCACCTCGCAATTGTTTTCGCTTTAGCCGCGGTGCTGGGTACGTTCGTCTGGGCACGGCGTGTAATTGCCAAGAAGGCCAAGGCACGCAGTAAGCGTGCGGCACGCGTACAGGAGTAACCCACTGTGCTGGCCGATCTGCGGCTCTATCAGCTGATCAGTCCTGCGCTTCCGGTTGGTGCATTCACATACTCGCAGGGGCTGGAGTGGGCGATTGAATGCGGCTGGGTTTCGGATAAGGAGAGCCTGGGCAACTGGCTCGGTTCGGTGTTGGCCCACAGTGTGGCAACCCTTGAGGTGCCGGTGCTTGCACGCCTGGTGTCGGCGCTTGAAAAGGAGGACCTGCAGGCGTTTGCCGGCTGGTCCCGTTTCTTGATCGCCAGCCGTGAGACTACCGAGCTTAGGGCGGAAGAGCGTCAGCGTGCCCAGGCTTTGCTGCGACTTTTGCCTGCACTGGATGTAGATGTCCCCGAAACTCTTAAAGCGGCTGTCGGTCAGACGCAGCTGGGTGGTATGGCGCTGGCAGCTCGGCACTGGGAGATCGACTGTCGCAGTCTGTGCAGGGGCTATTTATGGAGCTGGCTTGAAAACGCCGTGATGGCAGGCGTAAAACTGGTGCCGCTTGGGCAGACAGACGGCCAGCGATTGTTGATGGCGCTGTCAGATCAACTCCCTACACTCTTGGACGATGCGTTGCATCTTGATGATCGTGCGATCGGCAGTTCTACGCCTGCCATGGCGATTGCCAGCAGTCTGCACGAAACACAGTATTCGCGGCTGTTCCGGTCTTGAGACCAGCAGCCTGGCGGAATGAACCTATCAGGTAGAGATATCTTATGAGCGATTACAAAGCGCCTTTGCGCATCGGAGTCGGCGGCCCCGTGGGCTCAGGAAAAACAGCACTGCTCGAAGTGCTGTGTAAAGCGATGCGGGATCAATACAGCATCGCCGTGGTTACCAATGACATCTACACCCAGGAAGATGCGAAGATTCTTACCCGGGCCGAAGCGTTGCCTGAGGATCGCATAGTCGGTGTCGAGACCGGTGGGTGTCCGCATACGGCTATTCGTGAAGACGCGTCGATGAATCTCGCAGCTGTCGAAGACCTGGCGCGTCTTCATGGCGATCTAGACGTGGTTTTTGTAGAGAGCGGTGGCGATAACCTCAGTGCCACGTTCAGTCCAGAACTGGCTGATCTGTGTATCTATGTCATCGATGTTGCTGAAGGGGAGAAAATACCTCGCAAAGGTGGCCCAGGAATTACCAAATCCGACCTGCTGGTCATCAACAAAATTGACCTTGCCCCCTATGTCGGTGCCGATCTTAACGTGATGGAATCCGACACCCGTAGAATGCGCGGAGAGCGCCCGTTTGTCTTCACCAATCTCAAGGAGGGCAAGGGCTTGGAGGAGATCATCGGGTTCATTGTGCGCCAGGGAATGCTGGACGCAGCATAGGCCAAGAGTCCAACGGCTATTGGACATTCGAACAGTTGTAATTCTTGTACACACGCCGCATTATTACGATTCGCTGGTGAATTGGACGCTCGCGTGAACTCGCGACGAGACACCAGCGCCGTCAATTCCGGATTGCACAAAACTATAAAAATCAGGATCCGACATCTATGCTGTTCGATGCTCGACAAGCAGCGGGAGTGCTGTTTTTAAAACAGGACTGCGGTTGTTCGTTTGAGCGCTTTTGCGCTTCTTCATCCATAGCTGTAGCCTCACGGCTTTTATCCGTCCGTGAAAGGGGAGTCGGTAATGTCGGCTAACCCTCCACCGCTACGTCCTTACCGTCCGGCGCATATAAAGCTCTCCTTCATCATTATCTGCTGCATCCTTGTTGTGCTAGGTGTGAGTTTCCTCTACACCGCGTACAACGCCCATGATGATTTCAAATACGAACTCGACGATCGCTTCAGCAAACTTAAAGGCTATTCCGATGTGCTGAGTGAGTCGGTTGCAAACGAGGACGGACTTCAGATTCTCAAGTTACTGGAACTGGTCCGCGTGGATCCGGACGTGTTGCGTGTAGAGGTGCTTGATGCGGATGTGCGGCCGATTGCAAGCAGCGAATCGGAGGAGTATGGCAAGGTTCAGGTCGAGAGTCGGATCGTGCTACCTATTACCGAGGATGGCTCGGACGTGGGTTGGCTTGTGGCCGAGGTCGGGGCGAAAAGCTTTTACCAGCAGCAAAGTACCCGCGTACAGGATAGCCTGCTAACACTCTTCCTGGTCGTTGCAACAGTGGTGGCGTCTCTGCTGATCTATCAGGCTCGATTTGTTAATCGGCCATTGCAGCAACTGTTGGGCGCGATCAGCCGTTCACGTGAAAGCGGCGAGTTTGTGCGTGTTGGCAGCAAGGTACCCAATGATGAATTCGGCATCATTATCAAGGCATACAACGAACTGCTTGAAGAGGTGGATACGAAACACCGCTCCCTCAAGGAGAGCGAGAGCCGCTTTCGCCATCTGTACAACCAAACGCCGGCACTTTTGTTCAGTCTGTCTCCCACCGGCGTCATCGAAAGCGTCAGCGAACACTTTCTCAATCAACTGGGGTATGACGCAATGGCCATTGTAGGCCGCCCGTTGACCTCGTTGATGAGTGAACGCGCCGAGCGTCCCCGTATCGATAAACTGCTGGTCGAAATATCGATGCAGAAAACCGCACAGGCGTATCTGCAAATTCGTAACGGCTCTGGCGAGATACACTCCATGCGCATCGATGCCACCCGTCGTCCGGACGGCAAAGGGGCGCTGGGGGTGATGACCGATATCACCAGTCTTGATGAAGCGCTGAGCACAATCGAGCGACAAGCGAATTTCGACGCCCTGACAGGCCTGCCCAACCGGCACTTTTTCAAGCTGCTTGTTGAGGAGCAACTGTCCGACGAGGGGCCCAAGGATGGCAGGGTGGCGCTGCTGTTTGTCGATCTGGACCGCTTCAAGTACGTCAACGATACCTATGGTCATCAAACAGGTGACAAGCTTCTAAGCGCTGCTGGCAAGCGTATACAGGCCTCCTTGCCGGCGGGCGACTTCGTTGCACGTCTCGGGGGCGATGAGTTCGCCGTGCTGGTGCACGGTGACGTCGATGACGCGTCTCTGCTTCAGTTGGCTCATAAACTGATCAAAGAGCTTGAAGGTTCTTTCCTTATCGATCAATGCACCATGCATATATCGGCTTCGATCGGTATCGCGATCAAGTGCAGTGATACCTGCACCCCTGATGTGCTGCTCAAGAGTGCGGATTTGGCCATGTACCGCGCCAAGTCAGAGGGGCGCGGACGGGCCTGTATCTTCGTTCCAGAGGATGAGCAGCGCACCCTGCATCGCGTCAATACGGAGTCGATGCTGAGGGAATCGATCCAGAACGGCTACTTCGAGCTTTACTACCAGCCGGTATTTGCCATGGGCACCCAACGAATAGTTGGTGCCGAAGCACTCGTCCGGCTCAGGCATCCCGAGCGGGGCCTGCTTGCGCCTGGTGAATTTATCGACGTAGCTGAGGATACTGGGCTGATCGTGCAGCTCGGCGAGTGGGTGCTTGAAGAGGGCTTGCGTCAGTTGAGCTTCTGGCACAGGGATTACGACAGCAGCATTTATCTGTCGATCAACGTGTCGAGCAAGCAGCTACAGGACAACCGCTTTGTCCGAACGTTGGAGATGATGCTTAGCCGTTACCGTATTAAGCCTGGATTCCTGATCCTCGAGATTACCGAGACGATGCTGATGCACAATACCGACCACACGCTGGAAGTGATGAACCGGCTGAAACGTTTGGGTTGCCTGCTCTCCATTGATGACTTCGGTACCGGTTACTCATCTCTGAGTTACCTGCAGAAATTTCCGCTCGATATCCTTAAGATTGACCGCTCCTTTGTGACCGATATCGATACCAACAGCACGCACAATGCACTGGTCAGCGCCATTATCACCATGAGCAAAGCGTTGAACCTGAGGGTGATCTGTGAGGGAGTTGAAACCGAGCAGCAGCTTGAGACGCTTCAGAACATGCGTTGCCAGATGGGGCAGGGGTACTACTTCTCGAAACCGATTCCGGCAGACCAGTTTACGTTGGGCTACCTGTGCGGCGCGCTCAAGACCCCTTCGGCAAGTTAAAAAAAACCCGCCAACGTGGGCGGGTCATAAGCCGTGATTACCGAAGGCACTGAGTGCGTCTCTCCGGTGAAGCCTGTCAAAGCAAAACCATGATAATGCGAATCAGTATCATTAGCAAGTGCAAATAAGATAATTATCGTTTCTGGTTAGTCAGGGCGGTTTCGTCCCTCAGAGTAAGGGCGGATTCCCTCATACAGAGTCGTGCTGTCAGATTCTGCACGCATGCGTCTGAGCTCTCTGTTGTCGGTGTCTTCAAACGTGAATTGTCCTGCGGTATTCAATAGCGGTGAAGACCCCATTTCGACACGCCGCGCACCTCGTCGGGTTTGCTCAGTTGCGTAATCGCTGTCCAGCAATGGATCGTCGCTGTAGCGGCGCTCGGTTGGGAGGAGGATTGCCAGGCAGAATACGGCAACGGCGACAGCCAGGATGCCCTCAATTGCATACCAACGGCCATGAATGATCATCGTGCTCATGATTGTGTCCCCTCGGGTTCTTATGTGTGTCCTGCGGGTTAAAGCGTAGAAGTGGGCGCGAGGGGCAACCATCCCCAAGATAGGGGGGTATTAAGAAAGGCCGCGTTCTAGCGCTATGCGTGTAGCCTCTACGCGCGAGGAGATCTTGAGTTTTCGGTAGATCGATTTGATATGGTCGTTGGCTGTGTACACCGATATATCGAGTTCTCGGGCGATCGCCTTGCGAGACGCACCCTGGGCAACCAGTTTCAACACTTGCTCTTCGCGAGCGGTCAGATGCGCATCCACCGGCTTTAGTGCCGGGCCAAGTCCGTTGAAATAAGAAACGACCTTGCTGGCCATCGCGGGCGATAGGGGCAGGTGTCCATCGAGAACGCCTTTTAGGCCCGCGGCCAGCTCAACGGGCGAGTCCGTCTTAAGGAGGTAACCCTGTGCACCGCCGCGCAGCGACTCGAACAGGCTGGCATCGTCATCGGCAACGGTGGCCACAACACAGACAGTGGACTGCGCTTCACGCCGGATACGGGCCAAAATTTCGATACCGGATCCATCAGGCAGGTTTAAATCAAGAATCGCCAACTGATAGCGTTGATGATCGAGGTAACCGTTTGCTTGTTCCAGCGATACCGCAGCATCGACCTGAACCTCACCAAATGCGCGCTGCAACGCCATCTGCAACAGGGCGCGCGAGGGTTCGTAGTCTTCCAATAAGAGAACCCTATCCATGCTCAACCTCGCAAGGGCGTTTCTGCGGCGGGGACTCTGGCGAGGATTTCAGCCTCAGCGTGAAACAGCTGCCTTGACCAGGCTCTGACCTGACCTCAATGCTGCCACCACCTGCAAGTATCAGCTTTCGGGCATTGTAAAGGCCCAGCCCGTAACCATAGCGCGAGGTGCTCTCGGTGTGTAAGCGGGAGTGCTTGTCGAAGATGTGGACCAACTGATCGGCCGGAATGCCCACGCCGTTGTCCTCGACTTCAATAACGTCATGCTCTCCCGTCTGGAAACTGCGGATACGGACGCGGGGTGTTTGCTCTTGATGCGTGTATTTAATGGCGTTGCTTACCAGGTTGACCAATACCTGCTGAAGCGCGAACCCGTTGAACCAAATCGTGCGTTGGTCACATTGAAGATCAAAGCTGACCTCGCGCTCCTTGATCAGCGTGTCGAGTTGAATGCGCGTGTTATAGACAAGCTCCAAAAGATCGATGGTTTCGGCTTGGTGTACCTCGTTGCTGGCTCGCGCGAAATTGAGCAGTTCACGGATAATGCGTAGCGCATCTTCCGATGAGCGTCTGATGCGTTCGACATACTCTTGTCTATTCTGGTGATCGTCACCGTCTACATCGATCATGGCCGCGTATGAGCGGATGGCCGATAGCGGATTTTTGAGGTCGTGGGCGACCAGATGATCGTAGGCACTGAGCTCCTCGTTGGCTGCTTCAAGTTTGCTGTTGGTCTGCTGCAATATCGCTTCCTTGAGCCTTAACGTATCCATGACGTGGTTATAGGCCATACCGATAATGCCGGTTTCGGTGAACTGGTCAGAGGGCGCTTTACTTGAAAGGTTGCCGGTATCCGATTGGTATTTCATGAACGCGATCAGCTCATACAGCTCGGTGGTTGCCCCATGTTCACTGATATTGAGCCCCACGCTCTCATCATCTGCCGGTACGCGAAAGGGGGCCAGAGCGTTAATGGCACGAATCGAAACGTAAGCCGCACCGAATGCCCAGACAGCGATAAACACTATGCCGAACAGCTGTGCCTGAATCTGTCCGGCTCGGGAGAGTCCACTGCCAATGATGGCCAAGTCACCAAAAAGCCCGGCTGCGAGCGTACCCCAGATGCCGGCTGCCAGATGTACGGGCACGGCACCGACCACATCGTCGAGTCTGAATCGCAACAGCAGTCTTGAGGCTAAGAGCACGCTGAATGCGGAGCCGGCGCCAATTACGACCGCTTCCAGAGAACTCACGCAGTTGGCGGACGCGGTTATACCCACAAGGCCGCCAAGTGCACCGTTGAGCAGGTCTTCTACGGAGGGCGCTCCGCCTCGGCGGGTAATAAGTAGCAGGGTAATCACGAGGGAGGCTGAACCCGCAATCAGGGTATTGCTGAGAATAATTCCTATATCTGAGCTGAAGTTATAGGCGCTTCCACCGTTAAACCCCATCCACCCGAACCAGAGAATCAGCACGCCCAGTGATGAGAGCGTAAGATTACTGCCCTGAATCGGCCGTACCTCTCCATTCTTGCCGAAGCGGCCCAAACGGGGCCCTACAACGATCACCAAAGCGAGCGCGACCCAGCCCCCGGTTGAGTGAACAATCGAAGATCCTGCGAAATCGTAGAAACCCAGTGATACCAGATACCCCTCGCCGTTGTGAATCAGCAGCCCACCCCAGCCGGCGTTGACGGCAACGGGGTAGATGAGTCCCGCTATTACGGTGACCAGTACCGGGTACATGATAAAACGCAGACGCTCAGCAGCGGCGCCCGAGACGATGGTGCAGCAGGTGCTGCAGAACACGGCCTGAAACACGAAGAAGGCGTTCAGGTGGTTCTCGGTCGACTGAAAAAGGTAGAAGTTGTCGGCAAATGACAAGGGATTGGTAAAGGGAACACCAAATGCGATAGAAAAGCCCACCAGCCAGAACAGAAATATGGAGGTTGCGTTGTCGCAGATGTTTTTCAGCGCCACATTGATGTTGTTCTTCGAGCGCGTAAGACCGGTTTCAAGGCAGAGAAATCCCGCTTGCATGATCCAGACGAGACAGGCACACAGGAGTACCCAGAACACGTCGATATCGTCGATAGTCATCTATGTCGGTCCCTGAAAGCTCTGTGTCCAGCGGTGCTGGATGCGTTACGCTGGCGGCGCCGTGAGCATCAGTTTAGCCGGTTTTTAACCTTCCTATTTTTGCGGGTATGAAATAGGTGAGCTGATCTATACGAATGGTCCCTTTCGCCTTGCGAGTGTTGTTGAATAGAGACGGCGTGAGAGAGGGGGGGAGAAAAAGGGCCACCCGATGGCAGCCCTTGAATCGCAGGAGTAGGGTTATTTCGGCAGCTCGCCGTTCACACCTTCGACGTACCAGTTCATTTTTTCCAGTTCGTCCCAGCCAAGCACTTCGCCTTCAGCGACCTTCAGTTCACCGGCCTGATTCTTGATCGGGCCCGCAAACGGCTGCACGCTTCCATCCTTGATACCGGCAATCAGCTCCTCTGCCTTGGCCACGACGTCGGCCGGGATCGCGTCGTTGAATGACGGAATCACAATCGCGCCTTCCGCCATTCCTTCTACCATCGGAGTGCTTTCCCAGCTTCCGTCCATTACTTTCTGGGTTTCAGCGATATAGTGCGGGCCCCAGTCATCGATAACCGACAGCAGGTGGGCGTTAGGACCGAAGCCGGACATATCCGATGCCTGACCCACTGCATATTTGCCACGGCGCTCAGCCGCCTGCATCGCGGCAGGGCTGTCGGTGTGCTGAAGAATGACATCGACACCCTGATCCATCATTGCGTTTGCAGCATCGGCCTCTTTACCCGGATCGAACCAGCTGTTGACCCAGATGATCTTGAGCTCAGCTTCGGGGTTGTACTTGTTCAATGCCAGCTGCACGGCGTTAATGTCACGGATAACCTCGGGGATCGGGAAGGACGCGATATAACCGATCTTGTTGCTCTTGGTCATCTGCGAGGCGACATAACCGGCCACATAACGGCCCTCGTAGGTTTTGCCGATGTAGGTCGCGAGGTTTTTGCTCAGCTTGTAGCCAGTGGCGTGCTCGAACTTAACCTTGGGATACTGCTTGGCCACCTTGACTGTCGGGTTCATGAAACCGAAAGAGGTGGTAAAGATCAGTTCATGGCCGCTCTGTGCGAGGTTGCGGATAACGCGTTCGGCATCGGCGCCTTCCGGAACGTTCTCGACATAGGTCGTTTTTACCTTGTCTCCGAAGTGCTCTTCCAGCGCCAGTCGACCCTGATCGTGCTGGTACGACCAGCCGTGATCGCCAATCGGGCCTACATAGACGAAACCAACCTTCAATGGCTCTTCGGCTAACGCCTGCCCGCCAAACATTGCCGCACCCAGTCCTATGCCGGCGGCGATGCCGGTCAGCAGTTTATTGAATTGACGACGTTTCATGCAGAGATCTCCTTAGCGTTGTGCTATCTACTTTTCTTGATCTGCAAGGGGCGTGGCGAAGGTGTAGGCCATGTCCCAGGGAAACCGAATCCAGGTATCCTGGCTGACTTCGGTAATGAAAGTGTCGACCAGCGGTTTGCCCGCAGGCTTGGCATAAAGCGTTGCAAAGTGTGCTTTTGGGAGCAGTTCGCGAACATAGCGCGCGGTTTTGCCGGTATCGACAAGATCGTCGACCAGCAGCATCCCTTCACCATCACCTTCGACGGTTTTCAGCACATTCAACTCACCCTGTCTGGCCTGAGTACCGCCTTTGTCGCTTTTGCCATAGCTCACCACACAGATGGTATCGATCAGACGAATATCCATCTCGCGGGCCAGAATTGCAGCCGGTACCAGCCCACCGCGGGTGATAGCGATGATCCCTTTCCAGGGGCCTTTGTCGAGCAGTCGCAGTGACAACGCGCGTGCGTTGCGATGTAGCTCGTCCCAGGACACCGGGAAATCCATCTGGTATTGATGGCTCACTATGATTCTCCTCCTCAATGAAAGGGGTAAATTCTAACCATTCGGTCAGGATTATCCAGCGCTGCACCTGTCATAGTTTGGTCACCAGCCCCCGCCAACCATAACCGCATCAGCCCTGCGAGCGCCACATAACAACAGCGCGACCAGTTCTACGATTTTGCCGCCGTGAACCACCAGCCCATCTCGGGCGTCCTGATCGTTCGAGGTGTGTATGGCAAGCGGGTGGGCGAGCAAGACGCGCAGGTTTGATGTCATTTAAAAAGTATCCTCAACTGCTCGCATGGAACGACTTGCCCAGTGACATCGGAGCCAGCAGGCGGGCACGCACCTGATTGCGTGAGAGCAATACCAGCACCAGTATGGTGGCCGCATAGGGCAGTATGGCGAGCAGGTTGGAAGAGATCGAAAACCCAAGCCCCTGGAACACCAGATGCAGAATACTGGCAAGGCCGAACAGCCAGGCACCGAGCAGTACACGCTCGACTTTCCAGCTGGCAAACACCACCAGTGCCAGGGCGATCCAGCCGCGACCGGCACTCATGTTTTCAACCCAAAGCGGTGTATAGGCGATGGACAGGTAGCCACCGGCAAGGCCCGCCATAGCGCCGCCAAACATAACCGCGAGGTAGCGGGTGCGCATCACTGGAAGACCGATCGCGTTTGCCGCGTGGGGGTTCTCGCCCACGGCTTTAACCACAAGCCCGGGGCGGGAGGAGCGGAAAAACCAGTAGACGGCTGCAAACAGGCCGAAGGAGAGGTAGACGACGAGATCCTGCGCAAACAGCATCTTGCCGATCAGCGGAATATCGCTGAGCAGTGGCAGGGCATAGGGATCCAGCCCATTGATCGGCTTGCCGACGAATTCGGTACCGATAAAGGCCGACAGGCCGGTACCAAAAATGGTGAGGGCAAGGCCTGTCGCCACCTGATTAGCGTTAAAGCCCAATGCAATGACGCCGAACAGCAGCGACATGGTGACACCCGCAATAATCGCCAGCAGAAAACCGAGCATCAGGCTGCCGCTGAGCAGGGCGGCGACAAACCCCACCACTGCGCCCATCAGCAACATGCCTTCCTGACCGAGATTGAGCACGCCACTTTTTTCGCAGACCAACTCGCCAAGCGCCACCAGCAGAAGCGGCGTGCCGGTGCGGACCATCGCATAGAGAATATTGGTAATCAGATCGATATCCATTAGCGCACAGTCTCCTTCTGGCTGGCGATGGGGGCCACGGCGGACCGCGATAGTGCGGGAATACGTATACGGAAGTTGATCAGTACGTCACAGGCGAGCAGGTAGAACAGCAACATGCCTTGAAAGAGTCCAGTTAATGCAATCGGCAGCCCGAGATTGATCTGCGCCATTTCACCGCCCATGTAGATCAGTGCCATAAGCAGCGTCGCGAGCAGGATACCTACCGGGTGTAGACGCCCCAGAAAGGCGACGATGATGGCGGCATAGCCGTAGCCCGGCGATATCTGCGGCACGAGCTGTCCCAATGGGCCGGATACTTCACCGACACCGGCAAGGCCTGCCAGAGCACCGCTGATCAGCATGGCGATCCAGACCAGACGCTTTTCGCGAAATCCGGCCAGACGTGCCGCACTGGCATCCAGACCAAGCACCTTGATCTGAAACCCGAGGAACGAACGGCTCAGCAGCACCCAAACCACGACCACCGCAAACAGGGCGAACATCATGCCGTAATGGATACGCGTGCCGTCGATCAGCGTTGGCAGCAGGGCCGAGTCCGAGAACATGGCTGATTCCGGAAAGTTAAAGCCATCCGGATCTTTTAGAGGGCCGTGTACCGCCCAGATCAGCAGATTCAACGCGATGTAGTTGAGCATGATGGTGGTAAGTATTTCGTTGGCGTTGAAGTAGGTCTTGAGCCATGCGGCAAGTAGCGCCCAGAGCGCGCCGCCGACCATTCCGCTGAGCAGTACCAGCGGGAGCACCCAGACTCCTTCGGCGTCGATCAATTGCAGGGCGCAGGCGCTGCCGATCAGGCCTCCCATCAGAAGCTGGCCTTCAGCGCCGATATTCCAGACCTTGGCTTTGAATACGACGGACAAGCCGATAGCACAGAGCAGAATCGGGGCGGCTTTTACAAACAGCTCGGCTACGCCATACAGATCCGACACCGGCATGATCAACAGTGTGTGCAGGGCTTCAGCGGGGTCTTGCCCGAGCAGGGCAAAGAGAATGGCGCCACTGACAAGGGTCAGACAACCTGCCAATACGGGCGAGAGCCAGGCCATGAGTTTCGAGTGCTGGCCGCGGGGTTCCAGTTTGATCATTGCGTTTCCTCGTGGCGTCGCCTTAGGCTGATACGGTGGCGCTGCTTGCCACATCCGTTTCGCTGAAATCACCGGCCATCCAGCGGCCAACCTCGTTGATGCTGGTCTGTGGCGTGGGCTTGATCGGTGACAGCCGCCCATGGCACAACGCACCTATGCGGTCGGATATCTGGAACAACTCATCGATATCTTCCGAGACCACCAGAATCGCGGCCCCCTTGTCACGCAGTTCGATCAGCGCTTTGTGAATCGCCGTGGCAGCACCAATATCCACGCCCCAGGTGGGGTGGGCGGCGATCAGCAGTTTGGGCTGCTGCATGATCTCCCGGCCGATGATGAACTTTTGCAGGTTGCCGCCAGAGAGACTTGCCGCGTGGGTTTCTGTACCGGGTGTTTTGACCCGGTATCGCTCGATGATCTGCTCGGCGAAAGTGCGTGTTTTACGGTGGGAGATCATCCCTTTTTTCACAAGTCCGGTCAGAAAGCCGGTCAGCAATGCATTGTCTTTAAGGCTCATGTCGGGCACTGCTCCGCGGCCCAAACGCTCTTCAGGCACAAACGCCATGCCTGCCGCGCGTCGCTGGCGGGGGGAGAGCTGGCCAACGGCACCATGAGGGAAATGAATGGCATCGTGGTTGTCGATCTCATTTTCACCGCTGAGAGCGCCCAGCAACTCTTCCTGCCCATTGCCGGCCACGCCTGCGATACCGAGTATCTCCCCGGTATGAACATCAAAACTGATCGACTGAAGATCCACGCCAAAAGGGTCTTCACTTAAACGGGAGAGGCCTCTCACCTGAAGAAACGGCTCATCAGCCAGCACCTTGGGGTAATCGGTGCTGATCGGCGTGTCATCGCCCACCATCATTCTGGCCAGACTTTCCGAGCTTTCCTCTTGCGGTGTGCACTCGCCTGATACCCGACCGGCCCGCAGAATGGTTGCGTGATGACAGAGCGCCCGCACCTCATGCAGCTTGTGGCTGATGAACAGGATAGAGCAGCCTTCACTCGCCAGTTGCCGCAGTGTGACAAAGAGTGTTTCGACCTCTTGCGGCGTCAGTACGGAGGTGGGTTCGTCCAGAATAAGCAGTTTGATCGGCTGTACCAGGCATCTCACGATCTCGACGCGCTGACGCTCGCCTACTGAAAGTGTATGAACCTCACGATCGGGGTTCAGCGCCATGCCGTAACGGGTAGACACCTCGCTGATACGCTTGGCAAGTGTTGGCAGGTCGCCTGCGTCATCGCCCAGTGCCAGTGCTATGTTTTCAGTCACCGTCAGTGTTTCGAACAGCGAGAAGTGCTGGAATACCATGCCGATGCCAAGCTTGCGTGCATGCGCCGGGTCTCGGATATCGATTGGCAGGCCATCCCAAAGCAACTCTCCGTGATCGGGTTTTACCAGACCGTAGATCACTTTCATCAGGGTGCTTTTTCCCGCGCCGTTTTCACCCAGTAGGGCATGTATTTCGGCAGGCTCTATATTCAGGTCGATAGAGTCGTTGGCAAGGCAGCCGGGGTAGGCTTTGGTAATCCCGCGAAGCGTCAGGCGGGGAGGCGTAACATGTGGTTCAGCCATAGGCTCCACTCTTCTGGTTTAACCTGCACGGCCGGGGCCGCAACTAAAAGACAAACTGTTTGCGCGCTCTTTTGAATGCAATAACCTGACCAATCGGTCATGTAATTTAATAAATTGACTAATTGGTCAGTTTTGGCAGGATTGCTGCACTTGTCCGCGATAGCTGACTGAGCGGACAATTTTTAGGAAGCGAATTATAACGGCCTTTTTCGCGTATGACTTCCCATCGAACGTCCGTTCAGCCAAACGCTGAGAATATAGATATAAACTAGTATATAAACAGGTATTTAGTGATTCTTTATCAGTAAACACCTCTGCTTTTATCCTCTCAGAAAAAGGTACGTACAGATGATCCGTTTCCTTCTAAACGAGCAGGACGTCACGTTAGAGAGTTGCGCGCCAGATTTGAGCGTTCTGGACTATCTTCGCACCATCGCTGTGCAACGCGGCACTAAAGAGGGGTGTGCTTCGGGGGATTGCGGCGCCTGTACGGTTGTCGTTGCAGAGCCCTCGGGTGATGGGTTGTCCTATACCAGCGTGAATAGCTGTATCACCTTTGTTGGGACACTTCACGGCAAACAGTTACTCACGGTCGAGCATCTTGAGGCCGACGGACGTTTGCATCCTGTGCAGCAGGCGATGGTGGACTTTCATGGCTCGCAATGCGGCTTCTGCACCCCCGGTTTTATTATGTCGATGTTCGCGCTGTACAAGCGCGACCGTCAGCCGACCCGCGCAGAGGTCGAGCGCTCGCTATCCGGTAATCTGTGCCGGTGCACCGGTTACCGGCCGATAATCGATGCCGCGCTGAGCCTCGCCGGAGCTTCAGTCGAGGATCAGCACGCCCTCCGGGAGGAGGCCGTCAGTACTCGGCTGAAAAAGATTCGCGCCGATCACCCCAGCGGTTCGCTCGAGTGCGGTGGCAGACGCTTTTTCCTGCCGGCTACATGCGATGAGCTTGCGGCGCTGCTTCAGGCATACCCTCAGGCACAGCTACTGGCCGGAGGGACCGATCTTGCACTGAGCGTTACCCAACAGCTAAAGCAGCCTGCCGTATTGATCTATACAGGCGGCATAGCCGAGCTCTCGATCATAGAGGAGCGCAATAATTGCCTTCTGGTGGGCGCTGCGGTGAGCTACACGCGCCTTGAGAGCGCGTTGAAACAGCACCTGCCCGCGTTCGGCCACTTGCTCGACAGGCTCGGCTCGTTACAGGTGCGCAATCAGGGGACCCTGGCGGGAAATCTGGCCAATGCTTCTCCAATTGGGGATACACCGCCTGTGCTGTTGGCGCTGGACGCCAAGCTGCACATCCGCAGCGGTAACCATTGTGAAGTGATTGGCATCGACGACTTCTTTACCGGATACCGCCAGACCGCGCTGCCGGCCAATGGGTTTATTGAACAGATCCAGATTCCCGTGCCTGACGATAATCTGTTTAAGGTCTACAAGGTTTCAAAGCGCTTCGATGATGACATATCCGCCGTCTGTGCTGCGTTCAATATCACGCTTTCAGAGGGCGTCGTCACGGCCGCCCGCCTTGGATTTGGCGGTATGGCCGCGACACCAGCCCGTGCGCTGAACGCCGAACAAGCCCTGATAGGGCGGCCATTTGACGAGCAGGGGATTCTCGCAGCACAAGATGCGCTGGAGCGTGATTTTTCACCCATCGACGATGTGCGCGCCAGTGCCGGATACCGGCTTGAGGTGGCGCGGAATCTGCTTTTAAGAGCAGTACTGGAGCAGGATCAACTCTCGGATGAACCTCTGGAGGTGGCTCACTATGCGTAACCTTGCGCCCGTCACCGACGCGATCTGCAAAACAACCGATTCCGCAGGTGCGCCGCGTGCGCATGAGAGTGCGGCCAAGCACGTTTCCGGCAAGGCTTTTTATGTAGACGATATCATTGAGCCACGCGGCACACTGTATGCCGCGGTGGGCTACGCCGACATCGCCCGAGGTCATATACGCACGCTCGATTTAAGTGGTGTGCGCAGCAGCGAGGGTGTGGTTGGTGTACTGGAGCTTGATGATATCCCCGGTATCACCGATGTGGGGCCAGTGTTCCCCGGTGATCCGCTACTAAGTGCCGATGAGATCCGATACGCCGGGCAGCCGGTATTTGCCGTTGCAGCGCAAACCGAGCTGCAGGCACGCCAGGCGGTAAAGCGTGCGGTAATCGACTGTGAATCCCGCGCCCCGTTACTGGACGTTGAGAAGGCGTTGAACGAGAAGCAGTTTGTACGCCCCTCGCACTCGATGCGCCGGGGTGATGCCCGCAAGGCGATAACCGAAGCGCCGCTACGGCTGGAAGCGCAGCAGCATGTCGGGGGGCAGGAGCACTTCTATCTTGAGGGGCAGGTGTCGCTGGCTGTGCCGGCTGAAGATGGCGGCATGCTGATCTACAGCTCTACTCAACACCCCAGTGAAGTGCAGAAGCTGGTCGCCGAGGTGCTCGGCATTCCCGTTAACCGTGTGACTGTCGATATGCGCCGTATGGGTGGTGGCTTCGGCGGCAAGGAGACACAGGCTGCGCCTTGGGCCTGTCTGGCGGCGCTGCTGGCACGCAAGACGGGGCGTGCAGTGAAGTTGCGACTGCCCCGGTGTGACGATATGCCAATGACCGGCAAACGACACCCATTCTTCAACCGCTACGAAATAGGCTTTGATCTTCAGGGCAGATTGCTCGGCGCCGAGATAACGGTTACCGGCAACTGTGGGCACTCGCCGGATTTGTCGGATGCGATCGTCGATCGGGCCATGTTTCATTCCGACAACGCCTATTTCATCCCGGACGTGGCGATAGACGGTCATCGCTGCATGACCAACACCGTATCGCATACGGCATTTCGAGGGTTTGGCGGCCCTCAGGGGATGATGATCATCGAGCGAGCGATGGACGATATCGCCCGGGCAGTAGGGCGAGACCCTCTGGATATCCGCAAACTCAATCTCTATGGCACAAAGGGGCGCGATCTCACCCCGTATCACCAGCAGGTAGAGCACAACCTGCTACCGGAGTTGATTGATCAGCTTGAGCGCTCCAGTCGCTACCGCGAGCGTCGTGCCGAGATCACGGCGTGGAACGCGAAAAACCGAGTGCTTAAGCGCGGGCTTGCACTAACGCCGGTGAAGTTCGGTATATCGTTTACCCTGCAACACCTGAATCAGGCCGGTGCGCTCATCCATATCTACACCGATGGCAGCATTCAGCTCAACCACGGTGGCACCGAGATGGGACAGGGGCTGCATACCAAGGTGTTGCAGATCGTAGCTGAAACACTGGCCGTGAGCCCCGATCAGATCGAGATCACCGCGACGCGCACCGACAAGGTGCCCAATACTTCGCCGACCGCCGCTTCAAGCGGTACGGACCTGAACGGTCAGGCCGCACGGAACGCCGCTCTCACGCTCAAGCAGCGCATCAGCGAATGTGTGGCCGAGCAGAAGCAGGTGGCGGTAGAGGCGATTCGATTCACATCCGGGCAGGTCTTCTGGAGCGACAACGAATCGATGAGCTTTGCTGAAGCCGCTCAGCTGGCCTATTTGAACCGGGTGTCGCTGTCGGCGACCGGGTATTACCGCACGCCGAAGATCTGGTATGACCGTGAGAGCGCCAAGGGGCGCCCGTTCTTTTACTTCGCCAACGGTGCCGCCGTATCTGAGGTGGTGATCGATACGCTGACTGG
The DNA here is from genome assembly GCF_000705555.1 of Marinobacterium lacunae. Taxonomy (GTDB): domain Bacteria; phylum Pseudomonadota; class Gammaproteobacteria; order Pseudomonadales; family Balneatricaceae; genus Marinobacterium_D; species Marinobacterium_D lacunae. Next base: position 66,048 of record NZ_JMQN01000059.1, read on the forward strand.
CGAATACCGCGTCTTGGCGGTCGATATTTTGCACGATGTTGGTCGCAGCCTTAACCCTGCTGTCGATCGTGGCCAGATAGAGGGCGGCTTCATTCAGGGGATGGGGTGGCTCACCACTGAGGAGCTGAAGTGGAATGCAGAAGGCGTCCTGATCAGCAACAGCCCGGCTAACTACAAGATCCCGGCGGTGAGCGATACACCCGCGCATTTCAGGGTCGACCTGTTCAAGCGCGATAACGAAGAGGAAACCGTCTACAACTCCAAAGCGGTGGGTGAGCCACCCTTTATGCTGGCGATCTCAGTCTGGTCGGCCTTGCGTGATGCAATCGCCAGTCTTGCCGATTATCGGGTCAGCCCCGCGCTGGATACACCCGCTACGCCCGAGCGCGTGCTGGGTGCCGTTACCGAAACGCGCAAACAGGCGGCAGAGAAGGGGGCGATATGACCAGTTGGGGGCAGGCGCTGGCCAATCTTCAGTGTCGCGGAGATGCGTACGTTCTGGTGACGCTGATCGGAACGCGGGGGTCAACCCCACGCGAAAGCGGCAGCAAGATGATCGTCACTGAAGATGACTGCTTTGACACGATTGGAGGCGGCCACCTTGAGTTTAAGGTGATCGCCCATGCCCGCCGGTTATTGTGTGACACGCACGACAGCCAAAGTCTGGAACAGTATCCCTTGGGCGCGGGCCTTGGCCAGTGTTGTGGGGGACAGGTCTCGGTCCTGTTCGAGCATTTCACCGCACGGGGAAAACGTCTTCTCGTATTCGGGGCAGGCCATGTTGCCAAGGCATTGGTGCCGATACTTGCTGAATTGCCGCTGCGGGTGCGTTGGATCGATAACAGGCCCGAGCAGCTCCCCGTCCGGCCACCTGAGGGCATTGAAACCTGCCTAAACGATGACCCGGTGGAAGAGTTGGAGCGTGCAGCATCAGGCGCTTGGGTGCTCATACTCACCCACAATCACCAACTGGACTATGAGTTGGTGGAAGCGGCGCTCAAGCGAGGTGATATCGGTTATCTGGGAGTCATTGGCTCACAGACCAAGGCACGCAGGTTTCGCCAGCGTCTGGAACACCGCGGATTCCCACCGGATCAGATCGCCCACATGATCTGCCCTGTGGGGCTGCCTCAGGCCAGTGGTAAACGGCCGATGGAGGTGGCTGTATCCATCGCGGCCCAGCTGATCGAGCGATATCAAGCGCAAGCGCCGGAGAACCCCAAACGTACGGGGGTGGACTGGAAAGCGTTGAACTCGCTGCTTGGCTCCCGCGCCGACAGTCCCGAGGTTTCTAATCCACAATCTGCCAGGAGTCGCGATGACACTTGATCAGTTCAATAGGCTCTCGCCTGAGGCGTGCGCACAAGCACTACAAAACTGCTGCGTCAGCACGCGTTGGATAGAAGGCATGCTTGCCAATCGACCTTTTGATTCATACGAAGCCCTTCAGACAACGGCTGAGGAGGTGTGGCGTGCGCTCTCCATGCCCGATTATCTGGAAGCGTTCGAAGGCCACCCCCAAATTGGCGATCTGGATTCGCTAAAGGCAAAGTACGCCAACACCAAACAACTCGCCGCGGGTGAGCAGTCAGGTGCCAATGATGCGAGTAACGGTGTACTTGAGGCACTTGCCGCGGGTAACGCGGAGTACGAGCGACGATTCGGCTTTATCTTTATCGTCTGCGCAACCGGTAAATCGGCTGAGGAGATGCTGGGGCTGCTCAATGAGCGTCTCGATAACGACCTGATCAGCGAGCTGGCCGTTGCCGCGGGTGAGCAGGCCAAAATAACCCGCCTGCGCCTGGAGAAATTGTTCAATGAGGAGAGATCTGAATGAGTCAGATAACCACCCATGTTCTTGATACGGCAAAGGGGCAGCCGGCCAAAGGGATTGAACTTCAGTTATCCGTTTGGCGAGAGGACGGCTGGCACCTGCTGGCGTCCGGCATCACCAATGCGGACGGTCGCGTCAGTGATCTTCTTCCGGTCGGAAAAGTGTTGCCAGCCGGTCGATATAGAGTGCGCTTTGAGCTTGAACCCTATCTCAAGCTTGAGGGTGTGCCGGTGTTTTACCCGCGCGCCGACATCGAATTCATGGTCGGGCCGGATGGTGAGCATTACCACATCCCGTTACTTCTAAGCCCCTACGGCTACTCTACCTATCGCGGCAGCTAAACGTTTTTAATCAAAGAGATAGCAATGATACTTAAACCCGTTCCAATAAGTGCTGAGCAGTTCACGCCCTTTGGCGATCTCATCGAAACCGGGTCCGATCCCATCGCGATCAACTACGGCTATACCGAGCGTCACCACGATCTAGCGAGCCTTGATCTGCTTGAGCAGGAGGGGCGCCCCATTGTAAGCATCTTTCGCTCAACACCACTTCCCCAGCCTGTAACGCTCAACGTTATGGAGCGGCACCCGTTGTCGTCCCAGGCGTTCATTCCCATGGGCAATCAACCCTACCTGGTTGCCGTAGCGCCGGCTGGTGAGTTTGATGCTTCAAAGATCCGGCTGTTTATCGTTAAGCCCGGACAGGGCGTTAATTACCATCGCGGAACCTGGCATCACTTCTGTTTGGCGCTGAACGCGGTCAGCGATTTCCTTGTCATCGACCGCAGCGGAAAAGGCGATAACTGCGATGAAGTGACACTGGTCGAGCCGATCACGGTGGATTTGAGTGATTGCGAAGAGAGCACAGCACGATGAGCAGTGTGAAAGCGATACGCTCCCAACTGCTCTATTTTGTTGATGATCCGGCCACGGCGGGTGATTCGGCGTGGATCTATCATGCGGACGGCATTCTCTGGATTGAAGATGGCCTGATTCGCATGGCGGGCGACGCGGCCGAGGTGTTGCTACAACTACCAAGCGGCGTCGAGATAGAGCATTTCGATCACCATCTGGTGATCCCCGGGTTCATCGATACGCATATCCATTACCCGCAAACAGAGATGATTGCCGCCTATGGTGAGCGATTGCTTGAGTGGCTGGAAACCTACACCTTTCCGGTCGAGAGCAAGTTTGGCGATTCAGAGTATGCCCGCCAGATCGCCTCATTCTTCCTGGATGAACTGGCGCGAAACGGTACGACCACCGCACTGGTATTCGGCAGCGTTCACCCCGAGTCGGTTGATGCGTTTTTCGCCGAAGCGCAACAGCGCAACCTGCGCATGATCGCCGGAAAGGTGATGATGGATCGCAACGCGCCGGATTATATCTGTGACGAGGCGCAGCAGAGTTATGAGCAGAGCAAGGCGCTTATAGAACGATGGCATGGGGTCGACCGGCTGCAATATGCCGTGACGCCACGATTTGCACCGACGAGCAGCGATGAACAGCTGCAGCTGGCCGGAAAGCTGCTGTGCGAGTATCCGGGCGTGTATATGCATACCCACCTGGCCGAGAACACCGAAGAGTGTCAATGGGTGGCCGAGCTGTTCCCTGAGGCCCGGCACTATCTCGATGTATACGACCGGGCCGGGTTGATGTCGCGACGCAGTGTTTTCGCCCATGGTATCCACCTCTGCGACGACAGCTGCAAGCGCTTGAGTGAGACAGGCGCATCCATTGCACACTGCCCGAGCTCAAACCTCTTTCTGGGCTCGGGACTTTTCGAGCTGGACAGGCTGACCGAGCAGGGCGTAAGTGTTGGCATCGGTACCGATGTAGGGGGCGGTACCAGCTTCTCTATGCTGCAAACACTCGCTGATGCCTACAAGATTCAGCAGCTGCGCGGGCGCAAGCTCGATCCGTTCAGGGCGTTGTATCTGGCGACGCTGGGCGGCGCACGGGCGCTGGATATTGAAGACAAGGTCGGTAGCTTTCAGCGGGGACGTGAGGCTGACTTCGTGGCCCTTGATCTGCACGCAACCGAGCTGCTGAAGTTCCGTACCGGACAATGCAAAACGCTGTTTGAAACCCTATTTGTGCTCAATACGCTCGGTGACGATCGTGTCGTCGATACCACCTGGGTGATGGGTGAGGCGATACACAAAAGGAGAGCCGTGTGATGGATGCTCAACTGATCGCGTACCTGACAGACTGGCTCAATCTGCTTCTACGATTCCTTCACGTCGTAACGGCGATCGCCTGGATCGGGGCGTCCTTTTACTTTGTCTGGCTCGACAATTCGCTTGAAGAGCCACCCAAATGGAAGCAGGACAAAGGCATCAAGGGGGATCTCTGGTCGATTCATGGCGGTGGGTTCTATGAAATCGCCAAGTACCGCCTTGCCCCCGAGTCTATGCCCAAGCATCTGCACTGGTTCAAGTGGGAGGCGTACTCCACCTGGATTACCGGTGCGCTGTTGTTAACGTTGCTCTATTACGTGGGGGCTAACAGCTATCTGATCGACCCATCCAAAGCAGATCTCACCCAGTGGCAGGCAATAGCGATAGGGGTCGGCACGCTCGTCGGTGGGTTTGCCATTTATGAAGCTGCCGTGCGCTCGCCTTTGGTTAACAACGGCCGCCTGTTTGGTGGCGTCATGCTTGCGTTGATTACGCTGATCGCCTGGGGGCTGAGTCAGCTTGTCGGCGACCGTGCCGCCTATATTCACGTGGGGGCGTTGATAGGCACCTGCATGGCTGGCAATGTGCTTCTGGGGATTATGCCTGCACAACGAGGCCTGGTTGATGCTGTTAAACGGGGTGTCGAGCCCGATCCAAAGCCTGCATTAATGGCAAAGCTGCGTTCAACACACAACAACTACGCCACGCTGCCGGTACTGTTCATCATGCTCAGTAACCATTACCCGATGACCTACGGCCATCAGTATGGCTGGCTGATACTGGGCGCTATGGCGCTTATTGGGGCCTGGGCACGACACTTCTTCAACCTGCGGCATCAGGGCATTATCAGGCCCTGGGTTTTGATCTCGGCATTTATCGCGTTTTGTGTGCTGGTGGTGATCGTGCGGCCTGCGCCGATACAGCGCACTGCGGTGGAGAGAGGGGGGCTGTCTGATCAGCAGGTGGTTAAGCTGGTGCAGGCGCGCTGTACTGCCTGTCACAGTGCAACGCCCAGTGATGATGTGTTTACCGTTGCGCCATCAGGCGTGGTATTTGACTCTGCCGAACAGATACGCCGCATGATGGACAGAATCGAGGCGCGGGCGGTACTGACCCACGATATGCCGTTCATGAACAAGACGGGCATGACGGACGAGGAGCGGGCGCTGCTCGGTGATTGGATCGCACAGCAGCGCAGCAAAAACGCCGGTTAAAGGCTTGAGAGTGCCTCGATAACCGCTCTGAATGCGCGAAGGTGATCCTCCATCCGCTTGGGGTCGCCTTCGACGCGCAGCAGTGAGCCGCCGCTTTCTGCAATTGCCCCCACCATCATCAGGTTATCGCTCATGCCGAAGGCTTCGATGTGCTGGTCGTCGTGATCCCAGCCGGGCTCGGCGTGCTCGACTCTGTCACCATAGTCCCGGGTGTCGAGGGTATACCCCCAAACAGGCTTGCCTTGCGCGCGCATGTAGCCCATTTCGAACGCAGTTCCGCCATCAATGCCGGGCCCGCGAAACGGCGTCATGTTGGCGACGATGAGGTCGCATCGATTCATCAGGTCGATATCGGCGTTGTAGATCGCGACACCGGATTGGAAAGGACTCAGTCCGGTCAAATCCACATTGCTGTCCAGCGGGAATAACCCCTCGAACCCGAACTCGGCGCATATATCGGCTTTCGCCTGTCCCAGCGCCTTGGCGTCGCGGCGGAACACATCGGGGCCTGCCAGATAGATCTTGCGCATCATCTTGAGATTCCGCAGCCCTTGAGAATGATATGGGTGAGGGTGGCGGTCGCGTTGAGGTAGTCCTGCTCGTCAAGCTCGTCCTTGCCCAGTGCCGCCTTGATCTGTACCGCGAAGTCCGCGTAATGCTGGGTTGAAGACCACAACAGGAAGATGAGGTGCTCTGGTGTAACTTCCGGGTCTATTTTGCCCTGTGACACCCATGCACCGAATACGTCAGTCCGTCCTCTAAACCACTGGGCGTAGTCTTCGCGGAAATACTCTTTCATGTTGGGCGCGCCATTGACCAGCTCGGCGGCAAAGATTCTGGAGGCGAGGGGGTTTTCGACAGAGAAGCACACCTTACGCGCGATGTAGCGTGAAAGCACCTCGCCGGGATCATCCTCTGGCGTGATCGCGTTCAACGTACTGTCCCACAGGGCGATGATGTCACTGATCACCGCCATGTAGAGGCCCAGTTTGTTCTTGAAGTAGTAATGGATATTCGCCTTGGGTAGGCCCGCGCGCTGAGCGATATCGTTCATGCTGGCCCCTTTATATCCCGAGGACGCAAATTCGATCTCTGCCGCACGCAGAATGATCGACTCATTTTTCTGTCGAATGCGACCGGCCGGTCGGGTGCTAGTTTCAGCATCGATTTTGAACAGCATTTGATACTCGCTCCGGATAACCCATCTAGCAAAAAGACGACGAACGCCTTTGCAGGCGTTCACTTATTGACTGTGGGGCATTATACGCAAAATGGCCACCCGGAGATGACCGTTTTGGTTATGAGCTTATGCCTCTTTATGATGGGTTGAATAAGACTCTGACGCTTTGGCGTCCTTGGGTTCTGGCAGCAGCAGAGTCAGCAGTATCGCGGCAATGCCGCCACTGGTGATGGGTGAGCCAAAAATGTTTTGCACAAGCTTGGGCATCTGGGCCAGTGGCTCCGGCGCGAGAATAACGCCAAGGCCAATCCCAAAGGAGACTGCCATAATCAGCATTTTACGACGATCAAGCTGCTCAGTTGCCAGAATCTTGACCCCGGCCGCGGCAACCGTGCCGAACATCACCAGCGTGGCGCCGCCCAGTACGGGTTTCGGGATCTGCTGCAGAACCGCGCCGATAATCGGGAAGAGGCCAAGAATCACCAGAATGGCGCCAATGTAATACCCGACATGGCGGCTGGCCACGCCAGTTAGCTGGATGACACCGTTGTTCTGACTGAAGGTGGTGTTGGGAAAGGTGTTGAATACGGCGGCAAGAGCCGAGTTGAAGCCATCACCCAGAACGCCGCCCCTGATGCGGGCGATATAGATTGGCCCTTTTACCGGCTCTCTTGAAATCATCGAGTTGGCGGTCAGGTCGCCCGTCGATTCTATCGCGGTGATCAGGTAGATAAGCGCGATCGGCAGGAAAGCGCCCCAATCGAAATCAAAACCGTACTTGAACGGTAGCGGAAAAGTCATCCACGGGGCGCTTATGCCGGCAAAGCTGACCTTACCCAGCAGGAATGCCGCTACAAAGCCAACGCCGAGCCCCGCGATAATGGAAGAAAGACGCACCCAGGGATTGGCTGAGCGGTTCAGCACAATAATGGTGAGCAGTACGCCAAACCCAAGCAGCAGGTTGATACCGCTACCGAAATCGGGCGCGTTGAAGCCACCGGCGAGGTCAGTCATCCCCACCTTGATCAGACTGATGCCAATAATGGTGATCACGATGCCGGTGACCAGTGGGGTTATGACCCGCTGAAGCTTGTGAATGAACTGACTCAAGAACATCTCAACGAACGCGCCCAGAAAGCAGACACCGAAGATAAGCGACAATATCTCCTCGGGTCCGCCGCCTTTGGCTTTGGCGATGAAGCCGGCTGCCAGCACCGAGCTTAGAAACGCAAAGCTAGTGCCCTGAACGCAGATCATCCCCGCCCCTACCCCAAAGGGCTTACGCGCCTGTATAAGCGTCCCGACCCCGGACACCACTAGCGACATGCTGATGAGGTAGGGCACTTCGTCACCAAGCCCCAGTACACCGCCGATAATCAGTGTTGGGGTAATGATGCCGACAAAGCTTGCGAGGACGTGCTGGAGCGCCGCGAACAGTGATTCTGTAAACCCGGGGCGAGACTCTAACGGGTAGAGCAGCTCTGAGTTAGTGGGATTGTCGGACATTACCTTTCTCCTGTAGGTGCGTGCACTGTTAAGTAAATATCAAATCCGGACAGAGTGGACATGAAAAGTCAGCAGCGTCCGCGATTGAGATAACGCCCTTTGGGAAGCAATAATCTGACCAATTGGTCAGCTTGGGGTTTTTGGCATCATTAATTCATTTTAAAACAAAAGGATATCGGCTTTTTGTAAAGCTGTATGTCGCCGGTTTGGCGAGGTGAGTGTTAGGCCTTGGGGCGTAATTCAGAAACAGGCGCCCCGTTTTGGCGCATTAATGTCAAGCTGACCGAGCGCGAAGGTATTAAAAATACATAGTACGTATAAAGTAATATTTTGGATTTCGGGTATCAGGCTGCCCCTGCTTGAAGCGCTCGGATCATGATCCGAGGTGTTGTTGTTGCTCTATCTGCACTATGATTTGCGCCTTGTTGTGCCAAATCGTGGATACAGATGAATGACGAACGACACCCTTTTGCTGCTGGCGATAGCGCTCCCTCTATCCTTTCTGTCTGCCTGGGGGCTTGCAAGTCTCCGAGCGCAACGCGCACTTAATACCGAAACCGCCCGCGCAGATGCAGCGATTACAGAGGCTGCCCGATCTCAGCAGGAGACCTCCTTGTTGCGCGATCAATTCGAAAAGGCGCGTTCGGAGCTTTCTACAATCGCCATCGAGAAGCAGAGGCTTGAAACGCGCCTTGAGCATATCGAAGAGCAGGGCGCCGAGATACGTAGCCAGTATATGCAGCAGCGAGAGCGTATCGAACAGCAAGCTGCAGAGCTTCAGCAGAGTCGCTCGGAACTTGCCGCCGCTGTCGAGCGTCGTGACCAGCTTAATGAGCGACTGGCTGAGCGTCAGCAACGGCTCCAGCATACCGAGCAACTGCTCGACAGTCTGCGTAATGAGCATTTTGAGCTTGAGTCTGCACATACAGAGTTGCGCACCACGCTGGCGCAAAAGCAGGAGCATTTCGAAGCGCAGATGCGCCAGCTTGAGCAGAGTCGCGAACTACTGAAGAAAGAGTTTGAGGTGCTCGCCGGTGAAATCCTGGAGCGCAAAGGCAAGGCGTTCACCGAACTGAACCAGACAAGCCTGAGCGCGCTTCTTAATCCAATTCATAGTGAAATGAAGGGGTTCAAGGAGAAAGTTGAACGTATACATGAGCAGGAAACGGCACAACGAATCCAGCTCAAGACAGAGCTGGAAAACCTGCAGAAGCTCAACCGCGATATAACCGATCAGGCACACAAGCTCACCACGGCGCTGCAGGGGCAGAAAAAAATGCAGGGCAACTGGGGTGAGCTGATGCTCGAAAACGTGCTGGAAAAGTCGGGTCTGCGCCCGGGCGATGACTACCAGCGCGAGATGAGCATAACCACCGAAGAGGGGCGCCAGCGTCCGGATGCGGTGATATTCCTGCCGCAGCAAAAACATCTGATTATCGATGCCAAGACGTCACTCATGGCGTATACGCGCTATGTGAATGCCGAGGATGAAAGCGAACGCATGGCGGCGCTGGCTGACCATACGCAGGCTGTGCGTGATCGCATCAACGAGCTTGCCGATCGGGACTACTATCGACTCCCCGGCCTTAATTCGCCCGAGATCGTGATTATGTTTATCCCGATCGAGTCCGCCTATGTCGAGGCGCTGAAATACGACGACACGCTGTATCAGCGGGCGATTGAGCGCCATGTGCTGGTGGCGACACCGACCACCTTGCTGACCAGCCTCAATATCGTCAGACAGCTATGGCGCTTTGAGGATCAGAGCAAGCACACGGCCGAGCTGGCCGACCGCGCCGACAAGTTCTATCGCAAACTCAATGCCTTCCTCACCAGCATGCTGGATGTGGGCAAGAAACTTGATTTGGCGCGTGGCAGCTACGACAAGGCGCTAGGTCAGCTGGCCGATGGGCGGGGCAACCTGATCAAGCAGGCGGCCGAGTTCAAGGATCTGGGCGTGGCTGTACAGAAAGAGCTACCCCCTGAGCTTGTTGAGCGGGCCCAGCTGGAGCTGGATCGAAACTCCACGACTCTTGAGCAGCCCTGATACAGGGCCGCCGACTTTTGCGGATAAAGGATTAAGACTGTTGTTATGGTGAATATCGGTGCGTTTACCTTTCAGTTCGACCGAATGGAGGATCGCATCCGCCTGGTCGGCAATCTGGATAATGGCCAGCCTCGAATTGATTTCTGGATCACCCGTCGTCTGGCCAAACTGTTGCTCGACGCGGGCGATCAGCTTGTCCAGAAAACCTCACGCCGCGTGAGCGAAAGCCCGGCGGAGTTTAAAGGCGCAACGGCCCAGTTCGAGCATGAGCAGGCCAAGGCCGCGATGCAGGCGAGCAATCAGGCGATCCCGAGCGATGGCACAACACCGGAACTGCTGCATCGGGTCGATTTTAGCTTCAAGGATGGGCGCTACCGGCTGCGTTTTTACAGCCAAGATGCGCCGGATGAGATTGAGGCTGTCAGCGTACTGACCTATCCCGAGCTGCATCAGGTGCTGCACCTGATCCATGTGGGCTGCGAAGCGCTGGAGTGGGGTGTTTCAGAGCCATTTTCGCTATTCGCAGCCGACCCATCCCGCTTGCAGTGATGGAGTTAGCTAAGGGATAGCAGCGTGGTGACCAGACGCTCGTTATCGTACCGGCCCTCTTTGGTTCTATCGATAAAGCGCAGGTCGATCACCTGAATACCTAACGAATCGAACAGCCGGTAGGGTATGCCGCCGGGGTAGTGGCCACATTTGCTGTCGATCAGAACAAAGTTAAGCAGATCGCTTACTTTCAGCCCGCCGGCTTCATCCCGTTTCAGGTAATCGAGCAGGGTGGTGATGCAATCCTCCAGCGTCATGCCCAATTGCTCCGGGTCGCTACCCTGATTGGGTATGTACACTTTCGGGCAATCGTTGCGGGCGATCGATCGCCCGACACCTTCCGGCAGCAGATTAGCGATAAGGCTTGAATAGAAGCTGCCCTGCGGATAGCAGATAAGGTCGGCCTGCTGGATCAGCTTGCGGTTGCGCTTGCGCACCTGTGTGGTGGCATCGACTGGCTCCGCAAGTGACTCGCACAGGCTCAGCGATACGATGGGCGAGGTCAGGGGCGGGGCCTCTTTCCCGGTGATCAGATGCTGGCCGACCACTGTCGTGCCATCGGCCAACTGTGCCCTCAGGTGAAGGTCGTCGTTGACGATGGCGCGCACCGTGCCCTGAACGTTGACCAGTTTAGAGAACAGGAAAAGGATCGGCTCAAGATCCCGGTGGTTATTGATGTAGCCACCGGCCAGGATCAGGTTGCCGATACTGGCCCCTGACAGGTCGAAATCCCGCGGCATTGCTTCAAGGAAGAACCCGAGGTGGTTGCAGATCAGGCGGCGCATGGGGTTTACGATGGCGGCGACCAGCGGGTCTTTGCCCGTTGCCATGGCGTGCAGTCGCTCACGCAACACCGTGTTTGGCTGATTGCCGGGCAGGCGGTAGGTAAACAGCTCGAACACCTCAGGGTGGCCGAGTACGCTCTCGTCCGCCAGCGCCATCAGTCGGCTGCGAAGATCGCCAATCGCCGGCATACCGAATGCGTCGCGAAGCTTTGCCGAACTGCCGCCGGAATCGAACGGCGTGACCAGATGGATTGAGTTATGCGTGTAGTTCTTCAGTGTGCGCGAGAGACCCGTAAGGGCTGATCCGCCGCTGAAAAACAGAATGCGTGGGCCAAGCTCAGGTATCTTCCGATAGCGGCTTACAGCAAGAGTGTCTGGGATCGTAAGACTCCGGGTTACACGTACTCTCGCCATTGGGGCATTCCTGCTATCAAGTCCTGAATATGGGAAAGTCTACTGAGAAAAGGTCTTTCTGTACAAGGAGTTAAATGCAGCGCTCGGTCTCATGCTGTCACAATAGTGCAATGTTGAATGCCGCACGTTTACGGTACCCTGTGATCATCAGGAACAAAGGCGGTATGAACGGAGATGATCAAATTACCCAAAGGCTTACAGGATAACCTGCATTTTCTTCGTGTCGAAGTGGATTCTCAGGTTGCCGGTCTCCAGGGGTATCTCAAGGCACCCAGTACTGTACTTGCGCGCAAGATTCAGGACCGCTCAGGCTATGCCTACAACCTGAAAACCCGCATCCAAAGCGACGTTATCGCCCGGCTAAGAAGTGGCAAGCGACACACGGGGCGCGATATCACGCTGCGCAGCGTTGAGTTTATCGCCATCGATCTGGAGCGCATAACCGAGATTTGTCGCAACTGCATCGAGCAGATGCAAACCATCGAGTGTTTCTCGCTTCTGGGCGCCTCACGCTATGCCTCGATGCTCAAACGGGTGCGCAAAGGTTTGTCGCAGTTGGAAGATGCGATGGCGGCGCCGGGCTCTAAAGCCGCTGTCGAGATTGGCCAGATCAACAACCGTTTGATGCGCGATTATGAGCACCAGCTACAAGGCTATGTGAGGGCGCTGAAACAGCACCCTGAACATACCGAAGATCTGACGCGCGCACTGTTTGTCGCCTACGAAATGAAGCAGATGGGCGCAGCCTTGCTGCACATTAGCGAATCCATCATCTCGGCCAACCTTGGACAGCCGGTCAGTTTCGAACGCTTCTTTTCGCTCAAGTCCATGATCAGCGATCTGGATGCCGATGGCGATGATCTTCAGGTTGCATCCATTGCGCAAACCCGCTCGGGTAGCTCTATTTCAGGTATATCGAACGGTGATGATGCCGAAAACGGTTATCTGGCGATATTCAAAGATGGTGAGAAGCGCAAGGTTAAAGAGGAGCGGGCGGGCGTCAATGCCTGGCATGAGATCTACCCGGGGCTGGCGCCGAAGATTCTCTCCTACGAAAAGCGGGGGCAGTCCGCCGCGCTGCTGATCGAGCACCTGCCGGGGTATACATTTGAACAGATCCTGCTGAACGAACCGGATACCCTGCTTGAACAGGCGCAGAAGCGTCTTGAGAAAACACTTAAATCGATCTGGCGTGAAACGCGGGTAAGCGAGCCTTCGCCGGCCTCGTTTATGCAGCAGCTTCAAAAGCGAATGGATGATGTATACCGAATCCACCCTGAGTTCGCACAAAGCGACAGCACGCTGTGCGGCGTTGACATCCCCTCATTCGACTCGCTTATCGCCCACGCCCAGAAGCGGGAAAAGGGCTGGCCAGCACCGTTTTTGGTGTATTGTCATGGCGATTTTAACGTCGACAACATCATCTACGACCCTCTGGAGAAGCGGATCAACTTTATCGATCTGCACCGCTCGCGCTACATGGATTATGTGCAGGACGTATCGGTGTTCATGGTTTCAAACTACCGGCTTCAAATACTCGACGCCGACACCCGCAAGCGCCTGATGCGTGTCGCCCAGCACCTGTATGCCACGGCCAGGCGCTATGCTGTAAAACAGGGCGATGACACATTCGAGGTGCGTCTGGCGCTGGGGCTGGCGCGCTCGTTCGCAACCTCCACCCGTTTTATCCTTGATAAATCACTGGCTCGCCGCATGCAGATTCGTGCGCGTTATCTGCTTGAACTGGTATTAGCGGTGAAGCCGGGGCGCGAGAAGAAATTTCGTTTACCGATGAAGGAGATCTTCGTTGACTGATACCCGAATCGCCATCGTCGGCATTCCCGGCAAGTGGTCCACCGAGGTGCTGGCCGATGCGCTCGAGCAGCGCACCGGATACCGGCGCGTTATCGACATGGCCGATGTAGAGCTTGATCTTACCCATAATCGGTTGCTGCATAAGGGTGATGATCTGTGCAAGCTGGATGGGCTCATCGTCAAGAAAATAAGCGCCGAGTACAGCCCCGGCACGCTTGATCGGCTCGAAATGCTACGAACTGCCCAGTCGCGTGGTGTTCAGGTGTTTAGTGATCCTGAAAAGATGCTCCGCCTGATCGACCGGCTAAGCTGCACCGTAACCTTGCGCAACGCGGGCATCCCTATGCCGGACACATGCGTAACTGAAAGCCCTGCGGCAGCACTGGCGGCAGTCAAACAGTACGGTGAAGCGGTATTCAAGCCGCTGTTTTCGAGCAAGGCGCGTGGCATGTGCGTGATCAGTGCCGAGCAGGATGACGCACGTATCGCCGCGTCAATTGAGCAGTTTCAGCGCAACAATCCGATGCTGTATATCCAGCGCAAAGTGGAGCTATCCGGTCGTGATCTGGGCATGGTGTTTCTCGGGGGGGAATACCTGGGCACCTATGCGCGTGTGTCGCAAAGCAATAGCTGGAACACCACAATCAACAGTGGCGGGCGCTACGAGCCCTATACACCGGATGACGCACTCATTGATCTGGCACGGCGTGCGCAGGCGCCTTTTGGTCTGGACTTTACCACCGTCGATGTAGCCCTGACCGATACCGGCCCCATAGTGTTTGAGGTTTCGGCATTTGGCGGCTTCAAAGGTGCGCTGGAGGGCGCAGGTATCGATGCAGCTGCCCTGTATACCGATTACGTTTTGAAAAAGTTGGGCCGATGATTAACGAAACAGCACATACGCTCGCTGACGCTTTGGTGGCCGGGCACCCGCTTGTAGCGGACAGCCTTGTACTTACACTTGATGGAATGAGTATCTCGGTACGCTCGAACAGTCCTGCGCTTATTGCACGGCTGGGGGACTATTTTGCCCATGTTGTGGCCGGCCCTAAGCAGCAGACGGATGTCGAGGTGGTGGCGATCGAGCGTGACGCCCCGAACCTTGATCTACCCTATGTCGACTGGCGGCGCGAAGCGGGCAAAAAGGGGCGAAAAGATGCGTGTTTCGACCTACCGGGCGCGCGCGTGATTCACAAGGTACGCACCGGCATGACCTTCCTGCAAAGCGACAAACTGCGCATTGCGGCGGGCCCGTGCATGGCCAACGACAATCAGGTGATCAACTTCATCAATAACCAGTACATGAATGCTCTGCAGCAGAGGGGCTGGCTCAACTGTCATGCGGCGGGGCTGCGCTACCGTGGCCGGGCACTGGCCATGGCAGGTTTCTCCGGCGGCGGCAAATCAACCCTGATGCTGCACATGATGGAGAACCCTGATACGGCGTTTATATCCAATGACCGCCTGTTCGTTCAGGCGCAGCATGGGCAGATCATGGCCGCAGGCATCCCCAAGCTGCCGCGCATCAACCCCGGTACCATCATCAACAACACGCGCCTGAGCCCGCTCATTTCCGAACGTGAGCAGGCCGAGCTTTCGGCACTTCCAGCGCCGGAACTATGGGATCTTGAGCAGAAATATGACGCTGACATCACCCAACTGTATGGCGAAGGGCGAATAGAGGCCGGCCACTGCCCGCTGGCTGGATTCATGGTGCTGAACTGGACCCGTGAGAAAGGCCATCCCCTTAAAGTTGAACAGGTTGATCTGGCCGAGCGGCGCGACTTGCTGGCGGCCATCATGAAATCGCCGGGGCCGTTTTATCAGAACGCCGATGGTGTGTTTCTGGCCGATACCGGCGATTTTGACGAATCCGCCTACCTGAACGTGCTACAGCATGTGCCCGTGTACGAAGCCAGCGGCAGTGTCGACTTCGAGGCGCTCTCGCGGCGCTATTTTGAACGTGCGGATAGCCACCATGTTTGAGCTATTACTGCTGCGCCACGGCGAGGCCAAAGATGAACCGGCCGTGCCCGACATTGAGCGTCCGCTTAAAGGAAAGGGCAAGCGCGGCGCCCAAAGGCTTGGTGTCTGGATGCACGAGCACAGTGTAGGCCCAGAGGTAGTGATTGCCTCACCTGCTGAACGTGCGCGGACAACGGCCGAAAAATGCATAAAGGCGATGGGACGTTCTGCGGAAAACATCCGAATCGACAGTCGCCTTTACGGTGCCGACGCAAAAACGCTGCTGGATATTGCCATTGAAAATACCTCTTACACCAACCGCCTGATGCTCGTTGGTCATAATCCGGCACTGGCGCGTCTGATCGAACTTCTTTTACCGTACAGCGCAATCCCCAATCGCGCACCGCTTTTACCGGCAGGTACCTTGGTACGCATTGGCCTGCCTGAAAACCGCGCCATGCCGCTCAGAGGCCAGGGCAAACTGCTGTCATGGACCGAACCTGGCAGCCTGCCAAAACTGTTCCCGTTCCGTGCTGATGGCGCGCTTGAGCAACGTAAACGGCCCGCTTACTACTACAGCCAGTCGGCCGTGATTCCGTATAGGTTTATCGACGGTGAGGTTCAGATGCTGCTGATTACCTCCAGTAGCGGGCGCTGGTGGGGCGTGCCCAAAGGTATCGTGGAACCGGGGCTCAGTGAGCAGGACTCAGCCGCGAAAGAAGCGATGGAGGAAGCTGGCGTGCTTGGCGACGTTCATCCCACAAGAATGGGGCACTACCTTCACGAGAAGTGGGGTGCAACCTGCGATGTCAGTGTCTATGCGATGCGGGTAGACAGTATTCTGCCGGGATCAGAGTGGGATGAAGATCATCGAATACGCCGCTGGACGACGCCGGATCAATCAATTGATTCCATCAAGAGCACTGGGTTGAAAACAATCGTTCAGGAGCTCCCGGCATTCCTTAAGCAGGAGGGCTTGTGGCAAGACTGATTGCAGCGTTAGTACGACATGGCGACTACCACCAGCTCAAAGACACGCCGAGCGCCCATCAGCCTTTCCCCCTGACTGAAAAAGGCGTGAACCGGGCGCGGGTGGCTGCACGTGGTGTCGCGCAAATGCTGAGCGAAAAGGGCTGGGCGCTTGCGCCTGACGTCGACTGCTCAAAGTTGCTGCGGGCGTGGCAAACCGCTCAGCTGTTTATCGAAGAGTTGGAAGGTCTATTCCAGAAGCCTGCGCAGCTAGAGCCTTTCGAGGCTTTGGCAGAGCGAGGGCTAGGAAGCGCCGCTAACCTGACCACCGCGCAGATTCGGGAGGTCATCGAGGCAGACCCCCGCTTCGATGCGCTGCCCGCCGACTGGAAATCGAACAGCCACTACCGTTTACCGCTGCAGGGTGCCGAATCACTGATGCAGGCCGGTGAGCGAGTCGCCCGGCATATCAATGCGCGCATGGACGCGCTTCAACCTGTAGACGGTGCCGATACCGTTAAGCTGTTTGTTGGGCATGGCGCTGCTTTTCGTCACGCAGCCCATCTAATGGGCGTGCTGGAGTTTGAACAGATTGCCGCACTGAGCATGTATCACGCACAGCCTGTCTATCTGGAGCGGCTTCAGGATGGCCGGTGGCGCCATATCGCGGGTGACTGGAAGGTGAGAGGCAAGGGGGCTTATTCCGACTAGGCTTTCATAAAGCCAACACATAGGCCGGTTACAGTTGCGCCTTTTATTTAAAAGCAGACATGGCAGAGCGATGCGCCTTCTCGATACGTTACCGAAAATCAAAGCGACCCCAATGCACGCCGAGATCAAACAGTGCGTTCCACAGGAGGCTGAGCTTTGGCCCTATCTGGAGAGCCACTCGGGCAACAAGGCCAGTACCGAAGGCGACAACCTGGAGCAGACCGTTCAGCGTTCGGTCTCACGGCACAAGTGGCGCTGGCCTAAAAAGCCGATCTGCTTTATCGGCGACCCCCATGCCGATGCGGAAGCCTTTATCGCCTCGCTGGTCGCGTCTGGCTGTGTCATCAGAACGGGGGCCGGCACCTGCGAATTTAGGCTGACAAAGCAGGGCAGAGACACCGTTTTTGTGATCGGTGGCGACTGTCTCGACAAGGGCCCGAGCAACCTGGAGCTTCTACGCGCACTTCGCCACCTGATGAAGCAAAGCCGACGCGTAAAGCTGCTCGCTGGTAATCATGATGTGAGATTACTGATGGGAATCAGAACATTAGCGCTAAAACCTCATCCAACAACCGAGCATCTTTTTGTGCGCATGGGTGACAAGGTATTGCCGCTACTCAAGGAGATTCAGCAGCACTACCTCAACGGAAAAGCATCCCTCAAAGGCATTCCGGATGAAGACGAATGTCGGCGGCGACTGTTTCCGTCTGACAACTGGTTTGAGGCCTTTCCTGTGGCGGCAGCCCATTATATGGGAGAGGCGGCGATTGAGCGTGAACTCAAGCGCATGAGAAAGAAAGTCGACAGCTTTGAAGAGGCGTGTACGCACGAGGGGCTTAGCCTTAGGGAAGTGTACGCGATTGCCCAAACCTGTCGTGCGCTGTTCCTCAAGAAAAAAGGGGAGTTCGCTTGGTTTTACCGTGAGATGCAGCTTGCGTATCGCAAAGGCTCCTTTTTGTTTGTACATGCAGGCCTGGATGACCGTATCAGCGAAACGCTTGAGCACAAGAGCGTTAAACACCTGAACCGTGCGTTCAAAAAGCAGGTGCGGCACGACCTGTTTCGCTTCTATTTTGGGCCACTGGCCAACACCATGCGCACCAAATACCGCGCTGCCGATCTCCCGCTGACTGAGCAGGGCGTAGAGCGTGTAAACCGTGCCGGTATCCATGCAGTAGTCCATGGCCATATCAACCGCACCCAAGGGCAGCGGCTGGCGATCAAAAAGGGGCTTTTGCATATTGAAAGCGATGTAACTCTGGATAGGAACTCGCGTCACAAAGAGGGCCTGACAGGCTATGGCGTCGGCTTGACCCTGATTAAGCCCGAGCGCTACGTCATCGGTATCAGCAACGATTACCCCAAGGCCAAAGTGTTTAGGCCGGAATCCTGTCTTTAATTCAATCGAGGGAATGATGCTAGAAAGCAAACACCGATTCAGACACCAGTCTCTGCAAGACAGCAAAAGCATTCAGGCGCTTCTGGAGGCGGTATCCAAAGGCATCGAGCGCGGCGAGCTCAGGTTCAGTGACAAAGATGGCGAGATCATCATGCACCCCAAAGGGCTGCTTGAACTGAAACTCTCAGCCAGCGAAGAAGATTCCCGCCATCGACTCGACATCCGGATCAGCTGGAGCGCTGATGACAGGCTGAACGTTGGCGACACGCTAAAGGTTGAGTAACTGAGAGCGTGAGGTGATCTGTCTACTGTTGCCGGAGCACTCGTCGAACTCGATTAGCCGTGGAAGAGCGGCTCAGGATCTATAGATGGAGTGAGGCTAAGTGAAACTGCACATATTGTCCGACCTGCATATCGAGTGCTTTATAGACCCCCATGCCTATAACCTGGAGGATGTGGGCGCTGATGTGGTGGTGCTCGCGGGCGATATCGGCGTCGGGTCTGAGGGCGTGGAATGGGCGGGACGGCAATCAGAACGCCTCAAGATCCCTGTTGTGTATGTCGCGGGCAATCATGAGTACTACTATCACGATATGGCGGCCTGCAAAACGCTCATGCAACAGGCAGCCGCGCACAAAGGCGTCTATTGGCTTGATGATGCACTGTGCGAAATAGGGGGCGTACGCTTTCTCGGCTGCACGCTATGGACTGACTACAACGCGGTAGGCGCGCGCGAGCAAGCAATGTCAGCGGCTGCACAAACGATGCCCGATCACCGTTATATCGAACATGACGGCCAGGTGTTCCAACCCCAGCATGCTGCGCTATTGCATACGTCATCCGTCGAATGGCTGAAGACGCAGCTTGAAACGCCTTTTGACGGGAAAAGAGTCGTTGTTACGCATCATGCGCCCACACCGAGTGCCCAGCATCCGGCATTCCCGCTAGATGCACTTGCCGGTGCTTTCTGGACTGATCTGGAAAACACGCTGTTGGCCAAAGCAGACCTGTGGATCTATGGCCATACGCACGCCTGCTTAGATAAAGTCGTTGCAGGGACACGTGTCGTCAGTAATCAGTCGGGTTATCGAAAAAGCCCAACATCACCGGGGGAAGATCCGAAGTTCAACCCGCGATTCGTTGTCGATATCTAAGCCGCTTTATCAGAGAAAATCGCTCTGCCGCTGATTGTGGCTGATGTAGTACACTGATTTCCAAACAGAATTGCGCGGGCTATATCAAGCATTACCCAACCTTGGGGTGATGAGAAGAAGACTGGCTGAGAAGGGAAGTACGCACGATATGTTGGTCTATACCGCCACAAAACAAAAGTTTATTGAAGATGTCCGGGCCAATACGATCGCCGATGTTATTGAGAACGAAGTAGCACGGAAGCTGAACCGTAACTCGCCGCGCAGTGAGCTCTTAGCCTGGGAAAACTCGCTGCGTTTTATGATGAGTGCGCTGTTGGATGAGGAAATACCTGCCTCCGCTGGGGTGGCCATTGAGTACAACATTCCACTAACAAACCGACGAGTCGATTTCATCCTTACTGGTAAGAATCATCAGCGGGACGATACTGCGGTTATTGTAGAGCTGAAGCAGTGGCAGTCAGTTGAGGTCACTATGAAGGATGCGATTGTCCGTACCCAGTTGGGTGGCTCGATACGTGAGACGAACCACCCTTCCTATCAGGCATGGTCATATGCTGCACTCATTGAGGATTACAATGAGACGGTTCGCTCCGAGTCTATAA
Organism: Marinobacterium lacunae; assembly: GCF_000705555.1. Classification (GTDB taxonomy): domain Bacteria; phylum Pseudomonadota; class Gammaproteobacteria; order Pseudomonadales; family Balneatricaceae; genus Marinobacterium_D; species Marinobacterium_D lacunae. The sequence continues at coordinate 86,371 of NZ_JMQN01000059.1, forward strand.
GGCTCGTTCCCTGTGCTTACTTGCACAATATGAAGAAGGCGGATGCGATCAATGACCCTTTCTACGAGCAGCACACAGACAGAGCCCCAGTCTTCATATCTCCGGATGCGTTGAAGCTTTCCAAGTTTCTAAGCAGACACATAAAGTTTGGTGATAGTAATCACATCATGTATCGGATAGAGCATGGCGTGATCAAACCCAGCAAGAACTTGGCAGATGCCCTTGCGTCGATGATGCAAGGGAATGCTGAGTTTCTGATGATTGACGAACAGAAGCTCGTCTATGAAACCGCACTTGATTTGGCGAACAAAGCTAGAGCCAAGGAAAAACAGTGCCTTATAGTCAAGGGAGGCCCAGGAACTGGAAAGTCGGTAGTGGCGATCAATCTGCTGGTAGAGCTGACTAATCGAGAGATGATGACCCAGTATGTATCTCGTAACTCGGCCCCGCGTGAAGTGTTCAAGAAAAGGCTAACGGGTACCCGTAAAAAGACTCATATCGATAACCTTTTCAAAGGGTCCGGAAGCTATGTCGATGCCGAACCCGATACCTTTCATGCCCTGATCGTTGATGAAGCCCACCGCCTCAATGAAAAATCCGGAATGTATCAGAATCTTGGTGAAAGCCAGATCAAAGAAGTGATCCGAGCTTCTCGTTTCACGGTCTTCTTTATCGATGAGGCCCAGAGGGTCACGTTGAAAGATGTGGGGACGATTGCAGAAATCAAACGAAGGGCCAGCGAGTGCGGTGCCGAAGTACAGGAGCTTGAACTTGCATCGCAGTTTCGTTGCAACGGCTCTGATGGCTATCTGGCTTGGCTTGATCATGCGCTTCAGATCCGTACCACGGCTAATACTGACCTCAATGACGTAGACTACGATTTCCAGGTATTTGATAACCCAAGTGCACTGCGACGGGAAATTCTTGGAAAGAACCGCAAGGCCAACAAGGCTCGAATGGTCGCCGGTTACTGCTGGCCCTGGGCTAGCAAAAAAGACAAGCAAGCGATGGATATCGTATTTGCCGACTTAGGTTTTGAGGCGCAGTGGAATTTCGATGATGACGGTATGCTATGGGCGATCGCAGATGATTCCGTCGAGCAGGTTGGTTGCATTCATACCTGCCAGGGACTGGAGTTTGACTATGTAGGCGTCATCATTGGCGATGACTTTGTCATCCGAGATGGCCGAGCGGTAACAGATGCCAGCAAAAGGGCGGGGCAAGATCGATCAGTCCATGGCTATAAAAAGCTTCTAAAAGAAGAGCCCGATCATGCTCGCGCACAGGCGGATCAGATTATCAAGAACACCTATCGTACCCTTATGACTCGAGGTCAAAAGGGCTGTTACCTGTATGCCACCGACGCTGAAACCCGCGAATACTTCGCGAACTTTATTTCCCCGCATCAGCAGGACAGTCAGGTGCCAGAGAAGGAAGACATTGCCATTACCGAGCTGACTGGCTTGGATCTCCCGGTAGTTACGCGTGAAGAAGCCGGGCTGTTAGAGCAGTATGTGCCGGTGTATGACCTGAGTATTGCCGCGGGTCAGTTTAGCGAAATGCAGATCGCAGAAGCTGACTATTGGGCTGAACTGCCCGATTATATGCGAGTAAGTCCGGATCTCTTTATTAGCCGCGTGGTTGGTGAATCGATGAACCGGCGTATCCCCAATGGGTCCTGGTGTCTATTCCGCGCGAACCCTGGAGGTACGCGGCAAGGCAAGATCGTCGTAGTACAGCACCGTTCAATCGAAGATCCGGACCATGGAGGCAGCTATACCGTCAAGCAATATCATAGCGAGAAAGTTGAGGCATATGGTGAACTGGTTAATCAGCGAATTGTACTGAGGCCACTAACAAATGCTTTCGGCTACAAGGATATAGTGCTTGAGGAGGAACAAGAGGATCTGGTGGTTATTGGTGAGTTCCTTACGGTGCTTTAAGCAGTGGTAGGGCTTTGGGGTCGCGCCAGAGTCCGATAGCGGCCTTTGAGTAAGGCTAAAGCAGTTCAAAGTTAATGCGAGTTTTTTATGACTGATCCGTTCGAAGAGCTTAACTATTCCTTGCAGCAATTCGCCACAGAGCGCGACTGGGACCAGTTTCATTCGCCCAAGAATCTCGCCATGGCGTTAACCGTCGAAGCAGCAGAGCTTCAGGAGTGTTTTCAGTGGAAAACCGAGACAGAGTCTGCTGAGCTGAATGAAAAAGAGCTGTCTGCCGTTCGAGACGAGATAGCAGACGTGCAGCTTTACCTTATTCGGCTGGCGGGAAAGCTGAATATCGATATTGAGAAGGCCTGTCGAGACAAAATGGTTAAAAATGCTGAGAAATACCCTGCACACAAAGTGAAAGGTAGTTCCCGTAAGTATACCCACTATCAGAAAGGTGATGATAAGTGACCGACCACGTAAAAACAGCCTAAGAAGTCACAAAGTAAGGGAGAAGAAAGGGTGATGCACCAGTTCAGGAACAACACGCCCGACCAGTCCTTCCTGGGTGATTTCCCTCAAGCGGTGGATGATGCGGCGCAGGGTGAATGGCGCGCCAATATCACCACAATCCAGCGCCGCCAGTGCATCGTATTTACCCATGACCAGACGCGATTCTCACTGGCCCTTATCGGCGTGACTCAGAAAGAGCTCAAAGAGCTGACGTTCTGGTTCAGCGATATGCTGGGCAACACCATGCTCAAGCTGGGCTATCCAGTAGAGCTGATGGAACGTGCCGTAAATTCATTCAGTGAGCTCAGCTTTGATACGCAATGCAGCCGTTCGGTACAGGGCACGCTGAAGAACATGATTCTCGATCTCGAGGCGTTTACCTGGGATGGTAGTCACATCATGGACCTGGGACCGTATTCGTTATCTGCGAATCTTTGTAAGCGGCCATGTAGCATCAAGGGCATGAAGCACGAATGCATATTCCCAGATAAAGAGATGCGAAAGCTGCTGGAGCATCTACCAGACCCGAACGAGACTGTGCATTAATCAGATCCGGGGCAAGAACAGGTCAAGTGCGAATCGTGCACCAGCTTGCAAAGAACGATACTCAGTCCACGAAACCTAAATCTTCGAAGCTCTGCGCACCAAAATTCCTGTTACTTAATCGAGCATACAAAGGGCATCAACTGTCGTTTCCAGTTTATGCGTGAATTCTCGCTTTTCTGGAATCAATGACTTAGCGGCGGGTTTTACAAAGTGAGCGGCCCCAAATTTCTTATACAACCATAAATTCCCTTGGTTGTTTCCACTACTTTTGTAAATTCTCTAAAGATGTCGATATATCGCGGGAAAAGTTAGCTAAATTCTGCAAATTGATATAAAGAATTACCAATTAAAGGTAGCTAGAAGCGGCCTTGGAGTCAAGCGATATGGAGGGGATAACTGGGGTGTTACAGGCGTATTCGGGAGGAGTGGCGCGGCTGGATCAGGTTCCAGTCGCGCACATGGCGGGCAGCTCGTCGTTTGACAGAATCGCCGCGAGATTTTCGTTCATGAGTTCGAAGACGCTGTCTCCGTCGAAGTAAGTTCCGTTGCCGACTTCTGCCCGTACCGCTTGCAACTGGCCAGTGTTGATCAGTCTCGGGAAAGTTTTCCAGTGCAGCCCGGTCATCCGGCAGAGTTCGACTTGCTCAACAGGCGATGAACAGCGTTCTCTTAACTTCTGCGCCAGCCAAGTATTAAACAACGACTCTTCGATCAGAATGGGGTTTAGACCATGACCGTTCAACCGGTATGCTGTGACCCGCCCATTGCTGATGTCATGTACTAGGCCCATTAGGTCTGTACCGTGAGCGGATAAACGGCGATCCGTTGGCTCGACCCGAAGCAGCGCGTCACTGGCACTTGATACCAACGGTATCGCTTCCACCAAAGAGACTAAGTCGTTGGCATCATAGCGATACCGCACTACACGGGCATCGCGGTAAACCGGTTCAATGCCTAGCTCCTCGATAATCTCAAAGATCGCCTTCCTGTTGAGATCAATCCACTTCGACTTGTTCTCTTTGTTATCCATAGCAGGGTGAAGTGACTCGATATTGAGTAGCTTAAATAAAGCTTCGGAATCGAGCAGCCGGTTGATAACTGCCGTCGGATAGTTGCGGTACTTATTGCTCCGGATAAAGCTGGGCAGCGCTTCGGCGCACTCGCTCTGCCATTCAGTATCAACATACTGATGCGTATCCGAGAACGCGAGCTCAGGAAGGTTCAATGCTTCGAAGCACTGGAACCGGCCATACCCTTTATGCTCACCGCTAGCCATATGACGCATGTAGAGTTCTTCTGCTTTGGCGAAATACCCGTCGAGGTCGGGCAGGGCTCCTTCGTACTGAGCCACTGGTGTTTGTAACATCAGGTCATTTGGACGCATTGCCCGCAACAAATACTGCCCAGCCAGCTGTTCGAATGCGTAAGTCTCTTTTGAGACCCGTCCATATTCCCCAGCTACAGCCATCCATTTCTGCTGGAATAGCCCAATCGGCTGCTTGCCTTTAGCATTCCGTTTCCATTTGAATCCACAAGCGTGGCACTCGGTATCCAGTCCATGATGCCAGCTAAGGGGGGAGTCACAGTCCGGACAGTATTCCAGAATACTGCATTCGTGAACCGGACAGACCCGCATCAAGATGTTCTCAAACTCAGCATGTATGTAGCCGTATTCTTCAAAACAGTGCGGACAAATGCGCGGCGTGTTGAGACGCCAGTCTTGCAGCACTTCACCGAACACTAAAGACTTGTCTCGCCATACATAGCTCCTCTGAGGCTCCAAAGCGTCGCTGAGCTCGCGCTTATCTATTCCGACGGAATCGGCCACGGCGAGTACCAACGCTTCGAAGCGAAGCTTCCTTACTTCAGCACGCCGGAACGGCCACTCTTCAGCAGCCACGCACTTCCAGAGGTCGGGGAATCCGTTATCGCGGCTCAAACGCCACAAGTAGCCAACAATCGATTCCTGATTGGCAGGAGAGGGGTTAACAGGCAAATTCATTTAGGTCCTTTCCCCATTTCAGCTCTAACGACTCGGATTGATGCTGCGAATGGATTGCATTTAGGCTTATGAGGATTGGCACGTGTAAATTCGAATGCTTCAGAAAGCGTAGCCATCGTAATGCCGACTTCTGGATCAGCAATGTTGATTGCCGTTTCGATGATTGTTGTGATGACCCCGATTCGACCGCCTGAAGCCAAGAGAAAGCGCTCCGGCATGTCGCCGTCGTTGAATTTTACGGATGGTATGCTGCAATTCTTATTGCATGTGACTAGCACATTCCGGAAGTCTCGCGTGTTCTCTGCCGTCTTCATGTTCAGATTGCGTAGATGTGTCGACGATACAAATCGGCGCTGAAGTTCAGGGTGACCATCAAGCACTGTCAGAGCTTTAAACGTGCCAGCCAAGACAAACGGCACTTGGGCTTCGTCCATGAGGTTTTTCAGCAAGTCTCCAAGTGACTCGATGTTCTTCTTACCGTCCCGGCCAGCGAGGTGGTGGAACTCATCAATCATCACCAGCTCTACCTGCCGCTTCTTTAACAGCGTGATAGCACGCCGCTCTAATGCATTGACTGTTTCGCGTTCGTTGGGCGTGATACCGAGCTCAATACAGAGGCTGCGCAAGAATGAACTCTTCTTCGAGTCAGATTGAAGTCGCATCAATACCACGGGGTACTTCCCACGAGCAGGTTTAGTTTCGATTTGATTGCATCGACAATATTCCTCCCGGTAGAACTTAAGTATCGTCGTTTTACCGACACCAGTTTCACCCACAAACATCATGCCTCGTGCCTCAGGGAATCGAGTTCCATGGGTCCTGTTGATGTTGCGCAATGCCATTATGAAACCCGGATAGGGGATGCGCTTGCTCATGAAATCAACTGATGCAGCGTTCCGTTGGGGGTTTGTATCAATAAATTTAGACACTTTCGTAGCCCTCCTCGTCGTCGTCCGCATCAAAAACATCGTCGTTATGCGTGGTCGAATTTGCCGCTGGATCGAAGTAATCAGCCTCACCCATCTCGGTCATCAGGCCAGCCTGCTCCTGAATCGCATCGATGTTCGTCTTCCTGTTATGCGCTTTGGCCTTCTTGCGCGGCTTTTGGGCGTTGGCAGCCTGATGTACCGGCGTTTCATCAACCGGTATCTGCTGTCCTAATTCAGAGATGGCCTGTTGAGACGCTGCTGAGTTTTTCCATGTTTTGTACTCATGCACGCTCTTGCCGGTCAGGTGGTCAAAGTCTTCTTTAGCGGGAACAATCAATTTAACCCCCTTGTCGTTGAAGAGGACGGTTACCGACCCGACATCCTCATCATCGACCAGCACGGTACAGGGCACCGGATACTGCAACCCGTACTCTTTGACCACAGCATCCAACTCATCGGATTGATAGGTGATCCCGTTAGCCGATACGCCCTCACGCTGGAGCTTGCGTGTTTCTACGACCCCCTTGATATAGTGGAACTGCTCAGCATTGGCCGGTATGTTGCTCGGGACAAAACGTGCTTGAGACTTCCACACTTGATAGGGCGTTAAACTGCCAGCACCGTGTTCATTCAGCCCACGGTGTGGTCGCTGATGATAGTCATCGACGATGTAGCGGATCAGAATTTCACGGAACTGGCGCAACGTCATACAGGCTGCATCTTTCATGTTGATATCAAGTTCCTTTTGATCTTTACGCTTGCCCACATAGCCGTTCAGCGTCGAAAACAGCTGAGTCCGGCATGTTTGAAAAAAGCGCTCCACGAAAGGCTTCTTCCAAGGCTTACGCACTTCGGCCTTGATATCCGCAATGTGTACTTGCGACAGAAATGCCGAGACTTGATGAGAGCTGAATCCGGGACCAGAGTCGGAAACGAGCGTGGATGGGATACCGCACATCGGCCAGTCGTTTTCGCAGCCGTATTGTTCAGCTTCTTGGTTTGGGGCCAGCATCTGACGATACAAATGCAGCACAGAGCTAGAGCGCTCTCCACCGCCCACTTGCACATGAAGACCAATGATCGAGCGTGAGTAGCAGTCAATCATTGCGTAAACGAGTGGAGCTCCGAGATAGTTACCGTCGTCATCCAGCAGACCGATGTTAATCGTCGCCGCATCGACTTCGACGCGCTCAAGAATCTGATCCAATTTAAATTTCTGTACGGCCTTTCGTCTCATCACGGTTCGCTCCTTGTTGGATAGTTTTTTACTCAAATCCTTGGGCGAGAGCAGGAGGTGATTGGCCCAGTTGTAAAATTGGGAGCGCGAAATCATCTTTTCCGATGCCAGAGGATGTGCCTTATTGCTTGAGAGCTCGTTAAAGTTCTTTTGCATGATCTGATGGCAACGCAGCAGACTGAGCGCGCCGGTCGGCTTTAGGTAGTGGTCATCCATCACTTCGCTAAACAGGGCGATCAACGCTGGGTTAGCCCGAACTTCTGAAGGCTTTTGTGTCGAGTTCACTACCGCCAGCACACTTCGTCCCGCCGCAAGATATCGGCGGTAATAGTTGTACAGAGTGCTCGGTTTGGGAGCAGGTTTACCCGCCGCATGCCTCAACGAGACTGCGTGAATTACTCGTTCGCGTACCGCAACGGAACCGGGGTAGTTTTCGCGGTCCATCGCTGTCAGATAGGGTTTCCAGTATTCGACTTGATAGTGATCATCCGGCGACAAGCTGGGCACTACAGCACGAACCTGTTGGGGCGCGTCAAACGAGACGAAGCCAGTCTGGACGTGCCCGTTGAATTCGTGCTCAGATAACAGGAACGGTATCCCTGTCGAGTTGACCACAATGAACGTATCATCAACACGCGTGATCTTGGCCAGATCACCACCGATACGGCACTGGCGTGCGTCCGCTTGCTCAATACTGATATCAGTCCTCATTACCAAACCACCTCCATATTCAGATCAATTTTTTGATCTTTTTTATATGAGACTTCACCGCGCGCCATTGCTGAATATAAGCTTGCAAGCTCTTTATCATTTAAACCCTTATTAATTAGGTCGATTATTTTTCCTTTAAAATTCGGTATAACATCGTTAATTAATAAATGATCATGGGATTTATACCGGTGCAAAAACATGAGGTTTTTCGACTCTTGAGCAGCGAAATCAACTAGAACAACGCGAAAATAGATGCCTATGCGATCAAAGGACTCCCGCAGCAGTTGGAACTTTTCTATGTCTCTATCCGATGCCGTGTAGCGGATACCCTTGATTTCAATAAATGTTGATTCGCCATTGTTATCAATGACATGGAAGTCTGGTGTGTAGCGGACTTTCTTGGCTCCAAGCTCGTACTCAAAGCTCTTGGGCTGACTCTCAAACGAGGCGACACCAAGGTCCTGATCAAGCTTCATCGCGTAGATCATTTCGGACATGCTCTCGATATACATCGTACGGTTCGATTTCGAAGAGGTGTATAAGACCGTTGGTTTCACAGCCGACGACTTCAGTAACGGTCGAAGATTTGTGTTTTGCATAGTGCCTTTTCTCCAGTTTTTTGATGTCTCTCATAACAGCTATTGGTCGAAAGAGAAAAAACCGGACAAAAAGTTTTCAAAAAAATGTAAATTCTGTATAAATCGATTTAGAAACCATGCAGAAAAATCGAAAAGGACGTTAGGAGAGGCGAGTGGATAGCAGTCAGAAGTACCTCACAGAGCTCGTGGCGCGGGTATCAGGTTCGGCGAGCTTCAAGAAGAAAGCAGACGCCTACTATGGCGACAAATTGTCAGGGCTGTACGGGCATGGCTCTGGGTTTGTAGAGGACCTGCGAAGCGAAGTTGTGACCACGCTGATGGAGAAGATCAACGAAGGCACATTTGTACTCGACGACTATGAAGCGGGTAAGACCGAAAACGAACAGCCTGAAATTCACTTTCACAAAGTGCAAAAGTGGCTAATGGAAGCATTGAAGAATATCGGCAAGGAGCGTATTCGCAGCCGCCTACCCAAACAAACCCCTAACGGGCGTGGCGGCGACAAGATGCTATTAGGGTCTTCATTCGACGAATCAGACTACGCGGGTGGACTCGAACCCGAAAAGCCAGAGGAATTTTTCGGTAGTCTCGCTCAGTCTGATGACGACGAATCGCTTCGTGACTTCGATAAGTCGGTTGCGCTAGAGCGGTTCATTAACGCCGTAGGCGCAGAAAACGCCGCGATTGCTGAAGACCATCTCGCGGGATTCAGTAACGTTGAACTTGCCAAGAAGTACGGTGGCACACCCGACAAGTACCGAGCGATGTTTAATCGTGCCAAGAAGAAGCTGAAGCCTGATTGAACAATTTGGAGTTCATCAAACTCTATCATCCGTCCTCGTTCGGCTCGAATACGAGCCGTCGAGGGCATCAAGGGGGTAAGGCAATGGACGTGAAAGCGACGCTCTCACAGTGGGCACTGATCGAGCTGTGCACTTCAGCTGGTGATGCTGCGGAGCTGGTCGTATATGGCATTCCCTCCAAAGCACCCGATGAGTTCGTTCTAACATCTGCCGTCGACCTAATCGAGCAGGAGGGGGACGATTCTGCGTTCGTGACGACTCAGAATAGTTTGTACCGGGTAGTGGGGCCGGGGCGTCATTACCAGCTTCCCCTCATGGCGCTCCCTCTATTGCGAGAAGGGCAAGACCCCGGTGAGATCGCGAAGCGCTATGGTAGAGAGGATCGGAAACCGGGCTACGTGAAACGAGCGCTCGAACAACGGAAACGCTTAAAGTTTTAAGCGCCTGCGCCTCAACTAGCAGGATGGCGGAAATGAGCAAGATACTAAAATCAGTTCGTCGAGACTTTGCAGCACTGCATGAAGCGGAGCTTGCGAGTGCCGCCTCGCTGCAACAGCTCGATCAGCAACTCAAGCTGCATGTCGAGCCGCTGTCACCGGTTGAGATCAAAGGGATTCGGAAATCGACCGGTCTGAGTCGTGAGACATTCGCTCTCTATCTCAACGTATCGACTTCAACAGTGGGAAAGTGGGAGCGAGGAGAACATCAACCGTCCGGAGCAGCGCTGAAGCTGCTGTCGCTTGTGCGGGAAAAAGGAGTTGAGACTCTGAATATTGGTCTCTTCGTCGGGGAACGGTTTGAAGGAGAACAGGTAACGGAGGATTCTATGAACCAGCGGGACGAGCCGGAGGACCAAAAGCACTAGCTCGACAATCTCTGCTCCCAATGGGGATTACCATGATGCTAAGAACACATACGATAGAGCGGTCAGGAAAGAGGGGCGAGCAGAGGGTCATCTATGCCTCTGGGAATAAACCGGGCATCCAACGGCTGGCTAGGGAGGCCGGGAACGCGATTTTGAGCGGAGCGTGAATGCTTTCTGAGGTAACAATACCGAATTCCTTAAGCACGGAGACCATATGGCGTGCTTGATGCTCACCGGCTCCCGCAATACTCGGTACTTCGGCAGGTGTTAATTCGCCACAATTGAGTAAGGCATCCAGAATATTACCGGCTTGAGGTGGTAGACGACCTATATGGATTTCTTCTACGGCCCATACCGAGATGCGCTTACGTAGCTTATCGGGATGAACCAACTCTTCCATAAAAGTGACTTGCTCGATACAAGTCTGCAAGAAGAATTCCGTAAAGTCAGCAAGAGCGCTTTCGCTCCGGCTTCCCCGCCCATCCATATCACCACGCCGTGGCTGATCGCAAGCTACCAAGTGCTGCTTATACTTAGCCTCACACCTTGCAAGGCCGCGAGCAATTGACCATAGAGCGCTGGTGTCCATCACCTCTCGAAGCATGGCGTGGGACATCAGGCGAGCTACACGGCCATTCCCATCGAGAAACGGATGAATCCAAAGCAATCGATGGTGCGCAGCCGCCAACGATAAAACCGTCTCTGTCTTGCTTAGTCTGCTATAGACTTGCTCGAATCGCTTGAGGAAGCGAGGCGCCGCACCGGCGCTTATAGCGAAATGATGACCAACCTGTACATCACGGCACCTTAGTTCACCGGGAATGGCTCGGATACGTTCACCGGTATTTGGGTCTGATACCCAGAGCAGCTCGTATGGAAGGAGATCGCCAAATCGCTTATGAATTTCACAGATGGATTGAACAGTGGCGGCGCGCCCGTTTAAGCCGCCGTCATCAATCCACTTCTGGACCGTAACATGGGCGCGGGCTTCTAACTGCAAGTCTCGTTTGCGAGGCTCACAGCTATAAACCTCTCGAATCGCATGCTCAATATCGACAGGATCGGTGTTGTGACCTTCGATGCGGTTCGAATAGAAGCAGTTGGCGGTGCGTATCAGATCGGCTAAGGCGGTGACGCTGCCTTCTGGCAGGCTCCGGTTTAAAGCAGCCGACTTGGTAGTGAGCTCTACCGCAAGCTCAGTCAGTGCTGGGAGGTGCCGGTAGCGCTCGCTGATTTTTAAGGGCTCCATGATCGCGACAGCTTCGCCCCGATCTTTTGCCACTTCTATGTCCGCTTTCAAGGTCGGTTTCAATCCTAAAATATTCTTTTATTATAGTAGGTTAGATTCGTTGAGGCTGATACTTGATTGTCTAAACGTCCGGTTTAATGACCGGTTCAATTTCCAGCCAAAGAGTGTCCATAGGATCACTCCATCCGCTACCGGTTTTTTGACTATAGCGCCCCCTTATTGTGAAAAGAGAACATCTACTGTTCGGAACTGCATAACAGCTGCTGGCGCTGCTGGAACGCGAAAGGGGGCAAGATTATTGAGTAGAGCAGAGCGCGGCGTTACCAAAAATAACAAAGGCTCCCATCTGGGAGCCCCGCCGAGTAGCCTGATTCAGGCCGCTTGGTTCGGAAAGCCATTACCGGGCACTGCCTCGACCGCTATGGTTGCTTGGTGCCATGCGCTGGGCATGTCCGCTGCACCGATTTCCAATCTAACGTAACGGGCGATCCGTGCCAAGAGAGTATGATGGACCACCGCCGATCATGGACGAAGCGATCTCACCACCTCAACGGAACAACCTTTCGGTCATCGTCCGTATCGTCGGCAGCGATGCCCGTCAACTGGCTCAAAATGCTAGTGCTGACCCCAAGCTTTTTGGCAACATCCGAAAAGCCTACATGGAGTTCCTCTCGCAGTAGCGAAAAGGCCAAGTTCAGTATCTCAGGCTCCTCCATGGGAATGACATCATCAAGCTCTTCGTGCTTTGATTGCCCCGTCTTATTCAGCGTGACATTCGCACTTCGATAGGTCTGTGCTGAGATCAATCCGAGGAAATGAGCCCTGTAAATGATAGCTCGGACGCTGACTCGCCATCTTCGTTTCATTTCGTAGAGCTCGTTCCAATTTAGCCGTCCTCTGCTGATACACGACTTGAACTCGACGCTGAAAGCGCCTCTTGGCATCAAGAAGGCACTGGCGAAAGCGTTAGCTTCGCCCTCAGTCTTGGTATCGCCGGTTTCGACGCCCTCATGCATGATGAGGTGACCGCACTCATGTGCGAGATCGAAACGCATACGGCACGCACTTTCCTTCGCTTTGTTCCTGATGACCAGCGGGTAACGCCGCTGAACAGAAAGCGCATCGACCTTCTCGGAAATTCCTTCGAAACAGGTGACCACGGCACCGTGTGCTTCAAGCACAGCCACCATGCTCTCAATAGGGCAGTCGTTTCTGAGCCCCCAGTGCTTTCGAACTGCTTCCGCGAGCTGCTCAATGGATTCAGAGGTGAGGTTAGACGTATCGAACCCAAGCTTTTCTGCTATATCAAAAGCGGGTTCAGGAAGCTCCAATTCTTCATGGAGCAGTTCGACCAGCTGTTCAAATAGAGTGCTATAGGCTGCGACTCTGTTAGAAACGCCAACAGGTGTGGTTTTTCGTTTTCTGAAATGGCACTGATCAAGCTTTACTTCGTTGCGGATCGGCTTGGAGAAGAAACTCGGCTCTACACCAAAAAATTCAGCCAACGCGGCCAATACGTCATCACTTGGGCTGCGAGTCTCGCTTTCCAATTGATTAATGTGTTGCCGGGTCACCGATGCGGCGTCCCCGGCTTCTTGAAGGGTGCAGCCTCGCATCAGCCGTGCAAGGCGCAACCGTTCTCCGATAAAGTTACCAGTCATGTCGTACATCTCAATCGATCGGACTAGCTATCAAGCATTCTTGCGTTGATCAGCTGACTTGGCTTTCAGCTTGACCTTGACCTCTGGTTTGGCAACGGGCTCAACTTTTTCACCTACGGATGCAGGCTTAGAGGCGACAGTACCAGTCAGTGGGATTTCCCAGTTGCTGACCTGCTCACGAGTCTCCGCGTCAAAGCCGCAAAAGGTTACTTTATCCGCGTAATCTTCGCTATCTGCTTCCATGACGAAAAACCAAAGAATCGCCGCGTCTGACTCACTTAGCGGAAGCAACGATTGCTGCTGAAGCGCAGCGGGGCTAGCTATAAAGCGGCGTTCTTCCGGAGTTTCCGGCTCTCCGCGATAAAAGCGGACCGGAACACCGTTGATAGAAAAGGTGAAGCGTCCTTCCGGGTTAACGATCCCGAGCCAAGGTTTACGCTTTGAGTAGGCTTCACGGATCAACCTATTCCTGATGCACTCGTAAACGCGCAGTCCCAATCCTCGTTTAGTATCTCCCACTCCATTGGGGTCATATAGGTCTACAACCTCACCGCGTATATCGGTGATGAATTTGGCTAACTCAACCAAATGGTCTTGCGATAGGAGAGGGTTAACTTCCCAAGGATTACGCATATTGAAAGTACCTGTGCGGTGAAATGTTCAGATAGCATAACATGCAAATAAATAGATTTGTAAACATGAAATAAGATTGTAAACGACGCTTTGGTATGTCAACTTAACGGCTATGGCGGAGGTGCAGTGAGGTCCGGTAGTGATGATACTCATGCAGTTGGCAGCTGTTCATCGTCGCTATTTGTATCTAGCGCAAATGCGCTTGGAGAGGGCATGTGAAGCAGAACGCCGTAACGCAAGGTGAAGTTTCACCGCTTGGGTTTCGCCTCCACTGACAAGCGGAGAGTGTTGGCGGCGCAAGCATTCCGAGTTATCTAAGGAAAGAGGGAACGTTTTATGGCGAGATGCACAGCTCCAGTAAATGGACATCGTTCAGCGAGCGCGGCTGCGGCCTGCCCCGCATGCCGCAGTCGCCAAAGAGGCTATGGGGGATATTACCCGTCCTCATCGTACTCGCCATCAGGCAGAAGTGTTGGTGGCGTCACCAGCAGTGGTGGGTCCAGTCGTAGCGCGAAACCTAGATGGTCACCATCCAGTTCGACTGCGGTCTACACATCTGCCGAAGTGCAAGCACTTAACCCAGTGCGCCGCAGCGTAGAGGCCCGAGCGGAGGTTCCCGAGCGCCGGGACGTCTTTCTTTGTCACGCATGGGATGACCGGAGAGAGGCAGCAAAGATGCTGCACGATCAGCTTGAATCACGTGGTGTCTCGGTTTGGTTCAGCGAAAAGGATGTTGCTCTCGGCGCACCGTTGCTCCGCGAAATAGACAAAGGACTGGCGAAGTCCCGTGTCGGGATCGTTCTCGTGACTCCTGCGTTTCTGAGTCGCATACAAGGAGAGGGTATTGCCGACAAAGAGCTTTCAGCGCTGTTAGCACGTGACCTGCTCGTTCCAATTGTCCACGACACGACATATGAAGCGCTCCGCGATGTCAGTCCACTGCTTGGCTCCCGAAGTGGCCTGAGCACTGCGGAAAATTCGATGTCAGAGGTCGCAGAAAAGCTCGCTGAGTTGGTCACACTCTAGCTCTTGATGATGTCACTGTGCCCACAGGGTGGAGGTTAGAGTTATAAACCATGAATCATCTTGAGCAGCTAGTTTCAGAGTGGTACGAATATCGAGGATATTTTGTAAGAAGAAATGTCCAAGTTGGCCCGCGCCCCAAAGGCGGCTATGAGTGCGAGCTGGATGTGGTTGCCTTTCACCCAACTTTTCATCATCTTGTTCATATCGAACCGTCAATGGATGCACATTCATGGGCGAAACGCGAAGAACGCTATACCAAGAAATTTGAGGCCGGGAGAAAATACATACCGGCTCTGTTTGAAGGGCTCAATTTGCCCACTAATATTGAGCAAATTGCCCTGCTAGGCTTTGCCAGCAATGCGAATGTGAAAACATTAGCTGGCGGTCGCGTAATGACTACGTCAGAACTATTTATTGAAATGGTGGCAGAGCTTTCTAGTAAGAAAGTTTCGTCAGCGGCAGTACCAGAGCAATATCCTCTATTACGAACTATACAATTTGCTTGTGAGCACCGTGTTTCAGCCGGATGGTGCCAATAAAGGGCTTAACCATGGTGTGTAAAGACGACTTAAACGCGCTGCAAAGGAAAAAATTGACTGCCGCAGCGAGCATATTACATAGAACAGCACACCTATATGATGGTACACAAAGCCTGCTTCCCTTATGGGGCGGTGGTGTGATTACACATGGTGTTCCAAAATTCAAAAAATGCATTATCGGTATTACAGAAGATGCAAAAATAGCGAAAAAAGAAGATAGAACGAGCGATCATTTGTATAGAGTCACCGAAACCGCCAAATACGTACTTAGTAAAATCGTGGAAGATGATTTAGATGTAAGTGCAATTGAAGATGTTTTATTGGCGCGATCTGCATTAATGATCACCACCCGGTCTGAAAATAATAAAAAGTTGAAAGATGCATTAAAACAGTGTGAGAACAAGGATTCGTGGCAGGAACTGTATGAGAAAGCAGGGATTAAATACGAATTATACTAGCCATTTTAAGAAAAAATCTTTTCCGAAAAAATAATGAGAGTTTAAAAGAATCGATAGTGAAATAAGAAGCCTTATCATGGCCTGATGTGCTACAAAAAGGAGTTTTGATTTATGGAATTACCAGATTTGGATCAACCTTGTGGGGCGCATTTCATATATCGCGATTTCTGCGAATGTAGCGACACATGGAAAGCTCATAAAATAGACAACACCCCGAAAGAGCTTGAGACATATGAATCTATAAGAGATATGTGTCGTGAAATTCTTGATCCAGTTTGGCGAGAATTTGGTGAAGTAAAACTGACTTATGGTTTTAGCTCTCCTGCCTTGGTTAATCTGGTTAAAAAGCAGAGTTATCCCAATATTACGCCAAGCGGCGATCAGCATTCCGGGTCTGAAATTAACAGAAACGGCAAGCGGATATGCAGTCGCCTTGGAATATCTGTAGATTTCTACGTAAAGGGTGTCAGTTCGTTACAGGTGGCTCAGTGGGTGGTGAAGAATACAAATTTTGATCGGCTGTATTTTTATTCATCACATAGACCCTTTCATGTATCCGTCGGACCGGAATGCAAAAAAAAGATAGTTTTGATGGATGGTTACAGAGGAGGGAGGCATCAGCCTATAAATCGAAGTGTCGAACAGTTCCTGTCACTTGATGAGAAATTAAATTAATCGCTGAAATTAAAATTGCTTAGGATAGCATTTATGCATGCTTAATTTACAAGTGTCTATATAGAGGTGATCCGGTGCCACAGGTAATGGAAAAATTCGCAGATAGGCTTCATAGGGAATGGCTACCATCTTATTGTAATGCCTCTAACCGCCAATATTCCATTGAAGGGTTCAAATCTTCAACAATAGGAAACCTTAGTAGTTTTGACGCAATGTGGTTCATGCGAGCTATTGATGATGCTTTGGTCACTGAAAATGAAGGTTATTTTTTAGCACCCAAAAGCTCCGCAAAGGAAATGCTGTTTTGGGAAGGTTCGAAAAAGGAAAGTCCACGCCCAATTTTTTTGTGGATCGAGCCAATTATAACCATCGGAGCTATTGCTCGGTTAAATAAGCAATTCGGATGGCCTTCTTCACAGCTCGGAGCACAGTCGAAGACGTGGGAATTTGATTTAGTATGTTACTGTTCGGACACCGGTGTTGAGCACATTGTTTGTGAAGTTAAGAGGACCTCGAAGGAAATAGAAAAGCTCTTGCACTTCATGCATTACTATAGTGCAAGAGAAAAACAAGAAATTGAGCCAAAAAATCAAACTGAACGAAATGCATACCGGAAAGTTCAGGGTATAAGAAAAATATGGCCTAAGATATTTTGGGCGCTAGGGCCTAATGACGATAGCCATATATTTAAGATTGTTCGCACTGAGGGTTCCGAAAATTTCGATCTATTGCCTGTTACTGAAGATGAACTAATGTATTAGGACGTATCGTTGGTTAGAGCCCCACGCAAGATCGACTAGAGCCTTAGATTGCCGAATACATCAGACATCGCTAATGTACATCAAATAGCACAGGGGCATTCGTCATGGGACGACGTATAGATGAAGGAACTCAGCTAGCACAATCCTCCCTGATACAGCCGTCATGAGCTCAAATAGGTGCTCATGTGCTTCAACGATCACGATTAAAAAAGGCCAACCAATCGAGATCGGCCTTTTTAGCATGTACAGCTCTATCAGGTTGACCACCCATTAGACAGCACCTCAGCCTGCTTAAGCACGAGCTCAACAGCCGCAGGGGCGTCATCAGGCGGATACTTGTAACGCTGGAGGGTTCGGCGCACTAGAATGCGCAATTTGGCTCGGACGCTCTCACGCACTTGCCAATCGACAGTCGTAGACTTGCGCAGCTTGTCTGTAATTTCGACGGCGATCTTCTTCAGAATGGCGTCACCCAATTCGCGAACGGCACTCTCATTGTTAGCAAGGGCGTCATAGAAGGCGATCTCGTCTGGGTTGAGGCCAAGCGCAGCTTCACGAGCCATCTCTTCCTGAAACTGCTTCGCCATAGCGATCAGTTCTTCGATCACCTGTGCGGTTTCAATGGCCCTGTTGTTGTATTTGCGGAGTGTCTCTTGAAGCCGGTCGGCGTATTTTTTCTCTTGCACCACGTTGTTGCCAGTCTTCGCTTTGATATCGTCCTTGAGCAGCTTCTCTAACAGCTCGACGGCGAGATTCTTGTACGGCATCTGCCGAACATCTTCCAGAAACTCATCAGATAGCAGACCGATGTTGGGTTTATCCAGTCCGCACAGAGCAAAGACATCATCAACGCCTTCAGCGACGATGGCGTTGTCCAAAATCTGCTTCAGAGCCGAGTTCTTTTCAGACTGTGAGAGCTTACGGTCAACACTTGTGTGCTTGGTGATCGCGGCTTTGACCGCAGAGAGGAAGGCGATCTCTTTCTGCAACTGGCGGGCTTCATCCAGCGTACCGCAGAGTGAGAAAGCCTTGGTCATCGCGAGCACGGTATCAAGGAAGCGCTTCTTGCCATCAGGAAGGCCAAGAATGTAGTTAGCCGCACCGATCAGCAGTTTCTGTGGCTTGGTTTCGAACTCACTGTAATCGAAGCCTTCGCCCTGAGGGCCTTTAGCAAACATGCCGTGAACGATATCCAGCTTCTCCAGCAGAATCGCATAAGCCTCTTCGGCGCTATGGGTAGGGGAGCCCTTACCCTTTGAATCGGTATACGTTTTCAGCGCCTGCTTCAGCTCATTGGCGATGCCAATGTAGTCGACCACGAGTCCACCGGGTTTGTCCTTGAACACTCGGTTCACACGGGCGATGGCCTGCATCAGGTTATGGCCCTTCATCGGTTTGTCGATATACATTGTATGGCAGCAGGGGGCATCGAACCCGGTAAGCCACATGTCGCGCACGATCACCAGTTTTAGCGGGTCATTAACGTCCTTGAACCGCTTCTCCAGCCGTTTTTTCGTTTGTTTATTGTAGATGTGAGGCTGTAGCTCGGCTTTATCCGATGCAGAGCCGGTCATCACAATCTTGATGGCGCCTTTCTCTGGATCGGTGTCATGCCAGTCAGGGCGCAGTGCGATAATCGCGTCGTAGAGTTGCACGCAAATATCTCGGCTCATGGCGACGATCATCGCTTTTCCATCAACAGTTGCGGTACGTGCCTCAAAGTGAGCCACTAAGTCCTCAGCGACCTGCTTTAGGCGAGGGCCTGCACCCACCAGCTTCTCCAAACGGCTCCATTCACCTTTAGTGCGCTCGCGGGCACCGACATCCTCTTCATCTTCAACGACCTCGTCGACCTGATCCGACAGCTCCTCTATAAGTTCGCGATTGATATTAAGCTTGGCCAGCCGGGATTCGTAATAGATTGGAACGGTAGCGCCATCTTCTACCGCATCCTGTATGTCATAGATCGAGACATAGTCACCGAAGACGGCACGAGTGTCCTTGTCATCACTAGAGATCGGTGTGCCAGTAAAGCCAATGAAAGCCGCATTGGGTAGGGCATCACGCATGTGTTTTGCGTAACCAAACTTGTAGCTGCCATCTTGTTTCAGGGTTGCTTTCAGGCCGTATTGACTACGATGCGCTTCGTCAGAGATCACCACGATATTATGCCGGTCGTTCAGAATTGGATGCCCCGATTCATCATCCAGCAGGGCGAATTTCTGTACGGTCGTAAAGATGATGCCACCTGACTCGCGCTCGGCAAGTAACTGGCGCAATGCATCTCTGTCCTCAGCCTGAACAGGCGTCTGTTTCAAAAGCTCTTTAGCCGCGCTGAACGTAGCGAACAGCTGTCCATCAAGATCATTCCGATCCGTTACGACAATCAGGGTCGGATTGTTCATCTGCGGCTGTTGAAGCAGCTTACCGGCATAGCAGCACATTGAAATGCTCTTACCTGAGCCCTGTGTATGCCAGACCACACCGGCCTTCTTGCTTCCGGGCACTACGCGCTCGCCATAAGGGGCTCGGCGCTCAGCTATTCCATCGACATGTTCAGCGGCGATGACCGTTGCTTTGACCGCTTCACGTACGGCATGGAACTGGTGATACCCGGCGATCTTCTTGATCAATTTATCGGAATCGGTCTCGAACAGGACAAAGTAGCGGATATAGTCCAGCAGCAATTCCCGGTCGAAGAAACCACGGACCAGCGTTTCCAACTGCCAGTCCAGAACAGGTTTGTCATCTTCATGTTTGATCGTACGCCAAGGAAGAAAACGCTCCATATTTGCTGTAAGGGAGCCAATCTTCGCCTTCCATCCATCACTAACGACAAGGGCTTCGTTGAAGACAAACAGCTCCGGCAATTCGTCTTTGTATGTTTGAAGCTGGTTGAACGCGTCTAAAATATCCGCGTTTTCGGCACTAGGGCTCTTGAGCTCAATAACCGCTAAAGGCAGCCCGTTGATGAAGCAGACGACATCCGGGCGTCGTAGCTGCTTACTACCTTGAATAGTGAACTGGTTAATCGCGCGGAAACGGTTGCTGTTCAAGGATTCGAAGTCGATCAAGAAGGCGTGGTCGTGGACGACCTTGTCATCCGTTTTGTACTCAACTGGAACACCTTCAAGTAGCAACCGATGAAAACCTCGGTTACTTGCAACGGGATCGAGGCTTTCAGGTTTGCTCACCAAAGCAAGCGTCTGTTCAACCGCTGAATCGGGCAAGTGGGTATTGATGCGTCGGATTGCTGCTTCAAGATCATCAAGTAACAGAACCTGTCGGTAGTCTTTGCGCTCTGGGGTCGGGCCGTCACAGGCTATGTCAGGCCCGTGGGCGATCTCCCAGCCGTTGTCGGCGAACCAGTCGAGGCAGGCGTGTTCCAGTTGATCTTCGTTCATCGGCAGTCCTTTAGCTCAATATTTCTTATCGTATTCTCGGGTGATATTACCTGAGCACTCCGACTTGTGCTCATCAGCCACATTTATCGATCTTCAAAATCATCACGGCGGGTAGGGTTACCTACTGTTTTCTGCTGAACGCTCTCAGTAATAGTGGTCGTGTCGACGATGGAGCGCAGTTCTTGAACTTGATATCGAAGGCCGCCGATTTGCTTACCTATAGCATCTAAAGAGTCTACCGCCTTCAGCAACGGGGGCTTCTCGAATATTCCGGGCAACCCATTGAATTGCATGATGTCCATTGGATAGGTTTGGGTATACCTCTTTCCATGTAGGTTCTTCCATTCGACCTTGATTTTGAATGGTTTGAGCGGGTCCATTTCATTTTTATCTTTACTACCGCTGGGTCGTACAAGTCGGAAGCCCACAGCAAACAAAAAACTGAATTTCTTGCCGCTAGGGATAAGCGTCATGGCTGGTCGGGATTCTGAATGATCGAGGATGATCTCGTATTTGCTGAAGTCATCCGGGTTTGCGATGAACGAAAAAGACACGTCAATGGCTGGGCCGCTCCCCACATTCGAGAGTGAAATGTTAATGGCCCCGGAACCGTTCGGGTGAACTTCGAAATGGGGTACTACTTTCGGCTCCGAACCCGCTTTACGCAGTGCACGATTTTCCAGCCACAGAAACACCGTCAGAAGAGCGATGGCCAGTGTGGACGCTGCGCCTACGAGGCTACCGAATGCAGTGACAGCGGTTTCATGATCTGTGAGCCATTGAATTATTTCGACCATCGCTATTCTCCATTTCAGCGTTACCAGTCAAACCCTATCAAGGGGTAGACGGGGTGTCGTTTGGCGTTCGGGCTTGCCCAGAACTGTTTTGCTTCCAAAGCAGCTCGATAATGTCCCATTGCTGAGCAATATCTTTCGGGTCCGACAGCTCCATCAGACGATCATAAGCATCGCACAGCGCTCGTTGACGTTCTCGCCAGACCTCGGAGCGTATCAACTGCATGGTTGAGTCCGGTATGTCTGAGTCATCTAGCGAAAGCATGCAGAGCGTTACAGCGAAGCTACGCCGAGCCTCGTTCAGCGTGCCGGGGTTAGGGCCGCTGTTTTCGTAATCTGCCCAAGGGTCGTCTTGTCTATCATCTTCCCAAAAACAGAGAGGGCAATACCCACCGTTCGCCCGGTGGGGCAGTGTCGGGTAACCGCAGGCTGGGCAAGCGCATTTGTCATTGCCGTGCGTTTCCCTGTTGAGCTCAAAATACACACGCCGAATGGCAAAGGGAGTACCTGCCCATTCAGGGGGAGGCGTCCACGGGTAGGGAGGAAGCCGGTTCAGCCATGGCAGTGAATCCTCCCGATAGTCGCTCACGCAGTCCTCCAGTGCTCATCAATCGTTGCCCACTGGCGGTCAACGTCGGCGGCATCGGTGTACGTCATCAGTTCATCGAATAGCTGAAATAGCTTGTCACGGTGCGCTTGAGCACGGCGGCTGAAGATTTTCTCGAAACTGGTCGGATGCATCCAGTTGCGGTCCGTATCGCAGAACATGGTACCTTTTTCCAAGATGTTCCGCCGCGCTTGATTCAGGCTGACACCGCCGTTCATCTTGCTGATCTCATCGGCATAGGGGTCTTCCGAGAAGTCATCTTCCCAGTCGCAAGCACTACAGTAATCCGACTCGATTTGCAGTGTGAGAGTGGGTAATCCACAAGCGTTACAGACCATGTGCCGGTTGCAGTGAGTTTCAAAATGCCCCTCAAAAAACATACGTCGGGCAGCAAAACGGGTGCCACACCACTGCTCAGGCGGTAGCCAGCAGGCGTAACCGGTCAGAAACTCCATGCGTAGCGGTGCGTTAGCCATCATCCGTCTCTAAGGTGGTGAAAGGCGTATGCTTGAGTTGCTGATTGATAACCATCAGTGGAGCACTCAGCGGTCTCCCGAACCTTGTCGGCGAACCAACCCCAATTGATCGTCATTCATCCATCTCCTACTAGCATCAGTGCATACACATCCGCCATAGATCAATCATTGGCAGCTTTCTTTATCATTGAATTAGCGGCTTTTTCTGCTACTTCCTGAATGGGAGGCTTGTCGCCGTGGCGTTTATCCAAAGTCTCTGCTGCGTTGTAGGCGATTGTATCGATTGATCGCTTAATAAGACTTTGAAGCATCTCTGGATCAGTAGCGTTCAATGCTTCAATTTGTTGCTTATAGGAGTGATATGACTTGGCGAGAGCTTCTTTATGAGCATATTCTTGTTGCAAACGATGGCATTCGCTGCGTCTTTTGGAAGCGTAGAATGCGAGCCACAAAATAGGGGCGTACGCTGGAAGTTTGTAGAGGAAGCTCTGAATTAATGCTTCCCAACCTGTTAAATGAGCGAAACTGATGATGCTCTCGCCTCCAATACCATCAATTGACAACAAAAATGATATTAATACGAGTCCCCCTATCGATCCGTAGAAAAGCCAGTTGGCAGAACGAATGGGTTGTTCAAAAGATTTCTTCATATCGTGGTAAGCATGTGCCAGCCCCGCTGATGTTGCACCGGGGAGCAAAGAGTTTATTTGCTCATTTAGCGCTTTGTACTGTACGTTCTGCTCGGCTGCGAAATCTTTCAACTCTTTCTTTCTAGCTTCGAGCTCACCAGATAAGCCTTTGTCTTCACTATCGCTGTCAGGGTCTCCGAATGATTTAATATAAAATTCAGACAGCGCCTCCGTTTTTTTGCGAACATTTGAGAGGAGATCAGTGATAGTTTGCTTTTCTGTCTCAACGTGCTCTTTAGCGGTTGCAATTTGCTGCTTTATAGGAGGACTGTCATCGCTGCCTACATAAATATCCTCATGGTAGCCCGAAATTTTTTGGTTTAAGCTTTCCGCTTCATCTACTAACGTTTGGAGCCTATTTTCAGTGCCTAAATTGTTTTCATCTCCAAAGACTTTCCCTTCAAAATCGCAGGCCCTACCGTGTATGCGAGATATTTCAGAAAGGAGTTTCTTTCCATTTTCATCACTGTCTTGAATCGATTTTTTAATTTGTTGAACTTCGTTATTGAGAGTTAGGAATCGTGAAGAAATCTTTTCGGCCGCATCAGTCGTTGCTTCCCGCAAAGCAATAGCCGCATCGCCGGCTGACACCATATATGGACGAATATAGGCTAAAAGATTATCTGCATGATTATTCGCCTGCTCTATGTGTTGGGCGTTTCTATTTGCGTTGTATTGAGCCAATTGCTGCTTGCACGCATCACATTGCTTGCTGAAGTTAACCCAAATTGATGTGGGAATAAGCTCTGGATCGAGAGTATCCATTAAACCGTCTAGGAATCTAACAGCTTTCCTAATTCGTTCTAGCTCTTGGGTAGGTCCAATAGCCGTTTCGTCATCGAGCGTTAAACTATCGATAACTTCTTGTAGAGAATGTAAAAGGGCGTATCGTTGATTAAATTGATCAGTCCATCTAGACATTTAGTTGTTCCTTAACTTATCGAGGCTGAAAAAATAAGATTTCAGCAATCTTTAGCAGAGTTTATCTTCTTCAAACCTTGACGTGGCTGGACCATCTTATACATAGGCAGCGTCCTGTGATTCGGTCCGCGGTTCCTCGGTATCAGGTAGAGTCAGCTTGCCGGACAGGAGTTTGGGGAGGAGGGTGTCGCGTAATGTAGTGAGTGATTCTGTCTCATTACGCCGTGCTTCCATCTCCTGAGATAAGGGGCTTGCGAGCTGATCAAACCGTTCAATGATAGCTACTGGGAAATGCGGCACTTCAAGTCTATACACATTGTTCCGGTTCAAGCCCGGAACTGCGGCATCGGTATTCATGTTCTCCAACCCCAAGGTTTGAAGTAGGTAGTAGGAGAATAGCAATGTACAGTCATTCTTAACGGTCACGTAGTACGTTGTATCAATTGGGAAGAAGTCTTGATTCTCCCAGTAAATACTACCTACTGTACCCTTGCGACCGACTATGATGCCGGGGCCTGAGACCAATGCCTTGTTATGGCTACCAGTTATTCCGCCAGACCCGTAAACGGGATACTCGCCCTCGACTCTCTCCGTTTTTTTGAGAGCCTTTCCGTATGCTAAATCAAGGTAGTGTTCAATTCGGACGGGATACCATCCATCCGGTATCTCACCCAGCTCACTGTCCTGCATGGCGGACGGGAAGAGTTCGGCAGTGGCGCGCAGTTCGGCGTAATGCTCCGGCTTCTCGGCCTGCATCTGGGTCAGTTGCCCCGCGTCCTTACCCGAGATCGCCTGCATAGCGGCCAGAAGGGCGTCGTCATCGGTGCCCCCGGCGTCCAGTGCGGCAATCTTGGCATTGACTGGCTCGAAGTTGACGAACCAGCTCTTGAAGATAGCCTGTGCCATCTGTTCGAGGGTCTGGTTGATCTGGTGATTGAGCTGGATTTTGTTCGTTAGATTTGTCGCTATAGACGCAATGGCTTTACGCGTCTCTGTTGGTGGAAGCAGTATCGGGATATCACGAACGTCTTTTAGGTTCAGCGTTTTCTGGACGGTGGTGTTTGCACGGACATCGAGAAAGTGCTTTGTCTCACTCGACTGTAGGCAGATGTTAATCCATTCGCAGCCAATGTCATCAGAGGGGCGAATCACAGCTATCGCACGTGGCACGTTCCAGCCTACAAGTTCGTCTCGTGCTATAACGCTTTGTCCTGTTGAACCGACAAGTGTTAGCAGAACCTCTCCTCCCTTGAGGCGAGTTCTTTGGTACTTGGCTTCGATTTCCGGTGATACACGCAGGACCTCACGCAGATCGACTTGTCCATTATTGATATTATTAACTCGGATGATGGGGATGCCGTCATCACAATGTTGGCCGGGCTGTACTATTCCATAGGAAATATTCCTGTCAGTTGTACAATCAAGCAGACGTCTGCAATCCCATCCGTTCGGGACGGTAACGAACTCAGAAGGGTTGTATTCAGCACTCATACCCTAGCGCCCCCAGATTCCGCTTAATCTCAGCCTCCAGACGATCACTCTCAGCAAATTGCTCGCGTAGCTGCTCGGTCAGTCTCGTCATCTTGTCCGCGAACGGCTCGCCGTCGTCCTCCTGATCCGGTGCACCGACGTAGCGGCCCGGTGTCAGGACGAAGTCGTGCTTCTCGATTTGCAGGAAGTCGACGGCAGCGCAGTACCCGGCCACGTCCTCATAGCCCTCACCGGTGCGCCATGCATGGAAGGTGTCCGCCACCCGGCGGATGTCGTCAGCGGTGAAGTCACGCAGTACACGGTCCTTCATGTAACCGAGGTTGCGGGCGTCTATGAACAGCACCTCGTCACGACGGTCGCATTTCTTGCCGTCCTTGCCGGATTTATCTTTGGTCAGGAACCAGATACAGGCCGGTATCTGGGTGTTTGTGAACAACTGTCCCGGCAGGGCGACCATACACTCGACGAGGTCCTCTTCGATCAGGCGCTTACGAATCTCGCCTTCGGTGTTGGTGTTGGAACTCATGGAACCGTTGGCCAACAGCAGCGCCATGCTGCCCGTCGGGGCGAGGTGGTGGATCATGTGCTGCATCCATGCGAAGTTGGCGTTGCCTTGCGGCGGGGTGCCGTACTTCCAGCGGACGTCCTCAGCCAGTGATTCGCTCCACCAGTCCTTCATGTTGAACGGTGGGTTGGCCATAACGAAGTCGGCTCGCATGTCCGGGTGCTGGTCGTCGAGGAAGGTGTCGGCGTTCTTCTTGCCGAAGTTGAAGTCGATACCCCGGATCGCCATGTTCATGGCTGCTAGCCGCCAAGTGGTGGGGTTAGACTCTTGCCCGTATACGGAGATGTGCTTCTTCTGCTCGGCGGCGTCGTAGTGCTGATCCTTGGCGTGCTCTTCGATGAACTTGTCACTGGAGACGAAGAACCCGCCAGACCCCATGGCTGGGTCGTAGACGCGCCCGGAGTAGGGCTCCAGCATCTCGACGATCAGGGTGACGATGCTCTTGGGGGTGTAATACTGTCCACCTTGCTTGCCTTCCGCCAGTGCAAACTGTCCGAGGAAATACTCGTACACATGGCCGAGGATATCTTTGCTGTGCAGGTGTAGCGGTTCTCCGTTATACACCGGCTTGGTGAACGATGTGTCCGAGAAGGTGTTGATCAGGCCCAGCAGCTTGTCGTTGTCCAGCTGGTACTGGCTGATGCGGTTCAAAATGCCTTTGAGCTTGATGTTGCTGCGCTCGATCTCTTCCAGCGCGTTGTCGATCAGCCATGACACGGAACGCAGTTTTACGTCGTTACCGGCTTCGTCTTGCCAGAGCACAGTGCCGACCGGCAGCACCGCTTTCTCCTTCAGTGTGCTCCAGCGGGCGGCCTTAGGCACCCAGAACACATTGGCTTCACGGTAGTAGTCCAGTACCTCCAGCTCGTTCCGCAGCGCTTGCTGGTAGTCGGTGTCGCTGTCGTAATCGTCACGGGGCAGGTAGTAGATGTTGTCGTCATCGTCGGTCTGGAACTGCTCCAGCAGCGATTCCTGACGTTCCTCGAATGCATCAGAGACATACTTCAGGAAGATCAGTCCCAGCACCACGTGCTTGTAGTTGGCGGCATCAAGGTTGGAGCGCAGCTTGTCGGCGGCTTTCCACAGCTTGGCGTCAAGATCGTTGAGGAATTGCTGTTCCGTGTTGTTCATGCGGTGTCTCGTGTGTTTTCAGATTGAGCGGCATCGAGATTCGGGGCTACAAAACCGGGTGCCAGCGTCATGTTGGGTATCAGGTAGTCATGGCCATGCAGACTGTAGCCAGCGGTACAGCCTACGTTCGAACGCCGTAAAAGGTGATGGCTTTTAAGGGCGAAGCGCACCTCTAGATGGAGGGGGCGGCAAGTCATTCCGGAACTAAGGGCGATAGGCTCTGGATACTGGAGAGCAGGGTGAGGACCTAGCGCGAAATATTCTGATTTCAGCTGAGAAACATCCTGTAACTTACTGATTGTTTTGATCATCCTTGTGCTCGTTACTCGCGCCCAGAGAACGCAAATTACATCTGCTGACTAGGGCTGTCAATTTGATAAGCCTTTTGCGGCGATACCAGCAGGAGTTTAGGTAGAAACGTAGAATCCATGCGCTTCCCGGCACGTTAAATGTCGTTGGTCTGAGCCTGAATCAGTTGACATCAAAAGCTTCTTTGGACAGTATCAACGTCAATGCAGCGCAAGCTGCATGGGCTAGATGAGGCCCGAGCCCTAACTCTATTCATCGTCAAAGCACACTCCCACGTCTTTCATTCATTTGAATTGACTGCGGGTAAATAGGGTATGCGCAGTGGAGAATTCAGATGAAAATCGCCTCTAAGCAGGAGTTTAACTCCCTCGTTAGCTCCCTGAAGTCCATTCTTGCCGCTCTCAACGCACCTGTAAAGACATCACGTCTGCAAGACATATTCGCTCAGTCTCTTGGATACAAATCCGCGAATGGCCTGTTGAATTCGGCGTTGCCAAAGGATTTTGTGCTGACCGAAGAGCAGGGCGTCAGACTGTCCACTTTGCTGGCCCAAAACCACAACATTGCTGATGTTGATGGCTACTCTTTGCTCCGTGAGCTTGAGAGCAAGCACCAGAGCTACTCGACTGTGTGGGGTAGCGACCATAAGTGTTATCCATCAGAGATTTCGGAAAACGAGAACTATTGGTATCTGACCGAAAACGGATGGCTCCCGTGGTGCGAAATGGACTTCTCAAAAATGAGAGTTGAGCTGAACATCTACAGAGTCATTCATGCGTCATCTCATGCTTTCGGCGGCTCAGCCCGCCCAATTTGGACCGCTGATATCGGCAGCTATGAGTTTGAGATCGAGGCTAGACGATTGGAACGAAAGTTCGGTGACTGGCCTGATAAAGGGATCATGTATCCCGTAGTAGGCTAATCCACTGGATTGACGACAACCATCAGTCGGTCGGTGCGGTCGGCTGATGGCTTTGCAGCAAAGCAAATCGACATTCGCGCTAGAACCAAATTCCTCGGTATCACAGATAACATACCCAACAGACTAATCCTCGCAGAAAGCTAACCCGCGCAAGGATGATGACTGGAAGCGTTTTATTGATCGCTGCATGCAGCAAACCTCGATAGAAGCGTCAAAGCATCGAATTCACACATGTATTGGAAACTTGGGCAGACGCAGAAAGAGCAGGTTCGTCTGGAGCACTGATGCCGCATGGCGTGCAGGCGAGATATGAAGTTTCCGATAGGGCTGAATTAATTCAAAGTTGAACTGGAAACGACACAACAAAGCAGGTGCCATAACCCCATATCCAAATATCAAATTTAACATAATATACATTATACGAAGTATAATATTGAGGCCAAACGGGGCGCTCAGGATATGCAAGAGCCTACTAACCTCTATGCATTTCGCTGTTAGCGGTCTTCTGATTCAGGCGCATTTCTTCGATAAGAGATCGCTAGATGGTCCAGCGGTTTGTGCGCCGCGGACTCATGGCGCTCCACCCTTGTGGTGTGAAGATACTGGGATGTGGTGTCGATACTGTCGTGTCCGGCATCGGCTTGAACATGCGACAGCGGCCTGTTGTTTAGATTGATGTCGTGCGATATACCCGTATGCCGAATGCTGTGCGGTGTCATCTGGCGCATCTCCTGCGCATCCTGATGAAAGCCATCCTGTTCGGCATTGTCGGCCGCTTGCTGAATCACACGGTCAATCGATTCCCTGATCTGTCTAATGCCCAGATTGGCGTTAACAAGACCTGCATCGCGACCACGGCCAGCCGCCTGGTGTCTGATGAACAGCGGCGTATCTTCGCTCGGTACCGGTAATGGCCTTATTCCCAGATGGGTTCTGTAACGCTTGAGTGATTCCAGTAGCTGATTGGAAACAGCCACCGTGCGCTTTTTCCCGCCTTTACTCAGTGGTAGATAGAATCCCCATACGCCAGTCTTTGAATCCCGTCTGAATTGCCCCATAACCGGCGAAAATCCGGGCCTTGCGGCTACTTCGGAGATTCTCAGGTAACAGGCATACATAAGGCTGATGAGAAACAGCGTTCTTTCATGTTGCTCAGGCGATTCATCGGCCAATCGTTGTGCGGTAGACACAACATACGACCACTGCAACTCTGTGAATGCCTTCACACTCTCGTCGTCGTTGGTCATTTTGAGGTTTTGCGAGAGGCTCTTGAAGCGACCATTGTTCATCAGCGCCATAGCAGGATTGCGTTCTGTATACTCCTCATTAATCAAGAACGAATAGAACGATGAGAGTATCGAAAGCTTTATTTTCAAGGCTTTATCGGAGATTGTGTAAGGCAATTCTATACCTTCACGCTTCTTGCCCAGGAATGGCCGCCAAATTGGATTTGGCACCCGCTCAGCTATTTCCTTGCTCAGAACGAACTGGGCAACGTTGCGGTACGCGATGAGCGTCTGTGGTGGCTTGAGGCAAAACTCGATGTACCGGCTGAGTGCGCGCCGTGTTATATCGGCCACTGACACCTCTTCTATCTCAAACGCCCAAAACAGGAAGGTGGTCAGCTCGCTTCTATAGGTTTTGAAGTTGTTCTCGCTGTGGCGCTGCTCTAACAACCAGTCGACGGCTAACTCATAAACAAATGCAGCATCATGAACGCGCCTGAGCGTCACATTTGCCAGGTATTGATTAACGGTCGGGTTGCCATCTTCAAGATGCTGCACGGCATCGAATAGTGGCATGGCGGGCGGAAATGTCTGCATCGCATCTGTACCTGATAGGATGCAAGATAGTCTAGCAAAAACAATGTGTTAAATGCGAATGCCGATAAATAGCATTATCGGCATTATCGGGTTGACCGGTGTGCGAGTTATTTAAAGCGCCAATCCAAACGTGTCGGTCTGTTGATCCAGTTTACGGACAATCTCACCAATAACCTCCCTCACCTTCACGTGCTCAGGCCGTTCGCCATTTTCCGACTTCGACCACAGGGCAAAGTCGCGGCGAGGCCCCGGCTTTCCTTCAACCTCGATAAGTTGGTCGGTGTTGATCTCACCCGTCATGAGCGCAAGGCGCGCCGGCAGTCTCACCAGCATATCGGTTGTATTGAGCAGGTGTAGAACTGAACGGATGCTGCCGGTAAAGGCCATGCGGGCAGCCTGAGGCCCTGCCAGCTCACCTTGCCCATCCAAAAAACCGGCACTTGCACCTGCAATCATCCATTGCTGCTGCGCGAGTACTTCAAGTGATACAGGCTTTCCGCTGCCCACTAATGGCGATTTCTTGCCCACAAATACACCGGACCTGTCTTTGAACAAAAGTTCGCGCTCAAGTGCGCTTTGGGAGACTGTGAGATGAGCCGGCGCCAACAGAAAGTCTAGCTTCCCCTCTTGCAGTAATTGAATCTGAATAGCGGCCGACCCGGTGCGTAGATGGAATACGTGACGCTTCTCAGACAGGAGGCTCGATGTCATCTCCTTGAAGAACGCAAACTCCCAAAGCGGGTCAATCCCAAGCGTAAACTCGCTTTGATAGCCGCTGTGCCATTGCCGAATCACCTCTTCTCCATGTTCGGATTCGGCCAGTATGCGCTCCCCGATCTGAGCCAGGCGTGCACCAACTTCAGTAGGCGTAACGCCATAACGGGTGCGGGTCAAAACAGGTGCACCCACTTTGGCTTCTATCTGCTGGATCGACCGTGTGAGTGTCGGCTGTGTAATGAAAAGCTGCTCACACGCACGGCTTAGCGATCCTTGCTTTACCACGATTGCCAATTGCTTCAGTAGGTTAGGATTCATGTATGCAAATACTTTTAGTCTTGAGATAAAAACCAATTATTACCTATATCAGAGTTTTGGCTAGAGTTAGGCAAAACACAAGAAGAGGAACCCCAACATGCAGTTTCATCTCAACGGCTTTCATCCGGGCGATCCGCGATTTTCCGACCCTCAGGATGCAGTTGTTCCGCCGCCAATCAAACGCCCGATGCCTGAATATGTTGATGTTCTTATCGTGGGTTGTGGCCCGGCGGGCTTGAACCTTGCCGCTCAGCTTTCCCAGTTTGGTGATATCAAGGTTGCCATCGTCGATCAGAAGGACGACCGTCTTCTGGTGGGCCAGGCCGACGGTATCGCGTGCCGCACTATCGAAATGTTTCAGGCATATGGCTTCGCCGATCAGATCAAGCAGGAAGCCTATCAGGTAAGCGAAGCCGCCTTCTGGAAGCCTGCAGAAGACAAGCCAAGCCAGATCGCGCGTAGCGGCAAAGTACAGGATGTGGCGGATGACCTGTCTGAAATGCCACACCTGATTATCAACCAGGCGCGTGTCCACGACGAATTCCTGCGTGTAATGCGTCAGGCCCCGGGCAAAATCGAACCGCACTATCAGCGCAAGCTGCTGGGTCTGGAAGTCGACCCTGAGGGTGGTGAATACCCTGTTACGGTAAAACTTGAGCGCTTGGTGAACTTTTCTCAGTACACCCAGGAGACCGAGACGGTTAAAGCCAAGTACGTTGTTGGCTGTGATGGTGCCCGCTCCGGTGTGCGTACAGCGATTGGTAAAGAGCTGGTCGGCGATGCGCTTAATCAGGCATGGGGTGTAATGGATGTTCTGCTCAACACCGATTTTCCAGATATCCGCCTGAAATCACTGATCCACTCCAACAATGAAGGCAACATGCTGATCATCCCGCGTGAGGGTGGCTACATGGTTCGTCTGTATATTGAGCTGGATAAGCTTAAGGATAACCAGCGTGTTGCCCGCGATCAGATGACGCCTGAGGTGCTGATCGCCGCCGCCAACCGCATCATGCAGCCCTACACGATCGATGTAAAAGAGGTTGCGTGGTGGAGCGTATACGAGATCGGCCAACGCATTACCACCGCGTTTGATGACTCTGAAGATGGCCGCCCTGCCCGCGTATTCCTGGCAGGTGATGCGTGTCACACCCACAGCCCTAAAGCCGGACAGGGTTTGAACACCTCGGTGATGGATACATGGAACCTGGGCTGGAAACTGGCGCACGTGCTTACAGGCCTTGCCGATCAGGAGATCCTGAAGACATATTCAGCAGAGCGACGCGAGTATGGTCAGGCCCTGATCGATTTCGATCGCGAGTTCTCGGCCATGTTCAGCGCCAAGCCAAAGTCTGCCGAGAATCCGGATGGCGTGGACCCCGCAGACTTCCAGCGTTACTTCCAGCTTTTCGGTGAGTATACCGCCGGGGTATCCATTCAGTATCGCCCGTCAATCATGGTCAGTGAGGGTGCTCATCAGGCATTGGCGACCGGCCTGACTGTAGGCAAGCGCTTCCACTCCGCACCAGTCGTGCGTCAGGGTGATGCCAAGCCGGTTCAGCTGGGTCATTGCCACACTGCCAACGGCGCATACCGTGTCTATGTGTTTGGGGATTCTGCTGAGCCGATGTCTGCGCAGTGTGGTGTCAAAGCGCTGTGTGAATACTTGGCAAACGATGCAAACTCACCGTTGAAGGCCCATACACCTCTCGGAGCTGATCCCGATTCAGTCATCGATGTGCGCGCAGTATTCCAGCAGCATCATCAGGCTGTTGAGACGGGCACCATCCACCCGATACTGGCACCACAGAAAGGCAGATACGGGCTGCGGGATTACGAGAAGGTATTTTGTGCAGACAACCGCCCTGCCTCTTCAGGCGGCGGCCAGAATATCTATGATATGCGCGGCATCGACAAGGAGCGTGGCTGCATCGTGATAGTCCGGCCTGACCAGTATGTAGCCGAGGTGTTGCCGCTGGATGATTACGCAGGTCTGGCACGCTTCTTCAAGCAGGTTCTGCGTACCGTATAACGCGCTGTTACCAAAAACCACCCGGTTCGCATCTGCTGATGTTCCGGGTGGTTTTTTTATTTATAGATTTTGCACTTTCGACACTTCCCCATAGCTTCACATCCCTGATCTGCCGCATTAAAAACCATTAAATTCAAAAGAGTACGATTGATTTGCGTATTTCCATATGGGAAGCTGCTGACCCGCGTCGAGATAGTCGTACCGTTATAAGAATTAGAAAACAACGCTTCGCTCTAGCTGAACTAAGCTTACAGCGAGGACCATGTCTTCGCGCTCTGCGAGGACTTGCTAAAGGGAGTTGGCGGGTATGTCTTCAGCAATTCGACTTTCACGTTTTATTCAATATGCCACCCTGATGATGTGGGTGATGCAGCCGCTTTGCACGCACGCCGCTTCTGAGTATGTAAGGCTTGAGCAGTATTACCGGCAGCACCCGGACCAGCACAACGTTGCATCACATTTTGCAGACGCCGTGAGAGAGGATGCGATTCCAGCGCAGCTAAACACAGACTCACCCGTCAAGATCGCGCTCGTATATCCGGGCATCCAGGCTTCCGATTACTGGAGGCGCAGCCAAACCGCGCTGGAGAAGCGTCTTGGCGACCTTAAAATTCCGTTTGAGTTGAGGTCATTCTTTTCTCACCCATCGGTCGATACCGCGTTACAGAGCCGACAGCTTGCACGCGCACTGGAGTGGCAGCCGGATTACCTTGCATTCACCCTCGATGTAGCCCCTCAGGGGCGGATGATCGAGCGCATTCTTGCCCAGGGAAAACCCAAGCTGATTCTTCAGAACATCACGACGCCGCTCGTGGACTGGCAATCCTATCCGCCCTTTCTGTATGTCGGCTTCGATCACGCGGAAGGCACAAAGCTAATGGCCAACTGGATGCTGGAGAAGATCAATTACCGAGGAAAGTACCTGCTACTCTATTTCTCGCCTGGCTATGTCAGCCAGATGCGTGGCGACACCTTTGCAGCAGAAGCTGCGCGCTATGCCGAGGTTCAGCAGGTAGCTGCCTACTACACCGATGGTCAGCAGGAGCGCGCGTATCAGGCCACACTTGATACGCTGAAACAAAATCCAGATTTGAAGATGATCTTTGCGTGCTCGACCGATGTTGCCCTGGGTGCGCTTCGGGCACTCCGAGAGATGGGGCGAACCGATGTGCTGTTAAATGGTTGGGGCGGCGGTGCTGCAGAGCTTGAGGCGCTTGGGCACGAAGGGCTTGATCTGACGGTCATGCGCATTAATGACGATAACGGTATCGCCATGGCTGAAGCGATAAAGCTTGATCTGCTACAGCGGGCTGAGCAAGTTCCACACGTGTTTGCAGGTGAATTAAGACTGATTGATACGGATATGCCACCGGAGAGCCTTCAGAAACTGATCGAGCAGGCGTTTCGTTTAAGTGACACAACGGATGCGCCGCAATGAATAGGGTGTTGCGATTCTCTACGTTCATCCTGTCACTTGTTCTAGTGTTGCTGGCCGTTACGTCAGCCATTCTGATCACCCCTGCGTATCTGGGGTCTCAACATGCACTTCAGCACGAAGTCAGGTTGAGCTATGAGCGTGATCAGCGTGCACTGGACAGTCTGCTAAAGTCCAAGTTCAGCAACATCGAACTGCTGTTTAATGAGGTCAGCCACATTCGTGGAATCCGCGATGGCCTGCGTACAGGCGATCTGGATCTCGTGTCACATACGATCGACGCTTTTCTGGCCGGCAGCAGCGGTCAGCAAATCGATGCGATAACGGTGACGACCACATCCGGGCGAGCCGTAGCGGCCGCCAACGTGAGCATGCTCAACCTGCCGCTCCCGCTTACCGAGTTAAGTCAGCGGTACGGCGTGCCCGGCGCATGGCGTAGCGTGAGCGCGACCATCGGGAGCACCCGCTATGCCTTGCTGCTGTTAAGTATTCCGGTCACCAGTGAGGTTGACGGCCAGGTCGTAGGCACGTTGAACTGTTTCGTGCTGCTGAATGACAACTTCTGGATTACCAGCCAACTGCAGAGTCTTTTCAACTCCGATGCCATTTACATCGTCAGCGATGGTCAGGTGCTCGATAAAATATCGAGAAAAGGGTTTCAGGCGTCGGTGGATCCATTGGCTACACCGCTGAACAACGGCCTTTACATGCGAGGCGACACGATTCTGCGAGAGCATACCTTCAGTATCGA
This sequence comes from Marinobacterium lacunae, assembly GCF_000705555.1. GTDB lineage: Bacteria > Pseudomonadota > Gammaproteobacteria > Pseudomonadales > Balneatricaceae > Marinobacterium_D > Marinobacterium_D lacunae. The sequence goes on from NZ_JMQN01000059.1 coordinate 121,891, forward strand.
TCAGAGCACGCCCTACTCTGTATTGTCAGTATTGCCGAACAGCGCTTATCAGGGGCTGCAAAGTGCTTACTTGTCCCAGCTCTCCTATGCCCTTCTACTCGTGGTCATTTTGGGTATCCTGGCCATGCTGGTGATCCGAAAGATGACGCGTGGCGCGCTCTCTCATCTTGCGCAATACGCAGAACAGGTCCCTGAGAGCGGATCGCCCCAGCCATTCAGCGGCTCCAAATTCAAAGAGTTCGCACGTGTGGGCCGTGCTGTCGAGCGCATGCTTTTACGAATCCGCGAACGCGATAAGCGCCTCTCCAGCATCATCGATAACGCGCCTGACTTGATTTTCATCAAAGATCTGGAACGTCGCTACTTGCTAGCGAGCGAAAAGCTGGCCAGCACGCTGGCATTGCAGCCGGATAAGATCGTCGGCAGACGCGACGACGAACTGTTAAAAGGCGAGGCGCTTGCTCGCGCCCAGGAAACGGACAGGCACGTTATAGAGAGCGGGCGCCCCATTCAATACGAATCTGAATTGGGGGAAGGCAGTGCCGCACGCATCTTCCTGTTGAGCAAATTCCCCATACTCGACGACGACGGCGCAGTCATGTCGGTTGGTTGTATCGCAACCGACATTTCGACAATCAAGAAGGTGCAAGAGGAGCTTGACCTTGCGCATCAGGTGGTTGCGGCAACCAATGAAGCGATTATCGTACTCGATGCCGATAATCAGGTTATATCGGCCAACCGTGCATTTCAGTCGATGTGCAACGCTGATGAGTTTGGCGGCACACTTGTGCTGAGTCGCTTTCTGAGCACGCACCCCCAGATCAGCCTGCATCTGCATGGCCATGAAGCTTGGCAGGGCGAGTGCAGCCTCGTACGCGCCGACGGTTCGTCTCTGCCGGTTTTGGTGTCCATTACGCAGCTACCGGGGCGTGATGGACAGCAGCGCTCTGCCCTGCTGTTCAGCGACATCACCAATCTCAAGCAAGCCGAGCGAAAGCTCGAGCAACTGGCGTTATACGATGCACTGACAGGTCTGCCCAACCGAAGTCAGTTCCATCAACGGCTGATGAAGCAGTTATTGCGCGCACCGGACACTACCGCGGTGCTATTTATCGATATCGATAATTTCAAATCGATCAACGATTCGCATGGCCATGCGCTTGGGGATGCCTTCCTTAGACAGGTGGCCGATCGACTGAGAACCTGCGTACAAGCTAAAGATACTGTCGCCCGTCTTGGAGGCGACGAATTCACCGTTATCATTGCCGATGTGAGCACACGGTCGCAGGCACAAGCGATCGCGACGCGCATACTGCACGTCCTGCGTGAGCCATTCGAGCTGGGTACTAACCACTGCTTCAGCTCGGCCAGTATCGGCATCGCTATGGGACTGGATAGCGGCGAAGATCCGGAAGCGATGCTCAACAACGCAGACCTCGCCATGTACGAAGCCAAGATGAGCGGTCGCAACGCGTGCTACTTTTTCGACCCCGCCATTAACGCCAAACATCAGCGACGCTACCAACTTGAAGAGGGGCTGAGAGATGCACTGGTCAGACGCCAGCTTTTTGTCGAGTATCAACCCCGCTTCGACATCTCCGCCAGCCGCGTATTGGCCGCAGAAGCCCTTGTTCGTTGGCATCACCCTGTTTTTGGGACAGTATCGCCTGGCGAGTTCATACCCATAGCCGAGAGCAGTAACCTGATTGTCGAGATCGGGCGCTTTGTATTGAACGAGGCCTGTCGAGAAGCGTCGATACTGCACCGCGACGGATTCAATATTCTGCTGTCTGTGAATCTTTCCCCCCGTCAGCTGCGTGACCGCGACCTTATAAAAGATATCGAAGATACCCTGTATCGGTTCAATCTCCCGCCTCACCTGCTCGAACTTGAAATCACCGAAACCTACGTCATGGAGAACATCGATCAGTTTATTCCTGTGCTTTCGCAAATCAGGGCGCTGGGCGTGCGATTGGCGGTGGACGATTTCGGCACCGGATACTCATCCCTCATGTACCTCAAGAAACTGCCGGTCAACACCGTGAAAATCGACTATTCGTTCATTCGTGATATCCCAGGCGACCAGGATGATGAGAATCTGGTTCGGGCTATCATCAGTATGTCCCACAACTTAAGGCTGAGGGTGGTTGCCGAAGGAGTCGAGACAGCGGAGCAACTGCAATTTCTGCGTGAGCAGCGTTGCGATGAAATCCAGGGCTTCCTGATGGGGCGTCCCGGCAGTGTCGAGCAGCTCCGAAGACTTTCAGTGCCTACCTCGGCACCTCATGAGTAAGCCTTCCATCCCCCTTTTCATGCGTGATGAGGGGGTGTGGCTGCCCGCTGGTAATCCATCACAAAACCTGCAAAGACCTCTATCACCTCGTTGGTGAGATCCGACTGGACATAGAAGCCGTAATGCCCATTACTGCCATCGGATTTGGCGACCACCTCATAGTATCGATTTGAACGCAGCTGAGGGCGCCCTTCGTCTGAAAGGAGGTTGGCCTCAACCTGAATCAAGTCGCCAACCTGTATGAGTTGCCAAAGCGCCAGCGAATCGTTGATCTGCTGGTCCTGTGAAGGAATATCCGGAGTGTCGGTCATACTCTTTCCTGCTACTGCGCCTATAACGTGCGGCTAATAAAACGTTAGCACGCAATCTGTCAGGTCTGCAGAATGCCCGCCCGCATGGCAATGTGTATGATGTCCGAGTTGGAACTGATACCCAGCTTGCGCATCAGATTCGCGCGGTGCGCGTGAATGGTTTTCGGGCTTAAATGCATCATCTCGGCGATATGGTTGACCGAGTGCCCTTCAGCAATCATCGAAAAGATTTCAAGCTCGCGACTCGTCAGCTGTGATAACTGACTTTCTTCGGAGTTATCCTTTTTTGTATCAATAAGATGCAGGATTGATTTCGAGTAAAACACCTTCCCTGAGGCGATATTCTCGACCGCCTGTTTTAGCTCTGACGACGCATTTCTCTTGGTAACATAACCCTGAACCCCGGCCTGAACAGCACGCTGAGGGTATGGGTTGGTATCCAGGCCAGACACCACCAGAATGCGAGCGTCGTTGTCGTGACTAAGAATGCGGCGTATGGCTTCAAGCCCGCCTGCAGTTGATTGCACTTCCTCCGAGCTGCTATCCATCGGCATGGAAAGGTCCAGAATAACAACATCAGGCGTGTGTAAACGGTAGCAATTCAAAGCGTCGGCACAGTTCTCGGCCTCCGCTACAACCTTGATCGCCGGGTTTTCCATCAGAAGCTGCTGGTATCCAAATCGAACGATTGAGTGATCGTCCACCAGTAGTACGCGAATCGGGTTGCTCATCAAAAAATCTCTGCCTTGGAAGGCCATTTCTGGCGACGCGGTTTCGTTCTAGCTAAATTCTATTCAAGGCAAGATAGACGAATCAATACCGTCGGCCCCTCTATAGCAACCGGATGAATCCACCTCCACCGCATAAGCAGAAGCCAGATCGCAGGCTGCCACGCTATCAGGCATTGCAACTAACTCGTCACTGTAACCGATAAGTGCAACGCCCTCTTTTCGACAGTGCGCCAACACCTTCTCCAGCGCTTTGATTACAACCAGTTGGCGATCGGTCAGCCTGGGGCCTTTTACCTGATTGCGCTTTTTACTGGAGGTCTGACGGATGACATAGTCGTCCTGATCAAGCAGGCAAATTGTCACCCCTGCAAGCTTTGCCTGTAGCAGTGCGCTCTTGCAGATCTCAAACTGCGACTCCCGCTTACAGCAGATAGTGTCACCGCTGACAGCACTGTTTATGAGTGCGACTATTTCATCTTGCTCACTGTTTATATCGATCTGATATTCCATACTAATCAATCCGATACGAGTATAAATTCAGGTAAATTGGCATCTAAAGCGGTTGCTTTTGAACTTGCTGGCGCAGCATCGCATTTTCGCGATTCAGCTCATCGTTACGCGAGCGAAGGCGAGCAAGCTCCTCCTCCTGGATGCTCAGCCTGACGCGAGCTTCTATCAGTGCCTCGCCACCGCCCTGGCTGCCATTTGCCATCAACTCCTGCTGGCGGAGCTTGCGATGCAGCTCTTCATTTTCGGTTTTGAGCCGGTAATGATGCTCGTCCGCCTTCAGAAGCCTTTGTTCAAGCTCATGTTTCTCGTCAGCGAGCTTCTCGTAGCGTTCAAGCAATCTGCCATTCTGCGCCTGAAGCTCCTGCATCGCCTGATGCCCGCCCTGCTCGCTACGTGCAATCTGCCCGCGCAATTCGGCTTCTCTGTGCTCGAGTTGCTGGCGTTGCTCTTCGAATCGGTTTTCGGCGTATGCCAGCGCCCTGTCCCAAAGCTGGTTGGCGATATTCAATACCGGCTCAGGCAGCTCGGGGTGCTGTTGCTGGCGCGTAATACGCTCGCCCAAGGTGCGCCACCAATCGTTGAGCGCCTTGTTGATCGTGGTTAGGCTTCCGCTACCGATCTGTTCACGAACAGCCTGCTGCGTGGGGCGAATCCCTTGCTCAAGCAGAAGGTCTGCCGCCTCGAATACGCGGGCCCGAGTGCTGCTGGGCTGTGTCATAAATACACCATATGTATCAAATAATATGTATTATGCCCTCGATATTAGCATGTTTAGCATTGCCGGCGAGTACCGAGTCGCGCATTTATTGATCTTCAGCTAGAATCGCGCGTCCTGAATACACGATTACACCGGGTGGTTTTTATGAGTTCTCCGAAAGTTGGCTTCGTCAGCCTGGGCTGTCCCAAAAATACCGTCGACTCCGAGAGGATCCTGACTCAGTTACGGACCGAAGGTTATGAGATCAGCCCCTCGTACGACGGAGCCGATGTTGTACTGGTCAACACCTGCGGCTTTATCGACAGTGCCGTTCAAGAGTCGCTGGACAGCATTGGGGAAGCACTTAAGGAGAACGGCAAGGTCATCGTTACCGGCTGCCTTGGCGCCAAAGAAGACCTTATTCGAGAGGTACACCCGAAGGTGCTCGCCGTCAGCGGCCCGCATCAGTATGACCAGGTAATGCAGCAGGTTCACCAAGTAGCGCCCCGCCCTACCCACAATCCATTTACCAGTCTTGTTCCGGATACTGGGGTTAAGCTGACGCCACGTCACTACGCCTACCTGAAAATATCTGAAGGCTGCAACCACCGCTGCACCTTTTGTATCATCCCGTCTTTCCGCGGCGATCTTGTAAGCCGACCAGTCGGCGACGTGCTGAGTGAGGCACGTCGTTTGGCTGAAAATGGCGTTCAGGAGCTGCTCGTTATTTCGCAGGATACCAGCGCCTACGGTGTCGATACGCGCTACAAGCTCGACTTCTGGGACGGTAAGCCAGTCAAAACCCGCATGAAAGAGCTGTGCGAAGAGCTCGGAAAGCTCGGCGTGTGGGTGCGTCTGCATTATGTGTATCCCTACCCTCACGTTGATGAAATCATCCCGATGATGGCTGAGGGTAAGATTCTTCCCTATCTTGATATTCCCTTCCAGCACGCCTCGCCTTCGGTGCTTAAAAACATGCGTCGTCCGGCGCACGCCGAAAAAGTCTTGCACCGCATCGAAAAGTGGCGCCAGCAGTGCCCGGACATCACCCTGAGATCAACCTTTATCGTTGGCTTCCCCGGTGAAACCGAAGAGGATTTCCAGACGCTGCTCGATTTCCTTGAAGAGGCCCAGCTCGATCGGGTTGGATGTTTCCAGTATTCACCGGTCGAGGGCGCTACAGCCAACGAACTCCCGAACCCGGTTGAAGAGGCCGTAAAGCAGGAGCGCTGGGAGCGATTCATGGAAGTACAGCAACGCATCAGTGCGGCCAAGCTGCAGCAGAAGGTTGGCAAAACGATTGAAGTTATCGTCGATGAAGTGGTCGAGGAAGGCGCGGTCTGCCGCTCTCAAGCCGACGCCCCGGAAATCGATGGCCTGGTTTTCCTGGACAACCAAACACACCTCAAGCCCGGTGAGCGCTTACTGGTCGAGGTCGAAGAAGCCGACGAATACGATCTGTGGGCTCATCCCGTCTGATACAACGCGTTAATATAAGGCTCGCGAGCCTCGCGAGCCTCACCCTTCTTTCGACGAATCCGAATTTCACCGCCATACTTCAGACTATCCTCAAAATCTGTTGCTGGACGGGAATGGATGTCGATCCTTTGGCGCAGCTGGCTAAGCGTAACGGCAATTTTAGGACTGGTGCTCGCAATTCTGAGCGCTTTGATGATCCTTCAACACAATGCAACTCTGGCAAGCCTGCTCAAGCAGCGCCTCGGTGTCATAGCCCTATCCACCTCAAACGCATTCAGGCCGATCGTAAACATGGGGCTGCCCCTGGGCATGCTGCGCAATGCCAACGATGTACTGGCGCATGCGCGCAATAAAGACCCCAACATCAGACAGATCTTCGTAATCGAGGCCGATGGCGCCATCATCTACTCATCTCCCCGATCACAAGATGCCTATATAGACAAACCGCTGTATCAGGCTATGAAACTTCAGGACAACGGCCGTTGGTCAGCCGAGTCTGATGCTGCACTTGTCAGCGCGGTCTCGATACCAAGGCGGGATGGCACTATCGCCGGATGGATAGTGGCAATCTACGACAAAGAAGCGTTTACGAAAGTCTGTGATGCGCTTCAAATGCGCATAACCAAGGCATTCCTGTTGGCCTGGCTATCATTTTCAGGTTTGGCGTGGTGCATTCTGCGGCTGCAATTAGCCGGGGCGATACGAGACTTTGGATCGGTTAAATCATTGCTTGCCCAATTCTCAAGCCGCCTGCCGGACACGCCTGCCCCCACTCTACCGAAAACCGAGGTACACGGCCTTTTCGGTGAGGAGATCAAAGTACTGCACCAAAAACTGATTCAGGCGGAAGAGCAGTACTATCTAAGGCTTAATCACTCAAGCAACAACCAATGCGATAGCACATGCGCACCCTCAACTGCGTTAGACGCAACACGCCATATGGTAAAGCAGGCTCCGGATTCGCCTGCTGCCAGAGCGATCAGTCGCCGCGTTCTACCCAGCCTTACCATTGTGCTGCTGTGTGCTGTCTTTGCGCAGGGATGGTATGCATTCAGTCAGGTCCGGTCATCCTTTGAGCCGGAGCAGGCCGAGCGCGTAGCGTTGATAGGCTCGGTCGCCAGCAGCAATATACAACGAGCCGTCAGCGCCGGTGTGCCGCTGCAGGGGTTGGTAGGGGGCGAACGCTATTTCAATGAATTGCTTCAACTCTTTCCGGAAGTGTCCTATCTGTCGGTGATCGAATCAACGCGTGATGACCCCGTTGTAGAGGCCGGTAATCATATGCAGGGCTCAAGCGGGCTCTGGGGTGTGCGCCTGCAAAACCGAGAATTCCCCATTCTTAGCGGTAATACACGCATCGGCCATATAGAAGTGGAGGCAAACCCGCATTATTTCGCGATGCAGTTACGATTTCTGCTTCTGGATATCGCGGTGGTCCTGCTCATTGCGATACTGCTTGCGTATCAGGTACTGATTGTTACCTTGAGCTTTTCGATGACTGGGCCTTTCAATCGACTTGGCTACCTGCTTGATCTTCAAGCCGCTGGAGACTTCAGCGCCGATCTTGGCACTCGCGCGCGCACCGAGCTTGATCAAGCGGCAGCCTTCCTGTCCAAGCGCGCAAGGGTAGTTGCCATGCAGGCACCCAAAACACTTCAGTTTGCGTACCTGAACGACATTCGCCTTCCTCTTTTTTTCTGCGGCATGACAGATGCGCTCTCCATCTCTTTCTTGCCGGTATACACAAGGATTGTCGAGAACCCACTGTCATGGATCGATACCGGCATCGTCCTAAGCCTGCCGTTGGCGGGCTATCTACTGGCTAACACGATCGGCGCCCCCTGCGTCAGGGCGCTGATCTCGCATCTGGGCTTTCGAAATCTATTAATTCTGGCCACTACTTTGATTCTGCTGGCCAATCTGGGGCTTTCACAGGCAGCATCAACCATCGCGCTCATCATATTTCGCACACTTTCGGGCTTTGGGTATGCGCTGGCCACCAACGCCTGTCAGGACTACGTACTGCATGTGGCCCCTAAAGCTATGCGCGCGAAGTCTCTGGGGCTTTTTACATCAGCCCTGTTTGCGGGCATTTTTACAGGTGCTGCAGCCGGCGGCATTATTGCTGATCGGACGGGCGCTCCCGCCGTGTTTTTAGTGGGGGCACTGATAGCGCTCGTAGCGGGTGCTTTTGTGTGGACATGCATACCGAACAACCCGGGCAATGGCGCAGCCAAAATACCTCACGTTATCGATTTGGTACGCCCTTTAAAGAACATCCGCTTTCTATTGCTTGTTGCCTGTATTGCAGTGCCAAGCAATATCATGATTCAAGCGTTTATCGCCTTCATAGTGGCACTCCAGTTTGACGCACTGGGCGCATCGGCTGCCGAAGTTGCACGTGTGGTGATGCTCTACTTTCTATCGGTCATGACAACCGTTTCCCTCTCTTCCCGCCTGTTTGAGAGCAGGATCAAAGCCGGGACTCTCGCGTTGACAGGATTAATCACAGCGGCCGTCTCTCTGGGAATAACGGCTATCTGGCCAGACTACTGGGGGATGGTGGGCGCAGTCGTGGCCGTCGGTATCGGACAGGGCCTTATACGGGATCCGGAGGTATCGATAGCGATCCGGTTGGCAGAGCGCGATGAGCTAAAGGCAGTGGGCGAAGCCGGCATCCTGAGCAGCCTGAGGGTGCTCGAGCGCGGCGGCAGCATCATTGGCCTGCTTGCCATCGCATTTCTGGCTGGCGAGTATGGCTACCCCTTTGCCATTGCCTGTATAAGCATATGGCTGATTGCCGGCGCACTTGTATTGCTACTGGCCGGACATATGCGGCGAATCAGTTTTTAACCGTTTCAGCGAACTGCAAAATCTCGACAGACGGGAAAAGATTCAGCCTGCGCGCGACATCCATGTTAACCACATAAGCAAACTCGGTCATACGCGCCACAGGTAAACTGCCGGGCTCAACGCCATCTTTTATAATCCGGAGCGTTAGTTCACCCGCCAGCTCTCCGACCTGATAATAGCGCGCCGAGACCGACATCAGAGCATCAGACTCTCTGACCTGACTTTCATAAGGGCTCAGGACCGGCAGCCCCGCTTCGACGGCTGACGAGGTAAAAACCGCGCTCTGTTCGTTCAGGAATGAGCTTGACCCCAGATAGATAAAGTCCACATCAAGCTGCTTAAGGTGGGTGAGCTTGTCGGGTATATCGGCGGCGAGCGGCACTCCACTGGAATCAAGCGCCAACTCAAGTGCAACAAGCTCGAAGCCCATCTTTGGGGCCAGCGCTTCCAGCTCCTCTTTTTTAAGGACGGAGTTGCGCTCGTTTCGGTTGTAGATGAGGCCGAGGCGTTTGAATGACGGAAGATAGGTGCGCATGGCATTAATATTCACCTCTTCCGGCACACGATTCAGCGTGCCAGTCAGGTTCGCCCTGCCCGTTTCATCCAGGCTTTTGATGATACCAGCCCCAACAGGGTCGGCCACTAGCGTGAATATTTGCGGCAACTCATGATTGAAAGCGGTGTTGCCGAGATCGGACAGAGTCCCTGCAAGGGCAAGCGTTACAGTCGTGCCCCATGACAGCAGCAGATCCGGTTGAAACGCACGCGCCTCTTCAAGAAAACCCGGCAGGCGATCGCGATCGCGGGCCGCATCCCGAATAATCAGCTCGGCACCGGGCATATGCGCTTCGAGATAGTCCCGATAACCCTGACAGGACTCTTCACAGCCACGCCAGTACACCGCATATATCCGCGGGTGCTTCATGCCGTCATCGGCGAAGGCCGCGCTATGGATGAAAGATACTGAAGCCAGACACGACAACGCTAGGCACAACCATCGACTCATACCTCTCCCTTCCCTCGTTTGGGTAAAAGATAGGTAAAGCTTAGTACGAACCACAACGCTAGGATGGGAAAGTTTTGTCAGATGATACGCTGAAAAGGATTGGTGCCCCGGACCGGAGTCGAACCGGTACAGCCGAAGGCCGAGGGATTTTAAATCCCTTGTGTCTACCAATTTCACCACCGGGGCTGGGTGGATCAAGATTCAGCAGGAAGCTGAAAGAATGGAGGCTGGAGTCGGAATCGAACCGGCGTACACGGAGTTGCAGTCCGCTGCATGACCACTCTGCCATCCAGCCATTCTTTGAACACTTGTTGGAGCGGGAAACGAGACTCGAACTCGCGACCCCAACCTTGGCAAGGTTGTGCTCTACCAACTGAGCTATTCCCGCGTCGTCTCAACAAGTGGTGCGTATTATAGAGCTATGTTCCGGTGTGTCAACAAGATGTTTGAATTATTTTTGCTTAAAGATTAACCACTTAGGTTATTCAAGCCGAATACGAGCCGCATGCTATATACGGCTCAAATATCTTCTATCAGGAAAGGCCAGGCCGCCCGCAGATAAATGAACATGGACCAGAGGGTCAGAATCGCAGCGCCGTAAAGTGCCCCTACGCCTACCCAGGACAACAGCGTCAGTGGCGGAAATGCCAATAACGCGATGATAGACATCATCTGAAGGGTGGTTTTGATCTTGCCTATCATCGACACGGCCACATTGGCCCGCTTGCCAAGCTCGGCCATCCACTCTCTCAATGCCGAGATCACAATCTCGCGCCCAATTATTACGACAGCGGGAATGGTCATCCAGGGTTCGGCGAAGGTCTCGACCAGAACGACCAAGGCAGCCGCGACCATCAACTTGTCGGCAACGGGATCCAGAAACGCGCCGAACGGCGAGGTCTGATTAAGCTTGCGTGCAAGGTAGCCATCAAACCAGTCGGTTATCGCTGCCAGTGAAAAAATAGCGGCAGACGCAAGTGGCGCCCACGGAAACGGCAGATAATAAACCAGTACAAAGACCGGAATCAGGACAATCCGCAGCAGCGTGAGGATATTGGGTATTTTCATCTAAGGATCTACAGCCTGTCGGAATGGCGCTCAATGTTCGGGGTGCAGCGCGGCGTGGATCTCCTCCGCTAATGCCCGGCTAATGGTAGAGACTTTTGCGATTTCTTCAACACTGGCGCTTTCAATCTCACGGACGCCGCCAAAATAGCGCAGCAACTCACGCCTTCTTTTAGGACCTATACCGGGAATACCTTCAAGCCTGGATTGCTTGCGCGCCTTGCCGCGGCGCGCACGGTGGCCGGTAATGGCAAACCGGTGAGCCTCATCGCGTATATGTTGCAACAGGTGCAACGCCGCCGAGTCTCCCTGCAACATCTGCTCAGCGCCGGTCTCACCGCTCACAAGCACTTCGAAACCGGCTTTTCGTGTCGGTCCCTTGGCGATACCGATCACCAGTACTTCGTCGATCTGCAGACTACCCAAGACCTCCATCGCTTGTGCAACCTGCCCTTTGCCACCGTCGATTACGAGGATGTCCGGTAGCTTGCCCTCTCCCTTTTTCAAACGCGTGTAGCGGCGCGTCAGCGCCTGATGCATAGCCGCGTAATCATCGCCGGGCGTGATCCCTTCGATATTGAATGTCCGGTAGTCCGATTTAAGCGGGCCATTTCCATCAAATACAACGCAGGAGGCCACTGTTGCTTCGCCGGAACTGTGACTGATGTCAAAACACTCAAGGCGCTGAGGCAGACTGTCGAGTCCCAATAGATCTTGCAACGCCAGATAACGACCGTGGATATTCTGCTTGTTGGCCAGATGGCTGGCCAGTTGCTGCTCGGCATTGGTTTGTGCCAGTCGCTGCCAGCCCGCCCTGTCACCACGCACCTTGTGGGTAATGGATACGTTCCGTCCGCGTTTCTGGCTCAGCGCTTGGGCCAGAGCATCGTTTTCCTCAAGTTCGTAACTCAGTATCAGTTGATCTGGAATCTCACGGATACCGGCTAAATAAAACTGGCCAATGAAGGCGGCTAGCACATCAGCCGGGCTTTCTTCTATCGATACGCGCGGATGGTAGACCTTGCTGCCGATTACGCGTCCCTGGCGCACAAACAGCCCGTGTACAACGGTACCGCCGGCTTGCATAGCGCAGCCGAATACGTCGGCATCACCTTGCAGGCCTGAAACATACTGTTGCTCCTGCACCTGACGCAGACGACTTATCTGGTCTCTTAGTTCTGCCGCCTTTTCGAAGTTCAACTCCGCGGACGCCGCATCCATCTGAGCGCCGAGTTCATCCATGATGGTTTGATTACGCCCTTCAAGAAACATGGTGGCATGGCGCAGATCTTCACGATATTGCTCAGGCGTGATCAACCCGACACAGGGGCCGCTGCAGCGTTTGATCTGATACTGCAGACAGGGTCGTGAGCGGTTTCGGAAAAAGCTGTCTTCACACTGACGAATCAGAAACACTTTCTGCAGGATATGAAGGCTCTCGCGAACAGCAGAACCGCTCGGGAAGGGGCCAAAATAGCGCCCTTTCCCCTTTTTCGCGCCCCGCTGAAATCGCACAGCGGGGTACTCATCCTTATCGGTGATCAATATATACGGGTAGGATTTGTCGTCACGCAGCAGAATGTTATAGGGCGGACGCAACTCTTTGATGAGGTTTTGCTCGAGAAGCAGCGCTTCGGTTTCGCTATTGGTTACCGTTACCTCGATGCGCGCGATCTTCGCAACCAGCGCCATCGTCTTGGTTGTAAGGCCGCTCGCGCGGAAGTAACTCGAAACACGATTTTTGAGATTCCGCGCTTTACCGACATACAGAATCGCCCCGTTGACGTCATACATCTGGTAAACGCCAGGGCGCGACGTCAGGCGGGACAGAAAAGCCTTGCTATCGAATAGAGAGTCTTCAGTGGCGGTCACGACTGGAGCAGCACCTGTCAGGCGGATGCCAGGTTGAATTGTTTATTGGCCTGCATATGCCAGTGCGTAGCCTCGAGATGGATCTCGCGCAGGTGATTGCGGGTCTCGTCGGATATGCCGGCACCTCTGGAGAGCGACACTTCGAGAAACACCCCTATTTCCGCAAAATAGTAGAGTCTTGCGTCAAAGGTTTTCGCGCGCTTTAACTTGCTAAGCGAGATCTTGGCACCATTGACCAGAATATTGTTGATATCGGTCTCGGACAACAACGGATGGCGCTTGCTCTGACGATTGCTCTGCTGCATTTCGTTTTGGAGGTGAAGTGCCTGACGTTTGGTCATTGCTGTCATTGTGCGCCCCTGTCTGTCAATCTATGTGTTGAATGCGGCATACTCTAGGCACTTTTGAGGCAGATGTGAATCGACGTCCTCCCTACCTTCCCAGCACTCACCCTCAACGGCTTCAGGCCGAGTTGGAATGGTTGATCGATACGCCCGATCTACTGCTTCCACCTGCCAAACTTCAGCGTCCGACTGAAATCGATTGGTGCAACCGACAGTGTATCGAGAAAATCGATTACCAGCCACGTTGGCGCCTTGGCGAGCATTTCGAAAACATAGTCTACCATCACCTGAAACGTAACGCTTATGTCTCTGATATAAAAAGAAACATACAGATAAAAGATGGTCGAAGAACGCTTGGTGAATTCGATTTTCTAGTGCAGATGAACCAGCGGTGGCTTCATCTTGAGGTCGCACTGAAACTGTATCTGCTGGATGGTAGCGGCGAATCTCTCGACCACTATATTGGCACCCGGCGCGATGACTGCCTGGCCGCCAAGTGGCAACGCATGCTGGGGCACCAGATCGAGCTTGCGCGTCAGCCAGAAGCCCTTCTCACCCTTGCTGAACTTGGCGTCACACAGCCAATGGATTCGGCACTTTGGGTTAAAGGCTGGTTGTTCTATCACCCGCTACGCCCCTTGACGGCGCATCAAGCCTGCGCAATTAACCCCAGCCACTTGCGAGGGTGGTGGATTACCCACTCCGAACTTGTCTTGATACAGAAGCCCAACACCTTCTACATGCTGGTGCGCAAACCGGATTGGCTCCTACCGGCATGGATGCTGGCAACCCCTGCATTGTCTTTTAGCGAACTGCAAGCTCAGCTTTATGAAGAGCGCGGGGCCAACCTGGTGGTAGCGGTGGTAAAACGGGGTAACAACTGGGAAGAGTGTTCACGGGGTTTTGTAGTGGCGGATAGCTGGCCGCAGGAGGACAACTGATTGCTGTGGTGCGGGCACAAAAAAGGCCGCTATGGCGGCCTTTTTCGGTATATCTGGCTTACTCACCTGCTTTAGCAGCGTCCTGAGCAATGACTTTCTTCAGGAATCGCACTGCAACGAAAGTGCCGACGATCATTGCCGCTACAATGACGATGCTCGGTGCGAAGGAAACCAGCGTGTACTTATCGATATCAGCCATAGAACTTGAACCTCTCATGGAGATTGTTTAAGGCGCGGTGAGCCGCGCTCTGATGAAATTTTGCGCATTATAACGATTCACGGCAGTATTGCCAGTACGCCAAAGGTACTGCAAAGGCGTTATTCGCCGGGCTCCAGACGCTTCAAAAGGCTTGATGTATCCCACCGCCCGCCCCCGAGATTCTGCACGTCAGCGTAAAACTGATCGACTAATGCTGTAACCGGCAGGCGTGCCCCGTTTCTGCGCGCCTCATCGAGCACGAGGGACAGATCTTTCCGCATCCAGTCCACGGCGAAACCAAAATCAAATTCATCGTTGAGCATCGTCTTGTGGCGATTGACCATCTGCCACGAACCGGCTGCACCATGCTGAATGACGTCGAATACCTCCTCACCATCAAGACCCGACCTCTTGAGGAAATGGGTCGCCTCGGCGAGCCCCTGCAGCAGTCCGGCAATACAGATCTGATTGACCATTTTCGTTAATTGCCCGCTGCCTGCGGCTCCCAGGTGCTTCGATGCCTTGGCATACGCGGCGATAACGGGTTCTGCGCGGAGGTAGGCGTTATGCCCTCCGCCGGCCATCACACTCAGCACTCCGTTTTCAGCACCGGCCTGGCCGCCTGATACGGGGGCGTCGAGAAACTCACACCCTCTTTCTTCGCAGGCATTGCTCAGAGTACGTGCGATTTCGGCTGACGCCGTTGTGTGATCGATGAGAATCGCGTTGGGCTTGAGGCTCTTGAGCACGCCGTCTTCACCCAGCGTGACCTGAGCAAGATCATTATCGTTGCCGACACATGTCATTACGAACTCAGCACCTTCCGCAGCTTCCGAAGGCGTTTGTGCGCAGCGATGTCCGTACTGGGATACCCAACTTTCCGCTTTCGCGTGCGTACGATTATAAACACAGACATCATGCCCGGCCTTGGCCAGATGCCCCGCCATCGGGTAACCCATCGTTCCAAGACCGATAAATGCCACCTTCGCCATACCTTTCTCCTAAATACAAAGACTTAAGCTAAACTATCCCTCTGAAGCTCAAGGCTACATCCTGCCGCAAAGCAGGGATCTGCAATTGGCGCCACAGAGGAACGCTGAAATGCCGAAGCACTTTTTACTCTTCCTGATGTTATGCGTACTGGCTACTCCGGGACAGGCTACAGAACAGGATGCCCCGGAGATCTATACATTGAGCTTTGAGACGCCTGACGGTCAACCCTACTCTCTAGCACAACATCGGGGCGAAGTGCTGCTGATAAACTTTTGGGCTACCTGGTGCCCGCCATGCGTACGTGAAATGCCCGATCTGGACAAGCTTGATCAAGCGTTCGCTCAGGAGGCGTTCAGTGTCATCGCGATTAGCGCTGGCGAGACATCAGAGGATATCGCGGCATTTAAGTCGCGATTGGACTCACCACTAGCGCTGACAATACTCCTCGATAAGGAGGGTCGCACATTCAAGGAGTTCAATTTAAAGGGGCTGCCAATGAGTTACCTGTTCAACCGTCAGGGAGAGTTGGTTCAGGTAATTACGGGCACCGAGGAATGGGCCGGTCAGGAGTGGAAATCGAAGATCAAGGAGTTGCTCACGTCAACTCCTTGATCTTCAGTGTCACTGACTAACGTGTCGCCGCAGGCGTTCAGTGATGGCCATAACCATCTCGGCAGAGTGATGCGCAGCCTTGTCGAGGAATTGCTCAAACGAAACGTCCGACTGTTTGCCCGCGATATCGGATAACGCACGAATAATGATAAAAGGTGTACCGAAGCGGTGGCAGGTTTGAGCAATACCTGCTGCCTCCATTTCACAGGCCTTCATGGTCGGGAAAAGACGCCGAGTTCCCTCCACCTTTTCCGGACAGTTCATAAAGGTATCACCTGTTGCAATCAAGCCTCTTACGGTTTTGATACCGTCTGTCTGATTGATGCTCTGTTCCGCAAATTTAACGAGCAAAGGGTCCGGCGTGAATGCCGGCGGCATTCCCGGTACCTGACCGGACTCGTACCCGAATACAGTCAGATCCACATCATGATGGCGCACCTCTTGCGATATCACCACGTCCCCGACCTCGAGAGCGGCATCAAAGCCCCCGGCAGAGCCGGTATTGATCACGCAAGTCGGTTGATAGTGATACAGCAGAATTGAGCAGCCTATTGCGGCATTCACTTTCCCGATGCCCGATTTAAGCAGTACGACGTCGGTTCCATTGAGCTTGCCCGTATAAAAATCGAATCCGGCAATCACTTCATGCGTGTGATCGATGAGCGCTTCCTTGAGCTCTTCAACCTCCTGATCCATTGCGCCGATTATGGCGACCCGCAATGTTCCAGACGTTTTCAGCAGATCGGCTAACGAGGGAGGTGTTGTCATGACAGGTGTTTTCACTGATTTTTTTGATAATTTGGCCGGTAAGTACCGGCATTGATTTTCAACATATGTAGGCAATGAGTAATCATCCTTGTGACTACATATGTTAGATCTTATTTATAACATCATTTCTTAGGCAATTTCGGTACCACCTTCACGGCCTCTAACGGGGGCTGGGTACAGTCCTTGCCACCCGAATTCCGAAAACAGCCGATCGACCTCGTCGGAGACCGGAGCCTTGACGGCTATTTCCTCTTTTGTGACCGGATGCGTGAAGGTTATTTCAGTCGCCATCAGAAGCAATCGATGAAGCCCGAAGTGCTCTCGGAACAATCGATTGTGCCGACCTTCCCCATGCTTGGTATCGCCAACGAGGGGGTGAAATATGTGTTTCATATGACGACGAATCTGATGCTTGCGCCCCGTTTTGGGGCATACCTCTACCAGCGAGTAGCGGGCCACAGGGTAGCGCCCAATCGCAATTGGCAGCTCCACACATCCTAAACGCCGAAAGCTGGAAACGGCCTCCTGGGCAGGTTTATCCGGATTCGCGTGAGCATCGGCTATGCGGTCGTGAATTGGCTTGAGCGCGTAGTCTATCTCCCCGGACTCGTCCGTCCAGCCTCGTACCACACACAGGTATCGTTTAAGAACCTGTCGCTCACTGAACGCTGTTTGAAGCGCGTGAGCCACATCTTTATTGCGGGTAAAGAGAATTACGCCTGATGTCGCCCTGTCCAGACGATGAACGGTGTGAATTTTCTCGCCGGGATAGCGTTCACGCAGCCATGAAACAAGATTGGGTGTTTTGGCCGGCGCTATCCAGCTCGGATGCACCAACAGGCCTGCAGGCTTGTCGACGGCAATTATCCAATCATCCTCGAACAGTATCTGGGGCTGAGAATCGACGGTTGGATTGGGGTCACTCACCGGAATGGGGACTCAGTTGACGGGTTCTGTAACAAGCCAAAGAAGAAAAGTTGGCGGAGGGACAGGGATTCGAACCCTGGGAGCCTCGCGACTCGTCGGTTTTCAAGACCGGTGCTTTCAACCACTCAGCCATCCCTCCGCAAACGCAGGGCAGTTTACGTGGAATCTTCTCGATGTCAAATGGTCCAAACACTTGAAAATTGCGTAAGTATAACCATTATTGTTTCTAATCATTTTAAAACGAGCGAGGAACACCATGGCGAATGTACGCCCCCTTCCCCAAAACGCACATGTTGCCACTTCCGACACCAGCAAGGTAATCCGCAACACCTACCTGCTTTTGTCGATGACAATGCTATTGAGTACCGTTACAGCGGTTATCTCCATGGCCATAAACCCGCCATTCATGGCATACCTTGGCAGCGTCATTCTCAGCTTCGTCCTGCTGTTCGTTCTCCACAAGAAACAGAATAGTGCAGCAGCACTACCGCTGACTTTCGCATTCACAGGCCTTCTCGGCTTTGGACTTGGCCCCATTCTTAACCAATACCTGGCTCTACCTAACGGTGGCCAAATTGTCGCTACTGCACTGGGTATGACAGCTATCACCTTCTTCGGCCTATCTGCCTACGCGCTGACTAGCCGTAAAGACTTCAGCTTCATGGGCGGGTTCCTGGCTGCAGGCATGATGGTTGCCCTGGTCGCGATGGTGGCGCTGTTCGTGTTGCCGATGTTTGGCGTCAACGTATCCGGCCTGCATCTGGCTTTCTCCGCAGTCGTGGTCATGCTGATGGCTGGCTTCGTACTGTATGACACCAGCAACATCGTCAATGGCCACTACACCAACTATGTCATGGCCACTGTGAGCCTCTACCTGAGCATCTACAACCTGTTCATACACCTGCTGTCTCTGGTTGGCGCTTTCAGCGACGACTGATCCAGACACGCCATAATCGGTAAAAAGCCCCGTCAATCTGGTAAGATGACGGGGCTTTTTTAATGGTTGGCGGCAGGTGGCCGCCTGGTTCTACACAGTGTTATAGAGAGCGCGGATGATCTTCTCCATAGTTGTTCAGGCACCGCCCATCCAATGTCAGGGAGCAGAGACCGCTCTCAGATTCGCGCGTGCCTTACTGGATGCCGGGCACAGCATCCACCGAGTATTTTTTTATCGCGACGGCGTACATAACGGTTCTGCCCTCACCTGCCTGCCTCAGGATGAGGTGAGTATTCCGGAGCAATGGCAAGCGCTAGCCAGAGAACACAAACTGGATCTTGTAGTCTGCATTGCCGCGGCCGTACGTCGAGGGTTGATCAATGAGCATGAGGCTGGACGCTACAAGAAGGCACATTGGAATCTCGCTGAACAGTTTGAGCTATCGGGGCTTGGTCAGCTCGTAGAGGCCTGCATCCAGTCCGATCGCGTTGTTACCTTTGGAGGGCGATCATGAGCGCTGAAGGCATTCTAATTATGACGCGCGCGGCTCCGTACGGCAGTTCCGCGGCCCGGGATGCACTGGATGCTGCACTCACCTGCTCCGTATTCGAACAGCCCGTCACATTGCTCTTTCTCGATGACGGGGTATTTCAACTGCTGAAGGGGCAATCACCGACCGAGATCTCCCAGAAGAATCTGAATGCTGTGCAACAATCACTGCCGCTTTACGACATCGAGCGTCTCTGCGTAAGTCGTTCATCGCTGGATTCGAGAGGGCTGGGCACTGATGACCTGATTCTGCCGGTGGAGGTTGTCGGGGACGCTGAACTGCCGCAGCTTTTGTCTCAACACCGTCATGTACTGAGTATTTGATATGATTCTTCATACACTGAATCAAGCCCCGGCCAATACCGCTTGTTTTCAAAGCGCACTATCAGCCATGGATGAACAGGATTCACTGCTGTTAATTGAAGATGGCGTTTACTGGGCCCTACCGGCCTATTCCGATCAGCTTGCTTCAATTCCGGGACGTGTCTTCGCGCTTGAGGCCGATATCCGCTCACGAGGCGTGGGCAATAGCACGCTCGAATGTATCGATGACTCCGGATTCGTGCAGCTCTGTGTTTCGCATCACAAGGTTGTGAGCTGGTTCTGATGACAGACAAAAACATCCTGCTACAGAGCATTGAGTTCGATGACGAGGGCTACCTGGCAGACCTTTCCCAGTGGAGTCCTGAGGTCGCGGAAACGCTTGCCCAACAAGAGGGGCTGTCACTGACAGAGGCGCATTGGGAGATTCTGTATCTTCTGCGCGAGTTTTATGCATTATATGAACACGCTCCCGCGATGAGACCATTGGTGAAAGCTGTCAAACAAAAGCTGGGCGATGAAAAAGGCAAAAGCATTTATTTGATGCAGCTTTTTCCCGGGAGCCCTGCCAAGGTCAGTGCGCGGTTGGCAGGTTTGCCCAAGCCCGATAACTGTCTTTAACAGACTTTTCAATGCGACCGGCGCTATGTGATACTGTGCCTGTCGCTCTTACAATACAGATCTGGTAGCTTGGCAATCAAACCAAGCGAGATCGAACTGAACTGACAGGGTACTCCGCATGAGTTTAGAAGCCGCTGCCGAACAGTTGCAAATGCTCAAAAAACTGGACAAGAACAAGCAGGAAACCAAGTCTCGAAAATCCCAGCAGGAAGACATTGTCTACCATCAGTGGGCCACCTTTCGTGTCGACAATGAGCTGTATGGCATCGACGTCATGCAGGTCAAAGAGGTCCTTCGCTACAGCGAGATTACGCCGGTTCCAGGAGCAGACGTGTCAGTTCTGGGTATCATCAACCTTCGCGGTAATGTTGTGACGGTTATCGATACCCGACAGATGTTCCGCATGCCTCGCGCGCAGCCGGATGATGAAACCCGAATCATTGTTGTTGAATTTAACGAATCTGAGGTTATTGGCCTGGTTGTCGACAGTGTCGACGAGGTACTCAACCTGCCGCAAAATGAAGTGGACCGTGCGCCGAACGCATCTGGCGATGAGAGCAGCAAACGTTTCGTTCAGGGCGTCTGCTATCACAACGGCCTGCTGATCATTCTGCTGGACCTGTCCAAGATGCTGCTGACCATTACCCCGGCCACAGACGACGAAATGATAGGCACTCATATCTGATTGAGATCCATTCTAAAAAGCCCCTCATTGAGGGGCTTTTTTACATCATCACATTACCCGGTTGGTAGTGAGATACTTGGACGAAGCATCCGGTCCTGTCCCATCCGCATAGAGTGTCACACCCGAGCGCAGACAAATAGAGAGGTTCTGGTGTGAAGCCTCGGTTTCCGGCGGCAATAGATGATTAACTGCCGCCTTCTCGTCCAATAGCTCAGCTTCGGTCAGACGCATCCGCTCACGCCCCCACTCCGATATATCCAACCCCCGAACAATTTGGTAACGCCCATAATCACAGCGTACGGGAAACGAGTAGAAGATCCCCTTCTCCACGCCGTAACTGCCGTCACTGACAATACCCATGCTGACGATTTCACCCGCATCGGTGCCCAGAATCCAGTCCCGCATATGGTCTACCACCGCTTGTGCAGCCGAGGCTGCGCTGGAGACGCTACGTGCTTCGATAATCTCAGCGCCACGGTTCTGAATTTTGGGAATGAACACGTTTTGATACCAGTCGAAATCGATTTGATTCATGACCGGCTCATCCAGCACCGTAGCATGATGAAGGTCGGGATACTGCGTAGTGGAATGGTTACCCCAGATTACGATTCGACCGATATTACGCGGATTGGCGCCCGTATGATTCGCGAGAATACCTTTGGCGCGGTTATGGTCGAGTCGAGTCAGCGCAGTAAATTGTGACGGGCTAAGTTTAGGTGCGTTTCGGCTTGCGATTAGCGCATTTGTGTTGGCGGGGTTGCCGACAACAAGTACTTTTACGTCACGGTTGGCGTAGTCATTCAGCGCCCTGCCCTGACGGGTAAATATCTCGGCATTGGACTCAAGCAGATCACTGCGTTCCATGCCGGGTCCACGGGGACGGGCACCGATCAGTAAGGCGTAATGGATGTTATTGAAGCCCTCTTCCACATTGTCATGCAGCGTGATCGTGTGCAGCAGTGGATACGCGCAATCTTCAAGCTCCATCGCAAGACCACGCAGTGCCTCCATGCGGCCTGGCATCTCGATAAGCTGCAGGATGACGGGCTGGTCTTTGCCGAACATCTCCCCGCTAGCCACTTTAAACAGCAGGCTATTGCTTATAGCGCCTGCTGCACCTGTAACGGCAATTCGCACCGGTCTTCTCATTGAACAGCTCCTTAGACATCCCAAGCGCAGCCAGACTGCGGGGTTAGACTTTAGTCTAATCCCATTCAACGCGAGATAGCGTTACGGATGCAAGTGTGCGGACAAGGAAAATCGCAATACGAATAGGAATGGGTGAAATATGAATGCCAGAGCAGAAGGAAAAACGGGCGCCATGTGGGCGCCCGCAGTTGTCAGTTTAAGCGTGCCTTGCTGAACAGACGGTAGAAGTTATTGCGCGTAATCTCAGCGACCTCTTCAACCGAAACGCCCTTGATGTCTGCTATACAGCGAGCAACTTCCGGCACATAGGTCGGCTCATTCTGCTTGCCCCGATAGGGTACCGGTGCGAGATAGGGAGAGTCTGTCTCGATCAGCATCTTCTCCATGGGAACCGCACGAACAACATCGCGCAACTCTTCGGCGTTACGAAATGTGATGATGCCCGAAAAGGAGATGAAGAAATTCAAATCCAGTGCAGCCATCGCCATATCGAGCGACTCGGTGAAGCAGTGCAATACGCCTCCAACCTCGGGGTCGGCATACTGGCGAATGATGTTCAACGTATCCTCGCGCGCCTCACGGGTATGCACGATCACCGGAAGACCGAGTTCACTGCCAAGCCTTAAATGCCCGGCAAAGCTTTCCCTCTGCTGCTCGGCCAGTTCTGCACTGTAATGGTAATCGAGCCCGGTTTCGCCCAGAGCGACGATACGCGCCTGTCCAGCTGCAGTACGCAAACGCGCTTCGTCAAATGGGCAATCGCCTACGTGGCAGGGATGGATGCCGGCAGAGGCATAAACATTGGGAAACGGCTTGACCTGAGCATACATATCCTCGAACTGGTCAAGATCAATAGCGACGCACAGCATTTCATCGACACCTGCCGCGCCGGCTGTCTCGATAAGCTTGGCTAAAGACCCGTCATGACGAGCGAGGTCCAGCCGATCCAAGTGGCAATGTGAATCTATAAACATGAAATTCCAGATTTTATAGCGTGTTTGTGCGGCGGCCTTTGCCCAGAGCACCCGCAAGGTAGGTTTCGAGCTTGCCGACTAACTGAACATCTTCGGTGGAAAGTTGGATACCGATGCCCGGTATTCTGCCACCTTGGGCCGCGCGGGGGGTTACCCAAACAACCCTGCCGGTAACGGGAATCTTGTCAGGCTCCTCCATCAGCGTCATCAGCATAAATACCTCTTCACCCAACTGATAGGAGCGAGTGGTCGGTATAAACAGCCCACCATTATTGATGAAGGGCATGTATGCCTTCAGGAGGTCCTCTTTGTTGCCAATCACTAGCGATAAGATGCCGTGACTGATTCTGGGCACGATCGACATGAACAACTGCTCTCCTGCTTAACGAATCAGCGCTCTCCAGTCGAACATGAGTTTCTCCAGAAGCAGCTGACGATTCGGGTTATGTCGCAACATGAGGCTTTTACGCTCATCCTGAACGCGATCAACCAAAGTAAAGATTCTAACTCTGTCGGCCCGATTGGCAACAGCCGAAAGCATTTTTGTCATATCGACATTATTGAGATCAGCATTTTCGGCGCCAGACTGCAGCCTTACGATGTCAGCCAGCAGGCTCAACCACCAATCCAAGAGGTGAATCAGCTCCTCTTTGTGTAGCTTTTGAGCAAGCGCAATAGCGTCCGTACGATCTCTAAGCAGATCGGCCAGTCCGCTCATGAATGAACGTCGCAGATCAAGCAACTCTCCCTGCTTGAGTGCTACGGCGCCCAAAGGCGCACCCTGGGCGATTGCCAATAGCTTTTCCGCCTCATCCTCACCCATTCCCAGCTTCTGGGCGAGCCAACCTCTGCTTTGCTCATTCGACGGCAATGAAAACTCAATACGCTGACAGCGGCTGCGGATAGTCGGCATCAACTGCCCGAGCTGATGGCAAACCAGAATCAGAAGCGTGTCTTGCCCGGGCTCTTCTAGGGTTTTTAGAAGCGCGTTGGCTGCCGCCACGTTCATCGCCTCGGCGGGCTCCATGATC
The DNA here is from genome assembly GCF_000705555.1 of Marinobacterium lacunae. GTDB lineage: Bacteria > Pseudomonadota > Gammaproteobacteria > Pseudomonadales > Balneatricaceae > Marinobacterium_D > Marinobacterium_D lacunae. The sequence continues at coordinate 145,759 of NZ_JMQN01000059.1, forward strand.
ATGATTCTGTAACCGCCCTGCTGAGCGGTACTGTGCAACACATTGGTCAATTCGCGAACCTGATCCACCCGAATAGGCTTGCCCGGCTCTTCCGGGTGCAGGAACAAACGGTCAGGATGATGACCACTGGCAATGAGCTCGCAACTGCGACAACGCCCACAAGGCGCACCATCCTGTGGGTTATGGCAGAGCAGCACGTGAGCCAGCGCTGAACCGAAAGCCGCCTTCCCAATACCGGCAGGCCCACTTAACAGTAACGCGTGAGGCAACCGCCCCCTGCCATGCTGCTGGATGACATGCGCCCACTGGTCAGTAAGCCAGGGATAAATCTGCTCGTCTATACTCATTTCCGCTCCAAACGTGCCAGAGCCTGATCAATTTGGCGCTGAACCTGATCGAGAGACGGCGCTGCATCAATAACAGTGATGCGGGAAGCTTCCTGCTGTGCACGCTCAAGATAGGCATCCCGCACCCGTTGAAAGAACTCGACACGCTCGGCCTCAAATCGATCGGGTTTACCTCTGGCATGCGCGCGTGACAAGCCAATTTCGACCGGTAGATCGAGCAACAACGTCAAATCCGGCCGACGCTCTTTCTGAACCAGGCGCTCCAACATCGCAACAGGCTCGGCGGCAAGTTGACGTCCGCCTCCCTGATAGGCGAAGGTGGCATCGGTAAAGCGGTCGCAGAGTACCCAAGCGCCTCTGGCAAGGGCCGGCTCTATCACCGCAAACAGGTGTTGTGCACGTGCTGCGAACATCATGAGGAGTTCAGCCATCTCCGAAACCGCCTCGTCTCTCGGGGTCAGCAGCAGTTCGCGAATTTCCTCGCCAAGCGGGGTGCCGCCGGGCTCTCGCGTCACAACAACCTCAATCCCGCGTTCCTCAAGACATTGGCGAACATAATTGAGGTTGGTGGTTTTACCAACCCCTTCGATACCTTCCAGGGTAATGAAATAGCCAGACATGTCAGTTTTCCGGACTTGAGCGGTAATTTTTTGTGCGTTTAAGCTGGTAGCGCGCAACCGCCTTGTTATGTTCAGTCAGTGTGGCAGAGAAATGATGGCTGCCATCACCACGCGCCACAAAATAAAGCTCGTTACCTGAGGCTGGAGAAACGGCCGCCTGTATGGCATCAGGTCCGACCATCGCAATAGGTGTAGGCGGCAGCCCGTTGATCACATAAGTATTGTAGGGAGTCGCTTTTCGAAGATCAGAGCGCCGAATGTTCCCTTTGTAGGCGTCACCCATGCCATAGATAACGGTCGGATCTGTCTGTAGGCGCATGCCTCGCTCAAGGCGCCGCGTAAAAACACCGGCTATGCGGGGGCGCTCTTCCGGAACTGCCGTCTCTTTCTCAACAATGGACGCCAGAATCAGCGCGTCATACGGAGAGTTGAGCGGAAGTTTCTCCCGACGCGAAGCCCACGCAGCGTCCAAAGTGTTTTGCAATGCTTTGTTAGCGCGCGCCAAAAGGTCGATATCGGACATTCCGCGCTCAAACTGGTATGTCTCGGCCAGAAACATTCCCTCAGGCGACTTGGCCTCAAGTCCCAACGCCTCTAATACCTGCTCATCGCTTTTACCCTCAAGGGACTGCCCGAGCATTGTTTCTTTTGCAAGACTTGCACGAAGGTCCGACCAGCGACTTCCCTCGATGATGGTGAACTGGTAACGCACCGTATCGCCGTTCGCAATTTTCTTCACAATATCATGCGGACTCATACCCGGCTCAAGCCTATACTCGCCCGCTTTTATGCTTGATAACGCAGGCTCGATACGAGCCAAAACACGCATATACAGCGCATTTCCAATGATCGATTTATCATTAAGATCGTCCACTAACGCGTTGTAATACTGGCCTTTTTTAACGAGATAGCTTGTTGGCTCATTAATATTGGCGGGACTGTGAATATAGTGTTGATAGTCACGCCATGCCCAGGCGGCGACCGCACCAATAGCCACCGCCAGGACAACCAGAAAAGTCACAAACCGTTTTATCATCACGCGCGGTACTCCACCTCAAGAAGCGACTGCAGAGTTCGACACCTTTCCCCAATCGTAAAACAGACATCTTCAAACTGAACGACCGGCCAAATGCCAATAATGCTGTTACAGAGAAATACCTCATCGGCAGATTCAATATCATCAAACTGAAAGCTACCTACCCTGACGGGCCATCCATTCTTCCGAGCCATATCAATCACCCAGCGTCTCAAGACACCTGCTACTCCGGCCTGAGACAGGTCAGGTGTACATAACACACCATCGCGAACAAAAAACACGTTACTCATCGTGCCTTCAATCAGGTTGCCAGCCGTATCGCAGACCAGTCCTTCACGAATAGAAGTATCGGCCCATTCCGCTCGAGCCAACACCTGCTCTAGCCTGTTGAGATGTTTGATGCCGGCAAGGAGAGGCTGCTGTGCAAGTACAGTACGACACCTTCGAACCCTAATGCCTGCTTGCAATGGATTGTCCGGCCACGTGGGGAGGTCCGATAGTTGAATAATGCGTGTCGGCTCCAGCGGTTCAGTTACCGCATACCCCCTGCCGCCGGCCCCTCTTGTTACGACAATCTTGAGTACACCGTCCGGGGACAGCTCTGGCAATTCGTTCTCAAGCTGCTGGAGCAGACCATCACACGGGATGGCAAGCCGGCGGCAGCCCTCTTCCAACCGCTCCATATGCCATTCCCAGAACTGTGCTCGCCCGGACCGTATGAGGATTGTCTCAAAAACACCCTGACCATAGGCCAAGCCGCGATCAGAAGTACTTACTGAATCACCGGGCTGCCCATTGATGAATATTGTCGATGCCATCGATTATCAGCGCAGAAAGGTAAAACGGGAGGCTAAGCCTCCCGTTTTTTATAGCTTATTGAAGACCAACGTACCGTTAGTGCCGCCGAACCCGAAAGAGTTCGACATCGCTGCATCTATCCGACATTGCTGAGCCGTATGAGCTACGTAGTTGAGGTCACAACCCTCAGACGGGTTGTCGAGGTTGATCGTCGGAGGTGCTACCTGATCCCGAATTGCCAGTACACAGAAGGCCGCCTCAACCGCGCCCGCTGCACCAAGCAGATGTCCAATCATCGACTTGGTAGAGCTCATGCGAACCTGACCAGCCGCATTGCCCAGCACACGTTTTGCTGCATTGGACTCCGCGATATCCCCGGCTGGCGTAGATGTGCCATGCGCGTTGATATAGTGGATCTGATCTGCGTTCAATCCTGAATCACGAATCGCATTCGACATGGACAGCGCAGCGCCCGATCCATCTTCCGGCGGCGCCGTCATATGGAAGGCATCATCACTCATGCCGAAACCAGAAACCTCACAGTAGATCTTCGCACCGCGGGCTTTTGCGTATTCGTATTCTTCAAGCACCAGAACACCCGCGCCATCGCCCAATACGAACCCGTCGCGGTCTCGATCCCAAGGCCGGCTGGCCGTTTCGGGCGACTCGTTACGGGTAGACAGTGCACGTGCCGCAGAGAAGCCAGCAACACCCAGAGGGGTTGTCGCCATCTCTGCACCACCGGCCACCATCACATCGGCATCACCATACTGAATCATGCGCATGGCGTGACCGATGTTATGCGTACCGGTAGTACACGCAGTCGTAATAGCGATATTGGGGCCACGGAAACCATACTTGATCGCCAGATTACCGGAGATCATGTTGATGATACTTCCCGGAACAAAAAACGGGGATACACGACGAGGACCCAATGCATTCAGTACATCGTGGGTTTTCTCAATCATCGGAAGACCACCGATACCTGAACCCAACGCGCATCCGATTCGGGCCGAATTCTCTTCGCTGACCTCAAGCCCGGCATCCTCGACCGCCTGAATGGCAGCTACCATACCGTACTGGATAAACAGATCCATTTTACGCGCCTCTTTGGCGCTCATGTACGGTTCGATATCAAAACCTTTTACGGAAGCGGAAAAGCGAGTGCCATACTGGCTGGCGTCGAAATGCTCGATATTCGATGCACCGCTTTTGCCCTTAAGAATGTTGTCCCATGTCGCTGTGACAGTGTTACCGACCGGCGTCAGCAACCCTATTCCGGTCACCACCACTCTTCTGCGAGACATGTTTGTCCTCCAGCACTGCAAGCTGCCAAAAGAAAAGCCGCACTATACAGGCATATAGATGCGGCTTTTCGATCAAACCTTGTGGGATAGATTACTGATGTGCGTTGATGTAATCGATCGCCAGCTGAACAGTGGTGATTTTTTCAGCTTCTTCATCAGGAATTTCAGTTTCGAATTCCTCTTCCAGCGCCATTACCAGCTCAACAGTGTCCAGAGAGTCGGCGCCCAGATCCTCAACGAAGGAAGCTTCTTTGGTGACTTCTTCCTCTTTAACGCCCAGCTGCTCAGCGATGATTTTCTTAACGCGCTCTTCAATGTTGCTCATATCTCTTCCTATTGTCTTCTCAACACCATCACATCCCAAGATGCGTGACGGAATTTTAGTAAAACCCGCAACGCCCTCGCAAGCGTGACGGCTTGGATTTTTTCTCGTCAAGCTGACGGCCAATTATCCTCAAATCGGCGAAAAAAACAATTCTTTCTACATCAGACATGACGACTAAACACGCTTGCAGGCTGAGCCTGATCAAGCCATGTACATTCCACCGTTAACCTGAATGGTCTCGCCGGTGATATATGCACCACCTTCGCTGCACAGAAAACCAACAACGGAGGCGATCTCTTCGGGCTTGCCCAAACGGTTCATCGGAATCTGAGCCTGAAGGTTTGCTTTGTGCTCTTCAGGCAATCCGGAGGTCATATCGGTATCGATAAAGCCGGGAGCCACGCAGTTTACAGTTACGTTGCGTGAACCGAGCTCACGCGCCAGAGCCCGCGTAAAGCCTTCCATACCGGATTTTGCCGCCGCATAGTTTGCCTGGCCTGCATTGCCCATAGAGGCAACCACAGAGCTTACACTGACAATACGGCCCCAGCGAGCTTTGGTCATTCCGCGCAGACAGCCTTTGGCCAAACGATAAACCGAGGTCAAATTCGTGTCGATAACAGAATCCCACTCATCGTCTTTCATTCGCATCATCAGGTTGTCGCGAGTAATACCTGCATTGTTTACAAGTATTTCGATGGCGCCAAATTCGGCCTGAATAGCCTTTACAACGCTATCAATCGATTCTGCATCAGCGACGTTGAGCACCAAGCCTTTACCGCTGTTGCCGGCCGATGCCAGATACTCACTGATTGCTGCCGCTCCGCCCTCACTGGTTGCCGTACCAATCACAACCGCGCCCTGCGAGGCCAGATTTTCTGCAATCGCCTTGCCTATACCGCGGGTTGCACCGGTAACCAGAGCAACTTTGCCTTCTATACTCATTCACCCATTCCTTCTTATCGCCCCTGATCCCAACATCAAACCCGAGGCATTTGAATCAAAGTGCTAGCGCCTTGGCAAGCCCTGCCTCATCGTTGATCGCAACGACTTCCAGCGCACGATCGATCTTCTTGTTCAACCCGGCAAGCACCTTGCCCGGACCGCACTCGACCGCTGTAGTAACACCGCAGGTCACCATGTTGCGGACACTGTCAGTCCAGAGAACCGGGCTGTAAAGCTGCGCGAGCAGGTTAGCCTTGAGCTCATCGATATCGCTGGGCGCTTCTGCTGTCACGTTCTGCACGACTTTTATAATCGGCATTCTCAAATCGATGCTGGCAAGCGCCTCACCCATACGCTCAGCCGCAGGCTTCATCAGCGCACAGTGGGACGGTACGCTGACCGGAAGCGCAATGGCGCGTTTGGCACCAGCCGCTTTACAGGCTTCGATACCGCGCTCTACCGCTGCTTTCTCGCCAGCTATAACAACCTGACCCGGGCAATTGAAATTCACCGCGGACACGACCTGCCCCTGGGCGGCACCAGCACAAGCCTCGGCGACTGCTTCATCGTCTAGCCCCAGAATGGCGGCCATACCACCGGCTCCCGCAGGGACCGCACTCTGCATAAACTCGCCGCGTGCACGCACCAGCCGCACGCCATCAGCAAAATTGATCGCACCTGCGCATACAAGAGCTGTGTATTCGCCCAGGCTATGGCCGGCCATAACCGACGGTGCCGATCCGCCAAGCTGCTCCCAAAGACGCCAAAGCGCAACGCCGGAGGTCAGCAACACAGGCTGGGTGTTTTCGGTACTGTTCAGCAGCTCTTCCGGGCCTGATTGCGCCAGCGACCATAGATCCTGACCCAGAGCATCGGAAGCCTCCTGGAAAGTCTGTTCAATAATCGGATGCTGTTCGGCAAGTTCTGAGAGCATACCAAGATGCTGAGAGCCCTGACCGGGGAACACAAAAGCAAGCGACTGCGACATGACGTCCTCATCTAACCGTGTTTCTATCAGCCTGCGTCACGCATTTCGTGCAGCAGGTATCGGGTGGCGTAGTTTACAGTATTCGTCAGTTTTTAGAATGACTTGCCACATCATCCACGCCGTCGGAACGACAGCGAGCAACCTCTACCGCGACCCGGTCGGCAATCAAGGCGGGAACATTCAGCCGCGCCTCTTCAAGTGCCTGATCAATGGCATAACCAAAGTAGGTGCGATTAGCCCCCCCATGACTTTTCACGACAACACCTTTCAATCCAAGCAGCGTCGCACCATTTCTGCGCCCCGGGTCCAGCTGTCTCTTAAGCTCGCGCAGTATCGGAGTCGCCAGCAAAGCAACGAGACGGCGGTAAGGGTTGCGCCGAAAACTGCCCTGCACCTTGCGCACAAGCAGCTTTGAAAGCCCTTCGCAGCTCTTGAGTGCGATATTGCCGACAAAGCCATCACACACCACCAGATCTGCCCGACCCGAGAACAGGTCATCCCCCTCAAGATAGCCGATAAAATTCAACCCGCCATGCCCCTGAATCAATCGACTGGCTTCTCTCACGCATCCAGTACCCTTGTTATCCTCGGAGCCGACATTCAACAACCCGACAAGAGGACGATCCCGCCGATCAATCGCGGAAACCATGACCGACCCCATAATGGCGAACTGAAGCAACTGCTGCGCACTTGAATCGATATTAGCGCCGAGGTCCAGCATGTAGCTGTGCCCCTTGAGGGTAGGAATAGCAGCGACGATCGCCGGCCGCTCAATGCCCGGCAGCATGCCCAGAACCAATCGACTCATGGCCATTAACGCGCCGGTATTGCCAGCGCTGATACACGCTTGCGCACGCCCCTGGGCTACTAGCTCGAGCGATTTCCACATTGAAGACTCGCGGCGATTACGCAGAGCAAGAGAAGGTTTTTCATTCATCGCGACAACGTCGTCAGCGTGAACTATTTCGAGGCGTTGGAGATGTTTGCCGCGACAGCGGCGAAGATGATTCCTGATGGCGTCAGACTGACCTACCAACAGAATCTGAAGCTGCGGGTGACGCTTGAGCGCATCACTGGACGCTGCAACAGTAACGCGGGGACCGAAGTCCCCGCCCATTGCATCAACGCTGATGCAATACGATCCGGTCAAGCTTATTCGTCGCCCTTGGCTTCGATAACCTGACGACCACGATAGAAACCGTCAGCGCTGACGTGATGACGACGGTGAGTTTCACCGGTAGTCGCGTCGACAGACAGAGTCGGGCCGCTCAGCGCATCATGTGAACGACGCATATCGCGACGGGAACGAGACTTTTTGTTCTGCTGTACTGCCATGGTTGTGTAGCTCCTAGTTCAACTCTTATCGGCCTTGTTTTTAAGTTCGGCCAATACACTGAATGGGTTTGGTTTTTTTTCCTGCGTCCGGGCCGCCTCATCAACGTCGCCGAAAGAGGTCTGAATCGAACAGTCTTCGTGGTACGCAACCAGCGGAAGGCTTAGAATCAGTTCATCCTCAATCAGTGACAGCAGCTCGACATCCTCAGCCTCGACGATCAGCGGATCGTAATACCGGGGCAGATTTTTAGCCTGTTCCTCGTTGAGCACCATAGCCAGATTGACTTCAGCCTCAACATCCACCGACACCGGTTCAAGGCACCGCTGGCAGGTCAGCATGACGCTGCCGCTCGCCGATCCGGAGACGGTTCTTAAACGCTGCTCATCCAACGCAAACAACAAAGAGACCTGGACTTCACCAGACTCGTTAGCAAGAAGCGAGCTAAGACGCGGCATTGCAGAAACAGCAGCAATACCCTCGATTTTCACTTCCCGCTCAGCTAATTTGCGCGGGTCAACTCTTTTCGGTAAAGGACCGTACGACATAAGCGCGCAATTCTAGGTGCCAATGAGATGCCTGTCAAAGGAAAGCAGGCGTTTTAATTCATAAAATTATCGTTAATATGCCGCTTTCACGAAAAGTACGGTTCAAGGGGAAATTTCTGCATGGCTCCCACCCTCGTTTTGGCTTCAAGCTCAAGCTACCGACGCGCACTTCTGGATAAGCTGGGGCTTGATTATATATGTGATCGGCCAGATATTGATGAAAGCAGCCAAGAAAATGAAAACGCCGATGACCTTGTTAAAAGACTTTCTCTTGAGAAGGCGCGCGCAGTCGCCACGCGGCACCCCAATGCATTGATCATTGGCTCCGACCAGGTTGCTACACTCGACGATCATATTCTGGGCAAGCCTCTCACCCACTCACGGGCTATTGAACAGCTCTCGCTGACGTCTGGGCGCACGGTAAAATTCCTAACGGGGCTTTGCCTCCTCAATGCAAACACCGGCCAGTATCAGCTGGATACAATTGAATTCGATGTTGTTTTTCGAGAGCTAACTCCCAAACAGATAGAAAACTATCTGATCCGAGAAAAGCCTTATGACTGTGCTGGAAGCTTTAAATCAGAAGGACTTGGTATAGCACTTTTTCGGGCATTACAGGGAGACGACCCGAACTCTCTGATTGGCTTGCCGCTAATACGACTGGTGGACATGTTGCAAAGTGAGGGCCTCGATGTACTGGCGGGCGATTAATTGCTCACCAGTACATCAAGTCGTAGATAAATGTCAGCGAAGTTGAACGCCGCCACCCAATCCAACCATGTTGGCCAAGTGACTGGCCATGCTGACACCCAAACGGTCGATCAACTGCTCCAACGGACTACCCTTGGCGCTGTAATCGACCAGTGAGTCAACACCGATAACATCACGCGCGACATAGCTCGCGCTCCCCAAGCCATCGACAAGCCCCAGATCAACGGCCTGCTCGCCGGTCCAGACCAGACCGGAAAACAGCTCGTCATTCTCTTTCAGACGATCACCTCGTCCTGCCCTGACCTGCTCGATAAACTGCTTATGTGTCGTATCGAGTATCGTCTGCCAGAATTCACGCTCCGAGCTTTGCAACGGTGTGAACGGATCCAACAACCCCTTGTGCTCGCCAGCCGTGAGCATGCGCCTCTCTACTCCCAGCTTGCCCATCAGGTCGACAAAGCCAAAACTCGCCGATACAACCCCGATAGAACCCACCAGACTCGCCTTGTCGGCATATATCTCATCAGCGGCGGCTGCAATGTAGTAAGCACCGGACGCACCTATATCGCTAATGACCGCATACACCTTTTTCTCAGGATATTTTTCACGCAGGCGCTTAATTTCGTCATAGACATAGCCTGCCTGAACCGGGCTGCCACCGGGACTATTGATACGCAGTAGAACCGCTGTACTGTGCTTGTTCTCAAACGCCTTGCGAATAGACCAGATAAGAGAATCAGCATTCGCTTTTTCACCATCAGCGATTGCCCCCTCAACCCGCACCACGGCAACATGGGTATCAGAAGCCGGCGAGGCGATCTCCGGCGTGTCGTTGTAAAGGTAAATACCCAGCAACGCAAACAGATAGGCAAAGGTCAGGAACTTGAAAAAAATACCCCAGCGTCTCGTACGCCGGTGCTCGACGTGCAGTCCGTTTACCAGCTTTTCAATGAGACGCCACTCACGCGTATCACTACCTGATCGGCTTTGGTTCTGACTTGCGACATGCCCATTCGACGCTTGCTGCGCGTTTTCCTCTTCACCCCAAGGGTTCTGTGTCACGATTCTGTCCTCAGCGTTAATTCGTCGTTGAGACTGTCAAGCCAGATCTCCAGTTCCGGAAAGTGGTGGATCTCGGTTTCAGGACGATAAGGCTTCAGGCGATCCAGATGATGCGCGCCGTAACTCACGGCCACTGTTGGCATTTTGATTCGGCTACCCATTTCCAAATCATATTCAGTATCGCCAATCATCAGCGCTTCGCCAGCCTGAACTCCGGTTTCGTCCAGGATTTCGATCAACATGCACGGATCCGGCTTGGATTTGGTCTCATCGGCGCAGCGGGTGATTTCGAAAAGCCCGCCAAGTCCTGTTTCCTCGAGCACACGATCAAGGCCGCGACGGCTCTTGCCCGTTGCAACCGCCAGACGGTATCCCCGGTCACGCAACCGCGCCAAGGTGTCCGACACGCCCGGATATAGCTCGGTAGGCGTATCGTTCTGGAAAAGAAAGTGGTGGGCGTATCGCTCACGCATCAACTCTATCCCGTCTGGATCGATCTCGGGAATGAGTGCGCGGATCGCTTCAGGCAACCCAAGCCCAATAATATTCCTGACAGCTTCCGGGCACAGAGCCTCATGGCCAAGCTCCGCCGCTGCCGCCTGCATACTGGCAATAATTCGGGCTTGTGAATCGATCAGGGTTCCATCCCAATCGAAGATCAGCAGTTTATACAAAAAGGGACTCCTTGCTATTAAGTGCTAGGGAGTCCCTGTATATAGGAATCACCACAATAAACACAACCCCGGCGACACCTTCAGGCGAGATAACGCGCCAGCAGTTCTGCCACGTGAATCCCTTTAGGGCCACCTAGACGCGCAACCTGTTCACGGCAAGAAAACCCATTGGCAACCAGCTGTGATTCACTGCGCGCCCTAAGTACAGGCATCAAAACCAATTCGGCCATCGCACGAGCATCGGCTGCATTCTCGACCTCGAACCCAAAGCTACCTGCACCTCCACAGCATGATGCTTCAATAAATTCAAACTCAAGACCGGGTACCTGTTTGAGTATTTTGCGCATTGATTTCATCGCCCCCACCGATTTCTGGTGGCAATGACCATGAACCATCACAGGCGGCTCGTCCGACGCTGACCTCAACGGCAACTTGAGACGCCCTCCATTCAACTCGCGTGCAAGAAACTCCTCAAATAGATAGGCGTTGTTTGCCAACTCATCAACGCGGGTACCCAGCCCTAAAGCCCGCAGTTCATCTCTGAGCATTAGCAAGGTCGATGGCTCAAGGCCAATCACCGCTCGACCGGCCTTGATATGCGCCTCGAGTGACTTGATCAGCCGTACCGCATCTTTGCGCGCTTTTGCGACTAGCCCTTGCGAATAGGCACTTCGCCCGCCACACAGGCCTCGAACGATAAAAACCCTAAACCCGCTGGCCTCAAGCACCTGCAGCGCTGCTGAGGCAGCTTCTGGCGCGTACGCTGCAGTGAAACTATCGACCCACAGCACCACCTCTCGCGCGCTATCTGGTTGTTCTTTGGGCACCAGTGACAATGCTTTAACAGGTATCGGTAACGGATGATCGTCGCTAAGTGACAACCACTTTCTGAACAAGGCGCAGGAGTTGATAGCGCTTACGGCGAATCTGGCTACACGCGGGTAATGCAATAGGTCCGGCAATGCAGCGAACGCGCGTTGCCTTAGCGTTACACCGCTACGTTGAATCTTTTGTGCAAGATACTCAACACGAATCGTCGCAATGTCGAGATTGGTATCACATTCACGTTTGCAACCTTTGCATGAGACACACGCTGCCATCGCTCGGTCCAGCAGACGCTGCTCGTCATCTGAGATGTCGCCATTGAGCATCCGTTTGAGCAGGCGACTCCTGCCTCCCGGTGAGAACATAGCATCGCCGTGGACGCGAAAGCTGGGACACATGACGCCTCGCTCGATTGGACGCAGGCACACCATGCTGTTGATGCACACCGATACAGCCTTGGCAAAGTCACCACCCTCTTTGGGAATATCGGCATATGCATCACCGAGTCCTGCGCTCTCATATTCAGACCAGTCCAGCTCAGTATCCATTCAACACACCCCGATTCGATGTTTCGCCCGAGCGTTCAACGCTCAAGGTCGCTTTATCGACAGACTCTCCAGATTAATTGTCACAAACACGACGCGATCACCTGCCTAATACACGTAGATACAATGGCGGAATTACGACACAAAAAAGTGTTTCACCTCGTCCTGCACGGTAGAAAGCGTCAATAGCGCAGGCCGAGCCGGAGCTGCTGATATTGGAAGGGGAAATCCTGAGCAGCTCCGGTGAGCCTGTCAGGTAGAGGAATAGCAAGAAGCGAACCAAAAAGGCCGGTCATGTGATGACCGGCCTTTGTTCAGTTTATCAATGCAGTTTCATTCGTGGCCGAATTACCTTGTTGATGCGTGACACAAGCGTCACAAGGGCGGTTTTAACGTAACCATAAAGTGCTATCTGATGCATACGGTAGAGTGACACATATACAAGACGCGCCAGGTGACCTTCAACCATGACGCTACCACGAGTAAGGTTACCCATGAGGTTGCCGACAGTTGAATACTTACTCAACGACACCAGCGAGCCGTAGTCACGGTATTCGTAGGCCGGAATATCATCGCCGTTAAGGATGCGAGAGAAGTGGGTATACAGGTGGCTCGCCATCTGGTGGGCGGCTTGAGCACGCGGGGGCACAAGGCCACCTGCCTCATCCCTTCGAACGCACGCGGCACAATCACCTATCGCAAAAATACGCTCATCACGGGTTGTTCTCAGGTCTGCCCCAACTACAAGCTGATTGCGGTTATTGCACTCAAGACCGTCCAGTGTCTGGAGCAGTTCGGGAGCTTTAACACCGGCAGCCCAGACCATGAGATCGGCAGGAATAACCTCCCCCTCACTCGTGACGATCTCGCCCTCTCGAACTTCAACAACCTGCGTTTTCTCGCGCACATCAACACCCAACTTTCTCAGCTCTGTACGCACCGCAGCAGATATACGGGTCGGCAGTGCACCAAGAATCTGAGGGCTAGCCTCGATTAGCGTCAGTTTCATGCTGCTCGGCTCTATATTCGACACCCCGTATGAAACCAACTCCTGCGCTGAGTTATACAGTTCCGCCGAAAGCTCTACGCCGGTGGCACCTCCGCCTACAATCGAAATTCGAAGCGTGCTGTCGCTGCTCTGAGCACTCAGTTTGAGGCAGGTGTTCAGCAGTTGGTTATGGAAGTTATCCGCCTGGTTTCGATCATCAAGGAAACAGCAGTGCTGTTTAACGCCCGGCACACCGAAATCATTGGTCTGACTGCCAATAGCCAGCACAAGATAGTCGTAATAGAGCGTACGAGCCGGCACCAACTCTTCACCGGCGCTATTAAGCAGTGGTGCTAGACGTATACAGCGCTGTCCCCTGTCGAGACCTTCCAGACTTCCGATCTGGAACTGGAAGCCAGCCTGACGCGCCTGAGCGCGATAGCTGAGCTCATCGATACTTGAATCCAGACGCCCGGTCGCCACCTCATGTAGCAACGGTTTCCAGACGTGAGTGGTCTCGCGATCAACCAAGGTTACTTTCAACCCCTTGCGGCCATATTTGCGCCCCAAACGGGTTGCGAGTTCCAAGCCTCCCGCTCCGCCGCCAACAATGACGACGTGCTGATAGAGGCTACTGGTACCTGTCATAAAAATTTCCTTACAGCAGAACTAAGGTTAATTGGAAAATTGGAATCTTGATTGTTCGTCTACAGTCTCGGCCGTCAGTGCACATCTGCGCGTGCTTGTAACCCAACGTATCGATCAAAGAACTGTATGGATAAATTCCTTTAACCCCTCAGTGTCCAGCCAGTCCGGTCATTGTTCGAGCAGATGGTTCATCAATGCTCTTAACTTCCCCGGCTTGAGCGGCTTGTTCAAAACCGCCAAACCCTTTTCTCTAAACAGCCTGCGGGTTTCTCCGCTTCGATCTGCAGTCAATATCGCGGCCGGCACCGGGTGATTAAAGTATTTTCTTAATTTTTGCACCGCATCAATGCCAGTGGCATCGTTGTCCAGATGGTAATCAGCGAGGATCATGGCGGGGCGTTCCAAACGCGCTTCAAGCGCTTCATCAAGGCTCTCGACAGTCGACACCCGACAACCCCAACCCTCCAGCAAAGCACGCATACTGACAAGGATTTCGGGCTCATTATCAACCACCAGTATACGCTCACCTTTCAGGGCATCACTCTGATGCGGAACGGGCTCGAACCGTTTGACCACATCCCCCCCATCGGCAAGCGGGACAAGCAATCCAAAACGAGACCCCTTGCCTTCGATCGAATCGAGCTGAATATGATACCCAAGAACCCGGGCAATCCGGTCAACAATCGCTAGCCCAAGCCCCACACCGCCCTTTTTCGGCCCGCGCTTCTTGAGCTGACGAAACTCAAGAAATATCTCCTCTCTCTGCTCATTAGGAATTCCAGGGCCGGTGTCCCAAACCTCGATCAACACCTGATCCCCTCGACGACGCATCGAAAGCAGAACAGTACCGTTTTCGGTATACCGTATTGCGTTACCTATAAGGTTTCTCAGTATACGTGACAGCAGACGTAAATCGGAGCGCACTGCAAGATTCGGCGCGCGAATACGAAACGCCAAACCAGCTTCATGCGCCAGCGACTGGAACTCAGCTTCCATATTGCGAAGCAGATGAGATAGCGGGAAGGATTGCATATCCGGCTGGACCGCATTTTGATCCAGCTTGGAGATATCAAGCAGGTCTGACAGTAGATGTTCAGCGCCCGATAGCGCACGGTGAACCCTCTCGACCAGATCGCCCTCATAATCGCCGATTTCGCGCTCTCGCAACGCGGATACCAGCAAACGCGCGGCATTCAGTGGCTGAAGGAGATCGTGACTGGCGGCTGCCAGATACTTGTCTTTGCTCCTATTCGCGTTTTCAGCGGCCTCTTTCGCCAACGCCATCTGCTGTTCGGCTGCATGACGCTCAGCCACCTCCTCACGCAAGCGGTCATTCAACTGCAAAAGCTCATAGGTACGTTCGCTCACCCGCTGCTCGAGCGCTTCATTGATCGCCTGCATCTGGTTCTGCATACGAACGCGCTCTGTGATGTCGGCAACAAATCCCTCTATGATCGTCTCGTGTTCATCGGGTCTTAACAGCATGTGCATCGACACGTGAATCAAACCGCCGCCCGAGCGCTTCAAACGCGTCTGATAGAGGAAGAGTTGGCCTTCGCTCGCCAAGCGGACGCGTATCTTTGCGAACTCCTCCTCTCCGCCCTCCAGCAGGCAGGAAAGCGTAACCTGGCCATCGGTCAGCACACCGTCGTCAACAGCGCAGATGCGGGCTAAAGTAGGATTGGCCCGCTCAATTAAACCATCCATGCTGGCTTGAAAAATGCCGTGTAAGGCATTCTCGAACAGCCACTTGTAACGATTCCGTTCGTTCTCAAGCTCTTCAATCTTGCGTTGTAGTGCGGGGTAGTAGCTTTTGCGGGCAGACTGCCCACCCAGTCCGATCAAGTCATCTACAGATACAGACGGCTCAGAGGGCTTCTTCATACACGGTCTCGACGTCGCGCAGATTCGAGCGACGCGGGTTGGTCAAGATACAAGGGTCTTTAATAGCATTGGCACTCAGATATGGGATATCGGACACATTGACGCCATACTTGCCCAACGTGCTTTTCAGCCCCACATCGCGCTTGAGCGCAGTGACATGATTATGCAACCGTTTCTGTATCTGCTTGCTGGTCAAACCGCGGGTATCGATACCCATCGTTTGGGCAATCACTGCAAAACGCTCCTGTGCCGAGGTGTAGTTGTAATCGATAACATGCTCAACAAGCATTGCGTTGCAAAGACCATGCGGCAGATCGAGATAACCGCCCAGACTGTGGGACATGGCATGTACCGCACCGAGAATGGCGTTTGAAAAGGCAAGCCCTGCTTTCATAGAGCCCAGCATGATCTGCTCACGCAGATACTTGTCTTCAGGCTGTTCGACGAGTAACGCCAAGTGGTTATTGATCAGACGAATAGCATCGAGTGCATGCATATCAGTCAACGCGCCGCTGCCGGTCGACACAAATGCTTCTATGGCATGAACCAGAGCATCGACTCCCGTACAGGCGGTCAAAAACGGCGACATGGTGCTGGTCGTATCCGGGTCGATCAACGACACATCCGGCACAACCGATTTGCTGACGATGGAAAACTTAACCCGCTGTTCTAGATCGGTAATGATCGCGAACTGGGACACATCCGCCGATGTACCAGCCGTAGTCGGAATAAAAATAAGCGGCGGAATAGGATAGGTGGTCTGGTCAATGCCTTCAAAGACCCGTATCTGTTCACCGTGCGTACTCACGATGCCGATACCCTTGGCACGGTCCATCGGGCTGCCACCGCCGATCGCGACAATGACGTCACACCCTTTCTCCCGGTAGATCTCCGCGCCGCGCATCACCTCCTCAGTGCGAGGATTCGGTGACACATCGGTAAAGCGCACCACATCCAGTCCCTGCTCATGCAGTAACGTTTCGATCTCCAAGACCCAGCCAGCGTTAACCACCCCCGGATCTGATACAAGCATTACACGCTGTGCACCGAAGGTTTTGGCATAGTTGCCGACCATTTTCCGTGCGCCGCTGCCGAATATGATCTCTGGCGCGACAAACTTCCGAAGACTGGAAACTTCGTTGGACATGGTTCCTGCCTCAAGCTTGGCGGCATAACAGCTGCCGCATCTTTAATTATTGTTGTCTCTAAGACTCTGAAGTATGCGACAAAACTCCGCCAACAGCACTTCACCTTTGGTACCGCCATACGAAATTTGCAACGCGCATGACCAGCCGCAATATCAAGACCTGTCCGGCTGCCACCGCTCAAACTCTGCCAGCCCCTCATATGATAGCCAGGGCTGGTTGTGGGAGGTCCAAATATGGTATTGCGGGCTCATTCCGGGATCGTCATCCAGAGTCGCCACGCGGACCACGACATGGGGCTTGCCCACCCGCTCTGCCATCAGGTGAGACCCACAGACTGAACAGAAGTGCCTGAGTTTACCCGGCGAGGACTCAAATACCGATAACGTGTCTTCGCCTGTCAACCAACGGAAATGCTCTCGCAGCACACCCGCTGTGGTATTGAATGCGGCCGCGTGGGCCTTGCGGCATGTGTTGCAATGACAGTGTCCTATCGGCATGTCTATTTGATCAAGCTCATAGGTGACAGCCCCACACAAACAACTTCCTTTCATCTACAGCTTTCCACTTTTATCGCCGTGTTTTAGCGCCCTGACCTGCGCTCATGCCTTGACGTTACCGGATGGCCGGCATTGACCATTCATGCGATGTCAGGATCAAGATCATGCCAATAAAATACCATAAGTCCACGTATCCCCAGCCCGACGCTATCCCAAGAGGGTCAGGTTGTGCGGGGATCGTGAGACAGGTAACGGTAGAGGAATGTAACGTCAGGCGTAACCCTTACTGGGATATCCAGCGCGAATAGAATGCCAGCTCAAGCTCCAACACGCTGATTTGGTTCACGGGAGACCTAAAACCATGGCCTTCGTCACTGAAATAATGCGTTTCAACCGGGACGCCCTGCTCTCTTAAACGCGTTGCCATTTCGCGAGTCTGCTCGGGCAATACCACCTTATCCTCTTCTCCCTGAAAAAAGATAACAGGTGAACTTATCCTATGGGCATTATGCAGGGGTGAGCGCTCCAAGTAGCGCGTACTGTCTGCAACCGGATCTCCAATTAGCCAAGAGAGGTATCGGGACTCGAACTTGTGGGTTACATCATTCAGGCGCGATGGCTCGGATACCCCGTAAAGGCTGGCACCTGCCGTAAACAGGCTGCTATTGGCAAGTGCACTTAACGCGGTATAGCCCCCGGCGCTGTTGCCCCGAATGAACATGGCGCCCGGATCTGCCAACCCTCGGTAGATCAAATCATGTGCAACACTTTCCACATCCTCTACATCGGACTCGCCCCAACGACCGGCCAGCATCATCCTATAGCTGCGCCCATAACCGGTGCTGCCACGATAGTTGACGTCGGCGACCATGTAACCGCGTTGGGTCCAAAACTGTATGGCAGACTTCAGTATCGGCGCTGTTGATGCGGTGGGCCCGCCATGTATAAAGATGATCGTGGGGCTAGGGGCCACGCCCGCACTCACCCCGCGATACAGAAAATAAGGCACGCGACTGCCGTCCGGGAGAGGAGCCCCACACGGCTCGGGGTTTGTAACAGGATAATCCGGGAACTCTCCACCGTGGAGTGCATAGCCATTAACTGCGTAAGTATCGGGCGTGCCGCTGATCCTCAACACCATCGGCTGCCGATTACTGAATTCGGCGACGCAACAGATCTCTCCATCGGCCAGCGCCAGGGAGTGTAAGCGGCTTGCTTTTAGATCAAGGCATAGCCGCTGCCAACGAATACCATCGTGCCGATAGAGGTTCGAATAGCCCCTATGCTGACCTATCGCCCAAAGCGCCCCGTTCTCATCCCAACCATAGGACGATAACCCAAATTGCCAGGGTGCAGAGGCAAACTCAGTATCGGCCGGTTTGTCACCCGACAAAGGTGTAAACGCCTCGCCATTGAACGATTCTATTGACCACCAGTCATCACGATCGACCACCGCATGCAACACCCCATCAGGTGAGAAGCGCGGCTGAACCCAGGCGCGCTCGACATCGGATACAACACGCTTCTCTTTTGGATAACCAAGGTCCGACAAAGACGCCGCGCACACGCGAGTGCTTAGCCAGGGTTGATTCGGGTGATCCCACTCTACCCATGCCAACTCCGAACCGTCAGGGCTCAGCGCGGGCGACGCGTAAAAGTCAGCCCCCTCTGCCAACACTCTTACCCGGCCGTCGCTACCGACACTGACCAGGCGATTCTCAGGCTCAGGTTGCCCCTGCGTGTGAGTTTCGCAGATCGCGATGAGCCGTTGCCGTACGCTGTCAAAGGTAAGGTCTGCAAAGCGTGATCGATGCATGGATGTGAGTTGACGTGCAAAACCACCCGAGAGACTCGCACACCAAATCTGCTGATCACTGTCGTTGACGAAGAACGCGTTATGACTGGAGAGGCACCAGGCGCCACCGCCGTACTCGTGGACTCGGCTTCGGACACTGAACTCTGCCGGCAAGATCGACTCCAGCTCTCCCGCTTCGAAGCGGCAGAGCTGGTTTTTACCGGTACGGCTATCGAAACTGACACCGTACGCCGAGCCACCTTGCGTTCTCAGCCCGGCGTATTCGCGTACCGCCTTGACCGCTTCAGCGGCCGAGATGGGGTGCTCAACCGGATCGTGCAAAAACACGGGAGTTGCGCTCATTGCGATAGGTGATCGCGGTAGCGGGATGCTCAGCCTCGGCTGAAGCCCGCGCAGCCTCAATCAGGTGATGGTCAGGCGATTTGGCACATACCGGATCAGCGGCATTCATATCGCCCGTCATCAGATAGGCCTGACAACGACAGCCGCCATGATCCTTCTCCTTTTCGTCGCACGAGCGACAAGGTTCCTGCATCCACTCATCGCCACGAAAATGATTGAAACCGTTCGACGCGTTCCAGATCGCCTCGATCGACTGCTGCTTAACATTCGGAAATTCAATCGGCAGCATGCGGGCACTATGGCACGGCAACGCTGTACCGTCCGGCGTCACCGTCAGGAAGATCTCGCCCCAGCCGTTCATACACTTCTTCGGACGTTCCTCGTAGTAATCGGGTGTGACAAATATCAACCGTATCGGGTTGCCCTCGGCCTTGAGCGTTTCACGGTACTCGTTGGTAATCCGTTCCGCCCGTTCAAGCTGGGCACGCGTCGGCAACAGTTGCTCACGGTTTTCATACGCCCACCCGTAGTACTGACAGGTCGCAAGTTCGACGTAGTCGGCCCCAAGCTCCACACACAACTCGATAATCCGGTCGATCTGGTCGATGTTGTGCTTATGGGTCACGAAGTTAAGCACCATCGGATAGCCCTGCGCTTTCACTTCGCGGGCGATCTTAAGCTTCTGCTGAAACGCCTTTTTTGAACCGGCCAACATGTTGTTGACCTCTTCGTCCGAGGCCTGAAAGCTCACTTGTATATGGTCCAGTCCCGCCTCGCGAAACGCTGCGATTCGTTCGGCACTAAGACCTATACCGGATGTGATCAGGTTGGTGTAGTAACCCAGCTTTCTTGCTTCGGCAATCAGTTGCTCAAGATCCTGCCGAACCAGAGGCTCCCCACCCGAGAAGCCAAGCTGAGCGGCGCCCATCTCGCGTGCCTGACGAAAGACGCTGATCCATTCATCTGTGGTCAGTTCAGCACCGGTGTCGGCGAAATCCAGAGGGTTACTGCAGTATGGACACTGCAGCGGACATTTATAGGTTAACTCCGCGAGCAGCCAGAGTGGCTGCCCGTGTGGTTTCTGCTCGCGCGCCAGCGTATTAGCGGTAGTCGATCCAGTGCTGTTCACGGGCCACCTCCAGAAACTCGGTGATGTCACGGCTAAGATCACCCGCCTGCGGGAATTTTTCCCTCAACGCCGCGGTGATGGCGCTTACGTTACGCTGCCCATCTACCAAGGATAGTATTTCGCCCGCGCTTTCGTTCAACTTGACCATCCCTTCCGGGTAAAGCAGGACATACGCTTGCTGGGCAGGTTCCCATTGAAACCGGAACAGGCTGCCCAGGACGGGGACGCGAAAATCGGTTTTAACGGCTGCGTTCATCGGAATAATCCTCGGTGATACACCTTGTCCCTGGTTACAGTATGGTAAGGGGGGCGCTCCATCTCGTAAGCCATACTCATGGCATCGAGCATGGTCCAGAGTACGTCCAGCTTGAACTGGAGAATCTCCAACATCCGCTCCTGTTTCTCGCGGGTGTCGTAGAAGTCCAGCGTGATCTCGAGGCCATGTTTAACATCGCGGCGCGCTTCGGTCAGCCGGTTACGGAAGTACTGGTAGCCCTCTTCCTTAATCCACGGGTAGTGATCCGGCCAAGCATCCAGACGCGACTGGTGGATAGTCGGCGCGAACATTTCGGTGAGCGACGAACTGGCCGCCTCTTCCCAACCGGCGCGCCGGGCGAAGTTCACATAGGCGTCTACCGCGAAGCGCACGCCCGGCAGCACATGCTCCTGCGACAGAATCTCTTCGCGTGTCAGCCCTACGGCCTCACCGAGGCGCAGCCAGGCCTCGATACCACCTTCGGCATCGTCATATCCGTCGTGGTCGAGAATACGCTGAACCCACTTGCGCCTTACTTCACGGTCAGGGCAGTTGGCCAGAATCGCGGCATCCTTGAGCGGGATATTGATCTGGTAGTAAAAGCGGTTGGCCACCCAGCCACGGATCTGTTCAGGCGTCGAGCGCCCGGCATACATATCGACATGATAGGGGTGGTGAATATGGTAGAGATCGCCCTTGGCCCTTAAGGCCTGTTCAAACGCTTCGCGACTCATCGGTGCTTGTGTACTCATGCGGACACTCCTACAGCTCTATGCTCATACCGTCGTACGAGACCTCTATCCCGTGAGCAGCCAATTCAGCGCGTTCGGGCGAGTCCTCGATCAGGATCGGGTTAGTATTGTTGATATGAATCAGCACCTTGCGCGGCTTATCTAAAGTATCAAGAAAGGCGATCATGCCGCCCTCGCCCGATTGAGCCAGGTGACCCATATGGACGCCAAGCTTGTCGCCGACGCCGTTATGGGCCATCTCGTCATCACGCCACAGGGTGCCGTCCACCAACAGGCAATCAGCCTCAGCCATCATCGCCGGCAGGTGGGGTTCGATCCGGCCAAGGCCGGGAGCATAGAACAGGGATTTGCCGCTCTGGGTATCGCGGATCAACACACCGATGTTGTCGCCCGGATGGGGGTCGTTACGGTGTGGTGAATAAGGGGGAGCACTGGAGATCAGCGGTACGGCAATAAACTCAAGACCCGGCGCACACTCGATGGTGAATCGGTTTACCGCATCCTCCACTGGAATGCGTTTTCGATTCAGACCGCCATTCCAGTGTTCCAGCATGTTAAATACCGGGAAGCCGCTCGTCAGGTCCTGGTGAACCATGTCGGTACACCAAACATCGAGCGGACAGCCTTCGCGCAGCATCAGCAAGCCGGTGGTGTGGTCGATCTGGCTGTCCATCAGCACGATGGCACCAATGCCGGTGTCGCGTTTGGCACGTGCCGGTTGCATCGGTGAGAAATCGGCCAGTTGAGCACGGATATCGGGGGATGCGTTGAACAGCACCCAGTCGATACCGTTGCTGGAAACGGCGATGGAGGATTGCGTGCGGGGCTTGGCGTTAAGGGTGCCGTTACGAACACCGGTGCAGTTATCGCAGTTGCAGTTCCACTGCGGAAAACCACCGCCGGCGGCCGAACCCAGGATCTGTATTTTCATTGTTATTGTATTTGGCCCAGAGTGGATGGAGAGGAACGTTCTATCCGGGCTGAGAGGAAGGCTACCGACAAATCGTCGGCAGCTTCACTCGGAGCGCGCGATTAACGGTTAGCGAAGTACATGGTGACTTCGAAGCCGATACGCAGATCAGTGAAAGCGGGCTTGGTCCACATAGGTATTACCTCGTTTGTTATTGTTGAACACACCTTGATCTTAGGAGCCGCCCATCCTAATCAATATGGTACTTTGGAACTAAATGCGCCCCGAAATGGTAGCAATGCGCTGGCCTCGCCCAAAACGAACAGAGACAACATGCGACGGGATAGAAAAAAAATCGGCTCCCGAAGGAGCCGAAGAGTGCGCTTAGTGACGGCAGCCTCGTGGGGGACAAGGCCTGGAATAGTGGGGGCCGAAGCCCCCGGAGCTATCCCTGTTCAAGCACAACGGACAGAGATACGTTTAGAAGAAGCCCAGCGGATCGGTGCTGTAGCTGACCAGCAGGTTCTTCGTCTGCTGGTAGTGATCCAGCATCATCTTGTGGGTTTCACGGCCAACACCTGACTTCTTATAGCCGCCAAACGCTGCATGAGCCGGATACGCATGGTAGCAGTTGGTCCAGACACGGCCTGCCTGAATGCCGCGACCCATGCGGTACGAGCGGTTCATGTCACGAGACCACACACCTGCACCCAGACCAAACTCGGTGTCGTTGGCAATTGCCAGTGCTTCAGCTTCATCTTTGAAGGTGGTAACAGCGACTACCGGCCCGAAGATCTCCTCCTGGAACACGCGCATGCTGTTGTTACCCTTGAGCAGGGTCGGCTGGATGTAGAAGCCAGAGTTAAGCTTATCGCCCAACTGCTCGGCTGCACCGCCGATCAGGCACTCAGCACCCTCTTCGCGACCGATATCCAGGTAACCCAGAATCTTGTCATACTGTTCCTGAGATGCCTGAGCACCGACCATGGTTTCAGTATCCAGCGGGTTACCGCGCTTGATCTGCTTGATGCGCTCGATCACCATGGCGATGAACTTCTCGTAGATGCTCTCCTGAACCAGCAGACGGGACGGACAGGTGCACACCTCACCCTGGTTGAAGAACGCCAGAACAGTACCTTCGACACACTTGCTCAGGAAGCTGTCTTCATGCTCCATCACATCTTCAAAGTAGATGTTCGGAGACTTGCCGCCGAGTTCGACGGTAGACGGAATGATATTCTCAGCGGCACACTTGAGGATGTGCGAACCAACCGGAGTAGAACCTGTGAATGCGATCTTGGCGATACGCTTGCTGGTCGCCAGCGCCTGCCCTGCTTCAGCACCGTAGCCGTTTACGACGTTCAGCACGCCGGCCGGCAGCAGGTCGCCGATAACTTCCATCAGAACCAGAATCGAAGCCGGAGTCTGTTCAGCAGGCTTCAGCACGATACAGTTACCGGCAGCCAGTGCAGGTGCGATTTTCCATGCGGCCATCAGCAGCGGGAAGTTCCAGGGGATAATCTGACCGACAACACCCAGCGGCTCGTGGAAGTGGTAAGCAACGGTGTTTTCGTCGATTTCACCGATTGTACCTTCCTGAGCGCGGACACAGCCGGCGAAGTAACGGAAGTGATCGGCAGAAAGCGGAACGTCAGCCGCCAGAGTCTCACGAACGGCCTTACCGTTGTCCCAAGTTTCGGCTACTGCCAGTCTTTCAAGATTGGCTTCGATGCGATCAGCAATCTTCAGCAGGATGTTGGAGCGTTCTGTGACGGAAGTACGGCCCCATGCGTCTTTTGCCTTGTGAGCGGCGTCAAGCGCCAACTCGATATCTTCTGCGGTAGAACGGGGGATTTCGCAGATAGCTTCGCCAGTACACGGAGTGATATTCGTAAAGTACTGACCCTTAACCGGCGCTACCCATTCACCACCGATGTAGTTGCCGTAGCGCTGCTGGAAAGTTACAACAGAACCTTCTGTACCGGGCTGTGCGTAGATCATTGTCGTAAGCCTCTTTGTTTTTATGTCCAGAGACTGCGCCTTGCAGGCGAAGCCATTTGTTATTCGACTCTCGCATCTTAGTAAGCACACCCCCTTTCCCGGTATGGTCCCTTGGCAGCGAAAAACCGATACTTTCGTACTGATCGCAATGGCTCGCCCGCCGCAATATCCGAGAAATACCGTCGGAGAAGCGATATACTGGCGTATTGATACCATTCACCCGAGTCTGAAAGGATGATCTATGCCACTTCTGGACAGCTTTAGAGTCGACCATACACGCATGCATGCACCGGCAGTGCGTATTGCCAAGACCATGAACACCCCGAAAGGTGATGCCATTACGGTGTTCGACCTGCGTTTCTGCCTGCCGAATCAGGAGATTCTGTCCGAGAAAGGGATCCACACGCTTGAGCATCTGTTCGCAGGCTTCATGCGTGACCACCTCAACGGTGACGCGGTAGAGATTATCGACATTTCACCGATGGGCTGCAGAACCGGCTTTTACATGAGCCTGATCGGCACCCCGAGCGAACAGGATGTCGTCGACGCCTGGCGCGCCGCGATGGAAGACGTATTGAACGTGGCTGCTGAGGGCGACATCCCAGAACTGAACAAATACCAGTGCGGCACTTACAGCATGCACTCACTGGACGAAGCGAAGCAGATCGCACGCAACATCCTTAATCGCGGCATTGAGGTGAACAGCAACACTGAGCTGAACCTGAGCGAAGAGTTCTTACGCGAGCACAGCTAAATCCTGCTAACCTGCCCAATATAAAACGCCCGCAACTGCGGGCGTTTTGTTTTCCAGCACCGTGAAGCCGTCAGAGCTGATCAATTTTGGCTGCCAAGATGAAATCGTTTTCATGCAGTCCGCCTATCTTGTGCGTCCACAGCTCGATCTCTGCATGCCCCCACCCGAAACGTATCTCGGGATGGTGGTCTTCCGCTTCGGCCAGCTCACCCACTCGGTTTACGAACGACAGCGCATCGGCAAAATTACGAAAGGTAAATTCGCGCCGGATACGTTTACCGCCCTCTGCCAGCGTCCACAGCGGAACCTGCAGCGCAAGCTCGCCTGCCTCAGCGGGGTCAAGTGCTGGCATACCGCCCCTGCACGGAATGCAGCTTTTCTCTGTTAGTGCCATCACGCCTCCCGCTCTTCTAACGTTGGGTATGACATTACCCATGACCTAAAGTGTAGCGCGAATAGACGTCAGTCCCCTGCTTTACTCGATAGCCTCCAAATTGGACTCATCGGAAATAAACCGTTTACGCGCCTGAGCCGATACCCCCAGTATCTTCGCAAACCAGGGTGGAGGCGCCTCGAACACTCGCTGAAACTCCGCCAATTTAATGAGTGCGTCGACCGACTCTGGCACCTTGATCGGATAGATATCGGCGCGAATCACCTTGGCAGCAGCAGGCCCGCCCATGGTCTGCACAAACAGCACTTTGCAATCCTTGATAAGGTCCACGCGGAACTGATTCTTATCCGGTGCGCTATCGGCCTCAATGGTAGAGCGGATGTCCACCAAGCGAATCTCACTCGCCGATACCTGATAGACAAGGAATCTCAGGCAAGATCCAAAATGGCCATTGAGAAGTGCCCCTCCATTTGAGGCGACCGCAATGCGAACCGAATGCGGCATATCCCCCTCGCGATATCGATCGATAGAGGGCAATCCATCATCGGACTCTTCGCCCCAGAGGTAACGTACCGCCAGTTTGATATTCTCAAGCCCGATCCCGATATCCTCACCGTCCTCTTCACCGTCAAGACTTCCGATCCCTGTTTTCAGGTTGGTCACGGTGACCGACTTCAGTTTTTCATCATCCAGCGGCGCCCCAAGCCGGTCATGCAATATCGACAGAAGCTCCCCGACTTCAACTCCGGGCAGCGTTCGGGTCGCCAGTGCGATCCGCAATGCCAATTCTCGATCAAGCGGTTCCATAATGGCCTCCTACGCTATCCAGGCGTTGAATCCGCCTGCCAGGCTGTACACCTCTGAGAATCCAAAATCGGCGAACATCTCGGCAACATGTTCGCTGGCATGGCCGTGATAGCAATAGATGACAATCTCGCGGTGTTTATCGCCACGCATCAGAAGTGATTCTCTCAGACCGTCATGCAGGTGCAGCGCATTCTCGATATGTCCGCTGCGGTAGTCGCGCAGATCTCGACAATCAAGCAGCAGCGCATTGGACCGCCCCAGCAATTCCGGAAGCTCCTGTGCACTGATCGTTTTGAATTTCTCCATCATACCGCCCTCCTGCAATTGACATGGCAGGCCTTGTCGCTCAGTTTCGCTTGCGCAACATACCCGTCATAGGAGAGCAGCAAAAGGCTTACCAAAAAACCACTTTTGGCCTTTTTTCTTATATTCCAGAGAGATAGCTATGATAAAAGGCGTAATGCGTTAACCCATAAAAACATGTGAACATCGATTGCTGTCGCAAACGCGACAAAGGTACATGCCGCTCGTTTGAGTGCTCAACATCATTCAGCGGTATCCGGTATGATTCCGGCGGGGCATGTAAAGGAATTGAAATGGTCGAACTGAAAGATCTGATCTGGCTGGTCATAACAGGCACGCTTTGCCTGCTTTGGTGGAGGGGGCAGAAAGTGCGCGAGATCGCGCTGCGTCATGCCCGAAACGGCTGCGCCGACATGGACCTGCAGTTGCTTGACGAAAGTGTCGCGCTCCGAGCCATCTGGCTTAAGCGCGATGACGATGGCCAAATCCACCTATGGCGACGGTATCACTTCGAATTTGCATCGACCGGTGACGAGCGCTATGTGGGCGAGGTGGTCACCCTTGGCTATAAAGTGACCGGCTTTACCATTGCCCCCCACAGGATCGAATAACCTGACACAGGGCAGAAAACAGCCTGGCGCAGTTACTCAATATGCTCTATCAATAGTATCCTCACATCCATGAAGGCTAAACGATCACCTATCATCACAACACTGCTGTATTTGCCGCTGCTCTGCGGTGCCGTTGTTTCGTGGCCGGGTGTTGCCTGTGCCGATAATATCCGGCGCATCGTTCATCCTGACGGACGCATCGAATACACCAACGTCGCCCCGTCAAAGTCCAGCCAACGGGCATCAGGCAACCATTCGACTGAAACTGTTTACAAATACCGCCGCCCCGACGGCGTGCTGGCCTTTACCGACCAACGTCCCCTTCACATACGGGATTTTGAAGTCCTTCGATTCGATTGTTACGCCTGTAGAGTTGGTTCAACCGTTGACTGGTATAAAACCCCGTTGAATCGCGAAGCGTTCAAGTCAGATATTATCGCTGCCGCCACCGAGTACGGCGTTGACCCGGCGTTGGTGCGGGCGGTTATCCATGCAGAATCGGCGTTTAATCCTAAGGCCCGCTCGAATAAGGGTGCACTTGGCCTGATGCAACTCATGCCACCAACCGCCAAGGATCTTGATGTCGATAATGCGCTGGACCCGCACCAGAATATAAACGGGGGCGTGCGTTACCTATCTGCCCTACTTGATCGCTACAAGGGTGACATCAAACTTGCCACAGCGGCCTATAACGCGGGGCCCGGTGCGGTTGCCAAGTTTGGAGGCATCCCACCCTATTCGGAAACCAAAGCCTACGTCGAACGCGTGGGCATACTGCATGGCCGCTACGCCAAACCCTGACAGGGCTCCGTTTAGAAGACAACGGCGCGGCGTGGTGGGCCTCTACCTGCAGGACAGCCACCTTCAAGTCGATGACGACTCAAGTCACGAAAACAATCACACGTTGATCTACGGTGCTGATTTAGTGTTGAGCAATTCAAACTGACTCAGTCTGTCGAGTCCTTTAAATACGAAAAAAGGGCCCGAAGGCCCTTTTAAAACACGCGTTATTTACTTGCTTGCCATCTCGGCACTAGCCGGCAGTTTGAAGGTCCAGACGGAACCACCCTGGTTCAGGTGCTTGACGCGCTTGGCCACTTCACCACCCCAGAGCGGTACCGCACCACCCCAGCCGGATACGACGGAAACATACTGTTCGCCATCCATCTCCCAGGTGATCGGCGAGCCGACGATGCCGGAACCGGTGTTGAACTTGTACACCATCTCACCGCTCTTGGCGTCGAATGCCATCAGGTAGCCTTCAGGGTTACCGGTGAAGACCAGGTTACCGGCGGTTGCCAGAACACCACCCCAAAGCGGTGCGTAGTTCTCGTAACGCCATACCTCTTTACCACTCTTCGGATCGATGGCGCGCAGTACGCCGATGTACTCTTCGTTGGTCGGATGGATGGTGAAGCCAGCACCGAGGTACGCTGCACCCTTCTTGTAGTTGACCGGCTCGTTCCAGATATCCATCGCCCACTCGTTAGAGGGCACGTAGAAGTAGCCGGTATCCTTGCTGTAGGCCATCGGCATCCAGTTCTTGCCACCGAGGAATGAAGGCTGTGCCACTACAGTGCTGCCCTTTTCGGCTGCTGCCGGGTTACCCGGGCGGTTCTCGTCAACGTAGATCGGGCGACCGTTTTCGTCGAGACCCTTAGCCCAGCTAACCTTGTCGACAAACGGGAAGCCACGGATGAACTTGCCGTTCTCGCGGTTCAGGACATAGAAGAAGCCGTTACGGTCGGCAGTCGCCGCCGCTTTAACGGTCTTGCCACCGTCGGTGTAATCGAAGGAGATCAGCTCGTTAACACCGTCGAAGTCCCAACCGTCGTGCGGCGTGGTCTGGAAGTGCCACTTGATCTTGCCGGTATCCGGGTCAATCGCCAGACGTGAGGATGAGAACAGGTTATCGCCCGGGCGCATGTGGGAGTTCCACGGAGCCGGGTTACCTGTACCGATGAAGATGCTGTTGGTATCCGGATCGTAGTAGCCACCCAGCCAGGTTGCCGCACCACCGGTCTTCCACAGATCGCCCGGCCAGGTCTGGCCCGGCTTGCCGCCGGAGATGCCGTTCTCGACTTTCTTGCCGTCTTTGTAGATGTAGCCCATGTGGCCCTCTACAGTCGGACGGGTCCAAACCAGATCACCGGTTTTAGCGTCATACGCTTCAACTTTACCGACAACCCCGAATTCACCGCCAGATACACCGGTAATCACCTTGCCATTTACGATCAACGGAGCGGCGGTCAGTGAATAGCCTTCCTGATAATCAGAGACGGTCTTTTTCCAGACGGTCTTGCCGGTGTCCTTGTTCAGGGCAACCAGTTTGGCATCGAGCGTACCGAAGATGACCAGATCGTCATACAGGGCAACACCACGGTTGATAACGTCACAGCACGGCATGATGCCATCCGGCAGACGTGCGTTGTATTCCCAGATTTCGTCCCCGGTTTTGACATCGATGGCGAAGACTCGGGAGTAAGAACCGGTGACATACATCACACCGTCCTTGACCAGAGGCTGAGACTCCTGGCCACGCTGTTTTTCACCGCCGAACGAGAACGACCATACCGGGCGCAGTTCCTGCACGTTTTTGGTGTTCAGTTTGGTCAAGGGGCTGTAGCGCTGGCCCTGAGGACCAAGACCGTTGGAGACAACATCTTCAGTCGTCATCTGGTCGTTCAAAATATCTTTGTCGGTTACACCGGCCTGTGCAACGGTGGCCGAGGACATCGCTGCAACGAGGGCAGTAACTGCAAAGCCTGTACTGAGCCCGAGTCGTTTCATTGTCGTCTCCTTTGCGGATCATTCTTATTGGTTTGGGAAAGTCCCTGACAACCGGGATATTTCGCCCGATGCTGTAGCTAATTCTTGTAGCGCCCCAGTTTTTCAACAATTAACCGGCAGAAGCAGTTTTCTCCTCACTTGGTAGTAATACCCCGACTTTTTGATCAGTCAGATAGATGCACTCATCAGCCAGTTGACGAGCATCTTCGGGATCGTGAGAAACCAACAGAAGGCTTATCCAGGGGCGCTGATCCAGTAGCGATTTAACCAGCTGTCGCATCTTCAGGGCTGTTTCGGGATCTAGCGACACCAAAGGCTCATCCAACAGAAGGAGATCAGGTTTGATCGCCAGTGCGCGTGCCAATGCAACACGCCTGGCCATACCCAGGGATAGCTGGCGTGGGTATAACGCCGCTATGCCGTCAAGCCCTACCTCTTCAAGACGTGCTTCAATCTCATCGGTCGCAACCCCCACAAGCTGAAGGTTTTGTGCGACCGTGCGCCAAGGTAACAACCGGGGCTCCTGAAACATGTACGCGATGCATAAGCTCTCACGTGTTTGGATGCGCTCTCCCCGGAAATCCGTATCAAGCCCGGCAACGATATTAAGCAGCGTCGTTTTGCCACATCCGGACGGCCCCACCAACGCCAATCGTTGCCCCGGTTCTATCCTCAACTCCAACGGACCAAGCACAGGGCGCGAGAACGATTTCGACTCCAGTCGCAACTCAAGCATTCTGTACCTCTCCTGCCGCCTGCCAGTGCCGCGCACGCCTCTCAAGCGGCTGCAAAAGCAGCCACTCAATCAGCTGAACCACCAGAATAAAACTGAAGCTGTAGGCGAGAATGGTTGAGACATCGAACATCTGGAACGCAAGATGCAACTGAAATCCGATCCCGTCGGAGCGCCCAAGCAGCTCAACAACCAGCACAATTTTCCAGATAAGCGCCAAGCCACTTCGCATGGCGGCCATGAGATAGGGAAAAAGCTGCGGCAGCCATAGATCGAGAATTCTCTGCCTTAGCGTAAACCGGTAGGCGCGAGCCATCGCCTCCAACTCAGGGTCAAGACTCCTGACACCTTCACGCAGGGTAACGGCCACATTGGGTACTTTGTTGAGGATGACCGCCAGCACAGCCGCCGACTCAACAAGCCCCATCCAGACGTACAACAGGATGATCAGCACCAGTGCCGGGAGATTCAAAAAAAGGACAAGCAGCGGGTCAAACAGACGATTCATCCGTCTGGATCGCCCCATGCACCACCCCCATAGAACGCCCAACACCATCGCAAACAGAAATGCGATGGCCACACGCCTCAGGGTAACCATCAGGTGATATATCAGGTCACCCCTAACTGCTTCATGCCACATCGTGGCCATTACCTGAGCCGGTGAAGGCAAAAGCGGATCGTTCAGCACCTGCGCCAACACCT
This sequence comes from Marinobacterium lacunae, assembly GCF_000705555.1. GTDB lineage: Bacteria > Pseudomonadota > Gammaproteobacteria > Pseudomonadales > Balneatricaceae > Marinobacterium_D > Marinobacterium_D lacunae. The sequence continues at coordinate 177,288 of NZ_JMQN01000059.1, forward strand.
GCCACAATACAGCCAGCACCGCGAGTACCAATACGTAATCGCGAAGACGGGTGATCATTGTGCGCCCACACCGTCGAAAATGCCGACCGGCAACTCGCCATCACCGCCGAGCAACGGCCATGCTCGTCTTGCCGAACTGATCAGCGTTGCATCCAACGCTCTGTGTGGTTCACCCTTTCGGTACCCCTCTTTCAGCGCGTCAAATACAGCGTCTGATTCAGCCCGCATAAGCGGTCGTATTGCGCGCCAAGGCTCGTCAGATCTCAACTGCTCTTTTGAAATATAGACAGAACGTTCAAAAGCCATCGCAAGCTTTTGATTTTCAATGATCCATTTCTCCTCTGCCAGGTAGCCAAGCATCGGCAGGCGTTCATCTATACCCAAAGTTACAGAGATTGATTGAGCACTGAAAGCGGTCTTGAAACGCCCCTGCGCTTCCAGCCGGGCAGCAAAGTGCCAGAACGTCAGCAACGCATCAAGGCGCCCGGATTCCAATTCCCGACTCAGCAATGGAGGCGCACCAAATACAACCTCAGCTTCTTTTTGCAGATCGACCCCCTGCTGCTTGGCGGCGGCATAGAGTAACTGCCAACTTTTACCGTTTGGCCCTCCCGCCACACCGACCCGCTTCCCGACCAATGAAGCGACACTATCGATAGAACTGCTCACCGGCACCATCACCTCACCGATGCGGCTAGAGAATGGAAGAAAACGCAAAGGATCACCGCTTTGAGAGCGTTTGGCCGCCCAAACCCAGTCACCGATGATCCAATCAACGCTGCCGCTTGTTAGCGCCAGCAAAGCCGCCGAACTGTTAGCCAGTGGCACAGGCACAAGCTCGTAGCCCTGGGCTCGATCAAGCCCAGCGTTTTGGATATTGGCCAGCTCCCAATGCCCGGTGCCGTATTGAAGCACCCCTACGCGAACCTGGGGCAGCGGCTGGGCCTGAAGCGCAGCAGGCAGGTACAGCGCGATCAGTAAGAGGATTCTGAGAAGGGTGGCATACATAGCAATACTTATTGTTTTAGTGATTTTGAAAAGACCATCACTATCAACCTAATCAGCTACCACGCGTTGGGACATACTACTTTCGAGCCCATAGCGGGCGCTTTTGGTCGTAGTTATATAAAGAGGCCCGCAACACGTGCGGGCCTCGAAGGGGGTATAGAGTGGATTACTGAGCCGCGGTTAAAAGGCTCGGTTTTTCATAGGTGACACCGTAGCGCGCAAACAGCGCATCCATCGATCCGTCACCGATCATATGCTCGAAGACACCGTCCACCGCGTAACCGAGGTCACGATCACTCTCCCTGATGGCGATACCGATGTCCCACGCCTGCTTACCCATATCAGGAAAACCATTTTCCGCACGGCGATAACGATCTCCGCCTTCACGGAACAGCAGCCAGTCGATTTCACTTCTCAGCGCCATGACAGCACTCACCTCACCCTCTTTCATCGCATCAAACGCTAAGCGCGGATTCGCGAAATGATGGGTGTTGTTGCGCATGCGTCCTTGCAACGCGGACGTCAGGTAAAACGCCGGCAGGCTGTCGATCTCGACGCCGATAGGGTTGTATTGAAACTTGGCCAGAGTGCGCACTGATTCAAGCTTTTCGCTGTCAAACGCAAGCTGCCAACGCTCCTGATGATAGGGCGACATCATCACCACCTGCTCGTTGATCAGCTGACCAAGAGAGTCACGCTTATAGGCGTAATCGCGGTCGTACGGTACACGCAGCATCACATCGGCAACATCTTTCATCGCCAACGGATTTTCTTCGCTCTTATCGAGCACACTGCCTTTCCATACGTTGTTGCGCAGATCATCATCCAGGGTTTCATCTGGCGTGATCCAGTGGAGCTTGAGTTGAACACCGAGACTATCGGCAATGGCCTGACCGAGATCGACATCAATGCCAGCCGGCTTTCCGTCCTGCTCGAAGGAATAAGGTGGGAAGTCACGATAGACGCCGATACGGATGTAACCGGACGCCACGACGTCATCATACAGGCGGGCCTGCACCTGCCCGCTGAGAATCAGCAGGCAGAGTGCAAACAGTGCAGGGATATTACTCCATCTCATCATGGCGCACGTCCAGATAGGTCTTGATTGCCCAGAGCGCCTCCTGACTCAGGTAATCCGCCATTTTCGGCATGTAGACTTTACCGTCACGGACAGCACCGTTGATGACGCGATATTTGAACCACTCGTCACCGTCGAAGTCCGGGGCCAGCAAGCGCAGATCCGGCGCAATACCGCCCGAAATCGCCTCCAGACCATGGCAGCGCGCGCAGTTTTGGTTGTAGGCAGACGAGCCAATCTCAACAGCACGCTCGAAATCCTTGTTGGGGCTGCGGTAGGGGTTGGTGTCAGCCCATTCCTCACCCAGCGGGGTCAAACCCTCGGTGTTGACGCCCTGAGGTGTCACATCACCGTGAGCCATCGCCTGAGAGCTGATACCCGCAGCAATCAGTGCAGACAGTGCCAGAGCGGAAACGTGAAGATGCTTTGCCATAATACTCACCCGTTTTTGTTATAAGCCGGATGTGGTCCGCGTCGGATTACACGAACGCACAGAACTGCAAATCATCATCGCTCAGCAACAACACTCATGGGATTACACCTTGGCAGGCAAAAGATGGTCCGTTGGTAGTAGTCAACTATACCCTCCTGCTTTGAAATTATCCGTGAAGAGCTGCAGCGCCAAGGTTTTTCGCATGCGCCTACCTCTTCACCTCAATGGTTAAATTCCGGTCAACGTCAGATGGGTATGGCTCAGGCAACGCCAGCAGGGGATTACTCAGCACCCAAAAATGCTACTTGAGTACCATTTCTTTGCGACCTTCAGCATATTTCACTGGGATCAACCAGTACCTAAGCTGGGGGTATCGATAACAAGAAAAACGATTCGCTATGCTTAAATATGCCCGCCATCTCATGCTTATCTCTGGCATCATCTCGCTTTCGGCAACCGCGGCACCGCCGCCTGTTAATGTCGATATCGCCTATATCGGCCAGATTGTCGACCAGGGACCGGTGCTCTCGAACCTGATTCCGGAACCGGACGACGCCGGTGCGCAAGGCGCCACCCTTGCCATCAAAGACAGCAACACGACTGGCCGTTTTCTTAACCAGCACTACACCCTGCATGAATCCTCAAGCGAAGATGCCAAATTGCTCACCGAGTCTGCGAAAGAGCTGTATGGCAAGGGCGTACGACTTTTTATATTAAACACACCTGCCGACACGCTGGCGCAGTTGAGAGACGCATTACCCATGGATAGCCTGCTCATCAACGCGGGCAGTCGGGATGATGCACTTCGCACCACGCAGTGTCTGCCAGGCATGCTGCACACCATCCCATCGCGCGCCATGCTCGCCGATGCGCTCGCCCAGTGGCTGATCATGCGACGCTGGTCTCGCTGGATGCTGATCGACGGAAACACCGCCGACGATGAGGCGTTTGCAGCCGCTATAAAACGCGCCGCCAAACGATTCGGCGGGAAGGTGGTCGAGGAGAAACACTGGAGCTTCGACACCGACTTACGGCGCACCGCTCAGCAAGAACTGCCACCTTTCACCATGGGCAAAGAGTATGACGTCGTGGTTGTGGCGGATGAGCGTGGCGATTTCGGCGAATTCCTTCCCTACAACACAGGCCTTCCGCGACCGGTTGTCGGTACTCAGGGTCTGATGCCGGTAGGTTGGCACAAAATGATTGAAGCCTGGGGTGCCGCTCAGTTACAGAGCCGCTTCGAAGCGCAGTCAGGCCGCTGGATGAACGAAAAGGACTACGCCAGCTGGGCAGCGGTGCGCAGCATCGCCGAAGCGGTCACCCGCACGGGTAAAGCCGATTCTGCCTCTATCAAAGATTATCTTCTGTCCGATCAATTCGAGCTGGCCGCCTTTAAAGGCCGAAAGCTGAATTTCCGTGGCTGGAGCGGCCAGTTGCGCCAGCCCATCGCGCTGGTTCAACCAAGAGCGTTGGTCTCTCAATCGCCACAGGCAGGATTCCTACACCCCAAAACTGAACTCGACACTCTGGGCTATGACGAGCCGGAGAGCCGTTGTCGGGTGGATCGTTAAAACGAGAGAAAAGTATGAATAAGAAACCACTTGTAGCCGCCCTTCTTTTAGCCACGTTATCCGGTGCGACTCAGGCAGCCACCGCCTACATCTCCAATGAGAAGGACAACACACTATCGGTGTTGGATCTCGATACCTGGACAGTCACCGATACCATCGATGTCGGGGAGCGTCCCCGGGGCATCGAGTTGTCGAAAGACAAAACCAAGCTCTATATCTGCGCTAGCGACTCTGACACCGTGCAGGTACTTGACCTTGCAACACATAAAATTATCGCGAACCTGCCATCTGGGGAGGACCCCGAGCAATTCGCGTTGGCCCCGGATGGCAGGATGCTCTACATCTCCAATGAAGATGACGCACTTGTCACCGTGGTCGATACTGAAACTCACGAAGTGGTTGCCCAAATTGAAGTGGGTGTCGAACCCGAAGGCATGGCCGTAAGCCCCGATGGCCGTTGGGCAGTGAATACAACCGAAACCACCAACATGCTGCACTGGATCGACACCAGTACCTATGAACTGGTCGAGAACACACTGGTGGATCAGCGTCCCCGCTATGTTCAGTTCACGCCGGACGGTAAACAGCTCTGGGCATCATCCGAGATCGGCGGTACCGTGACCGTGGTCGATGTAGACTCACGCGCGGTAATCAAGAACATCACCTTCGAGATCAAGGGGATCCATCCGGACAAAGTGCAGCCTGTTGGCGTCAAACTCAGCGCGGACGGGCGTTATGCATTCGTCGCCCTTGGCCCTGCCAACCATGTCGCTGTGATCGATGCCAAAACATTCGAAGTGCTTGAATACCTGCTTGTTGGACGCCGAGTCTGGCAGATGGCGTTTACGCCGGACAACAAATACCTGTTGACCACCAACGGTGTCAGCGGCGATGTCTCGGTTATCGATGTCGACGATCTCAAGGTGATTAAATCCGTGAAAGTCGGCCGCTACCCCTGGGGCGTTGTCACCGTTAACTGATCCTCAGCCTTTAAGCCGGGTGGCGCTCGCCACCCGGCCCAGCTTTTGACGGAGCCCTCTATGTCGACACCTTCGCTGGAGATCAAATCGGTCACCCACCGATACGGCAGCCGCGTTGCGCTGGAGAGCGTCGATATCACACTGCAACCTGGCCAGTTCAACGCGCTTCTGGGGCCGAACGGTGCAGGCAAATCGACCCTTTTCGCGTTGTTGACGCGGCTGTTCAAACTGCAACAGGGCGAGATACTGTTTGGCGGGCTATCGATCAACCGCGAGCCTCGACTGTTTTTGTCCCACATGGGCGTGGTATTCCAGCAAAACACTCTGGATCTGGACCTCACTGTGCTGCAAAACCTTGAGTACCACGGCGCGCTGCACGGGCTATCAACGCGTGAGATTCGTGCAAGGGCCGAGCAGGAGCTCGAATGGCTGGGGCTTAAAGATCGCAGCCATGACCGAGTTCGCGCGCTCAACGGCGGTCACAGACGACGGGTGGAGATCGCGCGTTCTCTGCTTCACCGCCCTTCTATTCTTCTACTCGACGAAGCCAGTGCCGGTCTTGATGTAGCGTCCCGGCAAGCGATAAACGGCGCGGTGCGCGACCTATGTGCACAACGTGGGCTCACGGTGCTTTGGGCAACCCATATATTGGAAGAGGTGAAGACTTCGGATCCGACCATCATTCTGCATAAGGGTAAGGTATTGGCACAGGGTATCGGCCAAGCACTGTGTGATGATCAGAACGCGCAATCAATCGGCGAACTGTTCGAGCACCTAACCGGTACGACAGGACAGGCCGCATGAGTGCTATTCAGTATCTATTTGCCTTTAATGGCGTCGTGAAACGTGAGTTCTGGCGCTTTATTCAGCAACGCAGCCGTTTCCTCAGCGCGCTTGTACGTCCCCTGCTCTGGCTCGTGGTCTTTGCCTCAGGGTTTCGAGCCGCACTGGGTGTGGCCATCATTCCGCCCTACGAGACCTACATAACCTACGAGACTTACATCGCACCGGGGCTCTGCTGCATGATTTTGCTATTCAACGGCATGCAAAGCTCGCTCTCGATGGTGTATGACCGTGAAATGGGCAGTATGAAAGTTCTGCTGATGAGCCCGATTCCAAGGGGATGGCTACTCGTCAGTAAATTGCTGGCGATCGCCCTGATATCCTTGCTCCAGGTGTATGCCTTTCTCGCTATCGCCTGGCTTGCCGGTGTCGAACCGCCGGTTATTGGCCTGCTGACAGCCCTGCCTGCCCTGGTACTGGTTGCACTGCTGCTTGGCTCCATCGGGTTGTTTCTATCCGCACGCATTCGCCAGCTGGAAAACTTCGCCGGGGTCATGAACTTCGTCATTTTCCCCATGTTCTTCCTCTCCTCCGCGCTGTACCCGCTATGGAAGATGCGTGAATCGAGCGAATGGCTGTATTGGATCTGCCAATACAACCCCTTTACACATGCCGTTGAACTGGTTCGCTTTGCCCTCTATCAGCAGCTTAACATTCAGGCACTGGCGATAACGCTTGGCTGCACAACCCTGTTTACAGTGCTGGCGATCATCAGCTTCAACCCCGAACGCAGCGCCCGGAGCGGACCGCCCAAAGGGTGATCAACGCGAAATTTTACCCCGGCTCCATGAGGTATAGGCGGCAACCACGGCATACCCTGCACAAATAAGAAAAGATATCTGCAGCGCCTGCATAAGCGCCGGGAACTGGTCAGGCGCTATTTGCGCGTTTCCTATCAGCAGGTTGAAGAGGAATACCACGACCGTCATTCCCATCATGTTGCCAAGGCTGCGGGAGATATTCAGTACTGAAGAGCCGATACCCAACCGTTCCGGCGGCACCGAGGAGAGTGCAGCATTATTGTTGGGCGAAGAAAACAGACCAAAACCCAGTCCCATGACCACCAGAGAGCTGCCGACCCAGACTAGCGAGCTGTCGGCATGCACCAAAGACAGACTGACGAACCCCCCACCAAATAGAATACAGCCCGTCGTTGCCGGAATGCGTGGGTCGACCCTGTCTGACAACCGTCCGGCCAACGGTGCAACGACAACCATCACCAACGCTTGTAGCAGCATCAATTGCCCCGCCTCCAAAGGCGTTAACGCCTGAATATATTGCAAGTACAGGCTGAGCATGAATTGCAAGGGGTAGTTGGCGCTGTACATCAGAAAGCTGGATTGGATCGACCTGAAAAACACCCGGTTCGCCACCAGGCGTCGAAGTCTTATCAGCGGCCAGGTCGAGCGCTCCTGCTGATAAATAAACACGATGATCAATGCGATACCGGTGCTAGCCAGAAGCGTACCGGTTAAGTTCGGCATTTCGGAAATCCCGATAAACAGTGCACTGGTTGCCAGTGTAAACAGGATACTGCCCACCCAGTCGAGACGCTCTTCGGCATTTCGAGTGGACTCCTGAACAAAAAATCCGACCATCACCATCGTGATGACGGTGAGAGGCAGCGGTGCCAGAAATACCGAGCGCCAGCCCCACAGCTCGGTTAACCAACCACCGATTAACGGACCGCAGGTGAGCCCCAAATAGACCGAGCTCGAAGTAATACCCAGTGCCATGCCCCTGCTGCTGCCAGTAAACACCTTGCTGATAATGGCCATAGCCGGGCCAAATACCATAGCGCTCGATATCCCTTGCAACAGCCTGACAACTAGCAGAGGTCGAATATCGTCGATCACCACCACCAGCAGAGAGCTCAATGCATAGAGAAGCACACCAACTAGAAATATTCGTTTGTGACCCAGAATATCGGCAATTCTGCCCGAGGGCAGTTGCAGTGCAATCGCGCCGAGTAGATTCATTGTCGGCACCCAACTGACCAACACGGCATCGGCCTGCAGATCAGAGGCGATCGCCGGCAGCGCAACATTGACCGACGAAAGGCTCAGAGGCATCAAAAAGGTAGCGACACAGATGCTGAACAACGTCAGCCAACGCAAGGAGGCGGTTGTCTCTGTCATACTCTGGGGGTCGGTGCTCATGGCGGACTTGGCTCAGGTTCACGAGCAGAACATTCTACTGATATCCCGAAGATTGTGTAATTACTATTATCAACTCATTCATCACATTCTATCCCGTAAGCGTTAACGCACTCACACGGTACTCATCGGTCAATGCAGGATAAAAATTCATCATTCCGGTATAGAAAACGACCGTCTGCACCAAGCGACTATACTCAGCGTAGATACGCATAACACGGCACGCGATGCCAGGAGTCACAATGAACGCCAAGACCCCCAGCCACCTCAATCAGAGTACGGCAGAACCGGGGCTAAACGAGCAACGGTTAACCTTGGCCTTGCTTAAAGAACAGAACCGCATTTTTCGCGGCAGCGGAGGTGTCAGCGAAGAGAACCGCGGACTTGGCTTTCGACCCGCCTTTTATGACTTCGAAACCGGTGAAATACACCTCTCCCGTTTTGCAGACGGAAGAGAGGCACCTATGCACCTGCTTGACGGCTTGCCGGAAGCGCTGGTGCTTCAGAGAAAAGAGAACGGGCATGTGACCGAAGTGAAACCCGGCGTCATCGCCGGCTTTGTGCTCCACGGCCAGTTCTATACACGTGAGCAAGCGGCACGCTCAACGCAACAGATGCGCACCGAAGCTGAGCTGTTAAGTAATCCTGAACAACACAACCAGCTGCTCGACATCTGGGAGCGCTTCGTGGTCGCACAAAGTTATCCGGCCAACACCATGCGGACTATTGTTGAGGACTCTTGGCGCCGCTGTCAGGAGTCGAACGTCGATCCCCTGATGTCGCATGCCCCTTTTTCTGAACAAGACCACCTTGAACACAAACGCCGCGAAAACAGGGAGCTGATCGACGCTGCGCAACCTGTCCTCAAGCGGGCGGGCGAGCTGCTGTTTGAGACCGACAGTCTGATACTGCTGGCCGATAAGGATGGGCTAGTACTGCGTATGGAGTCGGATGACGAAGTTCTGAGCAATGCGACAAAGGTAAACCTTGTAGAAGGTGCCCTATGGGGCGAAGATGCGGTCGGTACCAATTCTATCGGCACCGCGCTTAAAGCCAGAGGCCCCATTCAACTCTACGGAGCCGAGCATTTCTGCTATGGCATCAAGCACTGGACCTGCTCAGCTGACGTCATTCGCGATCCGCATGACGGCAGTGTCATCGGCGCCGTCGACCTGTCCGGACTGACTGAAACCTATCAGCACGATGCGCTCGAATTCGCGGTAACCGCTGCGCGGATGATCGAAACCAACCTGGCGCAGCAGTACTTCCAGACCCGCCAACGCATTATTGACGCAACGCGGTCCATGTTCACGCATTGGCGTCATGAAGGCTTACTGGCATTCGACCATCGCGGTCGCCTGGTGAAAGCTAATCATATGGCGTTTCAGCGTATGAAAGAACTCGAAACCGGCGTAACCCTGTCCCCCCAGACCTATATCCCGGCACTTGACCTCGATCGTTACCCATTTGCTGACATCCTTCCAGAATGGCTGGCCGGTCAGGTTCTCTATCCCATTCGCACCGGTATCAAGAAGATCGGTACGCTCGCAGTCCTTGCCCAAACGCACTGATGTAACCTGAGTCGATTACCCGCAAAGAATATCCAGACATTTACAGTGGTATTGCGTGGCACTTAAACTCCCTATATGATAATGATTATTATTTGTTCGTTGTATATCGCTAAGGAAGCACCATGAAAAATCTGCTTATCGCTGCGTTGTTCGGTGTTATTTCAACCTCAGTCCTGGCCGGAGAGAGCACTTTCGAGATCTCCATCAAAGACCACATGTTTTCACCCGCAGAATTGACCATCCCGGCTGGTGAGCGCGTCAAACTGATTATCTCCAACGACGACGCCTCCCCGGAAGAGTTTGAAGGCGAGGATTTTGATATAGAGAAAGTCATTCCCGGCAATAGCAAAGGCACCGTATTTGTTGGCCCCTTCGAGCCCGGACGTTATGAATTCGTGGGCGAGTTCCATGAGGCGACTGCCAAAGGCGCTCTGATCGTTGAATAACCGGCTTTGAGGTTGCCTTATGCTTAGTTCCGCCGTCATCGTATTTCGCGAGGTACTGGAAGCAGCGCTGATCATCAGTATTTTGATGGCCGCTACCTGCGGTTTACCGGGCCGCACCCGCTGGATATGCGCAGGACTGTTTGCAGGACTTTCGGGGGCGTGTATCGTCGCGCTCTTTGCACGCTCTATTACCGGAGCCTTTGAGGGCACCGGCCAAGAGATCATGAACGCTGCGATTCTCTTCACTGCGGTATTGATGCTTGCCTGGCATAACATCTGGATGTCGCACCACGCCAAAGAGCTGGTTGCCCATCTGAAAAATGTCAGTGCCAAGATAACCGACGGAACTCTGCCGCTTTACTTTCTGACCGTCGCATCTGGCATGGCGGTTCTGCGCGAAGGGTCTGAGGTGGTTCTGTTCATGTACAGTGTCGCCGCAAGTGGGAGCTCCACTACCTCAATGCTGAGCGGAAGCCTGATTGGTGTCGCCGCAGGCGTTCTGGTGGGCCGATTGATCTATTCAGGCTTATTACGCATTCCTGCCAGTCGACTGTTCCAGATTACCGGCTGGATGATTTTGCTTCTTGCTGCGGGCCTCGCTGCCTCTGCTGCAGGTTATCTCATTCAAGCAGGAATACTGCCCTACGAGCCGCCTCTGTGGAACAGTGGTAGCCTGCTCTCAGAAAAGTCAGTCGTCGGCCAGCTACTGCACATTCTGGTTGGTTACCAGGAGCGTCCGACCGCTATACATCTGGCGTTCTATCTTGGGACTTTGGGCATCATCCTTGCCGGCATGCAGTGGGTTCATCGCCGCAGTCAGAATCGGTTCCAATCTGCTTGATCACAAAGCCCACTCAAAGACACCGTCTCGCACCTTGCGCAACGGTGTCTTTATCCTTCCAACTGTTTGGTCATCAATAGCCAATCGCCTCCGTAGGGACACCCCGGATATTCGATGATTGGCTCGGATGCGACATCCTCATAGCCAAGCTGCTTGTACAGATGCCGTGCGCTCTTGTTACCCGATGCGACAATAAGCGATGCCAGTGAGCATCCAGCAAGGCGCCCCTTCTCCTGAGCCTCTAGCATAAGCATTCGCGCAACGCCCTGGCCTCTGGCAGCCTCGTAGGTCGCGACGGCATTGATGTACCAACTGCCCGGCGCCTTCGACTCAAGTTGAATCAACGGCTGAACGATTTCGGGATAATCATTCAGGTCACCGACAACATAGGGTGCAGGTAAGCGGTAGGCGATGATCATGCCAAGCACATTGCCGCGGTCGCGACATACCAGAGCATTCCTGTAGCTGAAGCCGCCCTCTTCCCGAGCTGCCCGTTGAGCACCCAACGCTAGCGCTCCTTGTCCGGGGTCAGCCAGTTTGCTCCAGAGATACTGCGGCATGCCCTCGCCGGCGATATCAATCAGATACGCCAAATCATCTGCATCTGACTTCAGGGCCTGTTCTATCTCCATGCCGCCTCCCGGTTGGTGATTCGGAACGGCCATCCGCCGCTGTATCGTGAACGTTACTGCAATGTTCGCAGTATAGATGGATTTATCAGAGGAAAAGATCGCGCTTTCGTTTCGGCTTTCTGAAGCTGGCCAGCAGCAAGAGGAACGAAACGGCTACCCAAGCAAGCCCAATGAGAACCAGGGCTTCGGCCATGGTCATGCCAAAAGGCAGCATCGGCGTGTAACCGCAAGGCTCCCAAGGCTCAAACATAGCCGGAACCCACTCATGCAATGGAAGCCAGGACGGGAACTGAGGATCCATGGTACAGCTGTCCTCTATGGTCCCACGCTCGACACCCAAAGTAATCCAGCTACTGCGCAGGAGGCCAGAGGCCAGCGCCAACGAGGCCAGATGCCCAAGCACAGCCATTGAGCCGCCCAAAAGAAACATTAGCAACGCCACAGCACCGAGCCCCGCGATCCAGGCACGGATGTGGACGCACAGCACGCACGGACCATAATCAAGAGAATATTGATAATAAAGGGCGGTCCCTTCCAGCAGTAGACAGGCGACCAATACCAAGAACCAGAACAAACGGCTACGAGCGATAACGGAAAGTGCATTCAGCATATTTTTTCCCAATCTATTCAATGGGGTGCGCATTGTCGTTAACGCATTCGATTATTGCGCGATAGGAATAATCTGCAACCCTAAATAGCACAGACGGGGGAAAATAGTTCGAATCATTGACCGGCAGCGGCGGTCTGCCGGTGGCGTTTCAATCAACGGCAGATCATGCCATGCTGTTGATGCTCCATCAGGCGCATAAATGACGGATTGTCGATCTCAAGCAACTCTGAATGATCTCCGCTCTCCATATAGCATGTCTGCTCATGTGCGAGGCTGTCATCCCAGATCATTTTAATGTTGTAGGCCATCCCTAAAGACGGCACTGCGCCCGCTTCACAGTCACGGAACAGTATTCTCACATCCTGTTGAGAGGCCGGTTCCAACAACCTATTCAATGAGTGATTCACGGCGTCGACGTTCACCTGCCTGTCAGAGGGCACCAGCGCCATGACAAAGCCATCTTCATCCTTGAGAACCACACCCTTGGCAACCCTCTGCGCGGGCACTCTTGCCGCGAATGCCGAGGTCATTGCGGTCTCCGTATACGGGTGGTGCTTGAGGTGATACGGAATGTGCTGACGTTCAAGATAACGTTGCACTGTAGATGAAATAGACATTGCTCTGCCCCCCATCCTGCTTAATGTTGCGAAAACTCCTTTATAAGGATAGATGTTGGCGGTACGCGCCGCACAAACTGAACAGATGAAGTTTTCTAAGCAGGATGGCGCTTAACAACGCGGTCAGTACGTCAGATTCTTACGCACGTAGCGATCGATGGCTGCTCTCAACGCTTCGTCCATATCGATAATTTTAAGACCCAATGCGGCCTTGTCGGCCGACAGCCGGCGCTTGTACACCACACGGCACGTGCCGTTTACCGGCTGATGCTCAAGATCGAACCTGACGCCGATCTCGATCGTACCTGTCGCCGGAGAGGCCGAAAGCCCGGCCAACTGGCCGCTCCCCTCGATCATCAGACCGCCGACACTCAGATTCACCATTCTTACCGGTAGATTGTCCTGCCCCACCAAAACCTGAGCGTCCAGGTCAGTGTCTACGCGAGGATGCAGACGCCTGTCATCATGCATCGAGAAAGCACCTTTACTTCGTCTATTCTTGAATAGGGCCCATTATGGCAGATAGGCTGTCGCGAAACAGTAATAAAGATCATACTGTTAGCGACTCCCAATCATCAAAACAGTACTTTAGTACCATATCGCTGCCACGATGGTTTAATTTCGTCGCCGCGCTCATAAAGGTGTAATACGGGTATTGCCCCGATAATAAGCACCATAAGAGGGATAAAGACGTGTATCGCATATTGATTGCCGATGATCACCCGCTGTTCCGTGAGGCGATCACCAATGTCATCCAGTCAGGTTTTCCCGGCTCCGAGACAATCGAAACCGAAGATCTGGATACCGCCCTCAAACTGGCAACCGAGGACGAAGATCTCGACCTTGTACTTCTCGACCTCAACATGCCCGGCATGCACGGGTTGAACGGTTTGATCTCGCTGCGCAATGAATCGCCAACCGTACCGGTTGTGATTGTCTCGGCCGAAGATGACAAGCAAGTCGTTCTGCAGGCCATTACCTGTGGCGCGGTCGGTTTCATCTCCAAATCGGCTCCGCGCCAGCAGATGACCGACGCGCTTCAACAGATTTTAAACGGCAACGTTTACCTTCCCAGCGATATCATTCGTTCCAGCGGCGGCGACAATCGACGTAGCCGGCGCATGAACGAGCCACAGATTCCGCCGGAACTGCTCAACTCACTCACACGCCGACAACTACTGGTGCTCGAGCGCATGGCCCAGGGCGAATCGAACAAGCAGATCGCGTATAACCTCAATATTGCCGAGACAACCGTCAAGGCTCACGTGTCGGCCATTCTGCGCAAGCTTGGGGTACATAACCGCGTTCAGGCGATACTATCGGCCAGCGATATCGATTTCGCTCACTATCTGCGCCGCTAAGAACGCTTGTAATAGACGCACCGTCTTACGACCAGGGGATAAAAAGCGATACTTATCCCCCGCTCCTTCCTCTACAATGGCCTAATAGCCGGTGTAGCGGATTCCAGATGTACAGACTACTTCTATGCCTTCTTCTCGCTTTTAGCTCAGCATCTGCTTTTGCCAGTGAGCGCCTGAAGTTCATCTATACCCACGAAAACCGTAACTGGTTACCCTTGGTTGAGCAGTTCAGCGTCGACACCGGCATCGAAGTCGAGGTCGCCTGGGCACAGCAAGGCGACCTAAAAACCCGCATGTTCACCTATATCGAGCAGGGCAATGCACCCGATATTGTGCTTGTGCCGGCCGACCACGTCGGACTGTATCCGTTGATGCACTACAGTCCGCTTCTGGCAGACATGGGCACCGACGATGTCGGTAAAGATGTCTGGAACAGTGCGCGCAGCGACGGCGCGCTATATGGCGTGCCAATCACCCAGGGTAACCATCTGGTTCTCTATTACAACAAGGCGATTATCTCGACACCGGCCACCACTTGGGCAGATATGCGACGTCAGCACGATGCATTCAGGCTTAAAGATCGCGAACAGCCGCTATACTTCAGCGACTGGAATGTAGATGAGATGTACTGGCTAATGCCGTTTTTAGGTGGCTTTGGCGGCTCACCGGTCACGGACGGAGAGCCAACGCTGGATACCCCTGCCATGGCCAGAGCGCTCGATTTTTACCGGGGTTTGGTCGAGAGCGGGCTTGCTGATGATCAATGCGATTACAACTGTGGTCAGCAACGCTTTCTTTCTGGAACGCTTGGCTACCTGATCAACGGAGACTGGGCGTTAAAAGAGTATCAGGAGCGCCTCGGCGACAATCTTGGGGTCGCCACCATACCTGAAATCGCGCCGGGCCAGCCGGTCGTACCGATGTTTTCGACCCATGTACTGGCATTTCCAGCCAACAGCCTTGCTGGACACAAGCGCGATGCCCTGTTGGCATTTATTCATTACTTTCAGAGTAATGACGTTCAGTTGAAGATCTGGCGCTCACTCAAACTGTTACCGGTTTCTGGCGACGCCTACCGCGTGGCGGTTTCTGAGATGAATGGCAACGAGAAAGCGATGATCTCCTGCCTGTCCAAATCCAGACCAATGCCAGCCGACAGCGCCATGAGTCTTGCGTGGGGCGCGATTCGAAAAGGCTACCTGCGCCATAAGCTGCACCTTCTCTCCGGGGAGGAGGCCGCGGAGTTAATGCAGCAACTGGTCGAAACACAGCGACAGAATGTTACCCCTGCACCATGAAGCGAATGAGAGCACGTCCCAAAAGCTTTCGCCGCACCCTGACGGCCCTTATCTGGCTTGCAGCCGTGGTACCGGCCCTGCTGTTAAGCGGTAGCCATTTGGTCAGCCGGTACAAAGCATCGGAACTGCGTATACAGCAGGAGCAGGAGTACGCGCTGCGCCGGGGCATGTTCGAGTTCCGGCGGGAGTTGCACAGCTATACCGATGAGATGCACCGAATTGCAGCCGACGGCAGCGTCATCAAATCGGTCCGGCTCGATCTACTTAACGACCGTACGTCGAATCTTCTGCAGGAGTATTTGGACACACACCCCCACGCGCTAGCCACAATGGTCATCGACAAAGCGTCGTTTGTTAGCGAAGCCCGTCCTATCTCGTCCCTGAAGATGAATCTCGCGCCATTTTTCGGTCTGATACAGTCACTGATACACAGCACCAGCACGATTAATCGAGCGGGCGTTTACTATCAGGCGGTCCAGTATCAGGACATCCTTCCCGAAGCGGCTCGACGCGACGATAGAACGCTACTGGGCGTAATGCGCCCCATCATCAAATCCAGCGACTCACTGGTCAGCCCATTCGAAGTTGTCGGCATTTTTCTGGTGATACTCGATGTCGACGCTTTGGTTTCCCACAGCCTGATACTCGACAGTCCCGATATGCCCGTCTCGCAGCTAAACCTGTTCCTGGACGGCACCCTGATTTATCCGGCAAATGGGCCGTTAGTCCCCATTGCCGATCACCTGTTCGATGAATCGATGGAGCTTGGCGCCAGCCGTAACGATTTAAGTTTTGTCGTTGGCAAGACCCAACGTGAAGTGGTCAGCATGCTCGGAGTCATTGGCGCCGAGTTCAACACGCTACTATTGATGCTCACCGGTATGCTCTGCGTTTACTTCGTCGCTACCTGGCTTACGCGGCGGCTCGTCGCACCGATCGAGCGACTACGCGACATGACACTAGCGCTGAAACGATGGGATCCGGAGCATGAGCGTCCCCGTTTCAATAAGGTGCAGGATTATCATGAATTCAGCGAACTCTCCGAGCTACTGGACGACATGTCAGAGCAGTTGCAGCAGAAGTTCATCAACGTTAACGAAACGAACGACACTCTGCGTGCGACAGCACAGGCGCTTCAGGAGAGCCTGTCGCGCAGCTCTGATCAGATCGACGTGTTTAACGCGCTCACCATGTTCTCGCTTCACCTTCAACACAAGACAAATCTGGACGAGATCGGACAGGTGACCGTCTATACACTCGGCCGCCTGCTCAACGCCCGGGTGGGCCTTATCGTAAACAGGAGCGATCAGCTTCCCGAGCTTTCACTGCTCAGCGATGCCCCCGAGGGGTTTGTCGAGCTATGGCGTAAACAAAAAACGCCTGTACTGAACGAACAGGGCATTCAGCAGTGGTGTTTCGGTGTCAAAGGACACACGCTGTTTCCGATCTACCTGAAAAGCCGCTGTTCCGGTTTTATTGTGCACGATCATCTCGATCTCGATGACTTCAAAAGTCACGCTCTGACACTGTTTGCCGCTGTACTTCAGGCAACGCTTGAGCAGGCCATGCTGACACTTGAACTCGAGAAACTTGCCAATAACGATGCACTAACCGGCCTCTATAATCGACACTACTTCGATGCCAGGCTACAGAGCTTGCAGGAGAAGTACCGTACCGGTAATGGAAGTGGTCATCTCGGTATCATGACCATCGACGTGAACGGGCTTAAGTATGTAAATGACCATATAGGTCATGCGGCCGGCGATCAGCTACTAAGAGAGGTTGCCAACATTCTTGAATCGCTGATGCGCAAGAGTGACTGTTTGTGCCGCACAGGTGGCGACGAGTTCGTGGCTCTGCTGGAAAACGTCGACTCCGCTC
Source organism: Marinobacterium lacunae (assembly GCF_000705555.1). Taxonomy (GTDB): domain Bacteria; phylum Pseudomonadota; class Gammaproteobacteria; order Pseudomonadales; family Balneatricaceae; genus Marinobacterium_D; species Marinobacterium_D lacunae. The sequence continues at coordinate 194,614 of NZ_JMQN01000059.1, forward strand.
AGTGCGAGCAGCTGATGCATCGGGCCATCCGGGAAGCCGCAACACACCGGCTCACGATTGAAGGCCAGATTATCGACATTAGCTTCAGCATCGGGTTTGCCTGCAGTGATCGTGACCCCGTCGATCGGATCACGACCCTTGCCGACAAGCGGATGTATACCCAAAAGCAACAGCATTACGGCGATACGGCGTAGCGGCTATCCCTGCACAAGATGGCTGAGCATGGTCTTAAGCTTGAGAGGCCTGATCGGCTTGTGCATCAACTGGTAGCCCAGCTCTCGCATCTGCTGTTTAAGCTCGTTACTGTAGTTGGCGGTAATCATCAGCACCGGCGGCTCGTCCGGCCTCAGTTTCATGATCTCACGCACCACATCAACACCGATGACATTGTTATCGAGGTGATAGTCGGCGATAAGCAGATCCAGCGGTGCGGTTCCCACAGCCACCTGCTCCCGTAACTGCTCGAGACTTAGCGCCGTCGTTACCTTGCAACCCCAGCCATTGAGCAGTGTCGCCATGCCATCGCAGATCGACTGGTCATTGTCGATCATCCAGATATTGCAGCCCTTGAGCCGCTCACCGATATCGCTAATCTGCAACTGGGGCACAGTGTGCTGCGGCGCAAGTTCGCCATAGGGCACCAGCACCGAGAACACAGAGCCCTTACCCGGCTCAGAGCGCACCTCAATACTGTGCCCCAGCATGCGCACGATTTTCTCGACAATGGCAAGCCCCAACCCCAAGCCCTTGTCCTGACTCTGGTTCGTCCCTCGTTTGAACTCCTGAAAGATGGTTTTCAGCTGATCGGCGGGTATACCGCTGCCGGTATCGCATACTTGGACTTCCACGCCACTGGCGCGACGGCGACAGCCAAGCAGGATCTGTCCACCGGCACCGGTATAACGCACCGCATTGGAGAGCAGGTTTCGCAGTATACGGGCCAGCAACGCCGGGTCCGTCTGTACCACCGCCGTTGAGGAGACTGAACGGAAGTGAATCTTCTCGCTTTGAGCAATATGGGTGTACTCGGGCGCGATGTTGTCGAGCAGCTCATTGAGCCTGAACGAGGACACATCCGGTTTGATGACACCGGCATCGAGCTTGGAGATATCGACCAACGTGCTGAGTAGACGCTCGACATCTTCAAGCGAGTTACTGACCGAGCCAATCAGGTGTGCGATGCGCTCAGGCATCGGCTGCTCCAGTAACGCGCCGGTAAACAATCGGGCCGCATTGAGCGGCTGAAGCAGATCGTGACTAACCGCCGCGAGGAACTTGGTCTTGGACAGATTAGCCTGCTCGGCCTCCTGCTTGGCCTCCCTCAGACGCGACTCAATCGCCTTTCGCTCGCCTATCTCCTGACGCAACTGCTGGTTGAGCTCAGTCAGTTCAGAGGTTCGTTCCCGGACCCGCTGTTCAAGATTCTGATACGCCTGCTGCAAGGCGATGGCCGTGCGGCGACGTTCTGTGATATCCCGAATCATGACAAAGAAACCAACCGGTTTGCCCTGCGAGTCCATATTGGGCACATAAGCCTTGAGCAGGTACCGGTTTTCACCGGCGGCGTTGGCCTCTTCGATCTCGAAGGTGACGCTCTCCCCTGCCAACGCACGCTCAGCGTAGGGTTTCAGACGCTCAAACTGAGCGTCGCCATGTACGCGACTGATGGTCTCACCGAGCAATGATCCTCGCGGCCAGCCATACCAGTCGTCATACACCTTGTTGGTAAACTGATAGCGCATATCTTCGCCGACGTAGGCGATCAATGCAGGTACATGGTCGGTGATCAGTCGAATCCAGCGCTCGCTCTCGCGCAGGGTTTCGGCGTAGCGCGAGTGCTCGGTAATGTCGGTATAGGTATTGACGTAGCCGCCAGCAGGCAGCGCGTGTGTGCGTATCTCGACAACACGTCCGTCGCTCAACTCCTGCGTCATCTCCATGAGCGGATCACCGATCTCGTCTTTGGACACAGGGGTCAGCAACATCACTTCCGAGCCATCCATCAAACGCTCAAACTTGGGCGACTCGCTCATCTGCTCACGATCAAGCGCACACAGTTCAAGAAACAGATCGTTCCAGATCTCAACCCGACCTTCGGAGTTGATCAACACCACGCCCTGAGAAAGGTTGTCGACCGTACTCTTGAGCAGTCGCGACTTCTGCTCCAGCGCCTGCTCACGCTGCGCAGCCTCGGATGCCTTGAGCTCGGTGATATCGGTATACAGCGCCACAAGCCCACCATCACCGGTGGTCCGGCTGCTCATCTGCAACCAACGTCCATCACACAGGCGATAGATCGTAGCGTCTTCATTACCAACCTGGGTTTCGACGATCAGGTTACTTTCGACAGCCAGTTCCAGACACTCAGCCAGCGTTATACCGCGCTGGATATCGACGCCGCACAACGACCAGATTTCGCGAAAACGATTATTGAACAGCACCAAGTGCTTATCTCTATCGAACAGCGCAAAGGCGTCGGAGATACTCTCGATCGCGTCGATCAGGCGCTGATGTGCCGTCGCCGCTTCCTCGTTTGCCTGTTTAAGGGCCTGATTTGAGTGTTTGAGATCATGCAGCGCCGCATTCAGCGCCTCTGTGCGCTCACGCACCTGCTCGGCCAGAATGACGGAGTGCTCAAATGCGGCGTAAGGTGCGGCGCGCTGGGCGCTACTTGCCTCTACACGCTCGACCAGCGCATTGCGAATTTTGTGAAGACGGGCATTTTCGGATTCGAGTTCCGCGATGCGCGCACGCAGTTCAGCAGGGCTCGCATCATCCATGCCGGTTGTTTCGACCGATGACGACGCCTGTGAAGGTCTGGTTGATGTGCATACCGTCATACTGTTCACCATAGGTATTAAAGCCAATGACACGGTGTTGCTGCAGGAAACGGGACATCTCCTCCGCCTGACCGCAATACTCGAGCTCCAGCCGACGCAGGAAGCAGTCACAGCCGATCGTGATCAGCGGCTCTCCCATTTCGCTTTCGATATGATTGAACCGGGCGCTGAGGTTGTCGATCATCGACCCCGGCCGCATAGCGGTGAGCACGATGCCGTTTTCGACAGCACAGTAAAACGTCAGGCTACCGTCTTCGTTGACCCGCTGAATCGAGCGCACGTAATGCTCATTGCCGATACGCACCGCCAGCGGCTTGAATGCGAAAACCTGATTGTCCAGCTTGTCCACCGGTATTCCGACCGTACGCGCATACTCCTCCGCTGCCGGCACCGCATTGAGTTCATACACCGTGCGGGCACCGGGATCAGCCGCCGTCACAACAAGCTTTTCATCAAGCGCGTGCATGTGATGGGTTGTGAACACCTCGAAATCCAGAGGTGTACTTACCATGATCACAACCGCCGCCTGAGTGTAGAAACGGCCCCGGTGGTAAACATGTGTGTTGGTCAGATGGATATCATCGCCCGCGGAGCCGCCAAATTGTGGAATGCTGCCCAGCGCGGCATTCAGCGTCATCAGCACCATCTCTTCCTGACTGGAGAGCCCGTCGAGCAGCGTAAGCGCGAAACTATGCCCCTTAATGGGTGCAACCCTGTCCTCGCGACAGGCATTAACCAGCCCATCGACGAGCTTTTGCGCATCGGCAAGGGAAAAGCCTTCCAGTGATTCGATCAGCGCCACATCGATAGCAAACAGGTTGCGGTCAAACCCGATCGCGGTAATGGACTCACGCTCGTATCCCTGCGGGGTAACCTCACCGGCGGTGGTACAGCCGGCAACCTCAACGCCATCGAACGCTTTGTCCAATTCAACGCTCAGCCGCTCAAGCGGATATTCAGCGGAACAGAAGAACAGAACGAACCCCAAATCCGGATGACGAAGGCTCTGTGCTAACTCTTGTGCGGCACGCTCGGGGTCCTGGTGTCGAGACACCGCCGTCAGCACGGGCTCTTTAATCAAAGGGGCATTCATCCGGGGTTCTCCCGTTATATCTTTCACTGGTTCTCTTGATTGTAGGCACAGCCACTATAACGGGTTAATGCTACTTGAGTACTGAATACACGATTCGTAAGGCGGAGGGGGGAAAAATAAAAGCCGCAGACCGAATGAAGGGGGGAGTTCGGGCTGCGGCCAGCAAGAAAGCTGAAAGGATGACGATTGTTACCAGGTCAGTACTGCACCGAGTGCAATGGTATCCATATCAGTACCGCCTTCTGGTTCATAGACACTGTACTCTGCAACAAGTTTCAAACTGTCGTTAACAGAGTAGAACAGCGCACCTCCTGTGAGTTCACTGGTCGCACCACCTGCATCGACATTACCGTAGGATAGTACGCCTCGTACTGCTTCATAAGTGTAGGAGGTCTGAACGAGATATCCATCCGAATCGGTTTCGGCTGCCAAAACATCGCTGGTGAACGTCGTGGGTATACCCTGCTGATCGAAGCCGGAGGCGGTCAGTTTAAAGCCACCAACGCCGATCTGCGCGCCGTAGGCAACGCCCTGCGCATCGACGGTGCTCGAACCGGACGTTGCTTCACCGGTTGCGCCACTGAGCCAGGCATTGAACATGACACCATCGTATTCAGCGCCGTAGGTCAGCTCTGCTTCAAGGCGAGGCTCTTCGCTGTAGGTGCTCAGATCAGAGGTATAGCTGGGATCCAGCATACCAACCGCGAGCTGGAAGCCGTTCGACTTCGGTGTGCGGTAGGTGATCTGGGCATTCGGGTTAGCGTAGGGGTAACCGGTGGTGATGTTACCGAAGGTTGTGCGCACTGTAGACTGCGGCGCAAAGCCAACGCCCAGCAGCAGTTCATCGTTGAAGATATTGCTGCGGGCATAAAGACCGAAGTCCTTACCGAACAGTACCTGACCAAAATCACCGTCTACGGTTGCGTAGAACTGACGCACATCGATAGCGGTATCAGTCTCGCTGTCACCGTTGAGGTCATCGTTGTTGACGTCGTTGATGCTAACCCAGAACGAAGAACGACCGCCTACGGTCAGATCGCCCTGCTGCTTGGAAACATTGAAGCCGATATAGTTCGGCAGGAAACCCATGCGGACGCGGGATACGTTGGTATCGCCCTGGTCCTGATAGGTATAGAAAGCGTTGAGCAGACCATCAGCCGAGAATGTAGTGCCCTCGTTATCGTACAGAACGATTTCGGCCTGAGCGGTAGCAGCAGATGCAGCCATCGCCAGCGCGAGCAGAGAGCGGGTCAGGTTTTTCTTTTTCATATTATCCCCTTGTTATTAGTCATGACAGTCAGGTGGATTAACCCTCACCCACCTGATGGGGACCGATTATTGGGATGCCGCGTCCGGCTTCATATCGCACGGGAGTCCTGTTTATGCGCTGCTTTGCGCGCTGATCGCCAGATGCGGGAACGGGTTGGGACAATAGTTACGGGAGTATGACAGTCCGGCGTATAGCGCCGGTCGGCCCCCGGGTTCGTCGATAGGAACAACAGCCGTAGCAACACGGAGGTATAGGAGATCAGCCAGTACCAAACGTACTGAACCCAAGGTCTTATGAGTAGCAGAATAATTGGGGCGGAAAAACAAAAAGGGGCGCCGGTTAGGGCGCCCCATTGACACTGTTAGCCAGAGGATTGCTATCAGGCGAGTTCAAGCTTCTCGTGTGAGACGAGAATGCCGTTATTATCGGCATACAGATACTCGCCCGGGCGGAACGTTACGCCACCAAATGTAACCTCAACGTTCAGGTCACCGATGCCACGCTTGTCTGTTTTCATCGGGTGAGTACCGAGTGCCTGAACGCCAATATCGGTGGCACCGATTGCATTCACATCTCGGATACAGCCGTAGATGATGATCCCTTCCCAGCCGTTTGCACTCGCCTTTTCAGCCAGCATATCGCCGAGCATGGCACGGCGCATGGAGCCGCCGCCATCAACAACCAGCACTTTGCCCTCGCCGGGCTGTGCCACCTGTTCGCGCACCAGAGAGTTGTCTTCGAACGCTTTGATCGTGACGATCTCGCCACCAAAATTTTCCCGTCCACCGAAGTTGGCAAACATTGGCTCGACCACCCGCACCTTATCGGGGAATTGATCACAGAGTTCAGGGAGAAGGTCTTCCACGGCACACTCCTTATACGCATCTGAATGGTAAAACCCAATAGTGGCCCAGCTGTGGTGCAATTGCATTACAACTTAAGGCCACTTACGGGAAACAGTGACTGTCAGCCTTTCTGGCTTACGACACCCAGCAGCACCTGCAGCGGATGCGGCAAAGACTGACTATCCAGGCGCTTCACCTGCGATCGGCATGAGTACCCTGTCGCCATCAGCTGGCCGCGATGTTCCTGCTTGTTGACAATGTTACGCCAGCTCAAGTCGTAGATATCCTTTGAGCGCTGATAGTTGTCGGTTTCATGCCCGAAGGTACCGGACATGCCACAGCAACCGGAGGAGATGATCTCCAGCTTCTGCCCAAGCGCCTCAAAGATTGCCTGCCACTGTTTGAGAGACGGCGCCGCTGAGGTCTTCTCGGTACAGTGCGCAAGCAACTTGTGCTCACCGGTCGGCAGATCGCGCTCCAGTGTGATCCGGCCAAGCTCACCACTGAGCCACTCCTGAATAAGCGACACCTTCGGCAGCGGCCCCTCTACGGCATCGGCGTACTCCTGACGGTAGGTCAATGTCATCGACGGATCGATACCGATCATCGACACCCCGGTACGCTCAAGTTCACTGAGCATTCTGGCATTACGCTTGGCCGCCTTGGAGAACGCTTTCATGAAGCCGTGTACGTGCAGGGGCTTACCGTTGGGCATAAACGGCGCCACCATGACATAAAAGCCGAGGTGTCCAAGCAGATCGATCAGATCCAGTACCAGCTGGGTCTCGAAGTAGCTGGTGAACGCATCCTGCACGATGATCACCGCACGCGCACGCTGGCTCTCGCTCAGCGATTCGATCATCTTTGGCGTGGCCCACTCGATACCGCGTTCGTCCATCCCCTGGCGCAGGCTGTTTGTACAGATGACAGGGCTATCCACCATGCCGGCGAACTGGCGCATAAGGCTGCGCACCAGCGTGTTACTCATTGCCCAGTTATAGGGTGCCGGGAAGCGCGACAGCGTCGGAATCATGAACTCCAGGCTGCCGACCAGATAGTCTTTCATCGGGCGCAGGTAACGGCCGTAGTACAGCTCGAGGAAGCGGGCACGGAAATCGGGCACGTTCACCTTTATCGGGCACTGACCGACGCAGGACTTACACGCCAGACAACCCATCATCGCGTCATGCACTTCGTTGGAGAAGTCGTACTCGCCCTTATTGCGGCGCAGGGTGTTGCGGATCTTCGCCGGCAGAGCGGCTATACCCCGAGAGCCGCGTATGGCGCTGGCCTCATCCAGAGGGTTAATCCCCTGCTTCGCCATCAGCCGCAACCATTCCCGAATCAGAGACGCACGCCCTTTCGGAGAGTGAATACGTTCTCGGGTGCCCTTCCAGGAAGGACACATCGCATCGTTCGGATCATAGTTATAGCACGCGCCATTACCGTTACAGTTCATCGCAGAGTCGTATTGCTCGCGCACAATCTCAGGCACCTGACGGTCCTGCTGGCCACGGGTCGGAACGGCATCAATCTTGAGTAGCTCGGCGCCCTCAATGGCTGGCGTTGCGATCTTGCCCGGATTCATCTGGTTACGCGGGTCAAACACACCCTTGATACGCTGCAGCTGAGGATACAGCGGGCCGAAGAACTCCGGTGCATACTCCGAGCGCACACCCTTGCCGTGCTCACCCCACAGCAGGCCTTTGTACTTCTTGGTCAGTGCCGCAACACCATCGGATATCGTACGGATCAGGGTTTCCTGCTGTTCATCTTTCATGTCGATGGCCGGGCGCACATGCAGCACACCGCAGTCCACGTGGCCGAACATACCGTAGGCCAAGCCATGATCATCCAGCAGTTTGCGGAACTCCATGATGTAATCCGCCAGGTTTTCCGGCGGAACCGCGGTATCCTCGACAAAGGGGATCGGACGCTTCTGCCCCTTGGCATTGCCAAGCAGGCCGACAGACTTTTTGCGCATTCCCCAGATCTTGTTGATCTCGCCAGCCCCGTAGGCAACGGTATAGCCGAAGCTTGCACTGGGCTGACCGCTTACGCTGTCGAGGTGACGGCACAATGCATCGACATCTTCACGCAGCTTCGCCTCATCATCGCCGGTGTACTCCACCAGGTTGATACCGCTGATCGCAGGTTCACCCTCATTCTGCGGGAAGTAGCTGGCAACACTATCCCAGACGATATCCTCCATCGCCAGATTCAGCACCTTGGAGTCCACCGTTTCGATCGAGGTGGGCCCCCACTCCATCAACGCCTGAGCATCGCGCAGTGATGCCTCGAAGCTGTCGTACTTAATGTTGACCAGCGCCGAATACTTCGGAATCGGCAACACATTGAGCTTGGCCTCGGCAATAAACGCCAGCGAACCCTCGCCACCGCAGAGAATGGAATTCAGATTGAATCGCCCCTGCTCATCGCGGATGTGTGCCAAGTCATAGCCGGTCAGGCAGCGGTTCAGCTTGGGGAAGGTGCGCTCGATCAGATCCCCGTGCTCAGTGAACACATCATCGAGTACACGGTGCGCTTCGCCGATACGGTCTTCACGCGCTTTGACCTCGTTAAGCTCAGCCTCTTCAAGCGGCTTTGAGCTCCAAACCTCGCCACCGAGCCAAACACTTGTCAGCTCCAGAACATGGTCGCGGGTTTTGCCATACATCACCGAACCCTGACCGCTGGCGTCGGTGTTGATCATGCCACCGACTGTGGCGCGGTTACTGGTAGAGAGCTCCGGCGCGAAGAACAGGCCATACGGCTTAAGCGCCGCGTTGAGCTGATCCTTGACCACGCCAGCCTGCACACGCACCCAGCGCTCGTCCGGGTTAATCTCCAAAATGCGATTCATATGTTTGGAGAGATCAACCACCAGACCGTCGGTCAGCGATTGACCGTTGGTACCGGTACCGCCCCCGCGGGCACTGAGCACCACTTCGAAAAAACGCGGCAGCTCAGCCAACTCGGCAATGCGTACCAGATCCTGCACGTTGCGCGGATACAGCACCGCCTGCGGAAGAATCTGATAAATACTGTTATCGGTGGCCAACACCACACGGTTCGCGTAGTCGGGGTTGAGATCCCCCTCGAACCCGTCGTTCTTGAGGGCCTCGATAAACTCGAGATAGAGATCCTTGATGGTATCGGTCTCGGCGATGCGTGGGATCATGCGGCTACCTGTGCGTTAAAAGCGTGGAAAACTGGTCACAATGGACGCCATGATGCAAAATCCTTATTTATCAATCAAACGATAAAATTCGATAGATTAATCGATGAACGTGAACAATATATCGATTCGCCAACTGCAGGCATTCGTAGAGGTCGCCAACAGCGGCAGTTTTACCCGAGCAGCTGAAGGGCTTCATCTCACACAGTCCACATTAACCGCTCAGATTCAACAACTTGAAACGCAGGCGGGCCTCAAACTTTTTGACCGGACTACCCGACGCGTACTGCTGACCGACGAAGGAGAACGCTTCCTACCCGTGGCCGAACGTCTGCTTTCGGACTTCTCAGCGGCCATGACAGACCTGCAATCCCGCGCCGAACTCAAACGAGGGCACGTCAATCTGGCCGGATCGCCTTCGGTTGTTACCCGCTTTCTACCCAGCGCATTGGCGCATTTCCGCGCCCACCACCCGACAATCAGTGTGCACATACGTGACGACAGTGCCGGCAGCCTCGAGCAACGGGTGTTAAACAATGAAGTGGACTTCGCAATAGCCGGCAACCACTCTCAACAGCCGGATCTTGAGTACCAGCCGTTATTGCAGGACCGCTATGGCCTTGTCGTGCCTCAGCAGCACCCACTGGCGCAAGCTAAAACACTGGAATGGAAAGACGTACCCAGCAGTGAACTAATGCTGCTAAGCCGCGATACCGGCATACGGGCCCAGCTGGAGCGCTTCGCCGACAGCGGCCAGTTGCCCATCGAAATGAAAGATGCCCTGATTGAAGCGACCAACCCAGCGGGACTTGCCGCCCTGATCGCCCAAAATCTGGGTGTCTCAGTGCTACCTGCCCTCGCCGCCGACACTCACTCTTTCGCCCGGATGCGCTTCATACCGCTGCGTAACCCCGAGCTACACAGAGAGATCTGCATTATCACCCGCCGGGGCCGTGCGCTGAGCCCGGCAGCAGCAGCCCTTTTAGGCAGCGTACGAGACCAGTTGGCAGCGATGACACTGCCTGAAGGCGTTAAGGGGCTTTAGCGCCCCCCCTTTTAATAACGCATGCCGTGGAACATGCCACCGAAGATAGCGGTCAAAACGGTGAAGATAATGGAGATGATAATAAATGCAGGTATCGAGGCAATCGCAAACTTAACCATAAACACGACCATCGACATAAATGGCATTTTAATATCGACAATATGGACTTCCTGCTTTCCAGTCTCATTTGACATAACTGCGCATCCTTCTATTAGTGTGTGTATTTGTGTTGACGACTAAATATCCTAATAGTGTATTAGCTCACTTTCCGCGCTTTAATTGAATACACCAACGGAACCTGATGCCCGTTATACAACATCTGATAACCCAAATCTGGCACGAACTCTAAACCATCAAAGCAATTATAAGGACTATACGGATGTTCAGAAAAAGACTCGATAGTTAACCCAGCATTAATAAGGGCGTTTACAACTTCACTTATTGGATGAGACCAAGTGACGACTGTTGATGTTTCGCCATCACAGTTTTCTGTATATGTACCCTCCTCTTCCACACTAGGCTCGCTGTTTGGAAAATAGGCGTAACCCGAGAGCAAGTCGCTGACCGTGTGAAACTCGACAAGATGAAACTCCCCACCCGCCCTTAATGATTTAGCGACTGTTGTTGCCCAATCCGCCAAGTTGGGTAGCCAACACAAAACACCGTAGGAGGTAAATACGATATCGAACTGCTGCGTATTCGTTTTCCCAAACTGAATAACATCACTTTCAATAAAATGTGCGCTCAGCCCCAATGCCTGCTTCAATGCGTTGGCTTGTTTTATCGCATCTGAAGAGAAATCGACACCTGTAACGTCGGCGCCCAGACGGGCCCACGACAAGGTATCAAGCCCAAAATGGCACTGAAGATGCAGTAATGACTTACCTTGAACACTCCTCAATTGATTTAGTTCGATAGGGTTAAGAGAACATCGCCCCTTTTTAAACGAGTCAACATCATAGAAGGTTGACTCAACGTGGAGTTTTGTTCTTTTTTCCCACGCGTCCTTGTTTATGCGCAAATAATCCATTGTACGACCGTATATTGAGTTTTCGCTGATCCTACCTCAAACGTAGACACACGGGTACTGATTCAACGGTTATATTCTGGTACCGAGGGCTGAGTAGGCCTGGCATGAAGATGTGCAGGAGGAACCCATCATGGTGGACCTGCTTAACAGTATCAGAAAGTCTACCCACTTTATTTGAGAAGAAAGCCCAGCCGCGCGCGCCAATATGTGGGCAAAAGAGCGCAGCGACCACATATAGGTGCGCATGACTGGGGCCGCGTGCTGCAGATTGTTATGCGCCGGACCTTTCGAAAGTTAAAGGAGAATCCGCATCCTCCCTACCCTTTCTAAAAAGGTCGATGGAGTTTTCAATCTCATGATACAGCTCAACAATATTTCCATCAGGATCTTTGAAGTAAATACTTTTTTGGCTGACATGATCTATAGCTCTTATAATTTCCACACCACTATCAGTTAAGAAAAAATATGCATCACGCAGAGATTCGTAGCCGCCCACCTCGAATGCGATGTGGTGCATTCTAGATCTTTCTACTTTAGAAATTTCACCTTTTGAAACCTGGATGAGATCAATGTCGTGTCCTTTTTCACCTAAGGACAAAAACGCCATCTTATCGTGACCCTGACTTTTAAATTCAACAAGCTCAAAACCAAGCACATCACAGTAGAACTCAACAGCACTATCAATATCTTCAGTTTTAAGCAAAACATGGCCGAGCCGCTTGATCTTTATCATAACAAATCCCTACTTCTCTATTGAATTACTGCTTAATGTCTAACTTCGCATAACGAATGAAATGGACTCCCCTCCCTAGGTTGAGGTGCCACGCTTACTTGCGGGCATAAGCAGCGATCAATCGGAGGTTCTCCATATCTATTTCAACTATCGGCGTTGATCTCGCCAAAACTTCGTTCAGTATCTATGGCGTCGATGACCATGGCAAGCCGGTCATTCGTCGCACTCTGACACGTATCAAGTTGCTCGTATTTATTGCCACACTGCCTGATCGGTATGGAAGCCTATGGCGGCGCCCACTACTAAGCTCGCGAATTCCACAAGCTAACCTGCGTATCGACGAGAGCGAGCGTGTTTTCGATATCATCGCCAGGCATAACGAAACCGTTCAACGCCTGAGGCGACGAACGATTTAGACACCCACCGGATTATCGCGAGGGCGCTGATGACGTAAGGCTCAGACCAGAACGGGTAAACCTGCCTGTGCGGAGGGCCACTTAAGGCCGTCTAACGAATGAGGTCCCGTTCAGCGCGTTTCATCATGGCCATGGCTGAGAAGCCAGTAAACAGGCCGAATGTAGAGCGGCAGTCCGACCACCTTACTAAGTCATTTTAGTACTTGTGGTAATAGGTGGAGTCCATACAGTCCGCCTAACAGGCGTATAGCCAAGCCTTTTACGTCCTTTGTTAAGGCGTTTCTTATGTATTTTGTTCGGTAGTTAATATTGACTCTAACAAACTTGGTATGCAATCTGGTTTAAATGATTGAATACCCTCTTCTTTCATTTCCGCCAATGTCCACCACTTCCATTGTTGAATGGTATACTTTTCTTCATCAGTCCACTGCGCGGCAAAAACTTCGCTATTTGAATTACATTCAACAAGGTAATACTCCTCCTGCCAAATAGCTGGTGTTGACCTAGCGACAGCAAATACATCTTCCCGTTTTAACAGCATCGGGCCGATCTCATCTGTTAAACCCGTTTCTTCATATAATTCTCGTTTTGCGGCTTCACGATAAGACTCTCCCGATTTTAACTCCCCGCCAACAGTTGCCCAAAATGGATCAGGCTTGTGCTCATCTTTATATTGGAACAAAAGTAATTCATTTTTCTCATTGACTATCATCAACCTAGAACATTGTCTCGTTCTCAATTTAATACTCCGTCACTCATTGACACATAACACCCTTCACACCCGCCCCACTCAGATGGGTCAGCTTAACAGCTCTGGCTTTGAATTCGTTCGTGTACTGTCGCGTCTTCTTCTGGTTCTTGTAAGCTGGCATTTCACACCTCGTCTGCATTAGATCGAAGTGTCCACTACAGCGGGGGAACTACAGTTCCCCACACCACTTGATTGTTAAGCAGGTAAAAATTACTCAACATAATCTTTGGCTATAGGCCCAAATACTTTCATATTTACTTTTTTCGGGAAAGTGATTTCTGGGGCTATTGACTGAATAACTTTATGCATTTTATTGATGCTGTTGCCGTAGTTCATAGATATATGATGGAAAGTCCCGTCCTTTAAAAGAATTCCGTGCTTTATTATTCCTTTCCCTGCGTGAGATAAAGTATTCCGTTTTTCGAATCTTTTTATATCAGCGATTTTTACATCAAATGACCATTCGGGAACTTCTGGGTAAGACACCATGAATCTGTCTTTAGTAATTTTTGCCTCGAAAGTTGCCGGATGAGTTCTATGCCACCATGCAACATAGAAAAGAACAACACTCGCTATAAAAAACACAATATTCCAGTAAAGCTGAAATTTCTGTGAAACAGTAGTTTCAAAAAAATACTCATATCCATAGAGTCCAGCCATGTAAACCCAACAAGCTATTCCCATACGAATATAAGTTAGCGATAGCTGCTTTCTATTTTTCTTAAAATGATAAATGATTTCACTATCCATGTTAGTTCCTCTGCTTAGCGCGCGCTTCAGGCGCTGCGTTTAGTCGTCGTCTGCAAGCTATGGTTAGCGTCAATACCTCACTTCATTCACTTTATATATACGATCAGGGTTGCCAAATACCTCTATAACTTGCCGTAAAGTCAGGGGTAGCCTATAGAACTGTTGTCTGTCTGGTGCGCCGACAATCGGGTCTTCTCTTCCCCCTGTACAAAGTGAACAGATGCCAATGAAGACAAGTTGGCCCTCTTTGAACACAATGTTAAACCCGTTACCGGCATAAACTTGTTCCTCCTTTGCCTTTAGCTTCCAGGCGTCCGGCCATTGCGGCGGAGGAATGAACGGCGGTAAATAACTGGCAACAAATTCTGGCTGTATTTCGCCGATTGCAATAGGAGGACTTTCAGGCGTTAACTTTAATTGAGAACTCATTATTCGGGAATCAACAGACTTCTTCAGGTCTATCCGAATTAAATAATAGAGAGGCTCGTTAGAGGTATCGAGCAATTCTCCAAATGCGACCAAAGAGTTTTTCTCGAAACGCGATACATTTGCACAAGCCGATAATAATAAAGCTAGCAATGTTAAAATCAGAAACCTGCGCATAGATTCCTCGGTTCACATCATATTATATTCGCTAACGCTCAATTAAGGGGCCGGAACTGCGCAGCAGTGGAGGTCCCAGCCCGCTTGTGGGCGAACTTGAATTTTTGTATGGATAATTACGTGTGA
>NZ_JMQN01000060.1 GCF_000705555.1 Marinobacterium lacunae
GGAACATGTGATTAAGTCCGCGATACCGGGCTGATCCTCTATTCTTATCTGAGCAGCCCCTTCAGGAGCGCGGATTTACCTGTCTTAGATTGGTCAGAACTGCCCTTTAAGGCAGTCCAGACGGATTAACCCTGTGCTCTCAACATCTGATCCACACGGACAACGTTGGCCAGCGCAAATAGCATCGCCAGCTTGCCGTCGTTTTTCTTCAGGCCGCGATAACGTGCTTTTACAAAGCCAAACTGACACTTGATGATCCGGAAGGGATGCTCCACTTTTGCCCGTACACTGGCCTTCAGATATTCGGTACGGATTCTGACTTTGTTGATGCGGGGATGCTTTTTCAGAGCTTGGAGCGTCCCCGGTCTTTCTGCGATGTGCCAATCAGCTCGAACATGCTTCAACTCATCCCGTTTTTCCGCGCCACGGTATCCCGCGTCCGCGAAGATGAAGGCCTCATCACCATGCAGTACATAACCGGCCTGATTAAGATCGTGCTCATGAGCCGCTGTCGTCGTGAAACTGTGAGTGACTCCGGTTCGCGCATCAACACCGATATGCGCCTTCATTCCAAAGTGCCATTCATTCCCTTTCTTGGTCTGATGCATTTCTGGATCACGCTCACCGGCTTTGTTTTTGGTCGAACTCGGAGCCTCAATAATGGTGGCATCAATCAGCGAGCCTTCTTTGAGCAGGACGCCGGCTTCCGACAGCCACTGGTTCACCTCTTCAAAAATCTGGCGAGCTAAACCGTTCTGTTCCAGCAGGTGCCGAAACTTCAGAATAGTGGAGTGATCAGGTATCGCCTTGTCCAGTGACAGGCCCGCAAAGAGTCGCATAGATGCAATCTCGTACAGTGCATCTTCCATGGCGGGATCACTCAGGTTGTACCACTGCTGCATACAGTGAATCCGAAGCATCGTGGACAACGGGTACGGTCGGCGACCGTTGCCTGCCTTGGGGTAATGAGGTTCGATAACCGCTTCGAGACGGGCCCATGGGATCAGCTTATCCATCCGCCCAAGAAACTTCTCTTTCCGGGTCTGGCGACGCTTGTTGCTGAACTCGCTATCAGCGAATGTGAGCTGCTGATCCATCCGAACATCCTCAATGTGTTTGTGCCGGGGATTGTCTCATGCGGGGGACTTGTTCACATGTTCCCTA
>NZ_JMQN01000061.1 GCF_000705555.1 Marinobacterium lacunae
CGCGGTGTTCGTCTTCACCATCCACATGCGGTCCTCCTCGTGCCATGTGGCCGATTCGACCTCCTGACCGAACTCCGCGTGCTCGTAGAGTCCTTCTTCCCGCGCGACCCAGGTCAGGTAGTCGTGGATCTCCGCTTGCCCGGCGTAGGTCTTGCTCCAACGCGGGTTGGGGCGGAAGGAGAAGGAATAGAGATGGGACTGGATGTCGCACTCGGCGCCGGGGTACGTGTTGTCCCGCCACGTGCCGCCGAAGTCACTCCCTCGATCGATGAGCGTGAACCGCTCGAAACCGCACTGTCTAAGTCGAGACGCCAAGGCAATGCCTGAGAACCCCGCCCCGATGATCAGAACATCTTGAATGTTCTGTGTCATGCTCACTCTCCATTCATCACGGAAGAAACGACTTGATGTACTGCCCGGCCCTGTACCGGCCGCGAAGGAAATCGGCGTAGCAGCCGTAGACCTGGCCCAGCCGTTCCTTCAAGAGCGCGTGCCCGGCATCCATCGGCGCGAACGCGGCGGTGCTGATCGCGCCGA
>NZ_JMQN01000062.1 GCF_000705555.1 Marinobacterium lacunae
ACGGTGCGCGGTGGCATCCTGGCGGTGCCCCACGGCCAGATCGAAGCGGCCTCGGCACTGGGCCTGCCCAAGGTGCGCACCCTGCGCCTGATCATCATTCCGCAGGCGATGCGGGTGATCATTCCGCCGCTGACCAGCCAGTACCTGAACCTGACCAAGAACTCCTCGCTGGCCACCGCCATCGGCTACCCGGACCTGGTCTCGGTATTTGCCGGTACCACGCTGAACCAGACCGGTCAGGCCGTCGAGGTGATCTCGATGACCATGGCGGTCTACCTGACGCTGAGTATCCTCACGTCGCTGTTCATGAACTGGTACAACAAGCGCATGGCGCTGGTCACACGCTGAGGAGCGCATCATGAAATACGATCCACAACCGACCCTGCCCGCCCCGGCCAGCACCATCGGTGTCGTCGGCTGGGCGCGCAAGCACCTGTTCAACGGCCCGATCAACAGCCTGGCCACGCTGGTACTGGCCTACCTGGCCGTGACCCTGCTCAGCCCCGTGCTGGACTGGGTGCTCTTCAGTGCCGACTGGGCCGGCACCACGCGTGCGGACTGCACCTCCGGCGGGGCCTGCTGGGTGTTCATCGGCCAGCGCATCGACCAGTTCCTGTACGGCTTCTACCCGCACGATGAGACCTGGCGTCTGAACCTGAACTTCGTCCTGCTGCTGGCGCTGCTGCTCTGGCTGGCGATCCCGAGGATTCCGGCGAAGAAGCTTGCTGTGGTGCTGACGCTGATCGTCTACCCGATCATCGCCTACATCCTGCTGACCGGCGGTCACTTCGGCCTGGAAGCGGTGGA
>NZ_JMQN01000063.1 GCF_000705555.1 Marinobacterium lacunae
GTCGAGATCTCCATCTCCGTAGAGTAAATGGAAATCTCATCGAGGTCATGGTGCTAATTCAGGGGGAAAGGTCAGTGCTTCAATATAAAAAAAGGCGATACCGTTTTCACGGTATCGCCCAAAGCACTCGACTGATAACCGAGTAACAAGATAGGGTCAGTGCATCATCAATACCGGTATCCTGGCGTGGCCCACGACGTAACTCGTAACCCCACCGAATACTTGCTCATGTACCCGACGGTGGGTATAGGCTCCCATAACCAGCAAGTCATAGCCCTCGTCATGCAGCGTATCGATGATCGCCTCGCCCGCTGATTTATGGCGGCTGTCGAACGTCTTATGTACCGCGTCTATATCATGCCGTTCCAGATATACCAGCAGATCTTGAACATCGGGCTTGAACGCTCGGGCGTCCCGCTCAGTCAGGACATGAACCTCCTGAGCCCGTTTCAAAATCGGCAGTGCCGCACTGACCGCGCGCGAAACCTCCGTGCTGCCATTCCACGCAATGGCCACTCGCTCAGCGCGAAAACATGTCTGCTCACGGGGCATCAGCATGACCGGCTTACCGCTGCGCATCAGCGCCGACTCAAAAGTGGAGGTCGGAACGCCTGAGCGAGGCTGGGGAATCACCAGCATATCGCTGACCTTCCCTCGCTCTGCAACCATCTCACTGCGCAGCCCTGTTACATCAAGCCAAGTTGCAGAGGGGCCATCAACACGACCGGCGCTGATCAACTCGACAGATGCTGACTTACAGAGCTCTGCAAACATCGACCTCATAGCGACCGATTCATGCTCGGTAGACTTGGTTGCCAATGCCTCCAATTGATGAAGTAGCTCAGCCGGCACTGCCAGTGAGATACGGTCATCCGGAAAGAAACGTCGCGGACTCACCTGCGCATGCATGACATCCAAGTGGGCTTCGAAATACTGGGCGATCGCGAGCGCACCCTGTAATCGTTCCTTTACCTGCCCGCTGCTCGAGAGCGGCATCAGTAACGTTTTAGGATTCATCATTTAAGCTCTCCTGTACCTCAACCCAGCGGCCAAGGCATGTTGACCGCATCCTGAAGCAAGCCGCGTGGCAGCTCCAGCACCATCACATGTGCCAGCGCCAGCATGAAAGCCAATGCACTAACGGTCAGTACACTTGTCTTCAATATGGAGGCTCTTGCTTTAACCAGCAGGAATAGTGCGAAGAACAATGCCGTGGAAATGACGTAACCGAACAGATAGCACGCGACGACCAGACCGACCAGCCAGTACACATAGTGCAACATGCTCGCGACGCTACGGTCGAATGCGTAGCCTTCAGCCACCTCGCCATCAAAGTTCACGGTATCATTGATATCGCCCTTCACCAGTTTGAAGATGACAACACTGGTTAGAACCAACATCACTCCACACACCCCGGCCGTGAAAACACCGCCAAGCAGGGTTCTTTGCATGGCATCGTACAACCCGAAGGCGAACGCCAGCCAAATAGCCCCTGCAAACAGAATTTGCGGTGTGCGGTTCTCAGGCACAGAGGGATCGTCCACATCAGTTTTTACCGCCGGCTCTTCTTTGCTTTTGGCGATATGGCGTACAGCGAAGAAGATCGACAGTGCAATCAGTACACCGATGATCAACACACCCGGCTTAGTGAGAAACCCAATGCCGTCGAACTGGAGCGCCTGATAAAGGTAGGTTTCCATACCACTGGCAAGCACAAATCCGATCAGGAACGCAGGGCGCGGCCAACCGAACCTTTTCATCAGCACCCCGAGAACGCCGATCGCAACCAGGGAGATCAAGTCATTCAGGTCGCGGGTAGCCTGAAACGCCGCAAAACAGATCACCGTGATCATGAACGGCGCCATCAGCGCATAGGGAATGGTGGTAAGTTTGGCGACCCATTTTGACAGCAACAGACATGCACCTGCACCGAGTACGTTAGCCAGTGCCAGCGACCAAACGATGGTGTAGGTAATATCCAAGTTATTACCAACCATTGATGGGCCAGGTTCGAGCCCGATCAAGACCATACCGCCCAGGAAAACCGCCATGCTGCCGGAGCCTGGAATACCGAACAGCAGTGTCGGAATCAGACCGCCGCCTTCTTTAGCGTTATTGGATGATTCCGGTGCCAATACCCCACGGATATCGCCAGAGCCGAAGTTTTCTCTGTCCTTGGAGGTTTGAACCGCGTGACCGTAAGCGATCCAGTCAACAACACTACCGCCCAGACCTGGCAGCGCACCGACGATGCAGCCGATAACCGCACAGCGGAACGCAAGCCACTTATGGCGAACAAGATCTTTAACACCGTCGAGCCACCCGCTACCAAGTTCAGACGCCTCGGAGATGGCGCGGTTCTGTCGCAGCAAGTCAATAATTTCAGGCAGCGCAAAGATACCCAGACCGACGACAACCAAAGGTATACCGTCCATCAGGTAAAAGTTACCGAACGTCATACGGAACTCGCCGGTTGCTGGCGCACCACCGACACTGCCGAGGAGCAAGCCAAGACCACAGGCGCTAAGACCCTTGACCAGACTGTTGCCGGCCAACACGCCGACCATACTCAGACCAAGCAGCGTCAGCATAAACAGCTCGGCGGAGCCGAAGGCCAGGATTACCGGCCGAGCAATCAGCACGAATGCCGTCAATACTGCAGCACCGAATAAGCCACCAAACAGCGAAGCCGCAAAGGCAGCACCAAGTGCACGTGCCGCTTCACCTTTTTTCGCCAGTGGAAAGCCGTCGAGCACCGTCGCCTGAGAGCCACTGGATCCCGGAATGCCCATTAGCACAGAGGTAAAGGTATCGGAGGTCGGGATGACCGCGACCAAGCCGATCAACATCGCCAGCGCAGACGTCGGCTCCATTCCGTACAGAAAGGGCAGAAGAAGTGATAGACCGGCAATCCCGCCAAGCCCAGGAAATATACCAATTGCAAGACCGAGGGTGACACCACCTGCCAGATAAAGCAGGTGCACGCCAGAAAACACTGTCACCAGGGCTGTCAGGAATGCTTCAACCATTTTCCAAACCCTTGATTTGTTATTAACGAAAAAGGGGGCCGAGAAGCCCCCTTCGACGACTCGTTAGAACTGGGTGCCGTATTTTTCGGTCAGCCAGTTTCTGATCCACTCTTTATCGCCATCGGTGATATCCAGCGCCACAGCAAAGGCTTTCTGCGCCTGTTTACCGACCGCCTGGGGATAGCTTCCCAGCACATCTTCGCTACGCGCCTTGAAGCTCTCGGTCGCTACGGCCTTCTTGACCGCTTCGGTCCAGGCGTCTACGACCTCGTCAGGCGTTTCTTTGGGCAGGAACAGCCCTTTCTGCGCTGCAAAGCCAGCGGCAAAGAAGGTTTTCCAGACCTTGAACTCGACGCCGGAGGGCTTCTTGCCATTCATCATTTCATAGGCTTCGGCGAAGTGAGGCAGGTCAGGGAAAGTCGGGTCCCGCTGCAGGTTGCCGTCTTCATCCAACACACCCCAGCTCATGATCGGAATCGCCTTACCCTCTTCCACCAACGGCAGGACCTTGGTCAAGTACGCTGAGGAGGTCTGGTAATCGACGTTCACCTCACCACGCTCAAATGCCAGGCGCCCAGCCCCGCGCCCCTTCATACCGAAGATCGCGTTCACATCCAGGCCCATGATGTCCATCGCCAGCAGCGGGATCAGGTCGAGGGAGGTCGCGCCCTGGCTGGCGTACTTGACTTCTACGCCTTTGAGTTTGCCCAGATCCGCCGCCGATTTGATGCCAAGGTCGGCGCTCACATAGAACACCCCGCCAGTGGGGGATGCGAGCACAGCTTTCCAGTCTTTGTACTCATAGTTAACGCGCGGATCGCCGAGCAGATAGGGGAACTGAGTAGAACCGGAGGTACCCAGAACGGTCAGCCCGTCGTTGCCGGCACGCTGCTGGAAGATGTTGGCACCTTTGGTCGAACCACCACCGGGTATATTTTTGACCACGATAGCGGGTTGCCCCGGCAGCTGTTCGGAAATCAGCGGAGCGAAAAAGCGAGCCCAGGTGTCAGAACCGCCCCCCTCTTTGAACGGCATGATGAATTCAACGCGCTCGCCTGAGAAATCAACGGCCTGCGCCATGGCCGACACGCTAAGCCCAACGCCGCACGCCACGCCCAAAGCCGCACCTTTGATCAGTTTCGAGTAAGGGGATGTCTTGCTTTTCATTATATTACCTCGGGGTTTGTTATTATCTTTTTGCCGCGCGAAACCCCATCTCACGGGGCGGCGGCTGCACTCACAGTCGAATCTACCCAGCCAAGCTGTCAGTAACCTGTCACCCGATAGTCAGCCTCAAACCTCAACTGGCTGCGTGGAGTCAGGCGCCCATACACTGGCAGGGATATGGATCTGGCCTGAAAACAGCAGGCGTGCAGTGCGCACAAGCCCGGCCCGCTTCAACTCCAGGTTGTCGGCGTTCTGCCCTTCTACTTCGAGAATCACATCGATCTTGCCGCTGGGGTGTTCAATGCGAATTGACTTCTGCTCTCCCTCGGGACAAATCGCCACATCCCTCGCGACAGAGCCCGGCACCGCGATACAGGCCGCTACGCATATCGCGCCAGTTACGGCATGGGAGGCGTGGCAGTTATGAGGCACGAAATAACGGGAGGTAATCGCTCCGCCGTTGCGAGGCTCCGAGAGCAGTGCCACCTTGGGGATCACTTTTCCAGCTGCATCGCCAAGCCCCATCTTCAGCGCGGCTTCGCGGCGGATCTTCTCAATCCTGGCGAGAAGTTCGCTATCCGAATCAAGCTCTGCCTTGGATTCCGCGCCAGTCTTACCGAGCGATTTGGCGGGAATCAGCACCATCGGCACCGCCGCATCGACGCAGCTGACTTCGATGCCATCAAACTCATCACGTACATTTCCGGTCGGCAGCAGCTTGCCCGTTTTAGTCCCGGCCACATCGAGGAAATTCAGTATCACGGGCGCACCTGACCCCGGTACCCCATCGATCACGGTATCCCCTTCGTACTCGACAACCCCGCCCGGCGTCTTGACGACGACATGGATCAGCGAGTCGGTATTCACGTTACGTACTCGCACCACCGTCTCACCATCCTGCGCAGCAACCAGCCCCTTTTCGATGGCAAAGGGGCCAACACCGGAGAGGATGTTTCCACACGACGGCCCTATATCGACGCTGAGTTCCTCGACCGACACCTGGGCGAACAGATAGTCCACATCGGCTTCGGGATGCTGGGACGGACCGACGATCGCCACCTTGCTGGTCAGCGTGTGCCCGCCCCCGATGCCATTGACCTGCATCGCATTTCCAGAACCCATCGCGGCAGTCAGAATGCGGTCCTGAATCTCGCGCTCTTTTGGAAGGTCACTTGCTAAAAAATAGGGGCCTCTTGACGTGCCACCACGAAAAATGGTGCAAGGGATTGCGGTCTGATTCGGCATGGCAGCTACCTCACTCTGTTGTCGTTTTAGTTATCAAGTGAGCATCAGTGCTGGTGCATGAAGGGTTACACGCCGGCTTCACGCCAGGATCTATGCTCTATAGCGAGCAAAAATTAACGGCCAAAGCTGTCACCGGCCTGTCAAAGGCCGCAAATCAGTCATGATGTGGGCAAGCGGAGATGGTGCGTATCGAGGCACTGAAAGGCCGATACGCAACAGACTCTTGAATGAGTGGCGAGAATTATGTTCTTTAGATCAGATCGGTCATCATGCGGATACGGGCTTTTTGCGCCGAGCGTATATGCCGCCGGGCGGCTTCTTCGGCCATGTCGGAGTCTCGGGCCTCGATAGCGCTCAGCAGCTCTTCATGCTCTTCCAACGCACTGTTGCTTCTTCCCTCTATCGCGTAGGTGGTTCTCCCCAGCAACGTGAGCGAATCACGAAATCCGGATAACGCCTTAAGCAGATAGCGGTTATGCGCCGCCCGATACAGCGTCTGATGGAAAGCCTCATTGAGCCTTGCTCTTGCCTCGGGGTCATCTGCCTGATTTCGCTCCTGGTTTACAATCTCTCGAAGCGTATAGAGCTCAGGCTCCGAAGCATGCTTCGCCGCCAAGGACGCGGCGCTGGCCTCCAATACCTCGCGCATCTGGTACAGCTCTATTACCGCCTGGTAATCCAACGCGGCGATTGTCATGCCTTGATGAGGCGTAGAGCAGATCAAACCCTCCGACTCCAAACGTCGAAGCGCTTCTCGAACCGGTGTTCGACTGATTCCGAGCCAATTGGCAAGATCGGTCTCGACAACCCGACCACCCGGTTGAAGCGCTCCGCTGCGGATCGCTTCAATTATGCGCTCATACGCAACAGCGGCGAGAGGAGGCTTACGCGCTGATGTTGTCATACCGCTATGATTCCCCAATAAAGGTCCGGGCCTTTCGGCCCGGTACACGTATGAAAGTGCAACTCGTGTTGCTTAAGCCTTGCACTGCTCATCTCTAATCAGGGCTGCCAGGCGGAAGAAACCATGCACCATCTTAGAGAATGGCATCAACAGGAAGAACGCAAGTACTGCACCCAAATGCAACGCCAGCAGCTCATTCAACAGGCTGGTTTCACGCAGGAAGTAAAGCGCCAGCCCGCTGGTGCTAACGACGAACAGCAGTAGCACGAAGGCCATCTCCCCACCCCACACTCGAGCGTCCGCCAACCCACGATCCGCTTTCAGTTTCAGGCTCGCCAACCCCAAAGTTCCGATGCTTAGCAGCAAACCGCCAGAAATACCGAACAACTTAGGCAAGGAGAAAAACCCGTAAGGTGCCTGCATATCGAGCCCATAGTGCATCAACGTCGCCACCGAGGTCGCGGCAAAACAGAGCAGGAAACCATACATGGTGGCCTGATGGTATAGGCGGCGACGGTTCGAGAACGCATCTTCCGCCTCGAAATTACACCCATCGCCATGTCCGCCGGAGAGGTTTTTCATCTTCGCGATGCTGCCAAATGCCCCAGCAACATGGCGCCACCTGATCGACTCTCCACCAATCGTCCGCCAATACCCCCGCAGTGACAGCAAGATGAGCAGAATCGGCAAGATAAATGCCGGAGCAAACAGCATAACCATGGCATTGTGCGACATGAGCGAATAGAACCCTTCGCCAGAGGACTTGGGTGCTATCTGAATCAGCCATACCAGCAACGCAGCTGCCAACACAACAAACAGAGACAGGGAGACACCACTGCGATGAAATAGCTTGGCAATACCCCCCGGCTGCGTGTGACTCTCCCAGCTCTCTTGGCGGACTTCGGCCAGTGCCTTGGGCAGATTCAAGCCAAATTCATGCGGCGCGGTGTACTGGCAGGCGTAGTAGCAACCCCGGCAGTTGTGGCAAAGATTCGATAGCTGCTGAATATCGCCATCGCTGAAGGCACGTTTACTGTGCACCGCCGGAAACACTGCACAGTAACTCTCGCAGTAACGACAGGCATTGCATATCTCAATCTGGCGACGGGCCTCGCCAATGGCATCCACATTAACCAACTCAATTGCTTGCATAGCGAGCAGCCTCCCGACCTGCGATGCGTCCGAATACAGTACCAATTGTCATACCGAAACCGGCGAGATATCCCTGACCGAGTATGGAACCGGCCATAATTTCCCCTGCAGCCCAGAGGTTCTCGATCGGGCCCGTGCGGCCTTGTACTTGGGCTGACTCATCCACTTTCAGTCCAAGATAGGTAAAGGTGACGCCGGTACGCAGGGTATAGCCGTAGTAAGGGGGCGTATCGATCGGACGCGCCCAATTGCTTTTCGGTGGGGTCAACCCCTGAGTGGCCAAACCGTCAAGCTCGGTCGGATGGAAGTGCCCTTCGGTGCAGGCCTGGTTAAACCCATCAATCGTCTCTTGCAGCTGTACAGTCGGCAGATCGAGCTTACCGGCCAACTCCTCCAGGGTATCCGCTTTGATCGGGGGGAAAACCGACGGCATGAACAGTTCCAGCGATTTCGAATCGATGATCACATAGCCAACCTGATCCGGCTGAGC
The DNA here is from genome assembly GCF_000705555.1 of Marinobacterium lacunae. GTDB lineage: Bacteria > Pseudomonadota > Gammaproteobacteria > Pseudomonadales > Balneatricaceae > Marinobacterium_D > Marinobacterium_D lacunae. The sequence goes on from NZ_JMQN01000063.1 coordinate 7,988, forward strand.
CGCAACCAGACGACCCCAGATCGCATAACGCTTAGGCCAGACATCCTCGCCCTCGTCGTAGAAGCGCTGACCCTCCTTGTTCACCACCACCGAGAATGGGACACAATCCAGTCGCGTTACGATGCCGCCGTCAAACTTTGGGGCGCGCCCATCGATTGCCACCGCATGACACTGAGTAGGGTCACCCACGGACTCCAGCTCTTGACCAATAAGATCCTTGAGCACAACACCTCGATTGTACGGCGTTCCCCTGATCAGGAAATTCTTCGCCGCCGGTCCCCAGGCATCAGCCAACCAATCGACATCCGCCTGAAAACCGCCCGATGAAACAACAACCGCTCGCGGTGACAAACGGTGCTGTTCACCCTGATAGGTGACGTCGATGCTGACGATCCGGTCGCCTTCTCTCTCGAGATGGGTCACCTGCGCCTCGTAAAGAACATCAACCCCCAGGTTCTGAGCGGTGCGATAGTAAGCATTGACCAAAGCCTTGCCCCCACCCATGAAAAACGCATTTGTACGCGAGAGAGAAAGCGTACCCGACAGCGAGGGCTGGAAGCGCACGCCATGCTCCACCATCCAGGCATAGCACTCTTCGGAGCTGCGGATCGCAAGCTTGGCAAGATTTTCATCCGTCTTGCCTTGCGTCACCTTCATCAGATCCTCGAAATACTCCTGTTCGCTGTAACTGTCGGTTAAGACAGCCATGGGCTCACCGTGCATACAGCGAAAATTTCGGGTATGGCGTGAGTTACCACCACGGTACGCCTTGGGCGCCCCCTCCAGTATCAGTGTACGAGCTCCAGCTTCGGCAGCCGAAATCGCGGCACAGAGTGCTGCGTTGCCCCCCCCCACCACAATCACATCGTAATTGGCTCTTAGATCAACCATATTGTTATCAGCCTCCTGATTGTATACAGCCGAATACATTTGCACTCATCCTCTATGAGAAAGCTGTCACAGACCTGTCACGGGGACGAATTAACTACTTCCAGCCCCGCATGAGTACAACTTCTTACGTTAATTTTCAGGATGCGTTTAGAATGAGTAAGAACGGCAGGATGTGATCGATATCGACATATTACTGAAGAGACACAATGAGAATTCTAATAGTCGAAGATGATGAAACGCTGGGCGATGCACTATCAAGGCGCGCAACCCGGCAAGGCCATGGTGCGGATTTGGTTGTGACAGGCAATCAGGCAGATGAGATTCTGAAACGACAGGATTACGACCTGATCATACTCGATTTGAACCTGCCAGGCCTTGACGGTAGACGTGTCCTGGAAAACCTCAGAAAAAGGAAAAAGGACACCCCGGTTCTGATTTTAACCGCCCGAGATCAGGTAGAAGACAGGATTACGCTGCTCGATTGCGGTGCCGACGATTATCTGACCAAACCCTTTGACTTCGGAGAACTGGAGGCCCGCTGCCGGGCGCTGCTCAGACGTAAGTCGGGACCCGCATGGGATCAGATCACCTATGGCAATCTGGTGCTGGATCGAAACGCCTGCACCGTCTCCATTGACAATGAACTCGTCGATCTAAAACAGCGGGAGTTTCGGTTGCTTGAGATATTCCTGACCCACACAGGCCGAGTCTTAAGCAAGGATGAGCTTCTAAATCACATCTACAGCTTTGATGAATCACCAAGCCCAAATGCGATTGAACTATACGTTGCTCGGCTTAGAAAGAAACTGGCATCAAGTTCGGTTGATATAAAAACGCTCAGAGGCTTGGGTTATCTACTCAATGATTTAGATGAAGCAAAATAGTTTTTCAATAAAACAGCAGCTTACCAAGCTCACAACCGCCCTCTTGGTCATTCTGATAATGATAAGCTATTTGGCTGCCGATCTTTACGGACGTCGTGCCGCACGCCTGTCCTATGACCGGCTTCTTGCCGGCGCCACACTACAGATCGCAGAGAATATCAGCCTGATCAACGGCGTAGCAGTGGTCGACTTGCCACGCTCGGCATTTAAGACGCTCGCGCTAGCACCCGATGATCGAGTTTTCTACGCAGTCACCGATGAAGACGGCGAACTGATCACGGGCTATAACGACCTTCCCTTTAATGCAGAAGGCAATGACAGGCCTCGCGAGGAAACGAGCATAGGACCTTTCAACTACAGGTTTTACACTCAAAAATATCGAGGCGAGAACATACGATTTATCACCATGGACCAGGTGTTAAATGACGTGGCGATTAAAAAAAGAATACGTATAACGCTCGGCCAATCCGTGCGAGCCCGAGAGGCGCTAGCTTCAGAGATTCGTTGGAAAGCGTTGCAGTTTGTCTCGTTTTTTTTCGTCCTTGCACTTTTGGTGGTCTCGCTGGCTATTAAAATGATGCTCTTACCGCTTAAAACGCTCAACAAAGAGCTCGGCTCCCGCTCACCTGTGGACTTAACACCACTTGATCTCTCAGTACCGGATGAAGTAACCCCCTTAGTGAAAACCATCAATCATTTCATGGCCCAGCTCAACGGCACACTGGATAAACTCAAGCAATTCACGGCTATTGCCGCACACCAAATACGCACACCTCTGGCTGGACTTAAATCTCAAGCGCAAAATGCGCTGGAGGAACAAGACAGCACGATCAGACGCCAACAGTTGCAACGCGTGGTCGAAAGCAGCGACCTGCTGAGCGAAACCGTGAGCCAGCTACTGATGCAGGCCGAGCTGGAGCACCGCTTTCGGCGTGAGGTTTTTGGCGATGTACAACTCGATGAACTGGTCAAAGAGGTGTGCCGCGATGTTGCCGTGCCCGCCCTGCTAAATGGTATAGAGGTAGCCTACTTGGGGGAGGGTCGGTTTCATTTGACCGGCGATCAATTCGCGTTGAAACAGATGATCCGCAACATTCTCGAAAATGCGATCAAATACAGTGATGCCAATGGGTTGGTCGAGACCAATATCTCAAGACATGAAGACGGCACAATCGTACTTTCAGTCAGTGATAATGGACCTGGCATACCAGAGGACGAGCGCCCAAAAGTGTTTGAAGAGTTCTTCCGCGGAACCGATAGCACCAAGCCGGGAAGCGGTCTGGGCCTATCAATCGCCAAGGAGATCGCCAACCATCACGGTGCAGATCTCCACCTACTTGATAACACGCCTCACGGACTCGTGGTCGAGATCCACTTTAAGAGGTCGGAAAATGCGTAAGTTAGTTCTACTGCTGATAATGCTGGCCACCAATCTACACGCAGCCAACCTTTACCAAATCCCAGCGACCTCCTCACCTTCCACCAAACTCATCATCTATGGTGCCGCGGACTATCCAGCAATCAGCCCTCTGCTGATGGCCTTTCACCATAAGTATCCCAACATCGACATCGAGTACACAGAGGGGAACACGCTGAAGCTGTATCAGAAATTTCTTGCCGTTCAGCCCAATGGCCCGGATGTGATGCTCAGTTCCGCCATGGACCTACAATTCAAGCTGGTCAATGATGGCTACGCTCGAGCTTACCTCTCCTCCGAGACCGAACGCCTGCCTCACTGGGCAAACTGGAGAAATGAAATTTTCGGTTTCACCTATGAACCCGCCGTCATCGTTGTCAATAAAACGTTGCTCGAGAGCACCGATATACCCAGAAGCCGTTCAGAACTGCTAACCCTACTGCGCCGCCAAAGCGAAAGCCTAAAAGGTCGAATCGGCACATTCGATATTGAGCGGGTGGGCATTGGCTACCTGACCTGGGCCAACGACCGCCAGCAGACAACCAGTTACGGCCGCCTTTTGGAAGCCTTCGGCAATAGCCTAGCTCGTCAGTTTCCCAGCAGCGCTTCAATGCTGCAGTCACTGCAGGACAAAGAGCTGACCATTGCTTACAACGTACTCGGCTCTTACGCAAACAGTTGGGCCAAGATATACCCAGACTTACAGGTTATTCTTCCGGAAGATTTCACAACATTGGTCATGCGCAGTGCCTTTATATCCAGAAGCGCCCGAAATCCGGAGAGCGCGCGACTGTTTATCGACTTCCTTCTCTCCAAAGAGGGACAAAGAATACTGGCCGATGCATCCAGCCTTTACCCTATACGTGACGATATTCCAGGCTACGAAACAGTAACATCGCTCATTAAGATAGATGATAGTCGCTTCAAACCGATTTACCTCGACCTATCACTATTGGCAATAAGCGATAAATCAAAAAAACAGATTATTCTGGACGAGTGGGATTCGGCGATGAGATCTTATCCCTGATCTGTCATTTTTTTCCAGAATATCTTTGCCGTTTGACTTAGAGTACGATCTTTTAACTTGATTAAATACATAGAGAGAAGACTGGTGCTATTAAATCCTTCTATAGATAAACGAGCTAAACGTCCAGCGTGGAGATCCTCGTCCACAATATACTGAGGCATACGCGCCCAGCCTAAACCCGCCATCAGCAACTCCTTTTTAACATGATAGTCTTTTACCAGCCACCTCCGTTCACCTGGCAATACATTTAAAGGATCAAACGGCGAATGGGTACCAGAATCTGCGACCAATATGTGTGGACGCTCGCGGGCCTCTTTTTGTGAAATAGTGCGCTGACTCATTCCATGAAAATACTCCGGCACTGCAACTGTGACCATTAACAACTCACCAATATCCGCGTACTCAAAATTATCATTCAATCCCAGATTCGGACCGATCGCGAGGTCAGCCTCACCCAAAATAAGGCGCTCCAGAATACCCGAATGATGTTCTGTGGATATATTCAACTCCACATCAGGAGTTTCATCACAAAATTCACGAATACGGTCTAAGTGCGGCGGTCGCGTACACATTGCACTCAATGAGAGTGAAAGCTTCGGATTAGTGCCTTTCGCTAATAAAGAGCCCAATTTCTGAAACTCATCCACTGCTCCCATTAATTGGCGCGCCTGCTTATAAAGAGCCTTCCCCTCTTGCGTCAGAATTGGCCTGTAGCTTTCCCGATCAAACAGTTTTACGTCATAGCTGTCTTCCAGCACCCGTATCGATGAACTGATAGTTGGTTGAGTCTTATGCAGCTGAGCGGCTGCGGCTCTGAAGCTTCCTGACTCAACAACCGCCATGAAAGCACGAACATGGTCAATCTTCATTATTCAAAATACCTATCATGATGAAAGAACAATATTATTATTATTTTTTGTTTATTAATAATATCATTTCTAAAAGCTTTTTTCTTGGGTACCAAGACTTATGGGAATGGAGTTTTTTACTCTATCTATAGCTGCGCTGATTACTGGACTGTCTAAGTTCTCAGTTGGCGGAATGGGTATGTTGATAGCCCCCATATTGCTCACCACCTTCCCAGCCCACACTGTTTTAGGTATTTTACTACCTATCTATTTGATCACCGATGTTATGGTAGTGCTTAGCTACCGGACCAATATCGATTGGGGTGTTATTCTTAAAATAATACCCGCGCAGTTGATTGGCATGACACTAGCCAGCCTACTAATGGCCAATATGAGCTTAGATTTTCTACCAAAGCTTATAGGTTTCATGATTATATTTATGATATTGATTGGTTTTTGGATTGAATATCACAATACTAATTTCATGAAAAGAAAATCCTCTATTCATGGAACTGGGCTAATAGCCGGTATTGTAGCCATGACTGCTAATGCTGGCGGCCCTTTTATAAGCTTAATACTACTAGAACAAAACCTTAAAAAAGTCTCTTATGTCAGCACTAGAGCGTGGTGTTTTCTTTTTATCGACATAGGAAAAATACCACTCATAATTTCCCTAGGATACATCAACACTGATACAATAAAGATAAGTATTCAATCTATTCCAGCCCTGTTGCTGGGGTCATTGATAGGATTTATCTTACTTAGAAACATCAAAACAAAACATTTCAAATGGATAATACGCATACTATCAGCATTGGCCGCATCAAATTTAATACTCTATGGATAATTCGATACAAGATCATCATAGAAGTTTAACGTCTGATGACGGCTAGTAATTCTGAGTTTTCTTCTAGCCCGTGTTATCGTGGCTTTAACGGCACCGGTTGAAACGCCCATCTCTTTAGATATTTCAACGTTAGAATAACCTTCGCATATTTTCAGCATAACATTCATTTCTTTTTTTGTTAAATCAACAACATCCCCTCTAAACAAGGACAAATAGTTTTTAGACATTATAAATTTATTTTTTACTTCTTTTGTCTCGTAAAGACTTTTAATAGTTTCTGTGACTAACTCAATTTCTGCTCTCATGGGAATAATAAAATCAACCTTTGATCGCATCAAATTTTTTCTATCTTGCAAGCCAAGTGTTTCTTTAAACACGAGCATTATTGTAGATTTTTGGCGTCTAATTTTCTTGTTAAGACGCATATAATCTTGACTTCTTAAAACATCATAAGCAATAACAAAAGAAGCTTCATTATCTAAAGAAGCCACTGATTCAACATCAGGATATTCTTTAAAGGAAACATTTTCGCAGAACAATTCTGAAATTATTTTTTTCAGACTTATATTGAATAACGGTGAGTTACCAACGATAACTGTTGTGACCATTAATACACTACCCCACCTTAATAAAAGGTTTCGATAGTATAAAAAATAAAGCTGTCACTAACCTGTCACCACCATTTTTTATTAGCTGAACATATCTTCTCTATTGGCAGTTTTGTATTGCTGGGGATGAGTCGCCCCTAAGCCACACCGCCTCCCCACCGGAAATCGAACGGCTTAGTCCCCGAGGGGCTAGCCTAATAATGTACGAAATCGGCCCGCCAACAGTCTGAAATTAAACATATGGGGGATATCACACAATTTTGATTGACAGGCTGGCCTTTTGTGATAGCGTACTAGTACATGAATACACCCTATCTCGACGAACTGCTTGATCACCTGCTCGAAATGCGTGACCGCGCATCTCTGGAAAAGGCACTGAGCGAACTGCTGACCCCTTCGGAGTTAACCGAGGTATGCAAACGCCTGCAGATCCTGCGTCTGCTCGAAGAGGGCGTTCCCCAACGCGAGATTGCACGCCGCCTCGGGGTGGGCATCGCCACGGTCACCCGTGGATCACGCGCCCTGAAATCGGAAACACCCTGACCCGGGAATACCAGATACCATGACCAAACCCGCCAGAATCGAACTGCCACGCAAGCCGCACTATGTCACGCTGACAGCGGACACAGACTTCTTCGGCCTGTTCAAAAAGATAGAAAAACGCTTCGATAACTGCTTCATGCTTGAGTCGCTCGGCGAGGAGAGTTTCATCTCCCGCCATTCGATCATCGGTTTCGACCCGGAGCAGATCCTGTATGCCACCGAAGGCGCCCTTCATATCGAGCAGCGCGACGGCAGCCGGGAAACCTACCCCAGCGACAACCCCTACTACCTGCTACGCGAGATCGTGCCGCAAGACATCATCTCGCGGAAATACGCAGGCGGCCTGACCGGTTATATCGGCTACGACTGCATGAACTACTTCGAGCCGACGCTGAATCTGCAGCACAGTGAACTGTTCGACGTGTTCCGCTTCGGTGTGTTCAAGGACGGTCTGATCCTCGACAAGATGACCGGCGAGGTGATCTATTTCTACTACACCGACAGCCGCATGGAGCTGATCGAGTCGATCCTCGCCGAGCCGGCGGCGGAGAACGGCCCGCTACGCATCACCCCGATGGGCGAGACCATGTCTCAGGAAGAGCACGCAGCGGCGGTGATGAAGGTGAAGCAGGACATCATCGAGGGCAAGATTTTCCAGTGCGAGGTTGGCTTCAAGAAGCGCTTCAAGCTTGAGGGCGACACCATCGCCATCTACGAGCAGCTACGCGAGGTGAACCCGTCGCCGCAGATGTATTACGTCAAGTTCGGTGAGCAGAAGCTGATCGGCGCGAGCCCCGAGCTGCTGTTCCGCCTGCGTCAGGGCGAGATGGAAACCTTCCCGCTGGCCGGTACCACCAAGCGCGGCAAGGATGAGGTGGAGAATACCCAGTATGCCCGCGCCCTGCTCAACGACCCGAAGGAGATCGCCGAGCACAATATGATCGTCGACCTGCACCGCAATGATATCGGCCGCGTGGCGCGCTTCGGCACGGTCAAGGTGCGCAGCCTGATGGATATCAAACGCTTCAGTCATGTGCAGCATATATCCAGTGAGATTGTCGGCATCATCGCCGAAACCGAAGACATGTTTTCGGCCCTGGCCAGCAACTTCCCCGCCGGCACATTGACGGGCGCACCCAAGATCGAAGCGATGAAGATCATCGACGATCTGGAATCTGACGGCCGCGGCCCCTACGGCGGCGCGGTTGGTCACTTCTCCTTCAACGGCGACTGTACCTTTGCCATCCCGATCCGTACCGTGTTCGCCAATGGCGAAAATGCTTACGTACAGACCTGCGGCGGCAACGTCTACGACTCCAATCCGGAGGACGAATACGAGGAGATCCGGCGCAAGTTCGCAGGCACCAAGAAAGTACTCGATACATTCATTCAGGAGTCCGAGGCATGAAGGTCTATATCATCGATAACTACGACTCCTTTACGTACAACCTGTACCAGTACATCGGAGAAATCCTATCCACTGCACGTCTCAAGGGCGAGATCGACGCGTTCGACATCGTGGTCAAGCGCAACAATCAGGTATCGCTGGAGCAGGTACGCGCCGCTAACCCTGACCGTCTGATCATCTCCCCGGGCCCTGGTTCACCGGATGATCCGGCCTACTTCGGCGTCTGCGCCGAGGTCATACGCGAGCTGGGCCCCACTATTCCGCTGCTGGGGGTATGCCTGGGCATGCAGGGCATTGTGCATGTGTTCGGCGGCAAGGTGGTCAAGGCACCGCTGCCGATGCACGGTAAGATCAGCCCGATCAGCCACAATGGAGAGGGAGTGTTCAAGAACACGCCGGATCAGCTCGAAATCATGCGTTACCACTCGCTGATCGCAGAGGCCGAGTCACTTCCAGAATGCCTTGAGGTAACGGCGGCGGTGGGCGACCTGCCCCGTGAAAGCTTCGACGATATCGCGCACATACACCAGGGTGGTCGGTTCGAGATTATGGGCGTCAAACACCGTGAATACCCGATCCACGGCATCCAGTTCCATCCGGAGTCCTTTGCAACAGAAGGCGGTAAAGAACTGATCAGCAACTTCCTGTTCGGCTGCTGAGCCAGCCGCCAAGGACGAAAAAGCCGCTACCGACTGAAACGGGGTAGCGGCTTTCTTATATCAACGACCGATCAGACTGAAACCTGAAAACGCGACATCAGTCCGGCGAGGTTGCCCGCCTGCGTCGTCATCTGCGAGGCCGCATCCGAACACTCGTCGGCACCGACGCTGTTACGCTGTGTCACTTCGTCGATCTGCGTCAGGCCTATGCTGACCTGCTCGATTGCCTGCGCCTGCTCCTGCGAGGCCGTGGCGATCTCGGCCACCAAGGATGAAACCTCGACAACTCCGGTGACAATCTCCGCCAGTGCTCCGGACGTGCTATCAGTCAGCTCCATTCCCCGCAATGTGCGCTCGTTGGAGGCCTGAATCAATTCGGCCGTGCGCCCTGCTGCTTCTGCACTGCGCGCTGCCAGACTGCGCACCTCATCGGCGACAACCGAGAAGCCTCGGCCATATTCGCCCGCACGGGCAGCTTCGATTGCCGCATTCAGCGCCAGCAAGTTGGTCTGCTCGGCTATCTCCTCAATGGTCTTGATGATGTTGGTGATATCCTGCCCCGACTGCTCAATCTCGTGCATCGCCACATTGAGCACCTGCATCAGCTCGTTGCCTTTCTGTGCCATCGATTCAGAACTGGCCGACAGCTGGCTGGCCCTCTCCGCATTCTGCGAACTTTGTGTGATTTGAGCGGCCATCTCGGTCACTGCGGCAGTAATCTGTGTTGTCGAAGAGGCGGATGCTGCAACCCCTTCTGACATGTTGTGAGCCAATCCCGATACCTGTGTTGCATTATCATGGATCAGTTGCGATGACACTTTGACGTCCGACACCAGCTCGTTAAGGTTGCGCACCATTCTCTGTAGGGCCCTACCCAGCTGGTCGTTTTCGGACGCCAGATCCACGTTCAGATTCAAATCGCCGTTGGAGATCCGCTCGGCCACGCCCACCTGTTTCTGCAGGCTATCCGCCATCCGATCCAGCGCTGCCGATAGCTGTCCCACCTCATCATCGGCCTGATGCCCCATACGCTGTGAGAAGTCTCCGGCACCAATGGTCCGGGCCAGTGCGACCGCCTTGCGAATCGGAGCGGCCAAAGAACGGGCGGCAATCCAGAGAACAGCAATAGCTATTAACGACACGACAACACCGACCACCGACTGCATCAGCATGCTGCTGCGCCCCTGCGCCGTCATCTCAGTCTCCAACTGCCGGGCGGAGGCCAGCACCACCGACTCATCGATTTTAAGCATCACTGACCAGGCGTGTCCGGTTCGCCCCATTGTGATTGGCGACAGGACGGTTATGACACCCGATTCTCGGTCATGATCCACCCAATTACTGCTCTCTTTGATTTTCGCCAGTCCCTCCTGCCACTTGTCACCCATTACCGTCTTGAAGTGCCCACCAATCGCTGACGGATCCTCACTCTCGGCGATCAGCAAGCCCTGATCGGTGACAATGGCCACTTCTCCCTGGCCATCAAACAACGCTCGGTCAACCCGCTGCGAGATCTCCTGCACAAAATCGAGGTCATAATCGGTGCCCACCACGCCGAGGAACTCCCCGTTCACCATGATCGGCACCGACATGGTGGCCAACCACACCTGCTTACCCTGCACGACATAGGGCAGCGGGCCTATAATGCTCTCGCGGCCGGTTGATTTGGGGCCTTGATACCAGCCGCCCTTGGCTACTCCGTTGGGATGTTTCTCGGCCGAGTCATACTCGACCAGCGCCTGAACGTTGATATCGCCATCTCGGGTGCGCGTCCAATAGGGTGTGAAACGGCCAGTGGAGATGTTGGTGCCTGCACCGAGAGATCGGGAAAAAGCATCTTCACCGTCAAGCGCATCCGGTTCCCAGCAGGCGTAGGTGCCGTTAAATTCCGGATTGTTCTTTAACACCCGAAGCAGTATGTCGTTGACCTGAGGCCGCCCCAGATTCAAACCTTCGTCGCCCTTGTCCCGCGCCTCGATCGCTACGATAAAGGTATCCGCCATGGTGCGGGCGGTATCCAGTGCGAGATCGAATTTCTCCTGTACTTCGCCGGCGTAATGTCCGCCCAGGTTTTGAAGATTTTCCAGCGTGGTCGAGGTGGTTTGAGCACTTACCCGGTCAAATACATGACTTTGCGTGGAAGAGAAGCTGTACATACTGTAAGCCACCAACAGCGCAGCCGTCAGCAGCAGACAGGCCGCCCCGATAAGGGCGATCTTCAGCTGAATTGATTTGATTTTCATAGACCTGCGCCCATTCCGATAAAAAACTGAGGATTAGAAAGAGAACAACTCAGACGGCCTTCTCAACCTCCTTGTTTGGCTTTTAGCTCCTTTGGGCGACCATACGACTTTGTTGCCTGTCTCCGATTGATATCGATTGTGTCCATTCTATAAAGCCCCGTGCACGGGAGCCCCGTAAGAAAGAACTAAACACCTTGTCCTTTGGTGGATAGCCGGATGTACATGCATCCCGCCAAAGGGGAGACTGGCAGTCGAGATATGAGATAGGGTTTTAAGAACCGATATGGGCGAAGTAAAGCTCGTTGATCCGGTCAGGCGATCAGCTGTAACACCGAACGCTGGCAAGCAACTCTTCGGCCGGTAAGGGGCGACCGAAGAGATACCCCTGAAAATAGCGGCAGCCGTACTCAAGCAAGGCTTGGCGCTGCTCGTGTGTTTCCACCCCTTCGGCGATGACAGACAGATCCAGACTCTCGCCTAATGCGACTATCGTGCGCACAATGGCCGCATCGTTCGCATCGTCCAGAAGATCACGGACAAAACTCTGATCTATCTTCAACTGATCCAGCGGCAACCGCTTCAGATAACTGAGCGAGGAAAAACCGGTACCAAAGTCATCCAGCGAGAAACCAACGCCGTGCTTGCGCAACCGACGCATCTTGTCGATGGTCTGCTCCACGTTGCGAACCAGCATCGACTCGGTAAGCTCAAGTTTTAATCGCCGAGCATCGGCGCCTGTCTTATTCAGCGCCGACAGTATCTCATCCACGAAGTTGTCCTGATGAATCTGCATGGCGCTGATATTCACCGCAATCGGTATACCGCCCAAAACGGAATCGCCAGACCAACAGACCAACTGGCGGCAGGCTTCTTCAACGACCCACCGGCCAAGAGGGCGTATCAAACCGCTGGCCTCGGCAACCGGGATAAACTCGGCTGGCGAGATCATGCCCATATCGGGGTGACCCCAGCGCAGCAAAGATTCCACACCGATCAGATCACCCTGCTCGCAGTACTGCGGCTGGTAGTGCAGCTCAAACTCACCCCGCTCGAGACCCCGTCGAATGCCTGCTTCAAGTTGGGCTCGTGAGCGTACCTGGGCCTGCATGGATGGGTCGAAAAAGCGGACGCTGTTGCGCCCTGCTGCCTTGGCTTCATACATCGCAAGCTCCGACCACTTGATCATGTCATCGACAGTGTGACGTTGTCGGGCGAACATGGCGACGCCGATGCTGGCGGTTGGCGTATACACGTTACCCTCGTATTCGAACACTTCGCTGACAAGCTCCAGCAACGCTTCAGCCAAATGCTCGGCTTGAAACAACGCCTGATCCTGCACTTCGTCCAACCCTTCAATAATCACAACAAACTCATCGCCGCCAAAGCGGGCAAGTGTATCGCCCTCACGCACCCTTAATTGCAGACGCTCTGCCACCAGACACAACAACTGGTCACCCGCACCGTGGCCAATGGAGTCATTAAGGTCACGAAATTTATCCAGATCGATAAACATGACGGCGCCCGGCACCCCGGAACGGGACGCACTTGCCAAAGCATGATCCAGCCTCTCCAACAGCAGGTTACGGTTTGGCAGCCCGGTCAGACTGTCATAGAAGGCCAACTGATGTATCTGTGCTTCGCTGCGCTTGCGATCAGTAATATCAGTCGACACGCCAACAAGCCCGACAATTTCTCCCTGCTCGTCCCGTAAGGGCTGTTTCACAGCCAGATGCGTTCGTTCCTCCCCACTGTCAAGTCGTCGCTGCGCTACTTCATCAACCACTCTTTCACCAAAGAGCAGCACGCGCTGATCCTGACTGCGTATTCGCTCCACCGTGTCCGCGTCGAAGAACTGTTCGTCACTGCAACCGCAGATTTGCTCTTCCGGCATTCCAAGCAGCTGAGCAACACGGGAGTTCACGTACTGATAGCGGAAATCCTTGCCCTTGATATAGATATAGGCATCGACATTGGACATGATGGTGTTCAGGCGCAGCTCGTTCGACGCAAGATCCCGCGTTTTCTGACGCACCTTGCGCCGGAGAAAGGCCACACCGACGCCGGCCGATAACAATAGAGCCGCCAGCACACCCAAAGCCCACAATAGATCGAGCGGGATCTGGGGTTCGTGATAGTGATCACCCCAGTGCCCCAGCACATGGTAATAGGGCGAATCAGCTTCATTCTTCCACTCACCCAGCCTTTCATCTATGCGCTGCAACACCCCTAAATTTTGCCCCCGAGGGGTGACATAAAATAGCTTTACCGGTTGAAACATGAGAGGGGTCTGCACCAGACCGAAATCATGGGCGTTGTACTCGCCATACTGTTGGTTAGTGACAGCGCCCTCGGCTTTACCGGCGGCCACCAGCTCGAACGCTTCCCGGAACGAGCTGACCCCCTCCAATTTGATGTCGACGCCGAACCCCTCTGCGAGACTGCGTAGGTATTTGGCTTGCACCGAACCGTTCAAAACGGCGATCCGCCGCCCGGCCAGATCCAGAGGGGAGTTCAAATGGGTCGATTCTTTGGCAAATACTTGTGACCAACTATACAAGGCGGGAATTTGATGAAATGTAAACTGTGCCCGCCGCTCTGGGCTTTCAGCCACGTCGGGGAGAATATCGATCCGCCCTTCCCTGAGCCCTTTAAGGCAATCCGACCATTCACAGGGCACCGGTTCAAGACGCCACCCTTCGTACCGAGCTATTTCACTCAGCAAGTCGCCCAATATGCCGGAGGGCAGATTCTGCTCCGCATCCAACGCTATTTTGGGGGGATTTTCATAGACACCGACGCGCAGCACTTGCTCGGCCAGTACCCACCGCGGTTCAGTCAGTAGCAATGCCAGAAACAGCGCTATGGCGTGCATCCGCGGCACTCTTGAATCCATCCGTCCGCTCCTCACCGAATCCCTTGGTCATCCTGATGTTTAAGCATAGCAGTCCTTGTTCGACAACCACTATTATTAAGCATCCACCGGGGTGTAAATGTCAGAGCGAATACGGATCGCCGCGTAATGATTGCAAAGGCGTTGTCACACGACAGCCCCGCCTTTTGCGCAGTCTCAACGCTCTTATGCTGATAACAGCGGGTGACCCTCATCCTGAGCGTGCTTGGGAGATACGACTTACCGATATCGGCAGCAACGGACGGAAAGGATGCTCTAAGACTCTTCGAGTACGGCCTGGAGATCCACATCACCCGACCGCTCATCAAGCAGCAGGTAACGCTGAATGGTCTTCATATGCTCATCCATCAAATATCGCGCCCGGTCACAATCCTTCGCCAGAATCGCATCGACCAATGCCTGATGTTCTTCGATGGAGCACTGCACATTTGGCGTTTCCTGGTAGAGCGCAATAATCAATGATGTGCGCGTAATCAACCCCGCCAGCAACTCATCCAGCACCTCATTGCCCGCAATCTGCGCCAGCACCCGGTGGAAATTACCCGATTCCCTGATCATCTCCTGACGCTCACCGCACTTTATCGCCCCGGTCTCCTTTTCCAGCTGTTTCAGCAGGCGGTTGCGATTTTTAGCGGTCAGATTGTCGATGGCCAGTTCCACCACTGCGCGTTCAATCACAATCCTGGCCGCGAAGACATCCCTGGCTTCCTTGATGGTCGGTTGGGCAACACAGGCACCGCGATTCGGAAAGATCGTCACGACTTTATATTCCGAGGCCAGCTTCTGTAGTGCCGAGCGGACATGATTGCGGTTGGCACCAAGCACCTCTACCAGCTTCGCCTCAGTGAGCCGAGTCCCCGGAGGCAAACGGTGCTCCACAATAGCACTGGCAAGCCGATCCATAATCCGCTTTACCTCAAGCTGGGCACGCGTTCCCATAAGCCCCCCTTATATATTATTGCTAGCAATTTTAACCCCTATATCCACCAGAGAACAGTCTTCTCACACCACCCAAATCCGGCATCAAGCGCACCATACAATTGCACCTGGCACTTTTTGGGTGCATGCAAGACTTAAATAACTCATTAATTATCATGTAAAAATTCA
This sequence comes from Marinobacterium lacunae, assembly GCF_000705555.1. GTDB lineage: Bacteria > Pseudomonadota > Gammaproteobacteria > Pseudomonadales > Balneatricaceae > Marinobacterium_D > Marinobacterium_D lacunae. The sequence goes on from NZ_JMQN01000063.1 coordinate 23,381, forward strand.
TGAACAGTTAGACAACACAGCGATACTTGAATTTTTTATTCAAAAAAAATAACGGGTTATACGTACTCGGCCCGATATGGCACAGCCCTCGCAATCCATTATCAATAAATTGCTAACAATTTTGGATTGCTAACAGTTATGAAGAAAGGCTCTGTTGAATTGGTCGGCGTGGTAAAACGTTACGGCGAAAGCACCGCGGTCAGGAATATCGACCTCCATATTGAGGGCGGCTCCTACTGCTGTCTGCTTGGCCCAAGTGGCTGTGGAAAGTCGACAACGCTGCGAATGATCGCGGGACATGAGAGTGTCACGGAAGGCGACATTCTGATGAATAACCGCAATGTCACCACCCTCCCTCCCCGCAAACGGGGCACCGCTCTGATGTTCCAGAACTACGCCCTGTTTCCGCATCTTAATAGTCTGGATAACGTGGCCTTCAGCCTGAAAATCGCCGGCATCAGCAAGCAGGAGCGCCATGTCCGGGCCCTGGAGATGCTGAAACTGGTCAACATGGAAAGCTTTTTTGAAGCCTTTCCCGAACAGCTCTCCGGCGGGCAGCAGCAACGTGTGGCCCTGGCCCGTGCGCTGATCAACCAGCCGGAAGTCATCCTGCTGGATGAGCCTCTTTCAGCGTTGGATCCTTTCCTGCGCACCCGCATGCGTGCCGAACTTAAGAACATTCAGCAGCAGTTGGGCATTACCTTCATACACGTGACCCACTCCCAGGAAGAAGCCTTTGCCCTGGCGGACCAGGTCGTGGTGATGAACAACGGCTTCATCGAGCAGGTGGATGACCCAATCGCCATTTTCAGTCGCCCAAGCACCGGTTTTGTTGCCAGTTTTATCGGTGGACACAACATCATCGAGGGCACCTTGACCGATTCGGGTCTCAGCATCGGCGAGCAGCGGGTTATCGCTCTGGACACGCCATTGAAAAGCGACAGCGATAACCGCGCCCGTGTCTCTTTGCGCTGCGACCGGATACAGATCAGTCCCGAACCTTTTGACACGGCCCAGCCCGATCCGCTGCACGTGGAGTCCGTGGAGTACCAAGGCAGCTATGTGCACCTGCGAGGACAGTTCAGCGATGGCCTCGGGCTTTCCGTATTTCAGAGCGACGCCGACTACCTCGCATCACCTCTGCTTGCCGGCGATCGCGCTTTTGTGGGCTGGCGCCATACCGACCTCAACCCCCTGCGGCCCGGCGGCGACGCCCTGTCCGGCCTATGAACCCAACCCTTTGAATCCGATATCACAAACTGGAGATCGATGATGAGCTTCGACGACAAGAAAGACCTTAAGGACACTCTGAGCGCCAGTGCAGAACCGAAACAGGAACGTAGCGGCGTCAGCCGTCGCGGATTCATCAAGGCCGCTGGTGCGGTCGGTGGTGCAGCCCTGGGCTCTGGCGCGATTACTGGCTTCCCGATGATCTGGGCACAGAACATCAAGGACATCACCCTGCGCCAGTTTGGCACCGGGGTGTCCAACCTCAACGCGATCGCTCAGAAAGCGAAAGAGGACCTGGGTATCAACCTGGAGCTGACCGCACTGGATTCCGACGCTGTCGCCCAACGCGTCGTCACCCAGCCGCGCTCATTCGATATCGCAGACATCGAGTACTGGATCTGCAAAAAGACCTTCCCGGCTGGCACCATGCAGCCGATGAACACCTCGCGTCTGAAGAACTTCGACAAGATCTCCCAGCTGTTTATCACCGGTAAGCTGAACAAAGACTCTGAGATCGCCCAGGGCACCGCTCCGCACACCGTGGGCTTCGTTGAAGGCAAGGAATCGGTCCAGTTCGCCTCTGAGCCGACTGACTGGATGACGCTGATCCCGACCATTTACAACGCCGATACCCTGGGCATTCGCCCGGATCTGGTAGGCCGTCCGATCACCCACTGGCGCGACATCATGGACCCGGCGTTCAAGGGCAAGACCTCGATCCTGAATATCCCGTCCATCGGCATTATGGATGCGGCGATGATCTGCGAGTCCATGGGCGAAATCCAGTACGCCAACAAGGGCAACATGACCCGCGAAGAGATCGACGCCACCATCGAGATCCTCAAGGCAGCCAAGTCCGATGGCCAGTTCCGCGCCTTCTGGAAGAGCTTCGATGAGTCGGTGAACCTGATGTCCTCCGGCGAGGTCGTGATCCAGTCCATGTGGTCACCGGCGGTTGCGGCCGTGCGCGCCAAGGGCATCGCCTGCAAATACCAGCCGCTGGAAGAGGGCTACCGCGCCTGGGGTGGCGGTATCGGCCTGGCCAAGCACCTCTCCGGTCTGGAGCTGGATGCCGCGTACGAGTACATCGACTGGTACCTGTCCGGATGGGTCGGTGCTTACCTGAACCGTCAGGGCTACTACTCAGCGGCACCGTCCACCTCGAAGGAGCATATGAGCGCCGACGAGTGGGGCTACTGGATCGAAGGTAAGCCGGCCCAAGGCGATATCCTCAGCCCCGATGGCAAGGTGATGGAAACCGCGGGTGCCGTGCGTGACGGTGGCTCCTACTGGGATCGCATGGGCGCGGTCGCCTGCTGGAACTCCGTCATGGATGAGAACAAGTACATGGTTCGCAAGTGGAACGAGTTCATCGCGTCCTGATAGAACCCAACTTCAGGGGGCGAGTGATCGCCCCCGCCTTTACCTGAGCACTTAACCTGACTCAGAGCCCGTTTTTCAGAGAGCCCGTATTTCGGAGAATAAAGTTAGATGCGTTTTCTAACCGCCAACCCCAGCTACCTGCAGGTCACGCCCCTGGCACTGGTGATTCTGCTGTTTCTGCTGTTTCCCGTTGCGACCATCGTGATCGTCAGCTTCTGGGACTACAACGCCTATCAACTGCTGCCCGATTTCATCTTTGAAAACTACGAGTTTCTACTCACATCAAGCGTCACGCTGAGCGCCTATCTGAAGACGTTTTTCTTTGCCATCACCACCTGGGTGATCACCCTGACGCTGGGATTTACCGTCGCCTACTACCTGGCGTTCTATATCCGCAGTCCACTGCTTCAGGGCGTGCTGTTCGTGCTTTGCACCGTGCCGTTTCTGACCTCTAACATCATTCGTATGATCTCCTGGATTCCGCTGCTAGGACGCAACGGTCTGGTGAACTCGACCCTGCAGGAGATCAACCTGATCGACGCCCCCATCGAATGGCTGCTGTACAGCGATTTCGCCGTGGTGCTGGCATTCGTTCACCTCTATACCCTGTTCATGGTGGTCCCAATTTTCAACTCGATGATGCGGATCGACCGTAACCTGATCGAAGCCTCCATCGATGCCGGCGCCAGCGCCTTCCAGACGATCTTTCAGGTGGTGGTGCCGCTGTGTAAATCAGGTATCGCCATCGGCTCCATCTTTGTCGTCACCCTGGTGATGGGCGACTTCATCACCGTCAGTCTGATGAGCGGGGGCTTAAGCGCCTCCGTGGGCGTGTTGATCCGCAACGAGATCTCGCTATTGCAATACCCGGCCGCAGCCGCCGGTGCCGTGGTGCTGCTGATCACCGTCCTGATCATGCTCAGCATCATGTTCCGTTTCATCAACATCAAGAAGGAACTGTAATCATGGCAGCCCCCGACAAGGCGAAGCGCAAGGCGGGATTCATCCCCCTGACCATTGTTTTTGTATTGTTCATCATCTTTCTCTATGGCCCCACGGCCACCATCGCGATCCTGTCGTTCCAGGGGCCGGAGGGTGGCCTCACCTTTCCGATGAACGGGATTTCACTGCACTGGTTCCGGCAGCTTTTTGAAGAGCAACAGGTGGGTGACTTTGGCGGCTCGTTGACCCGCTCGATCCTGCTGGGCCTCTGTGTGATGCTCTGTACCGCCGTGTTTTCGCTGCTGGCAGGTTTGGCTTACCGACGCAGTTTCAAGGGCGGCAACGTATTGTTCTACCTGACATTGGTGAGCCTGATCCTGCCGTCGATCCTGATTAGCCTCGGCATCGGCATCATGTTCGACCGCACCGGCCTTTCACCGGCCTGGTACAGCTCAGCGTTCGGCGCTCATCTGACCTGGACCCTGCCGTTTGGCCTGCTGATCATGTTTGCGGTATTCAACCGCTTTAACAAAAGCTACGAAGCCGCCGCCATTGATATGGGGGCCACCGCCTGGCAGACCTTCCGTCTGGTGGTTTTCCCGCTGATTCTGCCAAGCCTGATCGGTGTCTGTCTGTTCGGCTTTACGCTGTCCTACGATGAGTTCGCCCGCACCCTGATGACCGCCGGCACCTTTAACACCCTGCCGCTGGAGATCTACGGCATGACCACCAACGTGACCACGCCGGTTCTCTATGCCCTGGGTACGCTGACCACCCTGTTCTCCTTCACCCTGATCTCTGCCGCTCTGATAACCATCTGGGCAGTTCGCAGAAGCCGGGCACGAAAGGCTCCAACCGGACTCTAGAACTATGAAACTGCGTGTTATTAACCCCAATGACAGCGAAACGATGCGCCAGACGATCGCCACCAGCTGCTGCGAGGTGGCATCGACAGGTACTCATGTCGAGGTCGTCTGTGCCGGTGCCGGTATCAACAGTATCGAAGGCTTCTATGACGGCGCCCTTGCCGCCCCTGGAGTGCTGGAACAGATACGCCTTGGCGAGGCGACCGGCTGCGATGCTTACCTTATCGCCTGTGCCGATGACACGGCACTGCACGCCGCCCGTGAGCTGGCCAAGGGTCCGGTACTCGGCATCGGTGAGGCTGGCGTACACGCTGCAAGCATGCTCGGCTGCGGTTTCTCCATCCTTACAGCGCAACAGAAGTCGGTGCGCATTCTGGAGAGAAACGCCCGTGAGTACGGCTTCGCAGAGCACTGTCTGGGTGTACATGCGATGAAGATGCCGGTACTGGCCCTTGAACAATGCGCAGAACCGGCCCTGTTTTCAACACTGGTCGCCCGGGCGGAAAGCATTCTCGCTACAGACGAATCAGAAGCACTGGTGCTGGGTTGCGCTGGGCTGACTTTCCTGCAGGCGGATCTGCAAAAGGCACTGGGATTGCCCGTGGTCGACGGCGTCCGGGTCGGTCTGCTCATGCTGGAAGCCTTGGTAAAAGCCGGACTGAAGACGAGCAAGCGCAGCAGTTACGCCTCCGCCAGCTGAACGTCTGCCATGACGGCGCCGGGCTGTGGAAAAGGGTACACAAGTAGCATTGTTAAGTGGTGATGCGCTCCTAGACTGAAGAGAGTCTCAGTTGCGACGAGGTATCCCATGTCTTTGCGTCTCACCGGTTTCGCCTTACCTCTGGCGTTAGTCCTGCATACTCACGCTGCTGACTTGGCCGGAGAACGCCAGATCTATCTTATCGATGGCCAGGGCAAAGAGCAGGCGATCGGCACGCTCACCGTCGAAGCGGACGGCTCCGGCTATGGCTACACCCTCGATCTGGACCTGAACCAGTTTAAGGACCACTTTCTCTCGATGAAAGAGATGAAGTGCCTGGAGGGTCCGGAACTCTGGTGCTACGTGCCCTACCCCTACGACACCCCACGACGTATTACCGCGGATGACCTGAGATGGCTGGAACATGATCTGCTGTTTCTCTTCAAGAAGCCGGACACCTTCGGTGCCCGGTTGTGGAACGGTATCTATTATCCACTTGAAGTGAGTGACGAAGGCACGATCCGGGGCGAGGCCCACGCACTCGATCTGAACCTGATTGCATCGCCACCAGAGGATCTTACGACACCGCCCATTGGCCAGTATGACATCGGCGACTTCAAACTGGAGGGCCGCTGGCTTCCTGATATAGAGATCCGCTAGTTGGGATCCTGAGTTCACGGTTAACAAATCGCCCTTGTCACCTCAGTCGCGCTACAATCAACGCTTCCTCAGCCTGACTGCACCACCAGTGACAAGGAGAGCCTGTGCAACCGATCATCAGTATCAAGGGCATCAGCAAGACCTATGCATCCGGTTTTACTGCGCTCAAATCGATAGATCTTGAGATCCGCAAAGGCGAGATTTTTGCCCTGCTCGGTCCCAATGGGGCGGGCAAGACAACATTGATCAGTATCATCTGCGGCATCGTGAACGCCAGCAGCGGCACCATTTCCGCCGATGGCGTCGATATCGTTCACGATTACCGCGCCGCTCGCAGCCTAATCGGTTTAGTACCCCAAGAACTGACCACCGACGCATTCGAGAGTGTCTGGGACACCGTCTCGTTCAGCCGTGGTCTGTTCGGCAAGCCTGCAGACCCTGCTTATATAGAAAAGGTTTTACGCCAGCTCTCGCTTTGGGATAAACGTCGATCCAAGATGCTTGCGCTCTCCGGTGGCATGAAGCGCCGCGTCATGATCGCCAAGGCGCTGTCACACGAACCCCGCATACTCTTTCTGGATGAGCCGACCGCCGGTGTCGATGTCGAGTTACGCCGTGACATGTGGGAGATGGTAAGGGGGCTTCGCGAAAGCGGTGTGACCATTATTCTGACAACCCACTACATCGAAGAAGCCGAAGAGATGGCGGACCGTATCGGCGTTATCAACCGGGGCGAACTGATCCTCGTCGAAGACAAGCATGCACTGATGCAGAAACTCGGTCAGAAGCAGTTGCATCTGCACCTGCAAACGTCTCTTGAGACACTCCCCGCTACCCTTGCGCATTACAACCTGACGCTTAGCGAAGATGGCCAGCAGCTCACCTACACCTTCGACGCCCATCAGGAAACCAGCGGCATCGCCGAACTGCTGCGCAGTTTGAGTGCGCAGGGTATCGATCTCAAGGACCTGCAATCGAAGCAGAGCTCGCTGGAAGAGATCTTCGTCAACCTCGTCAAGGGCAATGGGTAACAGGAATCACCAATGAATATCAATGGAATACGTGCAATCTACAAGTTCGAGATGGCGCGCACTCGACGTACCTTGATGCAGAGCATCGCCTCACCGGTACTCTCCACTTCGCTCTACTTCATCGTATTCGGCACGGCAATCGGTTCACGCATGGGCGAGATCGACGGTGTCGGCTATGGCGCTTTCATCATTCCAGGCCTGTTGATGCTCTCACTGCTGAGCGAAAGTATCTCGAACGCCTCGTTCGGCATATTCTTCCCGAAATTTTCGGGCACCATTTATGAGGTACTGTCAGCCCCTGTTTCACCATTCGAAATCGTCGCGGGATACGTCGGGGCCGCCGCAACCAAGTCGCTGATCATCGGCATACTCATACTGGCCACGGCCCGGCTGTTCGTCGACTACAGCATACTGCACCCCTTCTGGATGCTGGCGTTCCTGCTGCTGACAGCGCTGACCTTCAGCCTGTTCGGCTTTATCATCGGTGTCTGGGCGGATGACTTTCAGAAACTTCAGGTGATTCCGCTCATGGTGATCACGCCACTGACCTTCCTTGGCGGTGCGTTCTACTCGATCAACATGCTGCCGGAGCCCTGGCAGTCGCTGACGCTGTTCAATCCGGTGGTGTATCTGATCAGCGGTTTCCGCTGGGCGTTTTACGGCGTTGCCGACGTCAATGTGGGCTTGAGCCTGGGCATGACGCTGCTGTTCATGGTGATCTGCCTGAGCGCTGTATGGTGGATATTCCGTACTGGCTATCGCATCAAGCAATAAACGCCTGCGCCTGGCCTATGCACCTGCAGCCTTCAGGCAATGCGGACCCGGTGGTTACTGACGATCCTCGTCAGCACCGGAACCGCTTGGCGCTTTAGCGCCACTCGTCCCCGTCCACTGATTGATCATATCGATCGGCAGCGGAAACACGATGGTGTGGCTGCTCTGGCCAGAGCCAGCTATTTCAGTCAGCGTCTGCATGTATCGCAATTGCAATGCCTGCGGCTGCTCGGCCAACCGCTTCGCGGCGCCGAGGAGTTTTTCAGACGCCTCGAGCTCACCGCTGGCGTGAATCACCTTGGCGCGCCGAGACCGCTCGGCTTCAGCCTGTTTGGCGATAGCCCTGATCATGCTTTCATCGAGATCAACATGCTTGATCTCCACGTTAGCGACTTTGATTCCCCAGGCATCGGTCTGTTTATCCAGAATCTGCTGGATGTCGGCATTGAGTTTCTCGCGACCTGCCAGCATGTCATCAAGTTCATGCTGCCCTAATACTGACCTTAATGTGGTCTGCGACAACTGACTGGTGGCCTCCAGATAGTTTTCCACATGGATGATTGCCCGCTCAGGGTCCACCACGCGGAAGTAGATGACTGCATTCACCCTGACTGAAACGTTGTCGCGCGAAATGACATCCTGTGTCGGCACATCCATAACCAGGGTTCGCAGGTCCACTCGGACAATCTGCTGGATAACCGGGACCACGATGATCAACCCTGGCCCCTTCACCTTGTAGAAGCGCCCAAGCAAAAAGATCACGCCGCGTTCGTACTCGCGCAGAATGCGAAACATCGAGACCAGCAACAACACCACCAGCACGACGATTGTTATCACGAAGTAGGGAATACCGATCACCTCACGCCTCCAGCTTGTCGACGACAAGCGTTAATCCGTCGATTTCATGCACCCGCACACGGTCTCCGACCTGCAGAGGATCCGGGCAGCGCACAGACCAGAGTTCGCCCTCAAAGCGGGCCAACACCTGACCGTCGTACACCTGCTCGATGGTCACGCAGTGTTCCTTATCGGGCCCCGCACGATACTCCCGCGGTCGCTGATGTGCCCGCCAAGCCATACCCAGAACGGCGAACAGCAGCGCCCCGGTGGTAACTGCCAATGCAGCGATGACCGGCAGCGCAATCTGATAGGCAGGCAGGTCGGTATCCATCAGAATGATTGAGCCAACCACGAACGCAACCAGCCCCCCTACCCCGAGCACCCCGAAGCTGGGCATCAACACCTCGGCCGCGATCAAGCCGATACCCAGCAGCACCAGCCCAAGACCGGCATAGCTCACCGGTAAAATCTGGAACGCGTACAGCGCAACAAGCAGGCAGATAGCCCCCAGTACACCGGGTACGCCAAACCCCGGGTTGGTAAACTCGAAGATAAGTCCATACAGGCCAATCAGCATCAGTACATAGGCCACGTTGGGATTGGTAATCACGGCAAGAAAATCGCTGCGCCAGTCGGGATCAACCCTAAAACGTGGTGCCTGTGCCAGATCCAGCACGACCGTCTGACCTTTCACATCAATCGCCTTTCCTGAGAGCGTGGCGAACAGCTCCTCTTCATTCGCGGCAATAAGATCGATCACCCCCAACGCCTGAGCCGCCTTCGCACTGAGGCTCGCCCCTTCCCTCACCGCTTTTTCCGCCCAATCGGCGTTACGCCCTCTGAGCTCCGCCAGACTGCGGATATAGGCCACTGCATCATTGGTGACTTTTCGCTCCATTGCGGTACCGCCCTGCGGTGGCTGAGGCTCGTTGCCTTCATCCGGCGCGGGGGATATGGGGCCACCAATGGATACCGGCGTTGCGGCGCCAAGATTGGTTGCCGGCGCCATTGCCGCCACATGGCAGGCATAGAGCAGGAAGGTACCGGCGCTCGCAGCGCGCGCGCCGCTGGGAGAGACATAGCAGATGACCGGGATGGGAGACGCCAGTACAGACGAGATCATCTGCCGCATCGACTGATCCAGCCCACCCGGGGTATTGATGTTCAGCAGAATGGCGCTGGCATCGCCCGCTGCCGCATCGCGGATGCCACGGCTGACATAATCGGCGGTAGCGGGCCCCACCACGCCATCGAGCGTCAACACCCATAGCGCTTTGGAGGGTGGTACCTCATCTTGAGCCGCATACGCGATCCCAGAGGCGACCATGGCATAGCATGCCATCAGCCAGATACACCGTCGCAGCACGATCCTGATTCTGTTCATGACCACCCCCGAGCTTATGCATTCAGTATAGAAGAGCGCGACAAGCCTTCACGTGCCTCTTTCACCCAGCACATTCCGCTGCTATACATAAAAGAGTCGTATTAACCGGATACAGTAAGTCCCCCTCAGAAACATCCGCAAAGGGAGTCGTCGCACCACACAACCTCAATCAACTCTGGCTTGTAAATTGCAAAGTCTGGAGATGTTTCAACCAGATTCAGGAGCAGTATGCGTTGCGCCCCCGGGCGACAGGATCCATTCGCCCCAGTGCATTCATAACGAGAGAGAAAGGTCTTCAACCCGCTGGGTTCCAGGCCTCACGTCAGCCACAGTCGATGATGGGCATTTGCATGAGTATGGATTGGAAGAGATACGAGCCTCAGGAATTTTTTGATGAACTGGTCACCGCCAACGGCAATCCACGCGCCCCCGCACGGCGGTTGATCTCATACCTGGGTTCCCTGAGCGATGAAGAGATCGAAACCCGCCGCCAGATGGCAGAAGCGACTATCCAAGAGATGGGCATCAGTTTCACGGTGTACACGGAAGAGGGCAACATAGACCGAGCCTGGCCTTTCGACATTGTCCCCCGCACCATTTCTGCCCGCCAGTGGTCCACAACCGCAGCCGGATTAAAACAGCGTCTCAAAGCGCTCAACATGTTTATCGATGATCTCTATCACGATCAGAATGTGATAAAGGACGGCATCATCCCCGAACACATCATCACCGAGTCGAAAAACTTCCGCCCCGAGTGCGTCGGCATCTCTCCTCCTTACGGTGCATGGGCACACATATGCGGCACCGATTTGGTGCGCGCCGAGGATGGCGAGTTCTATGTCCTTGAAGATAACCTGCGCGTGCCCTCAGGCGTGTCCTATATGCTGGAAAACCGCGGCATCACAAAACGCGTGTTGCCGGAGCTGTTTGAGAACGATCGCATTCTGCCGGTGGACGACTACTGCTCAAACCTGTTCGACACACTGGTGTCACTCTCACCCCGTAAGATCAAAAAACCGGTCGTCGTTGTCCTGACCCCCGGCATTTTCAACTCTGCCTATTTCGAGCATGCCTTTCTGGCGCAGCAGATGGGGGTCGAGCTGGTCGAGGGTTCGGATCTGGTGGTATCGGACGATGACTGTGTGTTCATGCGCACCATCTCCGGCCTTGAGCGTGTCGATGTGATCTACCGCCGTATCGATGACCTGTTCCTGGATCCGGAAGTATTCCGCAAGGATTCGGTACTGGGCGTGCCCGGGCTGATGCGTGCCTGGCAGAACGGCAATGTCGCCCTGGCCAATGCCCCGGGTGCAGGCGTAGCCGATGACAAGGTCGTATACGCCTACGTGCCGGAGATTATTCGCTATTACCTCAACGAGGAACCGATCATCAAGAACGTGGAAACCTTCCTCTGCGAGGATCCCGAGCAACGCGCCTATGTACTGGCCAATCTGGACAAGCTGGTGGTGAAACCGGCCAACGAGTCCGGGGGTTACGGCATGCTGGTTGGCCCGCACTCGACCAAGAAGGATCAGGCTACCTTTGCAAAACTGATCAAGGAGAACCCTCGCAACTACATCGCCCAACCCACACTCAAGTTGTCCACAGCCCCGACCATTGTGGAGAAAGGCGCGCTGGAACCTCGCCATCTGGATCTGCGCCCATTCATTCTGCAGGGCAAGGATATGTACGTCACCACAGGCGGACTGACGCGAGTGGCCATGCGCAAAGGCTCACTGGTAGTCAACTCGTCGCAGGGCGGCGGTAGTAAAGACACCTGGATTGTCGAGACTGGGGAGGCCTGATCATGTTATCTACAGTTGCCGAGCGCCTCTACTGGATGGCGCGCTACCTTGAACGTGTTGAAAATACCGCCCGACTGGTGAGCGTCTACGACAAGTTGTTGTTTGACGTGCCCAACGAGATCACCATCGGCTGGTACAACCTTGTCATTCTGAACAGCGCTACCGACCTGTTCGAAGACCGTTACAAAAATCAGGATGAGCGAAACGTCGTAAAATTTCTGCTCGCCGACGATACCAACCCCAGCTCCATGCTCTCGGCCATCAAGATGGTGCGCGAGAATATCCGTACGTCACGCGACGTGGTGCCGGCAGAAACCTGGGAGCAGATCAACGAGCTCTACCTGTTCGCGCGCGACAATATCCAGCAGGGTATCAATCGCAGCCGTCGCCATGAGTTCCTCTCCGATATCATCAAGAGCTGCCAAACGCTGTCTGGGCTTCTCTACGGCACCATGAGCCACGACGCCGGCTGGCAGTTCATGAAGATGGGACGCGATCTCGAACGTGCGGACATGACCACCCGTCTGCTCGATGCCGGGGCCTTCGCGCTGATCGAGGTAAACGGTGACGCCAACGTCAACCTAAGGCAGATCGTCTGGGGTAACGTACTGCGCTCTGCCAGCGCCTACATGAGCTACCGCCGAACCGTAAAGGCGGCCGTATCGGGGCCGGAAGTCGCGAACTTCATGCTCACCGACCCTCACTTCCCACGTGCTGTGTACTTCTGCCTGCTTCAGATCGATGTTGCGGCGGGCAAGCTACCGAAAAGCGAAAACGTGCGCAAAGTATTGAAAGAGATCGATACCGGCGTCTTCCAGATCGAGGACGATCGGGATCTTGGGCAGGATTTCCGAGATTTCCTGAACGATCTGCAGGTGCAGCTCGGAAAGCTGCATGATTCGATTTACCAGACCTGGTTTCCCGTACCCTGAAGGACTTGAGCCGTGACTATCCGCATAGCGATTCGCCACTCGACCGAATATAAGTTCGATCGTGCGGTTTCACTTTCTCCGCATGTGCTGCGGCTGCGCCCTGCTGCGCACTCGCGTACCCATATTCACAGCTATAGCCTGAAGATCGAACCCGAAGAGCATTTCATCAACTGGCAGCAGGACCCCTTCGGCAACTACCAGGCGCGCCTGGTTTTCCCCGAGAAAACCCGCACGTTCAAGTTCGAGGTCGAAGTGATCGCCGATATGACGGTGATCAACCCCTTCGACTTTTTCCTTGAAGACTACGCCGAGCACTTCCCATTCACCTATGACGATGCGCTTAAAAAGGAGCTTCAGCCCTACCTTGAGGTAGCCGAGGATGGCGAGAAGCTAAACGCCTGGGTCGACAGCGTACCGCGCGATAAAACCCGCATCATCGACTTTCTGGTCGACATCAACCAGCGGCTTGAGAAAGAGATCGAATACGGCATCCGCCTTGAGCCCGGTGTACAGACCTGCGAAGAGACGCTGACGTTGGCGAAAGGCTCATGTCGCGACAGCGGATGGCTTCTGGTACAGATTCTGCGCAAGCTCGGGCTCGCTGCACGCTTCGTATCCGGTTATCTGGTTCAGCTCAAGCAGGATCAGGAAGCACTCGACGGTCCCTCCGGCGCGGCCGAAGATTTCACCGATCTGCACGCCTGGTGTGAGGTGTATATTCCAGGGGCCGGCTGGGTCGGACTCGATCCAACCTCGGGCCTGTTCGCCGGCGAAGGCCATATACCACTGGCCTGTACCCCGTCACCGGCATCGGCAGCGCCGATTACCGGCTACACCGACAAGTGCGAGGTGGAGTTCGTGTACGCCAACGAGGTGTTCCGAATCCACGAAGACCCGCGTGTCACCAAACCCTACACCGAGGAGCAGTGGGCCTGCATCGATGCGCTGGGCAAGGCGATCGATCAGGAGTTGACCGACGGTGACGTCCGGCTGACCATGGGCGGCGAACCCACCTTTGTATCCATCGACGACATGGACTCCGCCCAGTGGAACATCGAAGCACTGGGGGATGATAAGCTCAAACTGGCCAAGGACCTGCTGTTGCGTCTGCGCCAGCGCTTCGCTCCCAAAGGCCTGCTGCACTATGGCCAGGGTAAATGGTATCCCGGCGAAGAGGTCCCGCGGTGGGCACTCGGTTGCTACTGGCGTACCGACGGCGAGCCGATATGGCACGACCCAAAACTTCTGGCGCGGGTCGATAAGGATTACGGCCACGGTCTGGCTGAAGCCCAGTGGTTCATGAAAACCCTGTGTCAGCGACTTGAGATCAGCGACAGGTACCTCATCGACGCCTTCGAGGATACGCTCTATTACATGTGGCAGGAGCAACAACTGCCAGTCAACGTTGACCCAAAACAATTCGATGTAAAGGACGACCTGGAGCGCAAGCGTCTGGCAAAGCTGCTCGACCGGGGTCTGGATACACCGACAGGTTATGTGCTGCCGCTAGGCTGGGATTACGGTAAACAGGGCTGGCGTTCGACTCCCTGGGAGCTGCGCCGCGATCAACTCACGCTGATACCCGGCGACTCCCCTCTTGGATTCCGTTTGCCGTTGAACACCCTGCCTTGGGTTGCACGTGCCAAAAGGGATATCGAGCCGGAAGCGGACCCATTTGCCGAGAAGCCCCCCTTACCCGGGTACGCCCCCTTCTCCGACATGGTCCCGCCAACCGATCGGCCCAGCAGTGCCGATCTTCGCCAGATGATGGATGAAGCGGCCGATGCCGAAATACAGGAAGGCGAGCAGCGCTGGACAGAGGTCGTAAAAACCGCACTGTGCGTCGAGCCGCGCAACGGTCGACTCTACCTGTTCCTGCCGCCGCTTAACTATCTTGAACACTATGTTCACCTGATCAATGCGATCGAGCATACAGCGGCTGAACTCGGCATTCCGGTCGTGATCGAGGGTTACGAGCCACCGAAAGATCCACGATTGCAAAAGCTGTTGGTCACACCCGACCCCGGTGTGATCGAGGTCAATATCCATCCGGCAGGTAGCTGGAAGGAGCTCGTCGACAACACCACCGCCCTGTACGAGGAAGCACGCCTGTCACGCCTTGGCACCGAGAAGTTCATGATCGACGGTCGCCACGGCGGCACCGGAGGTGGCAACCATGTCACTCTCGGTGGCGTGACACCTGCAGACAGCCCCCTGTTGCGCCGTCCGGACCTGTTGCGCTCTCTGGTGACCTACTGGCAGCACCACCCGGGACTTTCCTACCTGTTCTCGGGAATGTTCATCGGCCCGACCAGCCAGGCACCGCGTGTGGACGAAGGGCGTCATGAAGCGTTGTACGAACTGGAGATCGCGTTTCAGCAGATGCCCGAAGGGCTGGTCGACAAGCCCTGGCTGGTCGATCGCCTGATGCGCAACCTGCTGGTGGATATCACCGGGAATACGCACCGCTCGGAGTTCTGCATCGACAAACTCTATGCGCCGGGCACCGCCTCTGGCCGTCAGGGTATTCTTGAGTTCCGTGGTTTCGAGATGCCGCCGCACGCCCAGATGTCGCTGGTTCAGGTTCTGCTGTTGCGTGCACTCGTCGCACGCTTCTGGAAAGAACCCTACAAGAAACCGCTGGTGCGCTGGGGTACGGAGCTGCACGACCGCTTCATGCTGCCCCACTATGTCTGGTCCGATCTCAACGACGTGGTCAAGGATCTTCAGGCCCACGGGCTGCCGTTCCAGCTGGAATGGCTGGCACCGTTCGAGGAGTTCCGCTTCCCGCACTACGGACGCGTGCAGATCGACGATGTGCGTATCGAGCTGCGCTGGGCCGTCGAGCCCTGGCACGTGCTGGGCGAAGAGATTTCCAGCTTTGGTACCGCCCGCTATGTGGACTCATCGGTGGAGCGTCTGCAGGTCAAGATCAACGGTCTGACCGATAGCCGCTATGTATTGGCCTGCAACGGTCGCCGCGTGCCGCTGAACAATACCGGTCGGCACGGTGAATATGTCGGCGGTGTACGCTACCGCGCATGGAATCCGCCCTCTGCCCTGCACCCGACCATCGGCATCCACGCACCGCTGGTGTTCGACCTCATCGACACCTGGAACGGACACTCCATCGGCGGCTGTACCTACCATGTCAGCCACCCCGGCGGTCGTAGTTACGATACCCAGCCGATCAATGCGTTCGAGGCGGAATCACGCCGCGTGAACCGATTCTGGGATTACGGCCATACACCGGGCGCTGTCACACCTCCTCCGTTCCATGAAGCGCTGCGCGAGTTTTTCCCGCATGAGGGAGGACCAAGACCGATGGCACCACCGCCAGAAGAGCCGACCGGTGAGTATCCATATACACTGGACCTGCGCCGGGGATTAGCTTGAGTTGTGCAAATCCCCTATGATTGTGGCCCGCGAAAGCGGGTCCTTCATATTGTCAGTAGAGCTGAGTAGATCAGGTGGCCACGCAACTGAAAGCCGACAACGCCGAACAAGCGCTGAACTATGCGCGTCCCGACACCTTCTTTGATGAAGTATTCGGGGCCGATGGCGACATGCGCCCATACTGGCGCTATCTGCTGGATGGGCTTGGAAGCCTGGGGCCAGATGGACTGCGCGAGCGACAACGCAAAGCCCAGCGCATACTGCGTGACGACGGCGCGACCTACAACATCGCCAGTGCAGGACTCGGCAGCCGGACCTGGGGCCTAGACCCGGTCCCCCTGCTGATTGACAGCGAAGAGTGGAGTCACATAGAAGCGGGCCTGATTGAACGCGCCGAACTGCTCGATCTGGTACTCAAGGATCTATACGGTCCGCGCGAGTTGATCCGCCACCGCGTACTTCCGCCCGAACTGATTTACTCCAATCAGGGCTTCCTTCGCGCCTGCCAGGGGCTTGCAATACCGGGTGAAAAACAACTGGTGCTGCATGCCGTGGACATGGTTCGTGGTCATGACGGCAAGATGGTTGTCATCGGTGACCGTACTCAGGCGCCCAGCGGGGCCGGGTATGCGCTGGAAAACCGCAATGTGATGTCACGCGTGCTGCCCAGCCTGTTTCGCGACAGTCAGGTACACCGCCTCTCGCTGTTCTTCCAGGCGTTGCGGCGCAAGATGGCCTCGCTATCACCCAACGGCGACTCGCCACGCGTCGTGGTAATGACACCCGGTGCCTATAGCGAAACCTATTTTGAACACACTTTTTTGGCCAACTATCTGGGCTACTCGCTAGTACAGGGCGGCGACCTGACCGTACGCAACGGTTATGTCTGGATGAAATCGCTTGATGGCCTGCACCGTGTCGACGTCATCCTGCGCCGTGTCGACGACACCTGGTGTGACCCGGTAGAGCTACGCTCGGACTCCCATCTGGGTGTGCCCGGTTTGCTCGAAGTTGCCCGTGCCGGCAACGTGGTGATCGCAAACCCGCTTGGCTCTGGCGTGCTGGAAAATCCGGCGCTGCTCAAATACCTGCCCCAGATCGCCGAGTTCTTTTTAGGCCATGATCTGACATTGCCCTCGACACAGACCTGGTGGCTTGGGGACCCCGAGGATCGCGACTACGTGTTGGCGAACCTACGGCAGCTGATCATCAAACCCACTGTCCGTCGCGGCGGCGAACACAGTGTTTACTGCGCCAACTTAAATGACGAGGCGCTTGACCAGCTCAAACGAAAGATCCACGAAGACCCGATCCACTATGTGGCTCAAGAGGCCAACCTGCCCGGTACATCTCCCTCCTGGCAACAACAGGAGCTGCTGCCTCGTGCCACTGTACTGCGCAGCTTTGCGGTCGCCGACCAAAGTGCCTACAGCATTATGCCGGGCGGTCTGACCCGCGTGGCCAGCGGCACCGATCAAGCCATGGTCAGCAACCAGTTGGGAGCAACCAGTAAAGATACCTGGGTGCTTGCATCCGAACCCCAGCGTAGGGTCAGCCCTCTCGAAGAGCGTCAGCCCACTTACGATGAGCAGACCAGCGATTTGCCAAGCCGTGTGGTGGAGAACCTCTTCTGGCTTGGCCGCTACAGTGAACGTGCCGAAGCGGCCATGCGCCTGCTGCGTACGGTGTTTATCCAGCTCAATAGCACAGGTCCTCTGCCGGAGTCGGTACGCGATCTGCTTTTAAAGGCGGTCACTCAGGTCACAACAACCTATCCCGGCTTTACAGCCGACGATGCGCCGCTTAGTCACCCTGAAGAGGAGCTGCTCTCTGTCATCCTCGATCCCGGCAGGGCCGGCGGTATAACCGCCAACCTGCTGGCAATGCTTAACTGCAGCGAAGAAACCAAAGAGATGCTCTCGGCGGACACCCATCGCGTCATCAACGATCTGCGCGACGAGCTCGAGTCACTGCCGCAGTATCTTGGCAGCGGATTGGCAGCCGCACCGGAAGAGGCGCTAGACCCGCTGGTTACCTCACTGCTGGCCCTGTCCGGTTTGACGCAGGAGAGCATGATTCGCAGCTTCGGCTGGCGCTTCCTTGAGATGGGCAGGCGTCTTGAACGCACGCTGCAAAGCACCGCACTGCTGCGCTCACTGCTCGTCCCCACGTTAGACGACTCGGCTCAAGAACAGGTTGTCGAGACCGTTCTGCTGACAACTGAGGTGCTGATTACCTACCGGCGCCGCTATCGCACCCGTCCGATGCTAAAGCACGGACTCACACTGATCATGTTGGACAAAACCAATCCGCGGTCATTGCATTATCAGATCGACCTGCTGCGCCAGCATATCGAACAGTTGCAAAGCCGCGAGCGCTCACCGGTACTGTCCGAAGAGCACCGCTGCATACTGGAGGCGCTGACACTCGTCCAGCTCAGTCGCCCCGACGAATTGGAAAACAGCAACGACAAAGGTATCCGGGAGGCACTGGATCAACGGCTGTCACGGATACAATCGCTTCTGTGCACCACCGCCATTGCCATTGCGGACCGTTATTTCGACCATCGCAGCGGCCCGCAGCAGTTGGTTCAGACCGGGTGGAGTGAAGAACCATGATCTACCGCATTCGCCACGTCACCCGCTACGAATATAAGACCCCGGTCACGCTCTGCTATAACCGCGCTCACCTGCTGCCGCGGGATACCGCTCGGCAACAGTGCCTGAGCACGCAGATCCGAATTACACCGACCCCGGTATACAGCGTGCGCCGCGAGGATTTCTATTCGAACCTGTACTACTACTTCTCGATTCAGGAGCCGCATACATCGCTGGAGATCGACGTGTCCAGCCAGATCCGCATTCTGCAGCCCACCCTGAATTTCGACCTCGATATCGGCAACAGCTGTGCGCGAGCGCGTGAACTGATGCAGGCAGCGGTGGATGAAGAGACCCTGCTCGCCCGCGAATTCTGTCTGGATTCCCCGATGATTCGTCGCAACGACGCCGTGCGGGAGTATGCACTCCCCTCCTTTGACGAAGACCGGCCTCTACTCTCGGCGGTGCGTGAGCTGACCAGCCGCATCTATCAGGACTTCAAGTACGATCCGGGATTCAGCACCGTGGCAACCCCCTTGAACGAAGTGCTTGAGCACCGCCGCGGCGTCTGTCAGGATTTTGCTCATCTGGCCATCGCCTGCCTGCGTTCACTGGGCTTTGCCGCCCGCTATATCAGCGGTTATCTGGAAACCTTGCCCCCGCCGGGACAGACAAAGCTGGTCGGGTCGGATGCATCTCATGCATGGTTCGCCGTATATTCACCGGGCGAAGGCTGGTTCGAGTTCGACCCGACCAATGACAACATCCCTTCCGAGCAGCACATCACCACAGCGCTCGGGCGTGACTATGGTGATGTCACGCCGCTCAGGGGTGTTATTTTCGATGGTGGCAGTGCACAAAAGCTTGAAGTTTCAGTGGACGTAACAGCGATGCCGGAGCCCTGAGGCCCCGGCAGCATTTCAAATACTGATCTCCCTGCCTTACTGGGCAGCTGCATCGGTCAGCAACAACACACCGGCGCCGGTATTCGAGATCGGTGCATGGTAATGCTTGTGCAGCACATCGACCTTATCGGCCAGCGCTCCGCGCATCACCATCCACATGATCACCTCGATACCCTCGGTACCGGCCTTTTCCATGATGTAGTCATTGGAAAGCCCCGTCATCCACTCAGGCTCGTTGATGATCTTGTCGATACACTTGAGATCGAAATCGACATCGATGATGCCGGCACGCTCGCCCTGCAGCTGATGTGACAGGCCACCGGTGCCGATCACCACCACTTTCATATCCTCAGGGTAGGATTCCACGGCCTTACGCAGCGCTTTACCCAGTTTGTAGCAGCGCGCAGCACTGGTCAGCGGATGCTGCACCGTGTTCACAGCCAGAGGGATCGCTTTGACCGGCCACTGTTCATACTGCCGCCAGAACAGGTTCATCGGCACCATGAAACCATGATCCACCAGCATCTCCTGACAGGTGGTCATATCGAACTCCTGGCGGATCAATGACTCGGCCAGATGCCAGGAGAACTGCGCGTCCCCAGGAACATCGGCACTGGCCGGAATACCCCAGCCTTCATCGGCATTCTGATAACGGTCGGCGCAGCCCAGTGCGAACGTCGGCACCTTATCAAGGAAGAAATTAAGGCCATGATCGTTATAGACGATGATCGCAAGATCCGGCTTGACCTCATCCAGCCACTGTTTAACCGGCTCGTAGCCATCGAAGAAACGCTTCCAGTACGGATCCTGCTCCAGCTTGCCCGCCATCGCGTTGCCGACAGCCGGGATATGAGACGTGGTCAGCCCACCGATAATCTTAGCCATGCCAGAATCCTCCTTCGGTCTCTAAACGTGATTGAAAGCCAGCGGATTGATCGAGCAGCTTCTGTCTGAACTCATCTGCAGTGATACCTTGGAATGCGGCACCGGCATCTTGCACATTCAGGCCATGGAAGACAGCGATCTTCGCCAAGTAATACACATTGCAACCAAGGTGGAGCAGTTTCAGAAACTCACCATTAAGCACCGCCTCACGCTGCTCATCAGTCAGTCCATACTTGCGGCAATACGCATCCATGTCGGCTGCGAACTCCTTGCGGTTTTGCTCGGAGTTGAACGAAAAAGCCATACGATTCAACGCGTAACCTGAATTTGCACGTTTCCCATCAAAGACATAGGTGCCGGGGATCTCGTCGTAGTCATGTCGATTCCAGACCATGATGCACTTACCTCCTACTTGTTATCGGTATTCACACCGGTCAAATTCGGTGATCGGGTAGAGGCAATTCTGGTCTTAAAACCTTTCACTAAGAAGGGACATAAGGATGAAAAAACTGTACATTTCGAAGATAACTTACAGCGAGACACGCTCATGCGCACACCATCTGCCATCCCAACGGTACAACTCTATGGAGACCAGAGCTGGCAACAAACGCCCGATTATCTGCATTGCGAACCCCTGATCACACGCTCACGCGAGCATCAGTTTAAGATCCGTCCCCACCGGCATCCGGGTATTTCACAGGTTTTCCATCTGCGCTCAGGCACCGGTGAGGCCAATATCGATGGTCAGGTGATTTCGATACGCGCCCCCATGTTGATTCTTATTTCGCAGATGAGCGTGCATGACTTTCTCTGGTCAGAGGACGTGGCCGGCACCGTGCTGTCGGTGGCCACAACACGGCTTGAACGCTCGGAGGCAGTTGGCAGCGCGCTGGCAAAGACAGCCCTGGTACGCCTGCCGGATGACAACGATCAGATTGAACAATTGATGGAGATGCTGCTAAGGGAGTATCGACGGACGCCCGACAAAGACAGAGATCATGCGTTGCAGGCCCTGATCGACCTGCTGGCCATTACCATCCACAGACTTGGACCCGGTTCGATAGGTGAACAGGTGCGCGCACACAGGGGCCAGGAACATCTGCAACGCTTTCTGGAGATGGTAAACCGGGACTACGTAGCCCAACGTACAGTGGAAAGTTATGCACTGGACTTGGGAATAACAGCGCCCTACCTGAATCAGCTATGCCGCGAGCTGACCGGGCGCAACGCGCTGCAAATCGTGCATGAACGCATTGTGCTTGAAGCCAGACGCTACCTTATCTACACGGCACTGCGCGTCAGCGAGATCGCCTACCAGCTGGGGTTTGCCGACCCCGCCTACTTCACCCGATTCTTTCGACGGCTCAGTGGACAATCACCGCGCCAGTTCAGGCAGGAGCGACAGGATCAGACGCCCACGAACAGCTCATCCGCCGGAATAGGTCGCCCAAGCAAAAAGCCCTGAACACTGTTGCAGGCGTGCTGGGTCAGGAAGCGTAATTGGGCCTCGGTTTCGACCCCTTCGGCCAACACCTCAATACCCAGGCTGCGCCCAAGTGCAATGATGGTCAGAATCACCGCTTCGTCTTTCGGGTTCTTGCCAATATCGCGGGTGAACGCCTGATCGATCTTGAGACGATCCAGCGGCAGGTACTTCAGGCGATCCAGAGACGAGTATCCGGTACCAAAGTCATCCAGCGCTATTCGGTACCCTGACTCTCTTAGGCGGTGCAGCTGCATCATCGCAAGATCCGGGTCCTGCATAATCATAAGCTCGGTAATCTCAAGCTCGATACTGGTTCTGGTAACCCCCTGCCCATCGACCAGCTTGTTGAGCTTTTCGACGAAGTCGATTTGCAACAGCTGCTGGGGCGAAATATTGATGGCAACGCAGGGTGAGTCGACCCCTTGCTGCTCCCAGCGCTTCATCTGCTCGCAGGCCAATTCGATCACCTGCCACCCCAAGGGAATGATCAGCTGGGTCTCCTCTGCCAGCTCGATAAAGTGTCCGGGCGCCAGCAGCCCGCGGGTAGGATGATTCCACCGCACCAGCGCTTCCGTGCCAACCAGTTCCATGGTTTTCAGATCGAATTGGGGTTGGAAGTGCAGTACAAGCTGCCGCTCTGACAGGGCCACGCGCAGATCCTGTTCCAGTGAAAAGGAGTGGAACGCCTGGTCGGTAAACTCTTCGCTATAGACCACATAGCGGTTCTTGCCCTGTGCCTTGGCCCTGTACATGGCGGTATCGGCATGCTTGATCAGCATGCCCAAATCATCACCGTGGGCGGGATAAAGACTGATACCGATACTGGCCGTGATCTGCACGCGCACATCATCGATGTCCAAAGGCAAGGTAGTGGCAATCAATACCCGGTCGGCCTCGACACTGGCGCGCTGAACATCCCCCTCCACCAGCAGGATGAACTCGTCCCCGCCCATACGAAACAGCATGGTGTCTTTCGGCAAATGACGGCTGAGCAGCTGCGCCAGTTGCTGCAACATCCGATCACCCGCCTGATGCCCGAGACTGTCATTGATCAGTTTGAAACGGTCAAGATCGATAAACAGCACGGCGAAGGGCTGTTTATCAGGCCCCAAAACACGCTGCCGAATCGTTTCCATCAAATGGCTTCGGTTGGGCAGTCCGGTCAGATCGTCATGCCGGGCCTGAAACGCAAGAGACTGGGTTTGCCGATCCACTTCATCCATCAGTACGCGCTCGCGGTCATGCATGGAGAGCACCAAAAGCGTACTAATCACAGCACTCAAGACCAACAGTAGTTGCATATCGGTCGCATTGCTCGACGGATTAGCCGCCATGTAGTCAGGGCCTGGCATCGCTTCGACCTGCCAGTTACGCTGCCCCACCTGAAGCGTGAAATGACCAATCAGATCGTCGAGTACGGCATCCGGGAAATCAGAGTAAAACGGTGTCTCAGCCTCCTGTTCCGTGAGTCTCAACCTTACGTCGGTAATTCCCGCTCCGTTAAGCGCACCATCAATCAGCTGAGAGACGGTAAAAACACCGACCATAAAACCGGTCAGCTCTCGCTTCCGTTGCAACGGACCGTTTTCACCCACCAAACGATAAACCGGATGCAGAATCAGAAAACCCGGCTGGTCCGGTGCCTGCGTCAGATTAAGCACCTCGGTCACCACCGGCTGACCGCTGCTCTGAGCCAGAATCACCGAACGGCGGCGGTCCCCAAGCGAGAGAAGGTTAAAACCCAACGCCTTGCGGTTCAATGCCCTTGGTTCCACCATCTGTACCGGTATCAACGGGTCGTTTGGCATCAGCGACTCGCCATAGATGGTGTAGTTTGGCTCGCCAAGCATGGCCCCGGTCATTTGCTCGAACGCATGGCGATCTTCGACCTCTACCACAGGATCCCAGGAATAGGCACGCACACTTGGATTGTCCCGGGTTAGCTGTTCCACACGCTCCCGAAACGCTTCGGTACTCATTCCTCCGGGCTCGGCAAAGCGTTGCCCCAGATAAGCCAGATCGGCGAAGTTTTTTTGGATAGCGGAAAAAATCTGGGCTTCTACAAGGCGTATATCGCGCTGAAAATCACGCCTTAGCTGCCCATCCAGACGTAGCATCAGCAGATGATTGAGCATCAGCACCAAGCCCACAACACCGAGTAGACGAATCACCAAAGGCCAGCGTCTCTGCCTGACAGCAGCTTTGTCGGGGAACAACGCAAGCACAGCCGGCGCCATCACAATAGCCCCGAAGCTGTCGCCCCCCCACCATAACAACCAGTCTTTAAAAAAGCCCGCGCTACCGCCTGCATCATTGATGAAATAGACAGCCGAAGTACCCAGAGTCGAATTGATAAGACAGCTCAAAGGGCCTGCGATCAGCACATAAGCCAGCAGCGCCCACCCGCTTTTTGGCGCCAGCGGTAGTGACTTGAAACGGTGCAGCAAAGCCGCGGCGACGCCTGCCTGTACCGTCGCGCCGGTTCCAATAGCCAGAGCCGTCAACGCGTTATTGAACGTGAGGGATTCGTTCCAGGTGAGCGGTATCAGGAGGTTGAACGCGAAGTTGCCAAGCAATACCCCCGGCAATACAGCGGGACCGAAACGCAGCACTGCACCCAATGCAATACCGGCCGGAGCCCAGAAAGGCATGATCTGCTGGTGCATGCCCTGACCGGTAATCAGGAGGGCCGCCAGAAAATATGCAAGCGCCAGCGCCAAGATCAGACCCGTTGTTCGGATTATGCCGGAGTACACAACGCTCCTTAGGGTGGGCTAATGCGCCTACTCACCTACTCCATAAGTGATTGTTTCAAAAATTGTATTAAAACCATCTTACATAATGTTACCGAAGAAAAACACGGCCTATGGGACAGGTTAAAGCTCTCCCACCCAAGCCCCTTTGCTATACACTCAAAGTGACAACAAAAAGCGCTTTATGCTGCTGCTCTGCGGAGAGATGACGATGAGCAATATCGATACTGAGTTGCTGCGGGCTCTGCCCAAAGCCGAGTTGCACCTGCATCTGGAAGGCACGCTTGAACCTGAGCTAATGTTTGCATTGGCCGAGCGTAACGAAATCACCCTGCCCTATGACAGCGTCGAGGCGCTGCGCGATGCTTACGAATTCGGGAACCTGCAGGACTTTTTGAATCTTTACTATCAGGGTGCTGCTGTACTCCAGTCCGAAGAGGACTTCTACGATCTCACGCTGGCGTATCTTGCACGCTGTGCCGAAGATGGCGTTGTCCACGTCGAGCCATTTTTTGATCCCCAGACGCACACCGCGCGTGCCATCACCATGGCGTGCCAGTTCCGCGGTATTCTCCGCGCGCTAGAAGAGGGCCACAAACGATGGGGAATCACCAGCCGTCTGATACTCAGTTTCCTTCGCCACCTCAGCGAAGAGGACGCCGTGGTCACGCTTCAGCAAGCGCTGCCATGGCGTGAGCACTTTGTAGCGGTGGGGCTGGACAGCTCGGAAAAGGGGAACCCACCGGAGAAATTCCAGCGAGTGTTCGATCAGGTGAGAGCCCTGGGGCTGAAGGCCGTCGCTCACGCCGGTGAAGAGGGTCCCGCCGACTACATTGCTCAGGCACTGGACCTGCTCAAGGTTGTCCGTATCGACCACGGTGTACGCTGCACCGAGGATGAGCAGCTGGTGAAGCGGCTGATCGATCAGCAGATACCGCTGACCGTTTGCCCTCTGTCCAATGTACGCCTGAAAGTGTTTTCGCAGATGTCTGACCACAACATCATGCAACTGCTTAAGCGCGGTATGTGCGTAACGATCAACTCGGATGATCCCGCCTATTTCGGCGGCTACCTGCTGGATAACTTTCTGGCGGTTCGTGACGCGATCGGCATGAGCAAGGCTGAGGCCGTACAGCTGGCCCGTAACAGTCTAACCGCCAGCTTTATGGATTCAGAGACGCTGACGCAGCACCTCTCCCGTCTTGAGCAACTCGCTCAGCAAGGCTGATTGGCACCATTTTCACCCGCGCGGAGCAGTTCGATAAACGACTGCTCCGGCAACGCCGGACTGCACAAGAAGCCCTGATAGATATCACACCCCAACCCTTGCAGGTACTTCAGCTGCTGCTCGGTTTCAACACCTTCGGCCAGTACGCTCATGCCCAGCGAGTGCCCCATGGCAACCACCGTGCGGGAGATGGCACAGTCGTCAGAATCGACCGGCAGCCCCCTGACGAATGATTTATCAATCTTGAGCACTGAAAGCGGGAACCGCTTGAGATAGGCCAGAGAAGAGTACCCAGTACCGAAATCGTCAAGCGCGAGACATATACCCAGCTCACGCAGCTCGGTAAGCCGCTGTGTCGCGACTTCCGGATCATGCATCAGTGCGCCCTCGGTCAGCTCCAACTCCAGCAGGCGGGCAGGGTAACCGGTTCTATTCACGATCTCGGCGATACGTGTTACCAAATCATTGCTGCGCATCTGTCCCGGCGAGAGGTTCACCGCCAACTGAAGTTCGGGATAACCTTGATCAAGCCAAGCCTTACCCTGACGACAAACCTGCTCAAGCACCCAGTCCCCAAGCTTCACAATCAATTCCGATTGCTCTGCCAAGGGGATAAACTGATCAGGCGGAATATAGCCCCGCTCCTCATCGTGCCAGCGCACAAGGGCCTCGGCACCAATAATCTGCCCTGTCGTGATCTCGACCTGGGGCTGATAATGCACTTCAAGCAATCCCTGCTGCATCGCACGACGCAAGCGCACCTCCATATCCAACCGCTCTGCCGCCCGTTTGGATAGATCATTGGAGTAATAGCTAAATGACCCTCTACCCAGTGACTTGGCCTTGTACAGTGCGGCATCCGCCTGTTTTAGCATCTCCTGGGCATCATGATCGTCGGCATGCTGGTTCAAGCTAATGCCGATACTGACACCGGACTGAATGTCGGCCCCGTTACTGAGATGAAAAGGTTCGGACATTAACTCGATCAGTTGCCTTGCAACGCTGGCTGCATCCAGCTGGCGTCCAAGATCGGTCAATAAAACCGCGAACTCGTCGCCGCCCAATCGAGCCAACGAATCGCTCCCTCGCAAATGCTGCTGCAATCTCTGTGCAACCTGCTGAAGCAGTTCATCACCGATACCGTGCCCATAGCCATCGTTGATATCCTTGAAATGGTCAAGATCCAATATCAACAACGCCACCTCGTGCGATTGTCTTTTCCCGGACCGAATGGCCTGTTCAAGCATCGACTGAAATAGCGCGCGGTTGGGCAGCCCTGTTACCGGATCGGTATGCGCGAGAAACTCGATCTTTTCGCTGGAGCGCTTGATTTCCGAGACATCGGCGAACACCGCCACATAACGCCTATCGCCTCCGTCAGGATCATCCACACGGGTAATACTGAGCAGCTCGGGAATCAACTGACCGTCACGACGCCGGTTCCAGATCTCACCCTGCCAGTAGCCTTCAGCTTGCAGATCCCGCCACATAGTGGCGTAGAAATCGGCGCCATGCCGGCCTGAGCTAAAAAGTTTGGGCGTCTTGCCGATCACCTCTTCCGGCTCATAACCCAACATCGCGCTGCACGCCGGGTTGATCTCCAGAATACGCTGGTTCGCGTCGGTTATGACAACCCCTTCCCGCGTACTGCGGAACACAGCAGCGGCTAAATTCAGACTGTCTTCATGCTGTTTGCGTGCATGGACATCCCTTACCAACGCCTCCAAACAGCCACTCTGATCGCCGGTGGCATGGCAGATAATCTGAGCCTCGACCCAACGGGTTTCGCCATCGCCGGTCAGAACACGGAAGCGGCACTGAGATAGCTGATCGCCTCTGGACACTACCCCCTGTATCAAGTGCTCCAGTCGGGACCGGTCTTGCGGGGATACGAGACTCATCAATGGAGTGTTCTGCAGGTCTGCCGAGCGATAGCCCCAACGCAGGATATTCTCGCTCGCAAACAGCAACTGGTTTCCGGGCTTCGAGGACCAGCGCAACACGACCACGGGGCTGGACTCTATAATCTGATTGGCAGTTTCCAGCGCCTGTTGACGCTCGAGGTTATTCAGGGCGTAGCCGATATCACCCGCCATCTCGGCAAGCGTGCGCATGACCAGCGGATCAAAAAATTCTGCTTCTTTGGAATACAGCGTGAGGTTACCGATCACCTCCCCCTCTTGATGAAGAGGAAACACCGCTATCGAAGCGATACCTGCACGTTTGGCCAGATCGACCGTAAAGTCATCCCACGTGTGCTCATGAATGTTATTGCAGACACTGACACGATCTTCTCTCAGCGCCTTATAGGTCGGCGCTTCACGGCTAACATCGTTGATCCCTTCAAAAACCTGCTCCAAAACCTGCAAGTTTTCACTGGCCCAGGCCATCGGCTTCAGCTCAGTTCCGACGAAATGTCCCACCCACGCATGGCACAGATGACCGTGATTGACCGCAACAGTGCAGATAGAATCCAACAGCGTCTGCCGATCCTTTGCACGCACGATCGTTTTATTGGTCTGAGACAGGGTTTCATAGAGATCCCGCTGACGCTGGATCGATCTTAAAGCCTGACGCTGCTCGGTAATATCGTGTGCGGTCGCCAGCAGGTATCGCCGTTGATCAAGATCAGTCTGTAGGTGAAGGTCAAATTCGATCCAGCGCTCGCTGCCATCGTCCAGTCGCCGAATACGGTGTTCGACATGCATGTACTGCTGTTCACCGCTTTTGAACCTAGCATAGATCTCGTCGGCCCGCAGACGCTCCGAGGGTTCCAACACCTTCAGAAAATCCTCAGTGGAAAGCTGTGCTGTACTGCCGCCAAACAGTTGCGAAAAAGAAGGGTTATTCCACAGCCAGCGATCATCATCCAGGCTCATCAAGGAAAGCCCGATATAGGGAAGTTCACGACTCCTGCGCGTGAGCCGATCTAGGTGAGAGTCCTCACACAGTCGGCGGTATTGCCTGAGCTGCAAACAACCTACGCCGAGAATCAGTAGCAAGGACAGCGTAAGGGCCGCGTTCACCACCAATACGTCGTTTAGCGTCCAGATGAGTGTGATGCTACCCATGACGAGCACGGCAAGCAGGCTACAGACCTTACTGCTACGGCTGCTTACCCAATCGTTCACGATACAACCCCTTCCATATGAGCCGTCAATACTAGATCACTGGAGCCTTAATCGACATCGCACCGGATTGATCCAGAGCAATGAACACCATCTCTGTCCCTAATTACAGACTGTACTCCTTCGTACCGCCACTTGGACAATAGTTTTTATACAGCCCTCGAATCCAGCGTAAAGCGAGCTGCAAGAACCATTGGGGTTCATGCATAATATCGGGATGAATAAGCGTCGCAGCAAAGCTGAAATCCGCCGCGAACTCGAGCAACAGGTTCTCGATTACGTTCGCGATGGCGGCGAAATAAAGAGTGTAAATCCGGGGGTCAGTGGGCTTGAGGATGGCGCGGTAATTCGGCCGTCATTCAACGATGGCCGTCCTGCGCAAACGCGTACACCGGCCATGGACGTTCTCGCTGCCATCGATGCCCGACGTAAACAAAGCAAGCCCGAGCGAAAGTCTCACACCAAAACGAAACCGCGCAAGCGCGTCATCTATGACGACTTCGGTGAGCCACTACGTGAAGTCTGGGAGGACGGCTGAACCAGAGCCCAACGTCCATGCAGCGTAAAATCATCCATATCGACATGGACGCCTTCTTTGCTTCGGTCGAGATACGGGACAATCCTCAGCTTAAGGGCAAAGCGATCGCCGTCGGCGGCAAAGCGGACTCCCGAGGTGTTATCTCCACCTGCAGCTACGAAGCGCGCAAGTTTGGCGTGCACTCGGCAATGCCCAGTGCCGAAGCGGTCCGGCGTTGCCCGCAGTTGATTCTGCTGCCCGGACGCATGTCAGTGTATAAAGAAGTATCCAACCAGATTCGAGCGATCTTCGCCCGCTACAGCGATCTCGTCGAGCCGCTTTCACTCGATGAGGCTTATCTGGATGTTACTGATTGCAAGGCGTGCCGGGGCAGCGCAACGCTGATCGCCGAGAAGATCCGTGCAGAAATACTGGCCGAAACAGGACTGACTGCATCGGCCGGCGTCGCACCGAACAAGTTTCTCGCCAAGATTGCCTCGGACGAGAACAAGCCCGACGGACAGTTCGTGATTACGCCGGACAACGCCGCTGCATTTGCCGCCGACCTGCCATTGCGAAAACTGCCAGGCGTGGGACCTCGAACAGCCGAGCGGCTGGAATCGTTGGGCTTGCATTATGGCCGCGACATTCTGCCCTGGTCGCTGGCCGATCTGACCGAGGCTTTCGGAAAGTTCGGTAATAGCCTTTATCAGCGCGCACGCGGCATTGACGACAGACCGGTTCAGCCTTCACGGGAGCGCAAGTCGGTAGGTGTCGAAACAACCCTGGCTCATGACCTGAGAACCGAGGCCCAATGCGCC
The DNA here is from genome assembly GCF_000705555.1 of Marinobacterium lacunae. GTDB lineage: Bacteria > Pseudomonadota > Gammaproteobacteria > Pseudomonadales > Balneatricaceae > Marinobacterium_D > Marinobacterium_D lacunae. Next base: position 53,644 of record NZ_JMQN01000063.1, read on the forward strand.
TCTATCATGAATACGCTATTGCCCGAGCTTGTGCAGCGGTTGCGCGGGCGCCCCTTCAAGGGGATTACCGTAAAACTCAAATTTCACGACTTCCAGCAGACAACCGCGTCCGGACAAGCCAACCGTATCAGCTCTGATATCCTCGATTCCATTTTACATACCGCCTGGCAACGCGCCGACGGACGGAGGGTCCGTCTGGTCGGCATCAGTGTCGCACTGTCGGATGAACTCCCGACCCGACAGCTCAGTTTCGAATTCAGCTAAATCAGCTTTTCAGCTTCTCGATACCAAGCGCTTTCAACACGATCTTTTCGTAGATCGGATCGCAGTTGCCGTGACTGATCTTGCGCATGAAGTACTTCTCAAATCCTACCTTGGCCAGGTGCACCCATTTGCCCTTTTTCATCCAGTTCACGTTGCGCGGAGGTATCTGAGGCATCGCCACAAAGGCGATACCGGTATCCCCCATATCGGCCAGACACACCGCGTTCCATGTTGCCTCGGCGGTTTCACTCTCGCCATCGAGTCGCGCACGAATGTTGCGGGCGGTCGCGGTCACCATACTTTCAATCATGAAACCGGTCTTGGGCACTCCGGTGGGCACGGGCGTTGGCTTTTTCGGTGCAATCGCCACTGCAACGCCGATGCCCCAAATGTTGCGATGGGTCGGGTTACACTGGTGCTCGTCAATCAGAACAAACCCTCGGGGATTCACCAGCCCCTCAACACCGCGCACTGCGTCGATGCCGGTGAACGCAGGCAGCATCATCGAATAGTTAAACGGCAGCTCATGACGCTTTTTCTCCTGCCCCTGCTCGTCACACTCGATGACATGCATGACACCGTCTTCAACGCGATCGACTTTGGCATTACATATCCAGTCAATATGGTGCTGACGCAATTCAGATTCGAGCATGGTTTTGCTGTCGCCTACGCCATCAAGCCCTAGATGGCCAATATAGGGTTCAGGCGTAACAAAGGTGATGGGGACCTGATCACGTATTTTTCGATTACGCAGATCCTTGTCCATGATGAAGGTGAACTCGTAGGCGGGCCCGAAGCAGGAAGCCCCCTGCACGGCTCCCACCACAATAGGGCCGGGCTTGGCGGTAAACTCGCGCCACTTCTCGCACGCAGCCTCGGCATGGTCTACATGGCAGATCGACTGGGTGTAGCCATCAGGCCCTAGCCCTTCGATCTCATCGAAGGCCAGTCTTGGTCCCGTAGCGATAATCAGATGGTCATAGCCGAGCGTGCCGCCGCCAGTCAGCTCGATAACGTTCGATTCGGGGACAACACGGGTCACGCCGGCAACCACCAGTTCGATATTCTTCTTCGCCAAGGGGTTGGCCAATGCCAGCACGATATCTTCACGCTTTCGCCAGTCCACGGCGATCCAGGGGTTCGAGGGCACAAAATGAAAGTAGTCCTTGTCGCTGACGACAATGACCCTATCCTCTGGCTTCGCCAGCGCCTGCATCTCATACGCCATGGGCAGACCGCCCACCCCCGCACCGACAATTACGATATCCGCCATGCTCGAATCCCCGATTTTTATTATTTAGATTTATCTAATTTAGTATCCTCTAACTAAATAGGCAACCGTTCCTGCGGACATAAAAAAACCCCGCCGGATCATCGGCGGGGTCCGCAATCACGAGGGGCATTGCGAAGCTGTATCAGGCCTCGATCTCGACCAGCACCTCTCCCGGCGTTACACGGTCGCCCTTGGCAACATGCACACCGGTGACAGTACCGGCGATCGGCGCTTGAATCTCGGTTTCCATCTTCATCGCTTCGGTGATCAGCACTGGCTGACCGGCGCTGACCTTATCGCCGACAGCCACCAGCACATCGACGATGTTACCCGGCATACCGGTGGTCACATGGCCCGGCGCACTGGCCTGTTGGCGTCCGCTGGCGGTTGCGCCAACATAGGCGTTCAACGGCTCGAACAGCACCTCTTCAGGCATGCCATCCAGCGTCAGGTAGATGTGGCGCTTGCCACTTTCATGCCCGCCCACACCGGTAATGGCCACCTGATAGGTTTCGCCGTGCACATCGATCTTGAACTCGGTGGCGACGCCCTCGTCGACACTGCGGCCCGCTTTCTCTTTCGGCAGCAGGGCTTCCGGCTCCAGTGTGCCGGCAGCACGCTGTTCGAGGAACTGACGGCCAATGTCCTGAAACATGGCGAAGGTCAGTACATCCTCGTCGGTCTCGGCCAGATCACCAATATCCTTGCGCAGGCGCTCCATCTCCGGTTTGAGCAGATCAGCCGGGCGCCCTTCAATCAGATCCTCTTTACCGACCGCCTTGGTACGCAACTTGGGATCAACCTCAGCCGGCGGATGGCCATACCCGCCCTGGAGGTAACGCTTGACCTCGTTGGTGATGGTTTTGTAGCGCTCACCGGTGAGCACGTTCAACACCGCCTGCGTGCCGACAATTTGAGAGGTCGGGGTAACCAACGGAGGATAGCCCAGATCCTTGCGCACCGCCGGAATTTCGGCAAAGACTTCACGAATACGGCCCAGCGCATTCTGCTCTTTCAACTGGTTGGCCAGGTTGGACATCATGCCGCCCGGCACCTGGTTGATCTGAACAGACACGTCTTCGCGTGTGAACTCAGATTCGAACTGGTGATACTTCTTGCGCACTTCGCGGAAGTAATCGGCGATTTCGCCCAGCAGTTCAAGATCAAGTCCGGTATCCCACTGAGTGCCGCGCAGTGCCGCAACCTGAGATTCGGTCGCCGGATGGCTGGTACCCCAAGCGAATGAGGAGATTGCGGTATCGATATGTTCGGCACCGGCCTCAATCGCCTTCAACTGACACTGCGCGGCCAAACCAGCCGTGGCATGGCTGTGGATAAACAGCGGCAGATCAACGGCATCCTTGATCGCCTTGACCAGATCGTAGGTGGCGTACGGCGTCAGCAGACCCGCCATATCCTTGATCGCGATCGAATCGGCACCCATATCCTTTAGCGCCTGAGCCTGCTTCACGAACAGCGCTTCAGTGTGTACGGGGCTGGTGGTGTAGCAGATCGTACCCTGTGCGTGCTTGCCCGCTTTCTTGACCGCCTTGATCGCAACCTCAAGATTGCGCAGGTCATTCAGCGCATCGAACACTCTGAATACATCGATTCCGTTTTCCGCCGCCTTGGCGACAAACGCTTCCACGACATCATCGGCGTAATGACGATAGCCCAGCAGGTTCTGGCCGCGCAGCAGCATCTGCAAGCGAGTATTGGGCAACGCCTTGCGCAGTTCGCGCAGACGTTCCCACGGATCTTCCTTCAGAAAACGCACGCAGGCATCGAAAGTCGCGCCACCCCAGACTTCAAGGGACCAGAATCCAACCTTGTCCAGCTTGTCACAGATCGGCAGCATATCCTCTGTGCGCATGCGGGTCGCGATCAGGGACTGGTGGGCATCGCGCAGAATGACATCGGTAACGTTAATCTTGCTCATCAAATCTCTCCTTTTCGCGACGGCTTACACGCCGGCGTGGGCAGCAATGGCGGCAGCGATCGCCAATGCGATCTCGCTGGGGTCTCGTTTCTCTGAGTAGTTCTGCAGCTCGGGATGGTTGGGCACGAAGCTGGTATTGAACTCCCCACTGCGGAAGTCAGGATCCTGGAGGATCTCCTGATAGTAACGTGCAGTCGTTTTAACACCCTGTACACGCATATCCGACAGGGCTCGCGCGCCACGATCCAGAGCGTCCTCCCAGTTCAACGCCCATACGATCAGTTTCAGACACATGGAGTCGAAGTAAGGGGGAATGGTGTAACCGGTGTAGATCGCAGTATCGGTGCGCACACCCGGACCGCCCGGCGCGTAGTAGCGGGTGATACGGCCAAAGCTCGGCAGGAAGTTGTTCTTCGGATCTTCGGCATTGATACGGAACTGCAACGCAAACCCACGGTAGCTGATATCCTCTTGGCGGTAGCTCAGCGGTAGACCTGACGCCACTCGAATCTGCTCACGCACGATATCGACACCGGTGATCTGCTCGGAGATGGTGTGCTCCACCTGAACACGGGTGTTCATCTCCATGAAGTAGATCTCGTTGCCGGTCACCAGAAACTCGACGGTTCCTGCGTTCTCGTACCCGACAGCCTTGGCGGCGCGCACCGCCAGTTCCCCAACATAGTTGCGCTGCTCCGGCGTGAGCGACGGGCTGGGCGCAATCTCGATCAGCTTCTGGTTGCGACGCTGGATCGAGCAGTCACGCTCATAGAGGTGGATTGCATTGCCCTGGCTATCCGCCAGCACCTGCACTTCGATATGCTTGGGATCGACGATGCACTTCTCCATGAACACCTCGGCAGAACCAAACGCCTTGGTCGCCTCGGAGATGACACGCGGGTATTGAGCTTTCAGTTCTGCAGCGTTGTCGCAACGGCGAATACCGCGACCGCCACCACCCGACGTCGCCTTCAGCATGATCGGATAGCCGATCTCGTCCGCCACACTCAATGCTTCATCGAGATCCGCCAGGTTACCTTCGGTGCCCGGTGTTACCGGCACGCCTGCGGCGATCATGCTTGCACGCGCAGCGGTTTTGTCCCCCATTTTGGCAATGACATCCGATTTCGGGCCGATAAAGGTCACGCCGCGCTCGGCACAGATACGGGCGAACTCGCTATTCTCGGACAAAAATCCGTAGCCGGGATGGATTGCATCACAGCCGGTTTCAACCGCCAAATTCACTATTCGACGCGGATCGAGATAGCCAGCCAACGGGTCTTCACCTAAATAGTAGGCTTCATCCGCACGTTTCACGTGCAGCGAGTACCGATCCGGCTCGGTATAGATCGCCACCGAACGGATATTCATCTCTGCGCAGGCCCGTACTATACGGACCGCGATTTCACCGCGGTTGGCAATCAGGATCTTTTTCAACATGGATCTTCTCCCTGAAGAGTGCATCGATCAGACCAATTCACACTAGATCACTCGGAGAAAAACTATAAATTGATATTTTTTCTGCTTGTTATAAGGTTTTACTTATAACTAGGAATTAGCACTCTATTTCAATCAGTTACGAATGGATACCTCATGCCTTACACGCTAAATCAATTACTTAACAGGTTATCCTTTCGTCAGCTACAGGTGTTTCGCACCGTCTATGTCCGACAAAACTACAGCCGGGCGGCAGAGGAACTGGGGCTGACCCAACCGGCTGTCAGCGCCCAGATCAGACAACTAGAGCAGACTCTGGGCCAACCGGTATTTGAGTATGTAGGCAAGCAGCTCTATGTCACCGCCGCGGGTGAGCAACTGATGTTGGCGGTGCGAGCCATATTTGCCGATCTTGAGCGTCTTCAGATGGAGCTGGCTGAGCTTCAGGGACAGGTGCGGGGCGAATTACGCCTTGCCGCCGTCAGCACCGCTCAATATGTGGTGCCCTACCTGCTGGAAGGCTTTTTGAAGCAGTATCCACAGATTGAGGTACGCCTACGGGTGGTCAATCGTGCCCAAGCCGTCGAGCGACTAAACGAGAACCGGGACGATCTCGTCATAATGGGTATGGTGCCAGATTCCAGAAGCCTATCCAGCATGCCGTTTCTCGACAATGAGATGGTACCGGTGGTGCGTGCAGACGACCCTCTTCTGCATCAGGCGAACCTGACTCCTCAGGGGTTTCTCGATGCAGGCCTGCTGATCAGAGAGCCCGGTTCTGGCACCCGACACGCGCTGGAAGACTGGTGTTCACGTCGGCGGCTGAGCCTGAAACCGAAGATGGAACTAGGCTCAAACGCGGCCATAAGACACGGCATTATTGCCGGGCTAGGCGTCGCTGTTCTACCGAAACTCAGTATCAGCGCCGAGCTACGACTGGGCGAGCTGGCCATACCCGATCTAGACGGTTTTCCACTTCGCCGCTCCTGGTGCACAGTCTATCCGTCATCTAAGCACCCAACCCCCGTTATGCAGGCGTTTCTCGACTACGTGCGCAACAACCTCAACTCACATTACAGTCGGATATATGGCGATATTGCCAATCGTTAGTCGATCATCCAAACCGTCACAACACCTTTACCGGCACTAAACCACGTCTGCGTTAAACTCCTCCGATCAACTCCCTGAGGGTCATTGTCGGTTTGACAGCCACAAGGATCACGTCTAATTTCAGCTAATCCCCAACGCGAAGTAGGGGTTCTCCAGGGAGAGGAGCACAGCCTGATATGGATACAACAATTAAAAAAGTGGTGCTTGGCGCCGTCATCTGTGTCGGCGGGTTCAAATCGATCAGTACGTTGATCGATGCCATCACCCCCCAAAACACTCAGGAAAACATCGCGGTGATTCAGAACGCGCGGGACACCGGCGTCTCCCAGGATCAGCTCGATGCAATTCTTCAGGGTGCTGACCCAACAGAGGTATTCGCGCCAACCGCCGCCGGCAACACCCCCTTGCCCTGCACACGGGGCGAGATCGAACTTGCCGACGGGGTCAACCCGGAGATGCAGGGCCATGAGTTCGTCTCAACCCAGATTAATGATCGCACCTACATCAAGGTGATGCCGTTCGAGCGCCGCTTTCTGGTCCAGCGCTCATATCAAAGTGTGAGCGCGACCGAGTACGCACAGATCCCAACCAACGCCGAGCGACAACTTCAGGATGCTATCGCAAAAGTAGACAACTGCGAGCATCGCACGCTCTACCTGTCATCGGTTGCCGTTGCGTCCGAGCCCTAAGCCTCCGGTTCAGCGCTCAAAACTGTAGATCAGATCACCGCCGCTGCCCTCGCTACTGGTTTCCGTTTCCAGCGACAGGCGTTTACTGAGCTGGTATCGCATCAGGAAGGTATTCACGGGGTTTATCAACCCGAGGCCATACTTGATATACAGATCCGGCGACAGGTATTTGCCGATGTAGAACGAGGTCTCATCTGCGGTTTCGCCTGAGGCGAAACCGATCTCGTCCACATTCAACGACTGACCAATTTTTTCGGTGATGCTGGTGCCCCCTTTGGCACCGAGGGAAAGCGCCAGTTTCATCAGCATCTGCTGCTCCCCTGCCGATGCACTGTCCGGCGCACGGCCCAGCACGAGATAGGACAGTATGCGATTGTCCGGCATCGCCGGCGATGAGGTCAGACGCAGATCCGGTTTACGCAGCGTCCCACTGACCAGCGCCCCCACCACCACGTCATCCACCTCACGCTCCACCCGCAGATCCAACCCCGGATTACTCAACGGGCCACCGGTAAAAACGACGTTGCCGCGACTGATATTCAGATCCTGTCCGTAAAGTCGGTATTGGCCGCTCACCACACCGACACTACCCGTCCCCCGGGCAAGACCCTGCCCTTGCTGCTGAAGGTTCAATGCACCCGCCAACCGGCCGTCGAAGCCGAAGGCATCGACACGAACCGCGTCACCAAACTCAACCCGCAGGTCCACATCCAGTTCGGGCCCCCTGGCCGCTTGCGCCCCTGTGGCATCCTGCACGACAAGGTCCGGTGACGCGCTCACGGCGCTCTGCTCAATCTTCGGCGTCTGAATCAGCGCCTCCGGTATTGTCAGATCACCGCGAACTTTGATTCGCGCAGGCGAGAGCGCCAGTTGCAGGTCCGGTGAGACCAACACTTGCACCTGTGCAGTATTGACCGCCTCAAACCCGGCGCCGCTGATCTGCAGCTCGGCGAGCTGTTCCGCGGGCTGCACACGCCCTTTAACGGCCAACTCACCCTCACCCGATCGCGCTTGCGCATTGACGCGCATCTGGCCAGGATGCTGTGGATCGTCCTCTACCTTGAGCTGAATATTGGTGACCCGGATTCCAGCTGAGGGCACCTCTATATCACCCTCGGCAACAGACAACTGCCCGGTGATATCAGGCTCAGCCAGCGTACCCGCCACCTTCAATTGTGCATTCGCAGTCCCCTGCTGAATCTGAAGCGTGGGCACAAGCAACGACAGGGGGCGCAACTGTTCTAGCCTCGCCTCTATGCCACCGCGCAAACGTTGAGCACCTGAGAGGTCTGACACATCCAGCTGACCACGGACAACACCATCGAATGGATCCAGACGCAGATCGATCTTTGCCTGCGCGCTCTTTTCATCACCGCTGACGGTCACACGGCTTCGATCAAGCGTCAGATTCAGATCCGAATCGGGCAGACTCAAACCGGCACTGGGTAGTAGCACTTGCGCCTCATATTGACGGCGCTGGCCACGCGCACTGAACCGAGCCTCAGCATTGACGATTCCACTGATGCGAGTCGGGTCCGGGATGAACGGTTCCAGAAGCGCCAGCGACAGGGATTGGACATCAAGACGGGCTTCGGTATCAGCCCCCTGGCTGCGCCCCTCCAAACACGCTGCGCCTTCAATCGCTTGCGGTATCAGGCAAAGTCGTGACAACTCATAGCCTTTGGGGCTGGCGGCAATCGTCGCCGCTGACTTGAGCCCCCAATGCCCGGCGTGTGGATTATCGATATCAAGGCGTGTAATTCGCCCCGCCCACTGCCAGTTAACGGGAGTTTTCTGAAGATCGGTTTGCAGCCGCCCATCTGCGCGCAGCGCAAGATCGGCCAACCCCTTCGCCTGAGCGTCCAGCGCAATATTCAACGCTTTGTCCGTGCCATCAATATTCAGTACGGCACTTTGAATCTGCTGGCCACCGGCCTCAATGCCTTTCGCCTCGATGTGGATATCCGCCGGCTGCCGCCAGTTGGGGTCAAAGCGAACCCGGCCATCAAGACGGTCAAGCTGTGCACCTTCTACCCTCAAGCCCGCCACATCGATATCGGCATCGACAGACGGTAACGCGCGCGCACCCGACAACCGTCCTGCGCCCTTGATTCGACCCTGCGAGCCGGGCAGCAGGCGGCCCAGATCAGCCACATTTAACGTCCATTGCAGCGCCATCTGCTCAGCAATCTCGCCACTGGCTGTCAGTTGGGTGCCACCCCACTCCAAATTCAACTGATCCAGACGTACGACGGGCCCCATCATGCGCGCCACTCCCCCGCCCTTGAGCGGTTGCGATTGCAGATTGCCGTCCAGCCGTTTGATCTGAAGCTCGGCTTCCAACTGCTCGGCCAGTTGCCCGCTGCTGTGCAGTTGGGTACTTACGCTGCCCGGCAGCTGTGGCCAAAACTGTCCCGGGTCCAGTTGGTCAGCGCTGAGATTGAGGTTCCAATCAAGCTGCGATTGCCAGCCGATATTACCCTCTATATCAACCTTCCCGCCCAAGGTTTCAGCGTGCAACGGCTCAAGACGTATACCCTCTAGACTGCCCTGAGCCTGCAGATTCAACTCGATGGGTGGAAAGTCCGGCCCGTTCAACCCAGTTGTCAACGTCAGTCGATAATCATCCAGCGAGCCGTCAAGACTCAGCTCGCCTTTTGCAGACCGCACAAGCGCAGTATCAACCAGTGGATAGCGTAGTGCCTGCCAGCTGAGCTTCGCCTTGAGCGTGCGTGCACCAAGAGGGTCATCAATACGGCCAACACCTTCCAATCGAGCCTCTCCCTGCTCCGGCGTCAAGGTGAGTCGCTCAATCTCGATTCGCTGAGTTGACGCCGACAGCCCGAGATCGAGCTGTGTCCGCTTCAACTCCGGCAAGGTTGCGAAGAGCGACAACTCCACCTCTGCCGACGAGAGATCCCCCTTGGCTGTGATCCGAGCCTCAGGATCAAGCGCCTGCATCTCCTGCGTTGGATCGGTCAGTATCTGGGATATCTCGACCTGACTGACCGCCAGCTCAGCCTGCCATTGCGGCTGCGCGCTCAGCACCTGCTCCAACTGCCCCTTCAGGGAGGCGGTCACCGCGCCCTGCACCTGCTGCTCGATAACCAAAGCCTTGAGATCGCCGCTAATACGCCCCTTGCCACTGACATTCATCACAGCCCCGTCATCAACACCTCCGCGTGGCACTCGTAACACCCATTGGGTGTCAACTCCAAGCGGGTAGTCATCGCGCAGATCAGCGCGTCCGTTGACACTGAGATCCGCCATCGGCGACTGCACGGACAGCCGTTCAAGTTCAACGGATTCTCCCCGCGCACTCAGTATCAACTCGGCGTTATCCACAAGGGTTTCGGGTTTATCGTTGTCTGCAGAAAAGACACGAACACGCGCCAGACGCAGATCACGAATCTCGACGCCCAGGGGCAGCGTCACCTGACCGGGCAACTCGATCCCATCTGATCCCTCTGTCTGAACCGCCTCATCCGTCGGCTTCGGCAAGTGAAGATCGACAGGTCCGATCACCAGCTGCCGAATCAGCAATTCACCCGATAGCAGTCCTGAGGCATCCCACTCAAGCAGCAAGGACTCACCGTCAATCGCCAGATCGCCCGCCTGATAATGAATGCCGGTCAGCTGCATTTGATCGATCAGTCGCCCCGATACCGTCTCGATCCGAAGGCTGCCCGGCGCATAGGCGATCGCGCGCCCCGCCAGCCAACGCGTGCCGGACTCCGTAGCCACACTCCACCCGAGAACGCTCAGGATCAGCAACAGCAGCACTAGCAGGACCAAAAGTGCATAGCGCAGATAGCGCTTGAACATAGGCATCAAAGATCAGGCCCCAGGGTGAAATGAATACGAAAGCCGCCATCCTCAACAGGGTGGGCAAGATCGACACGCACAGGCCCTACGGGTGACTGCCAACGCCCTCCTACGCCGATACTGTTTTTCAGTGGCGTATCCAGTGAATCGAAGGCATTACCGCTATCCCAGAAAACAGCGGCCCGCCACTGGGGCGCCACGCGGTAATCCATCTCCAGACTGCCCGCCAGCAGATAGCGTCCACCACGCACTTCGCCTTCGTTATCCTCAGGTCCCAACTCTTTGTAGTCATACCCGCGCACGCTATTATCACCCCCGGCGAAGAACCGGCGTGATGCAGGCATAAGTCCGAAGTCAGTGGCAGCTGTCGCGCCGATATCAGCCCGCGCCAATACCCGCAGATCGTCTGTCAGACTGTAAACGGCCTTGCCGCTGACCTGTGTTTGCACAAAGCTCGTGTCGGAGAGCAGGCTTTCAGCGGCCCCCGATAAATCAATACTCAGGCGGTAGCCACGCGAAGGGTTCAAACGGTTGTCGGTGGAGACTATCGACCACCCGCCTTCTGGCACCAGCAGCATGGTGCTTTGCTCATCATCACCGAAGCGGAAGGTCTCCTGCTCCAGCCCCAAGCCCCAGTGCCAGCTCTGGTTGCCTCGTGCACGCTGATCCTGCGCACCGACAGCCCAGGTTTCGGAGTCCGTACTGTCGGTCTGCTCCTGCTCATAGGACGCCCGCCCCTGGTACGTATCGGTGACCGGATTACGCCCCGGGATTTCGTAGTTGAACAGCAGCGTATTCGTCACCTCCGACAGCCGAAGGATCGACTCCATGCGATGCCCACGATCATTCACCCAACGACGTCGCTGGCTGGCACTCATGCGTGCGCCGGTATCGGTGCCGTAGCCTGCACCAAAGCGGTAAGCGGTGCGCTTGTTAGACGTCAGGTAAACCTCTACCGGTATCGCCCGATCTTCATCGGCCTCATCCCAGAGCGGCTGAACTTCGACGCCGCTGAAATAGCCACTATCGACAAGCCCCCGCTGCATCTCAAGCAGTTGATCGGTGGCGACAGGGTCCCCCGTTTCCAGCGTACTGTATCGCGCTAGTAACGCCTCACGCACTGGCGCATCGCTGAAACGTATTTCACGCAGGCGATAGAGCGGGCCGGTATCAAGTGCCAGTCGAATATCGGCACTGTTATCCGGCGCATCGACGACAATTTGGGCCTGAGTGAAGCGGGCATCGTAATAACCAAGCCCCGCCGCACGCTCAAGCACCTCAGCCTTTATGGCGTCATACGCCTGTTGATCCAGCGGCGCCCCCACTTGTAACGCTGGGCGGGACTGCCACCTAGTGAGCGACGGATCATCGGCCCCCTCGCCGGTGACGCTCAACTCCTGGCGGCGTACACGCGCCCGGGGCCCGGCATCAATGTGATAGATCGCACGCCAACCGGTAGCGGTTTGCTCAAGCTCAGACTCGACGTGACTGTTGAAATACCCCAGCGGTGTAAGACCGGCACTGACCTCCTTCGCGGCCTGCCCGTGGAGGTAACGAATACGGCTTACACTCGGAAGCGACTCATCGCCGACCAGGCGCGACAGCGACAGATGAGCACGTACATTGCTTTCCAGATCACCTTCGATCCCTTTGATCACCACCTCCAGCTCATCAGCCGCCTGGGCTAGTGGAGCCAACGCAGAGCCGAACAACAGGAGAACCAGCGTTGCGCTGGTAACAGTAAGCTTTGAACCTGTCCCCCGAACGAACTGAACCGTGGACAAGATGGCACACAAAAACATCAGCAGTAACTGATCCTTGGTCAACATTGCGAGAACAGAGAGCGGACTGAAACCAGCTGCGCTACCGCCCCTTATACGTTATCGGTCGCCTATCGATCAAACGCCGATCACAGTGGAAGAACCGGCCGACTCCACCCTGTTTCGACCCAGAGACTTGGCTTTATACAGCGCCGAATCGGCTCGGTTATAGATGGTTTTGAAATCTTCACCGGTCTTTAGCTGCGCTATGCCCGCACTGATCGTGATCCGCACATCGCCGCTGAGCGTCTCTATCTTCGTGTTAGACACGCAGCTCCGCAGGCGTTCCGCGACGATCGCCGCCTCATGCTCCTGGGTTTCCGGCATCAGAATCGCGAACTCTTCCCCCCCCAACCGCGCAAACAGATCAGTCGTACGCAACAATCCTTGGACAATCTCAGCAATGCGCTTCAGCGTTTCGTCGCCGGCATGATGACCATAAGAGTCGTTAACGCGCTTAAAGAGATCCAGATCCACCAGAATCAACGCCAGAGGACGTCGATAACGGTGAGCCCGGTTGATCTCGTCATCCACAGCAGCGGTGAAATAGCCCCGACTTCTCGCCCCAGTTAACGAATCGGTTGTTGCCAGTGCGGTTAACTTCTTGACGGCGCGGTCCTCGGCGATGGAACTGCCCACCCAGCGCCCTAACATGCGAACGAATTCTCGATCACTGTCATCGAACTCCTGCGCATAGGGTTTGGTCGAGTAAAACCCCAGCGCACCGTAGAGCGTATCGTCAATCCAGATCGATGTACCGATAAAACACTCATGTTCGAATACTTCATTGCTCAGCAGACTGGCGCTATGGGACTGGCTACCTCTACGAATAATGACCACATCGTGACTGTTAAACATGTCGCGGGAATGGTGGGCGGGGAGCTCCAGCTCATCCCCCTCTTTCAGGTCGGTAAATACCGTGGAATAACATTTATCCACAACATAAGCGTTGTCGTACAGGGCTCCGACAACCCCCATCTCGACGCCCAGATGCTTACATCCCAGCTCCAGCGCCTTATAAAACTTGTCGCCCAGCTCGGCACCCGCTTGAATGGCGATGGTATTCAGTGTCCTCAAGCTGTCGTTCGCCACCAGAAGGTGGGCCTTTAACAGATACTGAAGCCTTACGGCCCGGGCAAGCCAGGCGCCGGCAGCGAACAGCAGAACGGACACGACGGCCGCTCCCCATTTGTAGTGCAGCCAGAGCCGTTCGTGCTCCGCGAAGACGGCTTCGGTCGCTTTCGTCACCGCAACGACCATCGGATACTCATTCATCTGTCTGTAGCTGATACGGCGCTTAACGCCATCAATTACACTGACAGCCTGGAAATTGCCCACATCGGCCGCATCGGCATTCATAAAAGGCCGATCACTGGGCACAACCTTGCCAATGGCGCTTTCATCCAGCTTCAGGTCTATCCCCCTGACACGCACGATGCCGTCGAGACCGATCAGCGCAATGCTGCCGCCATCACCGAGGTCAAGAGAACCGAAAAAACCTGAGAAGTAACTTGGATTCAACGATATCACCAGGACACCACCGAAGTGGTCTCCATGCGTCAAGATCGGACGTGTCAACTGGATACTGTAGCGACCCGAGACCCTGCCCTTGACCGGTTTGCTGATATACAGCTCATCGGCACTGCGATCGCGATGCACTCGAAAATGCTCACGGTCGCTGAGGTTCACAGGGGCGGCATTAGGATCGAGGTTAGAGTAGGCCAGTTTACCGTTCGCATCGATGACCGCTATCTGCACCAGCAGCGAATCATCATAGGCCGCCTGCATAATCCGCACCTTGGTTTCAAACTTCGAGCGGTCATCCACCCAAGCCTGACGCAACACCAATAGCACGGCATCGATATTGTTGAACGTGCGAGCGACATGCTCTTCAAAGGTACGCGCGACACCAGCCGCATCGCTCCAGGCGTGTCGACTCACATCTTCGTAGTTCCGTCTCTGTTCGAATAACAACGCCGACCACAGCGCAACGATCAAGATCCCGGTAAGCGCCAGAATTGCGAGAGGATCGCTTTTGCGATGGGACTGAGGTGAACGAGACTGTACAGACATCTGAACATCCATTTTCAAGATCTTCTTGTACGCTGATGTTAAGTTATTGAGCGCGATACATGCACTCAAAATCGCACAGAACTACCCCTCGATTTTGCGAAAGACCAGAAAAAAGGCCCAGCATAACGCTGAGCCTTTGGTAAGGGTCGGTGGTCGAATCGCAGGGACTCAACTCGGATAATCAATCCCGATATGCATCCACCGACGGGCAGGAGCAGACAAAGTTACGATCTCCGTACACGTTGTCGATGCGGTTGACGGTCGGCCAGAACTTACTGTCGCGTGTTGCAGCCGACGGGAATACCGCCTCGGAAACGCTGTAGCTGCGGTTCCATTCGCCAGTAATGTCGGCAAGGGTATGCGGTGCGTGGTGCAGAGGGCTCTGCTCGGCGCTCCACTCTCCGGTTTCGACCCGTGCAATTTCACCACGGATGCTCACCATCGCCTCAATGAAACGATCAAGCTCTGCCTTGGACTCCGATTCGGTCGGCTCGATCATGAGCGTGCCCGGTACCGGGAAGGACATGGTCGGCGCATGGAAGCCGTAGTCCATCAGACGCTTGGCGATATCCTCTTCGGTAACACCAGTCGCATCCTTGAGCGGACGAATATCGACGATACACTCGTGAGCAACACGGTCGTGCTTACCGCGATAGAGGATCGGGTAATGCTCGGACAGCTTCTGCGTCAGGTAGTTGGCATTCAGAATCGCCATTTGGGTCGAGCGCTTGAGCCCCGTCTTACCGAGCATGCGGATATACATCCAGCTGATCGGCAGGATAGTGCCAGAACCATAGGGCGACGCGGATACCGCACCGTTGTTCTGCTTTTGACCGGCCACATGTGTCACCGCATGACCGGGCAGGAAAGGCGCCAGATGAGCGCGAACACCGATCGGGCCCATGCCTGGGCCGCCACCGCCATGAGGAATGGCGAAGGTCTTGTGCAGGTTCAGGTGAGACACGTCGGAACCGATCAGGCCGGGCTTGGAGATACCCACCTGTGCGTTCATGTTCGCGCCATCCATGTATACCTGACCGCCGAACTTGTGCACGATCTGGCAGATCTCGACGATCTCCTGCTCGTAAACGCCGTGGGTACTCGGGTAGGTGACCATCAGCGTGGACAGGTTGTCGGCATGCGCCTCGGCCTTGGCCGCCAGGTCGGCAATATCCACGTTACCCTGCTCGTCGCACTCGACGATCACTACTTTCAGCCCCATCATCGCCGCCGATGCCGGGTTGGTTCCGTGCGCCGATGACGGAATAAGACAGATATCACGATGCCCCTGACCGATCGATTCCTGATATTTGCGGATCGCCAGGAGTCCTGCGTATTCGCCCTGTGCACCGGAGTTGGGCTGCATGGATACGGCGTCGTAACCCGTGATCTCAACCAGCATCTGCTCGAGCTGACGGATCATCTCCAGATAGCCTTCGGTCTGATCATGCGGCGCGAAGGGGTGAATGTTGGCAAATTCGGGCCAGGTAACCGGTGCCATCTCAGACGTCGCGTTAAGTTTCATGGTGCATGAGCCCAGCGGGATCATGCCATGAACCAGTGAATAGTCACGGTTTTCCAGCTTTTTCAGGTAGCGCAGCATCTCGGTTTCGCTGTGATAGCTGTTGAACACCGGATGCGTCAGGATTGCATCGTCTCGCAACAGCTGAGACGGAATACCGGTCGTTTCGCCATCGACAATCGCTGCATCGAGCTCATCGATGGACAGGCCATGATTGGCGCCCAGCAGGATGTCGAACAGGTGCTCGACATCGCCACGGGTGGTGGTTTCATCCAAACTGATGCCGATATGGTGACCACCGAACAGACGCAGGTTACAACCACCGGCCAGCGCCCCTTCGATCACTTCACCCGGGTTTTCCAGATCAAGCGTCAGGGTATCGAAGAAAGTATCGTTGAGCTTGATGCCCTTACTGCGCAGACCATTGGCCAGAATAGTGGTCAGGCGATGCACGCGCTCGGCAATACGGCGCAGCCCCTGCGGACCATGATAGACGGCGTAGAATGCGGCCATGTTGGCCAGCAACGCCTGGGCAGTACAGATGTTGGAAGTCGCCTTCTCACGACGGATATGCTGCTCGCGGGTCTGCATCGCCATACGCAGCGCCTGATTGCCGCGGCTGTCTACCGATACACCGATGATGCGGCCAGGAACCGAACGCTTGAGCTTGTCAGAGGTAGCAAAGAACGCCGCGTGCGGCCCGCCAAAGCCCATCGGTACGCCGAAACGCTGGGCACAACCGAATACCACGTCAGCCCCGAGGGTGCCGGGTGCCTTCAGCATCACCAGCGCCAGCAGGTCTGAGGCGACACATACCATGGAGTTCTGTGCCTTGGCCTTAGCAATCAGTGTTTCAATGTCGCGAATATCGCCGTGGGTGCCCGGATATTGCAGCAACACACCAAAGCTGTCGTACTGATCCAGTTTGTCAGCCGCATCAACGGTGATATCGAAACCAAAATATTCGGCACGGGTGCGGATAACGTCGATGGTCTGCGGATGCACATCATCGGCGATGAAGAAAATATCGCTCTTCTTGCGGTTGGAGCGCTTGCACAAGGTCATCGCTTCGGCAGCCGCAGTGGCTTCATCGAGCAGCGATGCATTGGCCAGATCCATACCGGTCAGATCCATAACCATCTGCTGGAAGTTGAGCAATGACTCAAGACGCCCCTGGGAGATCTCTGGCTGGTAAGGTGTGTAAGCGGTATACCAGGCCGGATTTTCCAGTACGTTACGCTGAATAACGCCCGGAACATGCGTGCCGTAGTAGCCCATGCCGATGAACGATTTATTAACCTTGTTACGTGACGCCAGCGCCTTGAGTTCATCCAGCGCTTCTGTCTCAGTGACGCTATCGGGCATTGCAAGCGCATCATCCAGGCGAATCGATGCGGGGACTGCCTGTTCGATCAGTTGATCCAGAGAGCCCACGTCCAAAGCGTCGAGCATCGCCTGTTGCTCTGCCGCGTCCGGCCCTATATGACGCTGGATAAACTCATCCCGTGCTTCCAGTTCGCTCAATCCACGGTTTTCAGTTGCCATCTTGCCTGCCCCTTTTGACGTTATTCTGTCAATAAAAATAGATCGGGTCGGCCGCACTGTGTACGACCGACCCGTCATCGACCTGACCGTTCTCAGCCCTCTTCTGCAACACGCTCAGCGTAGTCTGCAGAGCCCAGAAGTGCATCCAGTTCACTGGCGTCAGCCAGTTTCAGCTTGCAGATCCAGCCATCGGCAAAGGGGGATTCATTGATCAGCTCGGGGCTGTCCTGCAGCTGCTCGTTCACCTCGACAACCTCGCCACCGACAGCAGCGTAGATGTCGGACGCCGCCTTGACGGACTCGACAACCGAGAACTCTTCACCGGCAGATACTTCACGGCCCACTTCCGGCAGCTCCACGAATACGACATCGCCCAACTGCTCCTGCGCGAAGTCGGTGATACCAATCGTTACGGTGCCATCACCGTTATCGCGGACCCATTCATGGGAAGCAGCATATTTCAGCTCGGTCGGAAGGTTGCTCATGGTTTCTAATCCATCTCTCATTTAGTCATTATCGTAAAGGCTCTGCGTTATCAGCAGGCCACCACGTTTACCGCGAGACCTCCTGTTGAGGTCTCCTTGTATTTATCCTGCATATCGGCGCCGGTCTGTCGCATCGTCTCGATCACGGAATCGAGCGACACAAAGTGTATGCCGTCACCTCGAAGTGCCAGTCGGGCCGCGTTGATCGCTTTGACGGCCCCCATGGTATTGCGCTCGATACAGGGCACCTGAACAAGCCCTGCTATTGGGTCGCAGGTCAGGCCCAGATTATGCTCCATTCCGATCTCGGCGGCATTCTCAACCTGCCTGACCGTGCCACCGAGCACTGCACACAGCGCGCCGGCCGCCATGGAGCACGCCACGCCGATCTCCCCCTGGCAGCCAACCTCAGCCGCTGAAATTGACGCGTTGCGCTTGTACAGCATGCCAATCGCCGCGGCCGTAGCCAGAAAGGTGATAA
Organism: Marinobacterium lacunae; assembly: GCF_000705555.1. GTDB lineage: Bacteria > Pseudomonadota > Gammaproteobacteria > Pseudomonadales > Balneatricaceae > Marinobacterium_D > Marinobacterium_D lacunae. Next base: position 72,107 of record NZ_JMQN01000063.1, read on the forward strand.
CCCCTTCGTCGTTGGAACCCGGCACAAAGCGATCATAGTAAGCCAGAACCGCAGGAATCACACCGGCGGCTCCGTTTGTCGGTGCCGTCACAACCCGGCCCCCGGCCGCATTTTCCTCGTTTACCGCCAGCGCGTACAGGTTGACCCAGTCCAGCACTTCGAGATGGTCGTCGACGTGCGCCTTCTTGGGCTTGTCCATCAACTCACGGCAGAGTTCGTGTGCGCGACGCCGGACATGCAGCCCACCGGGCAGTTCCCCTGTTTTACTGCAGCCCCGGTGGATAGCCTCGTCCATTACCTTCCAGATCTGCAGCAGCCGCGGCCTGACCTCTTCAGCGGGCGTACGCACCTCTTCGTTCGCCAGCATCAACTCGGCGATGGTCAGACCTTCACGTTCGGCCAGCGACATCAGCTCTTCTGCGTAATTGAAGGGCCAGGGCTCCGAAGGGCCATTATTCGCCGGCGGATTGTCGACTTCGTCCGCTGTTAGCACAAAGCCACCGCCAACCGAGTAGCACTCCAGTTGCGCAATCTGAATACCGGCCTCATCCAGTGCTTCAAACCGCAAGCCATTCGGATGCGCAGGCAGTGAAACGCCGAGATTAAAGCGCAGATCCTGCTCGGGATCGAACGCCACCTCCTGGCCACCTTCAAGTGTTATCGTGCCGCGCGTGCGTATGTCATCGACAATGCTCTGTACTGCATCGGGATCGACACTCTCGGGACGCTCGCCGCTCAGGCCAAGAATTACCGCGATGTCAGTCGCGTGCCCCTTGCCTGTCATGGCTAGCGATCCATACAACTGCACACGCATGCGTGCTGTCTGATCCAGCAATCCGCCTTCACCGAGCTGGTCGATAAAGCGCCGCGCCGCAACCATAGGTCCGACCGTATGAGAGCTGGAGGGACCGATACCGATCTTGAATAGATCAAACATACTGAGCGACATCGCGAGCCTCCGTCTAAAATCAACGTCGTAAACGTCAAAAACAGGAAACGGACAGGCTGCCGGATATAACGGCAACCACGCTATACAGTGTAATTCAGTTGCGCCGAATGGGGCGGCAGACTAACAGCCGAGTGGCCAGTCGGCAAGAAAAATTTCCTATTGGAAACTTTCGTTCATTGCGGCCATTTTTACGCCGCCCGCACAACTCGTTGTTTAGACTGGATGCACACCCAGATTGTTCAACGATACACAGCATATAGAGGCACTAAATCATGGCCACACCCAGGCGCTCAAAACGTTGTAGAATTGTTTCCTATTGGAAATTTTGACACACTACGCCCCTATTCCGTTGCGTCATTTCGCAGCCAGACACGATCAGATTGAAGAGGCACAGGATGGAAGAGACACTGCTGCATACCCCGTTGTACGACCTGCATATCGAACTCGGCGCCCGTATGGTCCCCTTCGCCGGCTATGAGATGCCGGTGCAGTATCCCGCCGGTGTGCGCAAAGAGCACCTGCACACGCGCGAGGCAGCAGGTCTTTTCGATGTCAGCCATATGGGGCAGCTTTTCATGAGCGGGCCGCAGGCAGGTGCCGATATTGAGCGTCTGGTGCCGGTGGACATCATCGATCTGCCGCAGGGAAAGCAGCGTTATGCCATGTTCACCAACGAGAATGGCGGCATCCTCGACGACCTGATGGTGACCCGCATGGAGGACGGCTACTATCTGGTGGTGAATGCCGCCTGCAAAAATGAAGACATCGCACACCTGCGGGCTAACCTGAGCCCCGATACCCAGCTGGATATCCTTGAGGATCGTGCGCTGATCGCCCTTCAGGGCCCCCGCGCTGCAGAGGTACTGGCGCGTCTTCAGCCTGCCGTGGCCGATATGGTCTTTATGGACAACCGTGCCTTGCCGATAGAGGGCATCGATTGTTTCGTCAGCCGTTCAGGCTACACCGGCGAAGATGGCTATGAGATCTCGGTGCCGGCAAGCGAAGCCGAAGCCCTGACCCGCACCCTGCTTGCACAGCCGGAAGTGGAACCGATCGGTCTTGGCGCGCGCGACTCACTGCGCCTGGAAGCAGGACTCTGCCTGTACGGTCACGACATCGACACCGACACCACCCCTGCCGAAGCTAGCCTGATCTGGGCCGTTTCTCCGGCACGCCGCACAGGTGGAGTACGTCAAGGCGGCTTCCCAGGCGCTGATATCCTGCTCGAGCAGATCGATAACAAATCAGCCACGCGCAAGCGCGTCGGTCTGATTGGTGAGGGTCGCGCACCGGTTCGAGAAGGTACCGAACTGTTCAATAGCGAAGGGAAACTGGTTGGCAAGGTCACCAGTGGTACTTTCGGCCCCAGCGCCGAGCAGTCAGTCGCCATGGCTTATGTCAGCAGCGACGTCAGCGCTCTGGATACGCAAATCTTTGCCGAAGTACGGGGAAAGCGTTTGCCGATGAAGGTAAGCCGCATGCCGTTCGTGGCGCAGCGGTACTATAGGGGCTGACCTCGCTCACAATCTGCAGCCAAAACCGGCATTGCGACGGGTTCTATTCTCGACAATGACCCGTCGCAATTGCTGTCAGCTTGGTATTGATACAATCGATGGTACGGGCAAGCTCTCTCGACAGGTTCAGCATCAAGATGCCGAAGTCGGAGGGAAAATCGATGTGAAGCTGGAAAAACAGGTTGGAATCCACCTTCAATACGACACTGGGCTCAAGGGCATAGACCGACCCTTTGCGGTTGAACAGGCCGATCATCGACACATAGCCAACCTCTTCTCCAAACTTAACCTCGCGGATCAACAGGCGTTCGCGCCCGACCTCGCGGTAATAACCGACCTTGCCACTGAGGACGACGACAAAAAAACTACCCGGCTCGCCGGAATGGAATATCGCCTCGTCGGTTTCAACGCCGTGAACCTGCCCGTTATTCAACAGGAAGCGTAACGCGTCGTCGCTCAAGGCACCGAAGGTTGAAGCCCCCTTGAAATAATCCAGGCCCGATTCGGCAATCAGCCGTTGAGCATCCAGATTTTTCATACACCACCCGCTTATGATGATCGAGCAGCATCGCCGATCAACTCTGTTTTAAAATTACTTCACTCTACAGCTTGGACCTGTCTACAAAGTTCCACAACTATCCCTTGGTACAATCAATTGGCGCTCTGAGCCTCACTCCTCCTCGTCGCCTCGCTCACGCCTGCGTGCCGTAATCCGATGCAACATATCCATCTGCTTTTCACAGCGTCGACAGTAGCGGCAAAGCATCAGGTGTAGCCTTAATGAGCTCTTTTCCGCCAGGGTCAGCTCACGATCGATGCGCAGCGACATTAACTCGGTCGCTTTTTTGCAAGCCATCGTCATATCTCACCCTCCCCTTTAGTGAACCAGCCACTTTCAAGACAGGCCCTCAGTTTGAGACGTGCTCTGTGCAAAATAACCCAGCAATTCTTCTCGGTAATCTCCAGACTCTCGCATATCTCGGTTGTGTCCAGCCCCATCAATTCGCGCATGGTAAAGACCTGCGCTGCACTTTTGGGTAGATGAAACACGCAGAGATCGAACACCTCCCAAAAGTTGTCACGCTCGCACGACTCCTCAGGCTGAACCCACTGCTGCGGCCTTGCACCTCGGGTCCAATGCGCCCGCTCATCGAACAGCTCATCGGCATCATCCAGTTCATTGGTATCGACCTCAGCTGTAATCTCCCGCCCCTTGAGGCGGATCGCATCGATCAGCTTGTGGCGAAGAATGCCGAACACCCAGGTTTCGAACTTTGCCTGTCCGCGAAAACGGTCAAGAGACTCCAGCGCGCTGACCAGCGTCTCCTGAACCAGATCCTCAGCATACACCTGATCAGAAAGCTGCAAGCGAGCAAAAGCCAACAGTCGGGGCCTGATAGCGGCAAGACGCTGTTGCAACACTTCCCGCTCTGGCAAGCCCCCCTGCTCTTGCGTATTGGTATCCAATACAGCCTCCCTGTCCTATGTGAATAAAGTCGTGGTTGCTGTTGCAACCTTACACTCAAGCTAAAAAAAGTGCTCGGTTTCACACCGATGCCAGCACACTAATTACATTGACTGAGTCTCAGACGGTGGGGACATGCTACCCAGGATCGGATAACATCGGTGCGATTACAGCCTAACCAAGGAGAACAAAATGAATATTGCCCAAAAGGGATTTGGAAAAGCTGCACTGGTTGCCTCCTCTCTGGCCGCAGTACTGCTAATAACAGGCTGCAGCCCAAAAGTGGGCAGCCCTGAATGGTGTGCCGATATGAAAGAGAAACCCAAAGGGGAGTGGACAGCCAACGAACTAGGTGATTTTACCAAGCACTGTTTGCTGCCTTGATGATTCGGAGCATCCCTTTTAAACGCCACCCGTGATAGTTTTTTTGGAAATAAAGCCAAACGAATAAGGAAACGATAGCGATGGCCGGTGACAAATTCAGACTCGTAACGCGCAGTGACTTCGACGGCCTGGTTTGTGCCGTGTTGCTCAAGCACCTGAACCTGATCGACGATATCAAGTTTGTCCACCCCAAGGACATGCAGGATGGCAAGGTCGATATCTCCGATCGCGATATCACCACCAACCTGCCCTATGTAAAAGGGGTGAATCTGGCGTTCGACCATCACCTTTCCGAAACGCTGCGTAACGAAAAGGTCGACAACCACATCATCGATCCGGACGCGCCCTCGGCAGCTCGTGTCGTCTGGCGGCACTACGGCGGTCATGATGCCTTCCCCCCAAGCTGGGACGAGATGATGGATGCCGTCGACAAGGGCGATTCTGCTCAGTTTTCGCAGGAAGAGGTACTCAATGCCGACGGCTGGGTACTGCTCAATTTCCTGATGGACGCACGCACGGGGCTGGGCCGCTTTCGCGAGTTCCGCATCTCCAACTATGCATTGATGATGGATCTGATCGACTACTGCAAAAACCACTCAATCGAGGAGATTCTGCAGTTGCCGGACGTTCGCGAGCGTGTTGACCTCTATCGCGAACAGGAAGCCAAGTTCAAAGAGCAGGTTACCCGCTGCGCAAATGTGCACGGCAATCTGGTCGTACTGGACCTGCGTAGCGAAGAGACAATCTGGGCGGGCAACCGTTTCATGATTTACGCCCTCTACCCGCAGTGCAACATCTCGATCCACGTCATGTGGGGCTTGAAACAGCAGAACACGGTGTTTGCCACCGGCAAGTCGATCTTCGACCGCAGCTCAAAAACCAACGTCGGCGAGCTCATGCTCCAGTATGGCGGTGGCGGGCATCAGGCGGCGGGGACCTGTCAGGTCGACAATGATCGCGCCGAGGCTGTATTGGGTGAACTGATCGCCCGCATCAACGCCGACGGTTAAACCATCCAACAGGGAAGAACAGATGACAGAGATCACATCTCAAGCAGGAAATGACACCAGCAACGCGAAGCTAATATACATCCTGTATCTGGCGAGCCTCGTGGTCGGCATTACCGGCCTGATCGGCCTTGTCATGGCATATATCAACAAGAGCGGCAACAACAGCATCGCCGACTCCCACTACCGCTTTCAGATCCGGACCTTCTGGATTGGCCTGCTGATGGCGGTTATCGGCGGCATTACGCTGATGTTCGTGGTCGGCTGGTTCATCCTGCTGTTCCTCACCATCTGGATGATCATCCGGTGCGTGAAGGGGCTCAAGTATCTCAGCGAAGGAAAGGCCCATCCGGATCCTGCCAGCTGGATGTTCGGCTAAGCCGAAACGGCCCTTACAGAGGCGACCTCCGCCTCTGTAAGGGCCCGATGCTCACCCGGTGCGAGATCCACATCCAACACAATAGCGCCCATCCGCTCACGATGAAGCGCCACCACACGATTGCCGACCTGCGCAAACATTCGCTTGACCTGATGGTAACGCCCCTCGTAGATCGTCAGCCGTACCTCATGCTCATCGAGTTGTTCGAGCTGAGCAGGTGAAGTCGTCAGGTTTTCATATGCCAGATAGATACCTTCGGCAAACCGGCTTTCGGTTTCCGGCGAGATCGGGCGTTCGGTTTTGACGCGGTACACCTTGGGGATTTTCTGTTTCGGTTCGGTCAGGCGACGCGACCACACACCATCGTTGGTCAGTATCAGTAACCCTGAGGTACTGCGATCCAGGCGCCCCCCAATGTGCAATCGAGGGCGCAACGCACTCGGCATCAGGTCCAGAACGGTGGGATGTTGAGGATCTTCCGTTGCACTGAGGTAGCCCGGCGGCTTATGCAACATCAGGTAATGTGCGTCCTCCCCCTGAAGCTGGCGGTCATCCAGCCAGACAGCGACAAACCTATCAACCTCTGCCCGTGGATCGGTAACGACGTCACCCCCTACCCGTACGCGGCCGCTGGCGATCATCAACCGCGAGTGCTGATGACTAAAGGGGGTATGTTTGCAGATAAACTTGTCGAGTCGCATGGCGGTGCGATTATCGCAAATTGAGACACGCCCTGTCGCGGTCTGTTCCCTTGCCAACGCACCCGGTAACCCTGATACTGCCGGTCTTTACCCGGCACAGGCCGGTTCGTTCAACGTACAGGATCGCCCCATGACCCAGATCACTCAGGATACAGTCGTGCAATTTCACTACACGCTGACCGATAACGATAACCAGCAGATCGAAACCAGCCTGGACTCGGATCCTCTGGCCTACCTCCATGGCCACGACAACATGATCCCGGCGATCGAAGAAGCGCTAGAAGGCAAGAGTGCCGGCGATACCCTTCACCTGACCCTATCTGCCGACCAAGCGTACGGCGAACGTCAGGAAGGTCTGGAACAGCGCGTGCCGATCAAGCATCTGCAGGGTTTGCCCAAAGGTCAGAAAAGCTGGAAACCGGGCATGGTTGCCGTGGTTAAAACCGATCAGGGCATGCGTCAGGTCACCGTCATCAAGCCGGGGCTCAAAATGGTGCTGGTCGACGCCAACCACCCGCTGGCCGGAAAGACGCTGACTTATGACATTCAGGTTGTCGATGTACGCACAGCCACCGATGACGAGATCGCCCACGGCCACGCCCATGGCGTCGGTGGTCATCACCATTAAACGCTATGCTTAGCTTTATCACTAACCTATTTCGGAGGACCCCTATGGCTCGCGCAACTGCACGTCATATCCTCGTGGGCACTGAACAACAGTGTCTTGAACTCAAACAGCAGATTCAGGATGGCGCCGACTTCGCCCAGGTGGCACGGGACCACTCTCAGTGTCCCTCAGGACGTCAGGGTGGCGACCTCGGCAGTTTTGGCCGCGGCCAGATGGTACCGGAGTTCGACAAGGTGGTGTTCAGCGCTCCTCTGAATGAAGTTCAGGGGCCTGTTAAAACCCAGTTCGGTTACCACCTGCTTGAAGTCACCAGCCGGGAAGACTGAACCATTTACGCTCAACTACCGTAAGTGCGACCAAAACCGATATAAAGCCGGGCATTGCCCGGCTTTTTTCTGTGCGCGACAGGGCGCACTGGTCTAACTTTGAAGATAGTCATGAAAGCATGGGACAGGGAATTCTCTTGAGATTATCGGATTCAGCAAAGCGCCTCATGAACGGGGCTTGCATCTGGGTAGGCGCATCGATGCTTATCCAACTGGCACTCATGGAAGAGCCCTCCCCTACCACTCTTATCGTCACGCTGGCAGGGCTGGCGGGGCTGTTTTTGATCCCGGCGGTCATTTTCCGCGCCAAAATACCTAAAGAGGATAAAGAGGCTGATAAAAGCTTTCAAACCTCATTTGAGGAGGTGGCCATCGGACTGGTTCATGTCGCGCCCGATGGCGCCTTTATCCGCGTAAACCCCTATGTTTGTAAATTTCTCGGCTATAGCGAACAAGAGCTGCTGCAGCTGACCTTTCAAGAACTCACGCTCCCTGAAGAGCTGGCTGAGAGTATCACCTATATCAAGGCAGCCCTGTCCGGTGAAATTGAACAGAGCTTTTCGCTGATCAAACGTTATCGTCACAAACAAGGCCACCTGGTGTGGGCAAAGCTGACAACAACGCTTATTCGGGATGACCAAGGCAATCCTGACTATTTTCTATCCTCGATTCAGGACGTTTCGGAGCTCAAGGAGACCGAAGCGAAACTCGATGAATCATTGGACAAACTCAAGCAGGCATACCACGAGCTGGAACAGAACGCGCGCAAAGACGGACTGACCGGCGCGCTGAATATCACCGCATTCAAAGCCTGCGTGCAGGATGCATTTCAGCGCTTTGACCGCTACCGCACACCGGCCACACTGGTATTTATCGATTTGGACAGGTTCAAGGAGATTAATGATTCACACGGTCATATCGCAGGCGATCAGGTCCTGACTACGCTGGTCGCGAAGCTCTTAAACGAGGTGCGTCTCACTGATGCAGTCGGTCGCTATGGCGGAGATGAGTTTGCTGTGCTGCTGGCCAATAGCGATGAAATTCAGGCAGAGGAGTTCTGTAACCGCCTTGGCAAAACGGTCTCACTTGGGCTCGAAGAGGGTCAGGCGATAGAGGTCGGAATGTCGGTCGGTATCAGCGAGATCTCTGATGACACACAAAGTGTCGACGATTGGTTAAAGCGGGCTGATCATCAGATGTACTCGAGCAAGAAAAGCACGCCGCAAGACCCAAGTCCTGCCGAAACGACAAAGGGCCACCCTATCGGGTAGCCCTTTTCGGAGCGCTCACTCAGGCTGCTGCGCTGGCCACCACGCCGGAACGGTTAAGTGCCGAGATGATCGCGTTCAAAGAGGCACTGATCGTATCGTTATCGAATGCGATACCGGACACTCGCTGTCCCCCTATGTTCAGGTGAACATAGGCAACGGCCTGCGCGTCGGATCCTTCACCAATCGCGTGTTCCGAGTAATCCACCACATTCAGTGTCTCGCCAGTGGCCTCACGCCAAGCCTGCGTGAAGGCTGATATAGCTCCCTCACCTTCACCACGAATTGTGCGCGGCTGTCCGGCAATAATCAGATCAGCCTCAACCTGCTCGTTTTCGGCGCGAGTGATGCGATAACCGCGCAGCGCCACCGGCTCGCTCGTCCGGGCGAAATGCGCCATAAACAGGTTATGAATCTCGACGCTGTTGATCTCCGATCCACGCTCCTCACTGGCCTTTTGTACAATCGGCGCCAACTCTGTCTGCATCCAGCGCGGCAGGTGCAAACCGAAATCACGCTCCAGCACAAAGGACATACCGCCCTTGCCGGACTGGCTGTTGACTCGAATCACGGCCTGATAATCGCGCCCGATGTCCTTCGGGTCGATCGGCAGGTAGGCCACCTGCCAGTGCTCATCGCTCTGCTGGCGATGCAAACATTTCTGGATCGCATCCTGATGGCTTCCAGAGAACGCGGTATAAACCAGCTCTCCCACCCAAGGGTGACGCGGATGCACAGGAAGACGTGTGCACTCGGTATACACCTCGATCAGCTCATCGGGGTTAGACAGGTCAAGCTTGGGATCAATGCCCTGGCTGTAGAGGTTCATCGCCATGGTGACGATATCCATGTTGCCGGTGCGTTCACCGTTGCCCAGCAGCGTGCCTTCGACACGGTCGGCACCAGCCAACACCGCCAACTCCGCTGCGGCCACCGCACAGCCTCGGTCATTATGGGTATGTACCGAAATGATCAGGCTGTCGCGCTTGTCGACGTGTGTCACAAAATACTCCACCTGATCGGCAAAGATGTTCGGCGTCGTCATCTCAACCGTGGATGGCAGGTTGATGATGCACTTTTTCTCAGGCGTCGGCTGCCAGACATCGATCACCGCATTACAGATATCCACGGCATAGTCCATCTCGGTCCCGGTAAAGCTCTCGGGGGAGTACTGGAACGTCCACTCCACCTCCGGATACTGGGCCGCACCCTCCATTACCCAGCGTGCACCCTGTACCGCAATCTCGGTAATGCCTGCACGATCCTTGTTGAACACGCGCTCGCGCTGAACGGTCGATGTTGAGTTATACACATGTACCACCGCACGTTTGACACCCTTGAGCGCCTCATAAGTGCGATCGATCAGCTCCTTGCGCGCCTGTACCAGTACCTGCACGGTGACATCATCGGGAATTTGATCCTCCTCAATCAGCCAGCGCACGAAGTCATAATCGGGCTGGCTGGCAGAGGGGAAACCGACCTCTATCTCCTTGAAGCCGAGCTTGACCAACAGCGCCCACAGACGCCGTTTCTGGGCCACGTTCATGGGCTCCAGTAGCGCCTGGTTACCATCCCGGAGGTCGACACTGGCCCAATGTGGTGCTTGGGAGAGTGTACGATCCGGCCATTGACGCTGCTGCAAGCGTACGGCAGGTGCCGGCTGGTAACGCTGATGATCAAAAGTGTTCATGAGATATTCCATTAAAAGGTTGAGTTCGAGTTTCAATCAACGGCTCTTGTGAAGCCCGCTCACGTCTATACCCGGATAGAGCACAGAGGGAGAAAACGGCACCACCTCCCGATAAGGCGTGGCGCCAAAGTCGCCTGGGTAAGTCGACTGGAGATAGTGTAGGGAAAAAGCTAAGACAGATGATTGCTAAGTTGCCACCAATAACAAATAATTTGGCATATAATTTCTTTTTTTAGAAAATTAAAGCAACATTATGACAATCAAACCAAATACAGGGGCATCAGATGCAACTCGACCGGCATGATCGCCATATTCTCGAGATCATTCAGAACGAAGGCCGCATCAGTAATCAGGAACTGGCCGACCGCGTCGGACTCTCCCCCTCCCCCTGCCTGCGCCGTGTACGGGCACTGGAAGACTCAGGCCTGATCACCGGTTACAAGGCGATTGTCGACGCCAAAGCGATGGGGCTAACCCTAATGGCCTTGCTGCATATCTCCATGGATCGCCACACACCGGAGCGTTTCGCCAATTTTGACAGCACGGTCAGTGCCATACCGGAGGTGCTGGAGTGCCTGTTGATAACGGGCCAGGATGCCGATTATCAGCTCAAGGTCATCGTCCGAGACATGGATGCCTATCAGGATCTGTTGCTCAACAAGATTACCCGTATAGAAGGCGTAACCGGCGCTCACTCCAGCTTTGTGCTGCGACAGATAGTCAACAAGACCGCGATTCCGATACCCTAGCGCTTTTGCCACTTACAGACCTGACGTGACCAAGCCGCCGCTTCCCAACACAGCGTTTACCCTTCGCCCTTACCAACAAGAAGCGGTGGATGCGACCCTGCGCCATTTTCGCCGCTCCGACGCCCCCGCCTGTATCGTGCTACCTACCGGCGCTGGAAAAAGCCTGGTCATTGCAGAGCTTGCCCGGCTGGCCAGACGCCGCATACTAGTGCTGGCCCATGTACGAGAACTGGTCGAGCAGAACCACGCAAAATATCAGGCCTTTGGTCTGGAAGCAGGCATATTCTCAGCGGGGCTCGGTCGCAAGGAAAACCAGCATCAGGTCACGTTCGCCAGCGTGCAATCGCTCGCACGTAATCTGGAACACTTCGACGACCAGTTTTCGCTATTGATCATCGACGAGTGCCATCGCGTGAGCGAGAACGAGGAGTCGCAGTATCAGCAGATCATTGCAGCGCTCACACAACGAAACCCGGGCCTGAAGGTATTGGGCCTCACAGCCACGCCATACCGGCTGGGGTACGGCTGGATCTACCGCTACCACTACCGCGGCTTCGTGCGTGCCACCGACACCCGGCTGTTCGAGCACTGCATTTACGAGCTGCCGTTGCCCTTCATGATTCGACAGGGGTATCTCACCGAACCCACATTGATTGATGCGGCGATTGCCCACTACGACTTTTCGTCACTTATGCCCAACGCCAATGGCTATTTCAACGAAAACGAGTTGAATAGCCTGATCGCACGGCATCCCCGGGTCACGCGTGCCATCTGCGAACAGATTGTCGAGCTTGGGCATCAGCGCGAGGGCGTCATGATCTTCGCCGCCACCGTACGCCACGCCAGAGAGATATTGGGTTATCTGCCACAGGCGGAATCCGCTTTGATTATCGGCGATACCGCCTCGGATGAGCGAGACGAGATTATCCGCCGATTCAAGCAGCGCGACATCCGCTATCTGGTCAACGTAGCCGTACTGACGACAGGCTTCGATGCGCCCCATGTCGATATGATCGCGCTGCTTCGCCCCACCGCTTCGGTCAGTCTGTTTCAGCAGATTATCGGACGCGGCCTGCGGCTGAGCCCCGGCAAGCGTGAATGTCTGATTATCGACTACGCAGGCTCCGGCTTCGACCTGTTCCATCCGGAGGTCGGTACGCCCAGACCCGATTCGGACTCCGAACCGGTTCAAGTGTTTTGTCCGGCCTGCGGGTTCGCCAACATCTTCTGGGGCAAGACCGACAGCGAAGGTCAGGTCATCGAGCACTACGGCCGGCGCTGCCAGGGTGTGCTTGAGATGGAGGGGGAAAAACCTCAGCAGTGTGACTATCGCTTCCGCTTCAAGGAGTGCCCACACTGCGGCGCCGAAAACGATATCGCCGCGCGTGACTGCCACCAGTGCGGCGAAGCTGTCGTTGATCCTGACGATCTGCTAAAGCGTGCGCTGCAACTCAAGGACGCGATGGTTATCCGCTGCGCCGGTGTCAGCTTCACTAACAAAGACGGACGTCTGCGCATCACCTATCACGATGAACAGGGCGAAGAACTCCACGAGAGTTTCGATCTCAACCACAATGGACAGCGCGCCGTATTCAATCGGCTGTTCGGGCGTCGCTTCAATGGCGGCACCGAGCCTCGCACCTTCAAATCAGCCGACGAAGTCATCACACTCTCAAGCCGTTTCACGGCGCCGGACTTTGTCGTCGCCCGCCGCCATAAACACCACTGGCGAGTAAGGGAGCGTCTGTTCGATTACGACGGGCGCTACCGCAAGGCCAATCAGCTTTAAGTCCCGGGTTTGAGTTTCGCTTTTTCCCGTTTCAGGGCTTGGGACAAACTCTCTTCAGGGCCAATCAGAATCGGCAGATAGCGCACCGCGAATAACGCGAAGGATACTAGCCACACACACCCGGCGAGCACCATCAGCAACCACGAGTATTGGGGTATCAAAGCCGCCAGCACACGGGCCAGCGCGGCCAGATGAATCGCCAAAAATGCCAGAGAGACCAGCACACCTGCACGCAATTCACGGTTGGTATGTCCAAGCGCCGCACGGGCCGCAACAGCCAGGATCATGCCGGCCATGGCCCCCACACCCAGCGCATGAATACCGGCCGTTTTCGAGATTGCCGTTGAAAACTCGCTAAGGCCAAGCAGTACAAAGCCAATGCCAACCCACAGATACCCCAGATGCAGGGCGAACAGCAGCGGCTCACTCAGGCTCATCAAACCTCTCCAGCGCAATAACCGCATAATCTGCATCACACCGGCAACAAGCAGCACCGTGCCGGTAATGACCTCAGGCAACCCCGCTACCCAAGCCAGAGTAGCAACTATAGAAGCCGCCAGTGCAATCTTGTCGACCCAGCCAAAAGGCGACGGCATACGCGCCTGCGGCACCTGTCGACGCACTAGCCAGTTGCGGGTAAAAGCGGGTGTGATACGACCACCGATCAGTGAAATCATCAGAGCAATCAGCAAAACCTGAGACTCAAGCAGGTGTACACGATCCACCCAGCCAAGCTGGAACATCAGGCTAAAGAGGCTCATGATGGCCAGCGCCAGCACCACTACAAGGTTGCGCCGGTTTCCGCTGACCAGCACCTCCCGACCGATCAGTGCGGTGAGCATCACCCAATACCCCGTATTGGCGATCACCAGAAGTGCAAGGCTGTCAGTGCCCGACCACACCACCAGACGCCCACACAACCACAGCAGGGTAAGAGCCATAAGCGCAAGCCCGTGCACCGGCACCCGACCTGTCCATTTCGATACCGCGGCCAATAGAAAACCACCGACTGCCGCGCCGACAAAACCGAACAGCATCTCGTGCCCATGCCAGGCCATGGCACTCCAGCCAGAGGGCAGGTTCAATCCCACGACTCCCGCGAGGTAGAGCAACCAGACACCCATGACCGCCAACGCCTGAAGCGCGCAAACCAGAAACAGGGGACGAAAGCCGTTGCTGAAGATACGCTGCCACGCTCCGGACGGCTCTACTGAAGGTGTGATCAACATAAGCGGGCTCCAAACATAAAACATGCATAGATAATACATTTTAATAAGCCTGTAGACACTGCTCTGGATCATCCGAGTGCGAGAAAACACCCGCATCAGCCGGTAACGCGCGGGAAACCGCTGTATATAGAACGGAAAATATATTAGCCTTACGCCATGTATGACTAAGCGGGAGCAGCCCGGAATACCTGCTGATGTAGCTGTCAGCACGTTTAAACCAGCTGCCACACGCCTCTCTGAGCAGCCACGTTTATGCAACTGACCAAATACACTGACTTTTCTCTGCGTACGCTGATTTTTCTAGGCGTACAGGATCCTGAAAGCCGCGTTACCATCTCTCAGGTGTCTGAACATTTTCAGATTCCGCGCAACCATTTGATCAAGATCGTGCATCATTTGGGCAAGGAGGGGTTTATCGATACCGTACGCGGAAAAGGTGGCGGTATACGCCTTGGCATGCCCGCCGATCAGATCAACCTGAGAACGCTGGTGGAATCCACAGAAGAGACGCTAAAGCCGGTCAATTGCGAGTTGCCGCACTGCCCTATCGTCGGCAACTGCCGACTGCAGGGCATTCTGTTCCAGGCTCAGGAAGCGTTTATGCGTGAACTGTCAAACTATACGCTGGCCGACATCTGCTCGGCGCCCGAGCAGATCGCGCAGTTACTGAAATGGACAACCGGACAGAGCGCCTCAGCCCTCAACTGAGGCCTCGGCCAACTCGTCAAGTGCGGCAGACAAGGTCGGTGTAAAACTCAAGAGACCGACAACCGGTTTAACACCGGCTCGTGCCAACGCACGCAGCGGCTGGAACTGAAGATCCGCCACGACCAACCGAATCCCCATCCGCTCGCATTGGCCCTGGAACCGTGCAAACGCACTCAGCCCGCCGGCATCCAGTAGCGGCACACCATCCATATAGAGCACCAGTCCGGCTCCGGGCTTAGACATCGCCAGTACCTCCTCGAACACCCGGTCGGCAGCGGCAAAAAACAGCGGGCCTGTCACCTTAATAACCCGCCAGCCTTCAGGCAACTCGCCCGGCACATGCTTGCGCTGCTCGGATATATCATTCACCCGGGTCATGCCTGCGATATCGCGCATAAAGAGCAGCGACGCCAAAACAATCCCTGTGGATATCGCGATCACCATATCGAACAGGACAGTCAGCGAGAGACAGCACAGCAGCACCAGCACATCCCCGAGAGGCGCTCTACGCAGCAACTCGACTACCTTCGGCGCTTCGCTCATATTCCAGGCCACAATCAACAGCAACGCAGCCATACTCGCCATCGGCAGATAGGCCAACAAGGGCGCCAGCAACAGCAAACCCGCCAGTACCACCAGCGCATGAATAATTCCGGCCAACGGAGAGCGCGCCCCCGCACGGTAGTTCGCTGCCGAGCGCGCGATGGCGGCCGTTGCGGTAATGCCGCCGAAGAAAGGGGTGACCAGATTGCCGATCCCCTGCCCCAGCAACTCACCATTGGCGTGATGCCGATAGCCCGTCATGCCATCAAGCACGACTGCACACAGAAGAGATTCGATTGCACCGAGCATGGCGATGGAAAACGCCGCCGGCAACAATTCACGCATCGCACTCCAGCTTAGTTCGAATGGCTGACCATCGGGCCCTGCGTGAAGCCATGGCCACTCAAAGCCCGGCAGAATAGGCGGAATGCCTTGCCCCAGAGAGCCATCCGGCAACTCAAAGCTGAATCGGCTACCGATGGTTTCGATGCTCGCGCCGTTTTGGTTGAGCCAGAGCGCCAACCCCGTACCCAGAAGCAGGGCCGGCAGATGCCCTGGTATCGGCAAACGTAACCGCGGCCAGAACACCAATACCGCCAGTGTGGTTGCCGCCACCAACGCTTCGGGCCACTGCCAGGCGGGGGCTCGGTGAACCAGTTCCAGCACCTTTTCGGAATAGTGAGATGAAAGCCCCTCGCTGGAGAGCCCCAGAAGGTCGGGCACCTGCAAGGTCGCAATCACGATGGCGATACCGGCGGTAAACCCCAGCGTCACCGATTCCGGGATGTACTCGATCAAACGGCCCAAGCGGGCCAATGCCAGCGCGATCAGGATTAACCCCGCCATCACCGATGCCAGCAACAGACCGGCAAGACCAAAGCTTTGTGAGACAGGATAGAGAATCACAACGAACGCAGCAGTGGGCCCGGAAATGCTGTAGCGGGAGCCGCCGGTCAGCGCGATAAGAAAGCCGGCAATGATCGCCGTGTAGAGGCCGTTCTCAGGGCGCACGCCACTGGCGATTGCCAGCGCCATCGAAAGCGGTATAGCGATAATTCCGACTGTGACACCGGCCACAAGATCGGCCATCAAGTCCCGCCCACCATACCCTTTGGCCAGCGACTCTCTCAGAGCACTGGCGAATGAGAGGGAGTGCAACCTGGCGCGACTGGAGGACATGCTCATTAACCCCTGTACGAGTAAGCGGCTAAAGACATAAACATTACAGGTTAATTGAGTTAGAATGCAATGTTAATAGAATTAACATAAAGTCCAATCCAAACACTGAATAGAGAGTTTCCGGTGGATAAAAGCGAGAAGCGCACTGCGCGTCTGACACTGCTGATCGACCCTAACAAGAAAGCGGTTTTCGAAAAGCTTTGCTTCGAGCACGACGTAACCCCATCACAGATGGTTCGAAAATTCATCCGTGATTTTATAGAGCAGGAGCTCGGCCCCGACTGGCGTGATCAGGTATTGGAGGGGGAAGACTCTTCGTCCTGACAGGCGCTTCACCCGCCTCACGAAAAACCGTACTAAAAGACTGTTTATTAACCACACGCGGCACAGTAAACTGCGCGCAATTTTTGACCAATTCCGAGGAATTCTCCATGCGTCTTGCCGAAGCTGAAAGCCTGATGCTGAACATTGGCCTGGTCGTATTCGCAGGCTTTATCTTCTTCATCATTTACGATCTGGCTAAGAAATCGAATGCAGGCCGTTTTGGCACCTTCGTTCTGTTCTTCGCACTGGGCCTTGGGCTTGCCGCGTTTCTGGTGAAAACCGTAGTCGTCGAGTTGATCGAAGGCGGCACTATCTGACCCGTTGTCAAAATCTGACACGCCAATTGGAACAATTCCGGTGCTGCTCAACAGCACCGGCGAATCAGGCAAGCAGTTACGATAACAAACGGGCTGAGTTATAGTCCCTGCAAAAGTCTCTGCGCAGGGAGCTTCAGATGGACCCGGTTTTAATCACGCTTATTGTGGTGGCAGCACTGACTGTCATCTATGCCATCTTTATCTACAACCACCTTGTGCGACTCAAGCACAATGTTTCCCGCGCCTTCTCTAATATTGATGTGTTGCTCAAGCAGCGCCACGACGAACTGCCCAAGCTGGTTGAAACCTGCAAACAGCACATGGGCTACGAGCAGAAAACCCTTGAAGCGGTCATGCGCGCACGCAGCGCCGTTGCCAGCGCCAGCCAACAGGGGGATATAAAAGCACTGGGGCAGGCGGAATCGCAGTTGCGTCTGGGCCTTGGCAATCTGTTTGCAGTGGCCGAGGCCTATCCGGAACTGACCGCCAGTGAGTCCTTCCACCACCTGCACAGCCGCATAACCGGCCTGGAATCAGCCATTGCCGACCGTCGTGAGTACTACAACGACTCGGTAAACCTTTACAACATCCGGATTGAGCAGTTCCCGGACATTATCATCGCACGCCGCATGGGCTTCCTGTCGAGAGCGCTGCTAGAGTTCGATGAGGCCGAAAAAGCGGACGTGGATATGAAAACCCTATTTGACTGACTCGTCCGATGCTGCTTGAACTCAACATCGACGCTCAAGAGAGGCTTTTTGGGCTGATCGCCTGTATCGTCGCCTTTACAGTCTGTGTTTTCTTCGCCTTCCGCCGCTTTGCGCGCTACCGCATTATTGCCGATACGCCCACAGCGCTGATCCGCTCTGCGCCACAGGGCTATGTCGAACTTATAGGAAAAGTGATCGCCGGTGAGGCTGGGCTGCTCGACTCTCCGCTCTCAGGTAGTCAATGCGTGTGGTTCGATGCCCGCATCGATCGCTACAAGCGCAACAGCAATGGCAAAGGTGGCCACTGGGAGCCTGTATTCAGAAAATGCTCCGATGCCTGGTTTCAGATCGACGATGACACCGGCATCTGCCTGATCGACCCAACAGGCGCCGAGGCCAACACCCGTCAAAACAGAGTCTGGTACGGGGCCACCGAGTGGCCGGGCGCGTTACACAACTACAGCTTCGAGCACTACTCGATATCGATCGTTGGCGGTAATAGCCGATACCGCTATACCGAGAAACTGATCACCGAAGGTGAGCCGCTCTACGCGCTGGGCAACTTTCATAGCGTCGGCGGCGGACGCGACAGGCTGGATCTTCAAGCGGCAAGTCGTAACCTTTTAAAACAATGGAAAAGCGATCAGGCGGCATTGATTGACCGCTTCGACACCAACAGTGACGGCAAGATCGACATGAACGAGTGGTCGCTGGCACAGAACGCAGCTCTGAAGCAGGCCAAAGCCAATCAGCGCGAACTCGACACGCTGCCCACCATGCATGCACTGCGGGACCCACAAGCGCCGGGATTACCGTTTATTCTGTCCACATTTGACGAAGGCGCCCTGATTAAACGCTTTCGCTGGCACGTTGCAGGTTTTATGGCATGTGCCTTGCTTGCATTCTGGTTAGGACTGGAGCTCCTGCTGACTGAAACTTTCTAAAGCCGGGGTTCAGCCCGCCGATAACCAACACAACGATACGATTGAGAGCTTAGTGAGGCACCGGAATGACCTCTATGCCCAGCCCAATCAGCTATATACAACACCCGGACAACACCCCTCTTAGTCTGGATGCACGGCCCTCTTCACCTCCCGAAACACCGCCCCTCCCGCTTGGTCTTATCTGCAACTCGCTCAACAAGATGCCCAACGGCACTCTGGTCGAGATCAGCAGCCCGCGCCTGGCTCCGGATATGCGCGGTATCGGCCAGATAATTTGGTGTCGCCGTCTTGGTAAGGGCTATCAACTTGGCGTCGCCTTCTATACCAGCGATGACCTCTATGCCATCAGAATGATGGAGCAGCTCTGTCACATCGAACACTACCGTCACATTCTTGTTACAGAGGGACAGTCATTGACACTCGAATGTGCAGCCAGGGAATGGATCGAAAAATTTGCTGAACATTTTCCCACTGACGGTCTCTAACGCTGCCAACGACAGCCGTCTCCAGACGCAGGTAGTTTTCCGATAGCCTGCTATAATGGCCGCTCCATACAATCTGGATGAGTTAAGGTTATGCAACAGAAAGTGGTACAGGTCGGCGATATCGCCATCGGTAATGATCAACCCATGGTGTTGTTTGGCGGCATGAATGTGCTGGAGTCCCGCGACCTGGCACTGAAAATCGCAGAGCACTACGTCGAAGTTACCACCAAGCTTGGCATCCCCTACGTTTTCAAGGCCTCCTTCGACAAAGCCAACCGCTCGTCGCTGAACTCATTCCGTGGCCCCGGCATGGATGAGGGGCTTAAGATTCTCGAAGAGGTGAAGAAAACCTTCAACGTCCCGCTGATTACCGATGTGCATGAGCCCTATCAGGCCGCCCCGGTTGCAGAGGTGTGCGATATCATCCAGTTGCCGGCTTTCCTGTCACGCCAGACAGACCTGGTTGTGGCCATGGCGGAAACCGGCGCCGCGATCAATATCAAGAAAGCCCAGTTCCTGGCACCGCAGGAGATGAAACATATCCTGCACAAATGCAAGGAAGCGGGGAACGAGCGCCTGATTCTGTGTGAGCGCGGCACCAGCTTTGGTTACAACAACCTTGTGGTCGACATGTTGGGCTTCAGCGTCATGAAAGAGTTTGGCTACCCGGTCATGTTCGATGCCACACATGCTCTGCAGATGCCGGGTGGTCGGGCCGACTCTGCCGACGGTCGCCGCGCACTGGTCGCGCAGCTCTCGCGCGCAGGTCTCTCTCAGGCCATAGCGGGCCTGTTCCTGGAGGCCCACCCGGAACCTGCCAAGGCGAAGTGCGATGGTCCCTGCGCCCTGCCGCTGGACAAGCTCGAACCTTATCTCGCGCAAATGAAAGCGATCGACGAACTGGTCAAGCAGTTCCCGGCGCTGGATACCGCCGGCTGATCCTTTAGCAGATACGCTACGCCCTAGGGCGTAGCGATTGGGATATGCGCCTATGGATAGCGCCAACGTCAAACCGCTGGATCTACTCAAGCCCGAACAGGTTATAGGGCCGGATCATCACCGTTTTCGCCTTACCGCCCCGCTATCTTCACACCCGCTTGGACAACTGTGGCAGGCCGACGATATATCGACGACCAAGCCAACCCCCGTCACCCTGCTGTTCCTGAGCGAGGCACTGCAAAGCCAGTCGGGATTTGTCGACAAGCTCCGTGACACGCTAAACCGCAACCGCAGCCTCAAGGACAGCTTTTCAGCACGCTGCTACGGCCTCTTTACCTGGCGCGGCATATTCTTCAGTTCATGGGAAGTGCTCGATGGCCTGACCCTGGCTCAAATGCTGGCGGACGGGCGTGCCTACAAGATGAAAGAGGGGCAAAAACGGGGGCTGATCGTTCAGGTTGGCAAAGCGCTGCAAGCCCAACTCAAGCAGACCTCCCAACCTCACGCGACACTGGCGCCTGAACTGATCTACCTGAACAGAAGCAACGGTGTCCGGCTCATGGGCTATCAGTGGCGTGCGCTACTGAGCAGCCTCGATGGCAAGGTAAATCACGGTGCCCGCTATATTGGCTGGCAATCGGCCGAAGCCTTCCACCCCAACCCTCTCGATGCCAGTGAGGACGTATTTGCACTGGCGAGCATGATCTACCAGCTCTATGCAGGCAAGACACCGTTCACCCCGCCGGAGAGCGAAGAGAGCCGCAACGGCAAAGAGTTGAAGGCCCCGTCAGGGTTGACCCGTGACCAATGGAAGACCCTGCAGACGGCGCTATCCGACGATCCCGAGCAACGGCCGAAATCTCCGATGGAACTGTTACGAAAGCTCTACTCGGAGAAGACCGAAGAGTCCCCTGCAAAAGTCGATGACTCCAAGGTAGAACCGGAACCTGAGTTGCCTGCCGATCCTCCCGAGGCTGTCCGTCCGTCACGCCCGAAACTATCAGCAAAATGGGTAAAACCGGCTATCGGCGGTTCGGCGCTTTTTGTTGCAGGGCTGATTCTGGGCTATTGGATGGCACTGACCAATGCACCCGATAACCGCACCGTTACTGAAACTGACGCGACACTTGCACTGTTGCAACAGGAAAACCGGTCGTTACGCGAGCAGTTACAGACCAACACCGAACCGCTTCAAACAACAGCCGAAGCTGAACCCGATCTCCGAACAGAGCCCGAGGAGCGCAACGCGCTGGCACGCCCCGAAAAGCCCACAAGCGTGGTTCAGGATGGCGCAGCGCTGCACAACGCTGAAAAACCCGCGGACAACCTCAGCGCATTTCGCGATCAATGGGCGCCGGATCGTTTCGCCCCGCAGATGGTAGTGATACCCAAAGGCCGCTTTCGCATGGGCGATCTGCACGGTGCAGGCGATGACAACGAATACCCCGTTCACGAAGTGATTATCAGCAAAGCATTTGCCTTCAGCCGCTTTGAGGTCACCTTTGCTGAATACGATCAGTTTGCACAGGAAACCGGCCGCCCCTTGCCCGACGATGAAGGTTGGGGACGCGACAATCAGCCGGTAATCAATGTCAGTTGGCTGGATGCAAAAGCCTACACCCGCTGGCTGGCCGAGCAGAGCGGCCAACCCTATCGTCTTCCCAGCGAAGCGGAGTGGGAGTATGTCGCCCGCGCCGGCACAGAGACCAAATACTGGTGGGGTGATGAACTCAGTCAGAAGATGGCTGTCTGTGATGGATGCGGCACGCAATGGGATGGCGACAGACCGGCCCCGGTGGGCAGCTTTCCAGCCAACCCCTGGGGCATCCACGATCTCAACGGCAATGTCGATGAGTGGGTAGAGGACTGCTATAACGGCACCTATGACGGTGCTCCGACAGATGGCAGCGCTCGCACAGGCAGCAGCTGCTCCCATCGCGTCATGCGCGGCGGATCATGGTTTGAAATTCCACGCCTGATCCGCTCCGCCAGCCGCTATCGCCACCCGGCCAACACCAGCCGAAACAGCTGGGGCTTCAGGGTCGCACTCGATCTACCGATCACCGAATAGAGAGCCGCCGCGGCGTAGCGGCGACACGACACAGGGGAGTGTACACCATGCTAATCCGCACCTTGGCCGCCGGCACCGCGCTGCTGGTATCAGGCCAGAGCTTTGCTGCCGACCCGTTGCACCTTGCCAACGATGAACTAACGCAACGCCGTTTGATGATTTTCCAGTCAGGCCAGACCCTGTTCAGTGAGCAGTATGCGCTACCCCAAGGCTTCAACGCGCCCCTCATCGAGATAGAGGGTATCAGCCCTCAGCTTCAGCCCGGCTCGGCGCTCGTCAACGGTGCCGGTGCGATTGAGCATATAGCCCTGCTGACACCCAAAAATGGACTACAGGAGCGTCTCAAGGCAGTTGTCGGACAGACGATAACCCTCAAACGCTACGGTGCCGATGGGCAAGCGATATACCGTGAAGCACGCCTGCTGGAGATCAGCAACGGTCAGCTTCTGGTCGAGGACGGCGACAACGTCGAACATCTGGCGCTGAACGGCGACTGGAAACCGCTCCTGCCCAAGCCTGTACGCCACGAGCCCGATAGCCCCTATCTTCAGATCAAGCGGGACGGGCAGACAGAAAAGGCACTGACGCTTAGCTACATGGGAGGCGGTATAAACTGGCAGGCCGACTACTCACTCACGCTCGACGCCAACGACACAACCCTTTCGCTTCAGGCTCAGGCAACGCTGGCCAACCACAGCGGTATAGACCTTCCGCAGAGCCAAATACGCCTGCTCGCCGGACAGGTCAATCAGCCCCAGGGATCGCCTCGTCTGTATATGGCCAAGGCAGCAATGGAGATGGCAGCGGATAGCATGCCCTCAGAGGAGGCATTCGAGGATTACCACCTGTATACCCTGCCCGGCCTGACCGACCTGCCCGCCGGCACGACAACCAGTGTCCCGTTAATGCCGACCCAGACGCTGGACTACAGCAACAGCTACCACTTCCAGATGCCGGTCTACGGCAATGCCCAGCCGGAGACTATTCAGGGGCGGCCGCAACGGGTGATTCGCTTCAACCTGCCGCAGAGCGCGGAGCGCGATACACCGCTGCCCGCCGGCAATGCCCGGGTCTACACATCGGACCCGCAACAGGGCTTGAGCTTCATTGGCGGCCAGTACATTGCCGCCCACGCCGCGGGTGAACAGGTCGAGATGGTGTTAGGCGAAGCTTTCGATATCGGCATTGAACAGACCCAGAGCCTGTACGAGCGTCAGGGCAACACCACACGCACAGGTTATCAGGTGACACTGAGTAATGCGGGCAAGACAGCCAAAAGCATCGAACTGACCGCCAACTTCAACCAGAACTGGAAGATTACCCAAAGCAGCGCACCGGCGAAGACACAGGGCGCTCAGGCAGCATGGACCATTCAGGTTCCGGCTGGCGGAAAAACCACTCTGAGTTATCAGGTGGAGCTGACGCGTCGATAGAAATGGAGGGCTGACGGCAACGCAGTCAGCCCTGCCAGCACATGGTTTGGGGTGACCTATCCTCATGGGCGATCAACCTCAACCGGTGCTGGCGAATATCCCGCTCGATATCATGCGCGCTGCGTGGATGAGCCGCAGTTCCCTTCTCGGCTAACCAGCCAAGCCCCATCCAATTGTTGCGGCCACTGTTTTTGACCGCATACAACGCAAGGTCCGCCACTTTCAGCATCTCCGGCCACTCAGCGGGCGGATTAGAGACCTGTCTGGCGGCGACCGTGTAAAAACCGACAGAACAGGTTATATCGAATGGGGCTTTCTCGGGCCCGAAACGACGCTGGGCCACACTTGAGCAGATGCGCTGCGCAAGCTTTTCGCCGACACTGGCGTCGCAATCCAGACTGATCAGGGCATACTCCTCCCCCCCGGTTCGAATCAGCAGGTCATCGTCACGGCAACACTCCCTGAGTTGCCCGGCAAACTGCTTGATCACCAGATCGCCCACATCGTGGCCGTAAGTGTCGTTCACACTTTTGAACATATCAATATCCATGATCATCAACAGATAACTCTGGCCAGATTGCCAGACCTCGGGCCTCGCCAGATACTGTTCCAGAAAGCGTCGATTCCGTAGTCCAGTCATCGGGTCGGTCAGGCTGGCATCAAGAAACTGATTACGCTCACGTTGCAGCATCTGACGATTCGTCTCGACACTCTTGGCCATCTGCATAAATGTGTTCGCCAGTTCACCCAGCTCATCTTTGCGAGAGTGAGTCTCAAACACCACCGCGCACTGATCGCGACCGAAAGACTCGGCCTGCTCTTTCAGCTCCTCGAGCGGGCGTACAAACATACGGTTGAAGAAGTAATACGCGAACAGGATCGCCAGCAATCCGATCAGGCAAATCGTGATAACCGTGTAGGCAACACTATCAAATGCCTGCTGATAAAACGGTCTTGGCTGAATCAATTCAGCCCGCAAACTTCGGCTATCAGCGTTCGCAACCGGAATGACGAGTTGGGCAAGACTGCGCTCAGCAGATAAAAAACGCACCGTCGCCCCCGCACCGTCTTCAACAAACGATAACTCGAAGGGAAGCTGCAACTGCTCGCGCAGCGCAGCCACCAGATCGCTGCCGATCAATCGGGCCATATAAAATGTTCCGCGCGGGGGCAGGTTTGAGTGACTATCCAGTATAGGATGCGCCGCTAGAAGGAATGCACCGGCATCCGTCAGCATAATGGCGGTTTCCGGCCTCCCGGAGCGACTCATCGCGTAAAGAGGGTTGTGCTCATCGACAAAAGAGGCCGCCAAAAATCCGATCTCGGATGGGTCGACGCTCTCGGAGAACTGCGCCGACACCACTTCACCGCTTGCGGCCTGGATAAGCATCGCATCCACATTGATCGGCTCCATGAAGGAGGGGTCCAGATTGGAGGATGCGTACTCCTCGTTGCGGTCTTGAACAAAGCGGTAGGTGTCATCCCAGACGGCCCAATCGGTCGTCAGTGCCAACAGTCCCTTTTGCTCATGCAGCAAGGACTGCCGGATACGTTCCAGCTCGGTCAACAGTGACTGCTGCTCGAGCGACGCAAGGCGCGGCAACAGCAGATTCTGTACAGTTGCAACCACACCTATGCAGATTGCAGCCAACAGCAGCAGCATACCCATAGTCAGCTTGGCGCGGATCTTCATTTTCGTAAGTATCCCGGTTATTCGCCATGCATCCCCTCGAGTACAGCCACGCACCCACTATCAGCGAATCAGATTTCTGACTCCATTTGGATTCATTTTAACCAGTTATTTACGAATGGTCAGCCTCTTTTACGACTCCTGTACGCCCGGTTTTACATCCGCGCGTCGCTCTATCCAGAGCGCGGCCTGAGCCTTGTCCGGTGCCACACCCAAACCGCCTTCGCTATAGAGTTCTATCATCCGTTTTATCGCCAGCGGATGACCGCGCTCGGCTGCCTTTCGGTAAGCCAGAAGTGCTTTTTCGGGTTCAATCCCGAAGTGATGCTCGAACCCCCGCTCGTGAATACGCCCCATCTGGTAAAGCGCTTTCACATCGCCTTTATCAGCAGAACGTTGCAGGTATATCGCGCCCTGTATGCGGCTGGCCACGCCCTCACCACGAAAATGCAAAAGATGGCCATACACCGATAGCGCCCTGCGGTTGCCATTATCCGCGGCTATTCGAAACAGCTTCATGGCCAGCGTGTGGCGTCTGCGAGACCCCCTGAGAATGGGGCTGCGAAATATTGTATACGCAATCCAGAACAGTAGCGGCGCGATCACCTTCATCACCAGTCGCATGGCATCTCCCTGTGGCAAGCCAACAAAGCATCAATCTACCCCAGAGCTACCTACTACCCAACCCTCTGCGCCGGAAGTGGCCTGCCTTATATTATATGCCAGCGTTTTTTTATAACCTTATGCAAAGTCTGTATGAGCAATGCGAAACAGATTGGGTAAACTGACCATGCCCGCATACCGTTAACGATGCCGACTGGTGCTTTTCAGGCCCTCCGAACAGGGCCTTGTGAAGCCCGTCTCTAAACTCATAGTCAAGACACGACTTCAAGGAAGTGGAGCAATATGAAAATCTACGACGACAACTCCCAAACCATCGGCAATACCCCTCTGGTCCGTCTCAAGCATCTGTGGCCGGCAGGCAACGTTTACGGCAAGGTAGAGTCGCGCAACCCGGCAGGTTCCGTTAAATGCCGTATCGGCGCGAGCATGATCAACGCGGCCGAAGCCAGCGGACAACTCAAGCCGGGCATCACGCTGGTAGAACCGACCAGCGGCAACACCGGTATCGCGCTTGCGTTCGTCGCCGCTGCCAAGGGGTACAAACTGATCCTGACCATGCCCTCCTCCATGTCGCTGGAACGCCGCAAGCTGATGAAAGCCCTGGGTGCTGAAATCCTGCTAACCGAACCTGCCAAGGGGATGAAAGGCGCTATCGCCAAGGCGCAGGAGCTGGTCGACAGTAACCCCAGTGAATACCTGATGTTGCAGCAGTTTGAAAACCCGGCCAACCCGGCTATTCACGAACAAACCACAGGCCCGGAGATCTGGAACGATACCGATGGCCAGATCGACATTCTCGTGGCAGGTGTCGGCACCGGTGGCACCATCAGCGGCGTATCCCGCTATATCAAGGAGACACAGGGCAAGGCAATCACATCCATCGCCGTGGAACCTGTGGACTCACCGGTCATTACGCAGACGCTGAAAGGCGAGGAGCTCAAGCCCTCACCGCACAAGATACAAGGTATTGGCGCAGGCTTCGTGCCGACTAACCTGAAGCTCGATCTGGTCGATGCGGTCGAGCAGGTCGGCAACGATGAAGCGATCGCAACAGCGCGGGAGCTGATGCAGAAAGAGGGTATTCTCGCCGGCATCTCCTGTGGCGCCGCAACCGCCGCCGCACTGCGTGTTGCCGCCCAACCCGAGAACAAGGACAAGATGATTGTCGTGATTCTGCCGGACTCTGGTGAGCGCTATCTTTCCTCTGCGCTGTTTGAAGGCGTATTCAGCGAAAACGAGATGGTGCAGTAAACCCTTTTCCGCCCCTAACGGATACAAAAAAGCCGCGGCGACTGCCACGGCTTTTTTATTTATCTGCGCTGTCGATCAGTGAACAAGTTCACGGATGCGATCGTAGCTTGGAAAAGACTCCAGATTCTCGAAGCAAACGCTGCGATCTTCAGACTTGGTCAGTATGTAACAGGTCGGCTTGTGGGCTTCACCGATATACACACCACCCACTTCATAGTTGTCGCCATCTACACCAAGAATCGCAATTGTCTTCACAGTCCGCTGCATTTCCATACCCACCCCCAGGCTCATTATTTTTTTGTAGTTTAACTACACAATTATAGCCTAGAAGGTAAATATGACAACAAAATGAAGCGCCACCCCATCAAATTGATGAAAATTTAGACAGATTACGCCTTAAATCTAGCGTCGCCCAAGAAAGTGTATGTAATTCAACGACAAGCAGGACCGGTCGCGACCGGGCGCTTCGGATCGCGAATCCACTCGCTCCATGACCCCGCATAAAGCCGGGATCCACTCAAGCCGGCGTGCTCCATCGCCAGCAGATTCACGCAGGCTGTGACACCTGAACCACACATATGCACCACCTGATCGGCAGCTTTTCCCGCCAGAAACGCACTCCACCGACTGCGCAACTGCTCAGCCGGGGCAAAGCGACCGTCCACAAGGTTATCGGTAAACGGCAGGTTATCGGCACCCGGCACGTGGCCTGCCACGGGGTCCAAAGGCTCAACATCACCGCGGAATCGCTCAGGAGCCCGAGCGTCGATCAACAGGCACGCGTCCTGCTCAAGCGCCTGCTGGAGCGCATCGACCGATAACAAAAGGCTCCGTTGCGGTTGCACGGGGGAGTCTGTTGCGAGTGGCGTAATGGGTCGCTCACCCGATTCCACCTCAGCGTCGGCACCGAGCCAGGCTTGCCAGCCACCGTTCAGTACCGCCACGTTGCGATAGCCAAGCCAGCGCAGTAACCACCAGCCACGGGCTGCAAAAGCACCGCCGGATGCGTCATAGAGAACAACCTGACGAGTGGCGCAGGCGCCTGCTGCCCGCAGTTTGGCCTGCAGACAGTCAGGGTCCGGTAGCGGATGCCGCCCGGTCGAGGGTGTAATGGGTGAAGAAAGATCATCTTCTAGATGCAGGTAGAAAGCGCCGGGGATATGCCCTTCGACAAAGGCCCGGGCGCCAGCATCCCTATCGCCCGGCTGGGTCGACAGGGTAAAGCGGCAGTCGAATATCAGGGGGTTGTCCAGCGCCTTGAGCTGGTCGACCTCAATCAGCGTATCGTACATGGACTCCCCCACCCTATTCCTGAATTAGAGGTAAGACGCCAGCTCTTCGCGGAGTATATCGAGCTCATTCTGCGCCTTTTGTTTCGCTTTCTTCTTCAGCTGATCAACTTCAGCGGACTTCTCATCGAGTACACGCTCGGCCTCCACCGATTTGTCATCGGCGCCCGTCACACGATCAATCAGGTGCTGTACCTGCTTGAGAATGGCACGGCGGCGTCCCTCTTCGACACGGGCAAGCTCGTCAGCGCTCTTCTCTTTCTTGGCAGGGCCAGCATCGGCACTCTGCGCCGGTACGTAGGTCAGCGGTCGAATACCGGATGCAATGCGGATCTTTTCAAGGAAGGGCGAGGCATAGGCGCGTGCCTTTTCGGCCCCCTTGTGCAGAACCTGCTCGACATAGCCAAGATCGTTGAGCAACTCGTTGTAGCGCTGTCTCGGCTCACTGAGCTTGGCATCGAGAAACTCGAACAGCTCGCGCTTGGCATCGCCCCAGGCGATACCCTCTTCGTACTTGCGGCGCATCTGCACCTTCTCGTCGGCTGTGGCGAAGTGGCCGTACAGTTGGAACAGCGTGCTGTTATCAGCATCCTTCGGTTCGCCCGGCTCACGCAGATCAGTCTTGATCTTGTTGATCAGAGAGCGCAACTCGTCTGAGGAGCAGAACAATGGAATGGTGTTGTCATAGCTTTTCGACATCTTGCGACCGTCCAGCCCCGGGATCAGCTGGGTCTCTTCATCCACCTGCGCTTCCGGCAGGGTGAAAAGTGGTGCGTAGACGTGGTTGAAACGACCGGCGATGTCGCGCGCCATCTCGATGTGCTGGATCTGATCCTTGCCCACCGGAATGATATCGGCGTTGAACATCAGGATATCGGCCGCCATCAGGATCGGGTAGTTGAACAACCCCATGGTAATGCCGTCATCATCGTCAACTTTGGATGCATTCGAGTGATATGGACATCTTGAGGCAAGCAATTTACAAGGAGTTCCTTTGGATGTTTGAGCTCCACACTTCTGACTACTTTCGACGGCCTTATTTTTTTCTTTGTTGGCATCCACAGCAGCCTTGTAGGCGTGAGCACGGTTCATCAATCCCTTGGAGGTCTGACAGGTGAGCAGCCAGGTCAGCTCGGTAATCTCGGGAATATCGGTCTGGCGGTAGAAGGTTGCCTTGTCGGTATCCAGCCCCAACGCCAGCCAGGTCGCCGCAATCTCGCGAGTGGAGCGCGCAACACGCTCGGGCTCATGACACTTGATCAAGGCGTGGTAATCGGCCAGAAAGAAGAAGCTGTTGAACGCGGGGTTCTCGCTCGCTTCGATAGCCGGTTTGATGGCGCCGAGATAGTTGCCAATATGCGGTGTACCTGTTGTCGTGATACCAGTCAGTACAGTCTTCTTGCTCATCGTCTGCTCTTTAGATCCGTGGCGTCGTTGCAGGCTGTTTGGGTTAGCTGTCAACGGTATGTCGATTGCTGTCGATTTTGTAGGCGGATAATCATACACGATCTGCTACAACGTTTGACCAATGGCGGCTGGCCTCTGCCGGAATGGAGTGATACAACGTAGGCTAAGGCAACGATACAGAGAATAACAATGTCCGATCTTCTTCCCTCTTTGGTGACACTGGCCGGGTTTCTGATTCCCGCCGGTATTCTGCTTAAGCGCCGTCCCGAGCGATCAGCCGGTCACATCGCCCATACCCTGCTGATCGCACTGTTCTGCATGTTCGGCGGGCTGGTATTCGCCGGAGCACTGATCAGCCTGCTCGGCGAAGGCAGCCCCGATCTGCTCAACTCAGGACTGGTCGTCGTTGGTGCTGTACTGTGCGTCTTCGGCCAGCAGTGGCTCGCGCGCAAAAGCAGCTGAGCGACTTTGACAGAGCAAGTGTGCCCACCATACTTAGAGTATCCGGGCGCGGATGCGCTCGGGATTCAGACGCCTGCATAACCTGCACTTACCAAGGAGGCGAACCATGGATACCAGCGCTCATACGCTGAACACACTGTTTGAACAGTTAGGTCTACCCAGCAGCAGCACAGAGATCGAACGCTTTATCGAAACCCATCGCCTGTTTACTCAGGAGATCCCGCTGCATCAAGCCAGCTTCTGGAGCAGCTCTCAGGCCGACTTTCTGAAAGACGCTATCTACTCCGATTCAGACTGGGCTGAAGTGGTCGATGAGCTCAACGCACTGCTGCGCAGCACGCACTGAATAGCCTTTCTGTTTTCGTCACCTAAGCAATGTGCAGGTCGCGCCTGCAGGATAAACCTGCACGCGAGGACCTGCCGTATTCTGACCAACGCTTTTGCCGACTGCCGAGGTTGGGTATTATCGGGGGGCTAATTCATAACTCAGGCCCGATTGTAATGCTGACGCTGATTTCGCCCGCCAAGACACTCGACTATGACTCCCCTCTTGCCACAGAAAAGCACACTACGCCGCGCTTTCTGGAACACTCGGCGGAACTGATCGAGCAACTGCGCCCACTCGCGGTTCAGGATATCGCAGAGCTGATGAAACTGAGCGACAAGCTTGCGAGCCTCAATGTGGCCCGCTACGAGAGCTGGAGCGCGGAACATACGCTGGACAACGCCCGCCCTGCTGTATTGGCCTTCAAGGGTGATGTCTACACGGGACTGGAAGCTGAAGCCTTCAGCGAAGAGGCGTTCGAGTTTGCACAGCAGCACCTGCGCATACTTTCGGGTCTTTATGGCGTCCTACGCCCCCTCGACCTGCTCGAGCCCTATCGACTTGAGATGGGAACCAAGCTCAAGAATACCCGTGGCGATAACCTCTATCAGTTCTGGGGCAATATCATCACCGAATCGCTGCAGGCCGAGCTGAACGAGCAGGCCAATCCGGTGCTGGTCAATCTCGCCTCCAACGAGTACTACAAATCGGTCAAGCCCAAGGCGCTTGGCTGTCGCATCGTCACCCCTGAGTTCAAAGACCTGAAAAACGGCCAGTACAAGATCATCAGCTTTTATGCCAAGAAAGCCAGAGGCCTGATGAGCCGTTACATCATCGAAAACCGTATCGATGAGCCCGAAGCACTGAAAGGGTTTGATCTGGAGGGGTACTACTTCAGCCCTGAGCACTCAGACGGCGATAACTGGGTCTTCCTGCGCGACGCGCCGCCACACTAAACCCCGACATGATGACCGGCCTGCTGACACATCACAGGCCGGTCATGTAACACTAATTCCGTTCTAAAGTACCATCCACGTACCTGTAACCAGCATCTATGTTGAATGGGTCACAGAGGCAGTGCGGCAAGGTGAACCCGCGCTGAAATCTATACCCAACACAGGCCCTTACCATGCGCCGGATACCGACATACCTCCCGCTTCTACTTGCGATCGGCTCTTCACTGGTTATTGCCGACTCAGACACCAGCGATCTGAGCTACGAATCCTATATCAACTCCGACAAACGGCTTAAATGCCTGTACGGCTATGTGGCCGACAAGACCGGCAATCATGAAGCGGCAATCAAGATCTTCGAAGACTGCATAGAACGCTGGAACGATGTCTACTCAATGATCTGGCTGGCCCAGATCTATGAGTCTGGAGTTGGCGTACCGCGTGATCTGGCCTACTCAACGGCACTGATGAAACGTGGTGCCCACACCCAGGACGAAGCGGGATACTCGACTCTGGCGCGCTACCACTACGGCGTTGCGCTTTACGAGGGACGTGGTGTCGAGCAAAACCGACAGGAGGGGATCAAGTGGCTGCGACAGGCTGCCGCCGAGGGGATGGAAGAGGCAGCCGACTATCTCGAAAAAGTCGGTGCCTCTTCCCATTAGCTTATCGCTTGCCGGCAGTACCGGTGAACTGAAGGATGTTGTTCGGGAACTCCATGGTCTCGACCTCGGAGACAAACTCTCTGGCAACCTTCAGGATGGTGCGGCTGGCGTGGGCGTACTGCTTGGAGAACGGCGGCCAGTAGTCACCGAGGCCCATGGCGTCGTTGATCACCAGTACCTGGCCATCGCAGTCGGGACCTGCGCCGATACCGATGGTCGGGATGCGCAGTGACTGGGTGATAGTCAGACCCAGCGTCGCCGGCACATGCTCAATGACCAGCATGAACGCCCCTGCGTCCTGAATGGCCTGCGCTTCATCGATGATGCGCTGAGCATCCTCGCTGGTGTTACCGACCTTTTTGAAGCTCTCGGCAGTCTGTGGCGTGAGGCCCGTGTGCCCCACCACCGGAATCCCGTTGGCAACCAGATGCTTGATCACATCGAGCTTGCCCCCCTCCAGCTTGATGCTGTCGGCGCCAGCCGCCATCAGACGCTTGGCACTGGCCAGCGCGATCTCCGGATTGGCATCGGTCAGGTAGGGCAGATCACCGATGATATGGGTATCTTTTGCCCCGCGGCGAACCGCGCCAATGTGATACTCCATATGTTCGATGGTCACGTCGCGTGTGCTCTCGAACCCCATTTCAACCATGCCCACCGTATCGCCAACCAGGATCACTGGTACTCCGGCTTCCTCTATGCCACGGGCCACCGGGCATGTATAGGCAGTCAGCATCGGGATTGGTTTGACTCCCTTGCGCTGAATGAAGTCGTTTGCGCTCAGTTTCATAACCGGACTCCTGTTATTCAGTCCTGTAAGTGAGTTCCCTCAGCGGGAGGTGCAGTGTAGTGAAAACTGCACCGGCGGCGTTTTTAGACTTTAGTCTAATGACGAACTCTTTTTGGTTATGACGGAACCTTGACCGGCGTCAGTATCGCCTCAGATTCGCGCCCCTGAAGCATTGCTGCTCGTCTGACCTGACGACACACTCCAAGAGTTCCCGTGAACGGGCACCCACGACAATAACGACGAGAGAAACCTGGCCATGACCGATTACTCAGCCTACTCCACCCCCTACGAAGTGCTTGGTGAACAGAAGATCCGCGAGCTGACCAGCGCCTTCTACGACATCATGGACAGCCTGCCGGAAGCCGCTGGCATTCGCGCCATGCACAAGGCCGACCTGAATCCAATGCGGGAGCGCCTTGCTGAATACCTGATCGGCTGGTTGGGCGGCCCTCAGATCTATGCCGAAAAATATGGCAGCGTCTGTATGACCGGCCCCCACAAAGGCTACGCCATCGGCGAATCGGAGCGTGACCAGTGGCTGCTGTGCATGCACAAGGCACTGGAAACGGTCGAGGTGGAACCTCAATTACGCGAGATGCTCAAGGAGCCGCTATTCGCCATTGCGGACATGGTGCGCAACCGTTGAGTGTCCTGAGCTGTTTTCTGGTCTAATCTCCTAGCCTGTTCAAACTGAAGATCAAGGTTAGGTATATGGCAGACTCCCCCGTTAACGACTGGATCGCCGCTGCTAACGACGATCCAGTACTGAGAAGCCTGCGACAGTGTCGCGAGCAGCTGTGGATAAACCCTAAGCGCAGCGCGTTCGAACGCGTGAAACAGCAGTTACCGCTGAGCTTCTCCGATATTGAGGACGCCTCAGCACGGCTGGAGCGCTTCGCCGGCTACTTCTCGGTCGCCTTTCCGGAAACCGCCGCACGCGATGGCATCATCGAATCGGAGCTTGTCCGTGTGGATAAGGCCGCGAAACTGATCGCCGAGTTTCTGCACAGCGATGTGCCGGACAACCTGCTGATCAAGTGCGACAGCCACCTGCCGATCTCCGGCTCGATCAAGGCTCGCGGCGGCATCTACGAGGTGCTGCTGTACGCCGAGCAATTGGCACTTGAGCACGGCCTGCTCCAGCTCGGTGACGACTACAGTTGTTTTGCCTCCGAACCCTTCCGCCAGCTGTTTGCCCAACACAGCATCGCGGTGGGCTCCACCGGTAACCTGGGGCTCAGCATCGGCATCATCAGCGCCAAGCTAGGCTTCAAGGTGACGGTGCATATGTCCGCCGATGCGCGGGAGTGGAAAAAAGCGCTGCTGCGCTCGAAGGGTGTCAATGTGGTCGAGCACCCATCCGACTACAGCGTCGCAGTGGCACAGGGGCGGCAGGAGGCGCTGAATACGCCGGGTTGCCACTTTATCGATGACGAGGACTCCACCTCGCTGTTCCTCGGCTACAGCGTCGCCGCGCTTCGCCTGAAGCGACAGCTGGCGGAACAGAACATTCCGGTGGACGCCGAGCACCCGTTGATCGTTTACCTGCCCTGCGGGGTTGGTGGCGGCCCCGGCGGTATCGCCTTTGGCCTCAAGCATGTGTTCGGCGATGCCGTACACTGCTTCTTTGCAGAGCCCACGCATTCCCCCTGCATGTTGCTGGGGATGCACTCAAGGTTGCACAACGACATCAGCGTGCAGGATATCGGGCTGGACAACCGCACCTGCGCCGACGGACTTGCCGTGGGGAGAGCCTCCGCCTTCGTCGGTCAGGTGATGGAGCCGCTGCTGGACGGTATCTACACCCTCAGTGACGAGCGGATGTACGCGCTGGTCACCCTGCTCACCGACAGCGAAAAACTTGCGGTAGAACCCTCCGCCACGGCGGGTCTGCCCGGCTTCGCCTGGTTGATGAACTCAAACCAGGAGACGCTCGAAGTACTGGGCCTGGCATCGTCGCTGCACAACGCCACCCATATCGCCTGGGCCACCGGCGGCAACATGGTGCCGGTGGATGAGATGGCCAAGTACTACGCGCTGGGTGTAGAGGCGCTTAAGCAGTTCAAGTTCTAGCAGTTCAAGTACGCCTCACCCCTCACAGCCGCCCTCGCACAGCAGATCGGCGATGGCGGCTTTGCCACTGTCGAGCAGGTAGACCTGCGCCCAGGCCTCCTTCTCGCGTACCGCCGACTGCGCCGCCAGCGCCTTCTGCTTCGGCATGAAAAACGCCTCGATGCCGTACTCGATACGGTAAACCTCGCCACCGGCCCAGCGCACCCGACCGCGGATAAACGGCCCCTGCTGTGGCGGCTCATGCAGCAGCGCGCTGGCCACGTGGTAGCGCCCCTCAGGTTTCAGCGCCACATAGACCGGCTGATGGCGGCGGAATGGTTCAGTTGCCAGATCGCGCTCGACGGTGGAGATGGCGTAGTTCAGCCGCACATAGTTGCCCCGAAACAGGCTGCGCGGGTCGATCGGTTCGGTTTTCAGCAATATAGGCTGGCCATACTTTAGCGGCCAGATGGAACTGACATACTCGGTGCCCAGCACCGCCAGTTGCAACAGCAGCGTCAGCACTAAACCGGCAGAGATCATCCATTTACCGCTCAACGCGGGCTTGCTGGTGGTATCAAACCTATAGGTCGCCTCAAGCATGGTCACTGCCCTCCTGCAGATGTTTGCGCCAGAAGCGTGCTGCGCCAAACAGTACGCCGGCCGCTGCCATGAACAGCAGCGCCCCGCCGATGTACTCGCCAATCAGATCGAAGTAGCGCAACAGCGCCGTCAGCAGCAAGACGCCAACGCCGGTGTAGAAAAAGTGGGTCACGGCATCCTCGACGCCACGTCGAATCAGCCAGATACCGGTTACCACTAACAGCAGGTTGGTCGCTACGGCCAGCGCCAGCGGATCCAGCCACCGTTGCTGCACACACAGGGCTGCCAGCGTGAAGAAGGCGCCATTTAGCAGCAAAGGTGCCGAGGCGTTGCGTCCTGAGGGTCGCGCCAGCGCACAGCCGCCCAGAGTCCCCAGCGCCAGCAGCAGTGGGTTAAACACACCGAGCAGGTAGTCACCGCGCAACAGGTCGCGCCAGAAATCGTCGTAGCTGAGGATTAGTAGGGTGAGGATGGCACCGCGCAACAGATACAGATGCAGCAGCTGGCCATAGTCCCTGATCAGCGGCTCACGACTGCGCATCAACCACCAGGCGCTACCCGCCATCACCAGACCCAGCGCCACCGTGAGTGGCACCTGATCGGCAAAACCGTCGTAGTGATACCAATCGCCAGCCGCCCAGGCCAACAGCAGGTTGAGCCAGGTCACAAGCCCTGCCAGCGCCGCCAAGAAGATCAGCGCCGAACGCCTGTAAGTCCATACCAGCCACAGACAAGCCAGAGAGAACAATGGATAACTGGCGGGAAAAAATCCGGTCTGGGCCTCGGTAATCATCCACAGCGTGGCCAGCGCCAATACCTGCAGCGCGATCAACCGCGAGCGGGTTACAAATAGTAGCGGCAGCACACCCAGCGCCCACCAATAGATGCCATCGGGGTAGTGCTCGCCCAGATGGTAGATCTGCGCGATCAGCATGATCGACGCGCCATAACTGATGCCGCCGAAGAACAGCCAGAGCACACCGGGCCGGTAGCGCTCGCGCAGCAGCTGCCACCCGCCGGTCAGGTTGATCACGACAGTGCCACCGATCAGCCCCAGCATCCGCACCATACGCGGGATCTCGTCCCAGTTGTGGGACAGAATCAGAATCAGCGCCAACCCTGCAAACAGCGCGGCCAGCGCGGTCAGCACGTAATAGCCGAACGAACTGCCCCGTCCGTCCGCCAGCCGCGCACCGTAGCGCGCCAGAATCGCTTCGCCCTGCACAGGCTCGATCAGGCCATCGCCGACCCAGTCGTTCACCTCGCGGGCCAGATCCCTCTTGAATAATCGTAGAATTCGCATGGCGTTACCGTGTCCATTTACGTAAAGGGTGAGTGAGCAGGGGGGAACCCACAGGATTCCGCCCCCACTACGCAGTGCTTATGCGGCGAGTCTTTTCAGCCCGGCGAAGTCGATTTTGCCGCTGCCAAGCTTGGGCAGCGCTTCCACTTCGATAATCTCGGAGGGGATCATCAGCGGATTGATACCTCGGTCGATCAGACGCTGGCGCAATGTTTCAGGATCGGCACCGGGGGTGATGAGCAGCACCACCCGCTCGCCCTTCTTGTCATCCTTCACATTCGTAGCGGCGAACTCGATCTCTTCGTTATCCACCACCTCACGAACGGCAGCTTCCACTGCACCGAGACTGATCATCTCGCCACCGATCTTGGCGAAACGGGAGTAGCGATCAACGATGGTCAGGAAACCATCTTCATCGACATGGCCCTTGTCACCGGTCTTATACCAACGGCGTCCATCCAGCTCGATAATCGCATCGGAGGTTTTCTCTTCGTTCTTCAGATAGCCCAGCATCACCTGCCCGCCTGAGATCAGAATAAGGCCGTCCTCGCCCGCCGCAAGCGTTTCGTAACTGTTTGGGTCGACAATGCGGAAGCAGCTCCCCGGCAGCGGCAAGCCGACAGTGCCCTGCTTCTGTCCCTGCTGAACCTTCCATGTAGTCGGATCGATAGCGTCGGGAATATTCACGCTGGCCACCGGCGCGGTTTCAGTGGCGCCGTACCCCTCGTAGATCGTCTTCTTGAACTTCAGCTCGAACCCTTCACGCACATCGGCGGTCAGCTTCTCGGCGCCGGCCACCACTACGCGCAGGGAATCCAGCATCATCGGCTGCACCTTGCGGTTGCGGGTATACAGGCGCAGGAAGGTCGCGGTGCCACACAGTATGGTGCCGTGATACTGATAGATCGCCTTGGCCACATTCAGCGCATCGGTAGGGTCCGGGTGGCACACCGCCGGAATCCCCTCCACCATCGGTAGCAGGCTGTTGACGGTGAGACCAAAGGAGTGGAATAGCGGCAGCGTTGCCATCATCACGTCGTCATCGCGGGTGTTGAGTACATCACTGATCTGCTTGATATTGCCCATCAGGTTACGGTGGGTCAGTACCACACCCTTGGGTGTGCCCTCACTACCGCTGGAGAACAGGATCTGCGCGGGGCTGTCCAGATCCACCGGTTTACCGTTAAGGCGGTAGAGCCAGGAGGCAGGCAGCACAATCGCCGCCAGTAGATGGCGCAGCAATCGGGGCCGGCTCATGCGCTCTTTAAGCTCCTCCAGATACACCACCCGTGTACCGGCAAGCATCCTGTCCAGATCGATCCCCTTACCGGTCAGCTTTCGGGCAAACCGGGACGAGGTATATACCGTCTTGATCTCACCGGCGGCGATCGCCGCCTGTACCGCCTCAACCCCCGCCGTGAAGTTCAGGTTTACCGCCGTCTGGCCATTGAGCATCACCGCCAGATTCGCCATTACGCCCCCTGCGCTGGCTGGCAATACCAACGCCACCTGCTGTTCGCGCTTGCGTGGGCTGATTTTTCGCATCGCCTGAGCGATGGCGGTGGTTCCGGCAATCACCCGGGCATTGCTGTACTCACCCCCACTGGAGTCGATCAGGCTGATCGCACGCAGATCGGATTTAGCTTGCTTCAACCAGGCCAGCGGCAGGGTTTCGAGCTGGGCGGTATAGCCCTCCCAAGCGGTGATCGACAGCTCGGACACCTTCTGTTTCAGCTGATCGGCCTTGGTGTCCAGCGGCAACGGTTCACCGAAAGCAACAATCACATTGCGCTTGGAGCCCCCCGACGTATTCTCGCGCAGCTTCTCGCTATGGGAGCGGGACAAACGGCTGCCCCAGAGCCCGCGCAGATAGAAGGGTACTATTGCGCCCTTTTCCACGCCTTCGACAGTACGTTCATAGCCCGACTTGAACTCACCCAACTGGCCGGTGCGGCTGATGCCGCCCTCCGGAAACAGGCACACCACCTCACCTTTTTTCAGTGATTCGTTGACGCTGGCCAGCGCTTCACGACTACTGCCGGAGCTGATCGGGATCGCACCAAACGCCTTCAGGAACGGCTTCAGATACCAGGTATCGTAGTAGTTGCGCGCCATGACAAAGCGAATCTCACGCGGGCAGGCGATCTGCACCATCGCCCAATCGACCCAACTGATGTGATTACCCAGCAGCAGCACCCCGCCCTCTTTAGGAAGATGTTCGAAGCCGATCACGTTGACCCGGTAAACACGCTTCATCAGCGCACCGATCACGATCCGCACCAGCGATTGCGGCAGTTGGTAAATAGTGTAGAGGGCCCCGCCGATGGCAGTGAACGCCAGCAGATAGAGCAGCCCTTCGCTATCGAACCCGGCCAGCGAGAACAGCACCGCCAGCGCGAGAAACCCGATCATGCAGATGTTCTGCACCCAGTTGTTGCCCGCCAACACCGTACCCAGACGGGACGGGCGCGCGCTGTACTGAATCAGCGCATTCAGGGGCACAATGAAGAAACCACCGCACACACCCAGCAGCAAAAACAGCAACCCAATGGCTGTGACGCTGGCAAGCGAGGGCAATACCAACAGCGCGGCAGAAATACCGATTGCCCCCACTGGAATCAGGCCCAGCTCCAGATAGTGGCGCGAAAGGCGCCCGGCAATCACCGAGCCCAGCACAATACCCACACCGGTGGCCGCCAACAGGCCCTGAATCACCACCGTGTTGGTTTCACCCAGTGTTGCCTTTGCATAGGCCGGAAACGCCGCCAGCACCACCTGCGAGATCGCCCAGAACAGCGACAGCCCCACAATCGACAGCCAGATCGCGCGGCTGGAGTGGATCGCCCGCATGTTTCTGCGCAAATAGCGACCACTTACATACGCGCCCAACACCAGCGACTTTCGCTCATCGCCAGCGCGTTTTGCCGGCAGGCATCCCGCCACCAGCCACTCAACCAGCGACAAGCCCACCAGTGCAAAACCCAGCGGCGCGATACCGGCAATAATCGCATTAGCGGAATCAAACGTGGGCAGATAGAAGTGCTCGAACAGCGCCGAAAAGATAAAGGTACCGGCCAGAATCGACACGATGGTCACCGCCTGTACCCAGGCATTACCCTCAGCCAGATGCTCATCCCCGACCAACTCGCGGATATAGCCGTACTTTGCCGGTGAGTAGAACGCACTTTGAATCGACAGCAGCAACGTCAGGCCAAAGGCGACCTCAAACCAGCCATTGAAATAACTCCAGGTGATCAGCACCGTACCGGCCACGGCCGCGAGCGCACCGTAACGCAGCACCTTTTGCTTGGGGAAACGGTCAGAAAGAAAACCTGCCGGGGTAAACAGCAGGATAAACGGCAACAGGATCAGGCCGTTGATAATCGCCGTAAGCATCACCTGCGTCTCGCCATCCCAGGTTTTGAAGATGGTGTTCTGAATCACGATTTTGTGCCCGAGATCGACAAAGGCGTTGAGAAACACCACGACGATATAGGGCAAAAAGCCTTTCATTGCGCTGAGCTTATTCATGACCGTTTCCGCTGGTTTCGGTTAAAGACCGCCCAAATCTCGCGCCGCGGCGTTTTATGCGCAACCTTTAATAGCAATGTCGAATCATCATCACCAAAAGGTATCGCATTATGATACCTTCTGACACAAATCCCGACGTCGGACAGCCCCCATGGCCAAACAGACCAAAGCCCTGATCGCCACACTCAAACGCGCCCTTAAAGCCCACGGCACAACCTACGCTGAGGTTGCCAAAGCGCTGGGTCTGTCGGAAGCGAGCGTCAAACGCCTCTTTTCGACCTATCAGTTATCCTTAGACCGCCTGGACGAGATCTGCCAACTGATCGGCATGGAGATATCCGATCTGGTCAAACAGATGGACGAGCATGACGGCCGAATTGAACGCCTGAGTGTCGAGCAGGAGCGCGAAATCGCCAACGACCTCACCCTGCTGCTGATCACCGTGTGTGTCCTTAACCGTTGGACACTCGACGACATCCTGCGCGTACATAAGCTGGATAAGCACAGCTGCATCCAGAAACTGGCCCATCTGGACCGATTGAAAATCATCGACCTGCTTCCCAAAAACCGGATAAAGCTGAAGATTGCCGCCAACTTCAACTGGATCGAAAACGGCCCGATCCAACAGTTTTTCCAGCAACGCATCGCCGCCGAATACTTCAGCACCCGCTTTCAGGGCGAGGACGAATCTCTGCTGGTGTTAAACGGCATGTTGTCGAAATCGTCCAATCAGGCGTTTCAGCGCCGCATGCAGCGACTGGCGCGGGAGTTTGAAGAGTTCAACCGAGAGGATGTGGCGCTCGATTTCGACAAGCGCCACGGGGCCACCGTCATCATTGCGATTCGCGGGTGGCGCTATGGATTATTCAAAGATGGCGTCGTTTAACCCCTGACAACCAGACGATTATTCACATCACGACTGGATTTAACGTGCTCGATATCGTCGATCTCCAGATCGGCCTTGGCCAGCCGGTCATACAGTAAAACGTTTACACTGGCCGCCAGATTCATGCAGCCGATCGTCGGCACGTACACCACGTGATCGGCCTTATCCACAACCGCCTGCGCAATCGAGCCATCTTCAGGGCCGAAGATATAGATCGCCCGTTCGGGGTGGGTAAAGCCCGGCAAAGGCTCGGCGCCCTCCGCCAGCTCGACACACACCACCTGCATATCGCCGGGCAGATCGATCAACAGATCATCCACCTGCGTCAGCGGCACAGAGCTGTTGATATTTTTGGTATCGGTACTGTATTTCGCTGCCCGCGGAAAACGCTCGCCGGTATAGCGCACTTCGCTGGCCTGATAGCAGCCGGCGGCACGCAACACAGCCCCCACATTGGTGGGGCTTTTGGGATTCGATAACCCTATAAACACCAAACTCTGATTCGACACCGGCAGCCACTCCGCTCATACAGTTGCAGGGCTACATCATACCCTCTGCCACCTGTGAGCTCTATCGCGCTTGAGGTGACACGGCACATGCGGTGCGCCGCAACGCGGTTTATTGATAGAATACCGTGGTTAATTTTTGACCCGATCAGCGAGAAACAACGTGGCTACAGCGGCAGCACTACACATACTGGTAAAGACCGAAAAAGAAGCACTGGACATACTCGACCAGCTAAAGAAGGGCAAAAAATTCGAGGCCCTGGCCAAACGCTACTCCATCTGCCCCTCAGGCAAGCGCGGCGGCGACCTCGGCGAGTTTCATCGCGGCGACATGGTTAAACCGTTTGACGACGTTGTGTTCAAACGCCCTTTGCTGAAAGTACACGGCCCAATCAAAACCCGCTTCGGTTACCACCTGATCAAGACATTGTACCGGAGTTGATGGGGACGATACTGCAAAGCAGCGATCGAATTTAGATTTTTATGGAATTAGTCTTCACGCTAACCACTGATATAAACCCATACAACCTAAAATCGGAACAACCGTTAAAAGCACCAGAACACCGAGACAACCGCGCCCCTGACTTTGCATCGATTGCTTATCTTGATTCGGGTTATCCTTCAGCCACTGAAAGTGGCATGCACTGCAGTAAAGTTTAACAAAGCCATTGTTCCAGGCTTTTATTGTGCGCGAGTCATGCTCTGAAATTTTTCTACACCGCGAGCAATGGAATGTTTTATCCTTCGGCTTTTTCTGACGGTTTATAACTAAAAAAGCGATCACTGCAGGCACACTAAAAAACCATGATTTTTCGACAGATCCCGTGCGATAAAACTCGAAACCCGTAGCAAGAATGGAGACTGAAATCACTAAATATGAAACAAAGTCAACAGCATCTTTCTTGGGCGGCTCAACTCGTATTGAACGTGATCTAGCTGATGAGCTGCTGTCTTTCCTCACCCCATCGATTACAACCGACTTCGCCTTTTTCCTCTTCTGTGAGTCAAGCATTGATTCGTAAAATACACTGTCTCCAACTTGAGGTCTGCGAGCATCCGTTTTTACGCTAGAGACGTGGAAAAACACTTTTTCAGAACCGTCATCAGGTTGAATGAACCCAAACCCCTTTTCATCCATCCACTGTACTATTTTGCCTTTCATAAGTACTGTTACTCCTTACTAGGAACTGAGCCGCGATCAACGGGCTGGATAATCATATATCCCCTAGCTCTCTCTGCGTCAATCCGACGCCTAAGCGTTTATTATTAAGTTAATTTAAGCGACTTTACAATCACCAAATACTACAATCACTAATATCTCTACTTATAATTAAATCAACGTATTTATTGAATAACTTTATATCTACCGAGTACCACGCCTTACTATAAGCAAATAATTTTGTTTTATTTTCATAATCAAAAAACTTTAAATAACCTGTTCCTCCCTTTACTGAATTACCAAAAATTATTGACTTGAAATCATCTCCCCCATCTATTTTTACGTCAAAATATGATACACTACTTACCACACCCATGCCGGGAACAAAATTAATA
This sequence comes from Marinobacterium lacunae, assembly GCF_000705555.1. Lineage (GTDB taxonomy): Bacteria > Pseudomonadota > Gammaproteobacteria > Pseudomonadales > Balneatricaceae > Marinobacterium_D > Marinobacterium_D lacunae. Next base: position 115,729 of record NZ_JMQN01000063.1, read on the forward strand.
GTTTTAGCACCTGATTTCCCATAACACTTTGCCAAACCTTCAATCGCGATTTTCATATTATCATCGACATCACCATCCAATAACGCTTCTCTTTTATCCTTATGACCATCTATTAAAGACTGCGGTGTAAAAGGTGCACAACCCACTATAAAAAATTCTACAGCCATGACTAGTGATATTAGATTTTTCATATGACGAAATACAACCTAAAAAAATAATTATATGTGATAATTCCATATTTAAATGAACGACATAGAGAGTAGACTAAAGTTACATTGAGTGAAACAAACGATTTTAAATGCATTATTTTCGGTTTATATCGGAGTGGCATTTTTAATAAGTACTCCAAGATTTGAGCTAAGACCAGAAAGCCTATATTTATTTTTTTTCGTCTCATACATAGATTTACTGATGCATATATGGGCTGGAAAGGCATTTTTAATGAGTTCGCCTTCAATGCGATAACGACAAGAATTTTTCTTATATTTATTTGTAACAGCAACACCAATATCTATCGTATAGTCATTTCCTACTAATCTTGTGTACACAGCCGGTATAGTGTGGCAAGCCGTAACCCAAAATAAAAAAAGAATGAATGCATAAAAAACAAGAGTCGAAGTAAACCTGACCTGTCTGCTTGTTTTTTTGAATTTAGCTCTATGAACTGAAGTGATAGCATCAAAGGTAAAAATAAAATAGACACAGGTAAAAGCGGCTGCTATGTATAATCCAATACTGGATGTTTGTGCTGTTGGTGTAAAGTCTTCTGAAACAGCATAAATAAACGAACCCAATATAAGTAAAAAAAAGTAACCATGGGTAGCCATCTGGGCTTTTTGTTTTTTGCAATACCTTATTTCCATATTAGTGCTGGTCTCACGAAAGCCACAATCAGCCGACGCGTTAGAGGTCGTCTGCCTTGCAGATAACAAAGTCGAAGTGTTTGGCGCTTATGCGGTTAAAGGCCTTCTGCCACTGGCTGCGGTTTCGGTTGGGCTCAGGCTCTATAAGGTCAGCGACACGAACCTTGCCGAATACGCGATGTTGTTGAGGGTCGATAATTGAATCGAGCACGCCCAGAAAGGAGCGCTCGGCAGCGGTAAAGAGGGTTTTGCGCTGGCGGTATCGGTGTTCAGCTTCGCCATGTTTGGGTGTGTTGGCGTAGAGCTTCTGCACAACGAGTACAAAAACGAAGAACGCCACCACAAGCAGAATGATCCATTCCATCGACGATCTCCCTGATCCCTTGTCGATATCCCGCACCAACCGCCCTATGGTGCGCGTGGAATTGCAGTTTGAATCCGCCCACAGCGATTGGCAAGTAGATTTGCCTTACTTTGTCTGCGTACGGTCACACTCGCACGCAGTCAATATAGGGGGCATTACTGCCCCGCTTCCACCTGATTAATCAGGTGTATGGCCGACATATACTGCGTTGCGCCGCTACCCTGCGTCTTGATGTAGCGGTAGAGTTTGGTCAGCCCCGGCTCACCATAACCGGACTGCACCAGTGCACGCCCCCAGTAAAAATCGAGGCTGGGATCAGGTTCAAACGGCAGCTGGTCCAGCTGTTCAAACAGCGGCAGCGCTTCTTTGGGCTTACCGGCTTTCAGCAGGTTGGTGATGCCGATCAACAGCTTGTCACGCGTCGCTTCCGGCGAAAGCTCGATATCAACACTCTTGGACTGAGCCATAACCTGCACCGGCTGCGCGCTCGGCTGCTGCGGCTCTTCAGGCTGCTTAACCGACGCCACTGCGATCGCCTCTGCCACCTGCTTCGCACGTTGCGCCTCAGGCAGCGTCACTTTCGCCACAACCGGCTCAACCACTTCAAGCGACGCCGGAGCAGGTGCCGCGCTTTGCTTCAGGCCAAACCGATAGTCATGAAAATATATCTCGATAGTTAACGCCTGCCCCGGCTCTATTTTCATGTCACCGCGAGAGCCCGTTTCCGGATAGGGATTGGTCTCGCAATCCGACGCGGACAGGATGTTGCTGCAAGGTAAGCCCCAGCTAACCGATACCGGATACTCACCGGCTTCAATGGGAATGGTCGTGCGGCCCGATTTCATCGACGCCACCACATCATCCCCTACCGACAACGCGGACAGTACAGCACTCGCCGTAAAACGTTGCTGGCGATACACAGTCAACAGCCCGTAGCGCTCGGGGCTGAGCCCCTGCTCACTCAACTGAGCCGTTACAGACTCGGCGGCTCCCGCCGTCACCGGTTGGGATACAAAATGGATATCCGGCTCGACCGAGGAAACCGGGCCGTTCGCGACACAGGATGCAACCAGCAAAAACACCGGCAATACGCATAGGTGCTTGAACCTGTGCATCGAGCTGGATAGCGGGCGGGATGAATTCATGGCAGCCGTTCCCTGGATATTTGAATGTTCGCGCTGTCGAATAAGAGGCCTGCGAACACCTCAGGTATTGCTCGGCCACGTCTGCGCTCAATAGTTGCACACTTTGGGCAACGCTGTAACGTCTGAAAATATCGCCTGCCATTGTGTATTCTTCAACAGGCGTTAGGCTTTACGCTACGTCCGGATCACTCCCATGCACTCTGACAAAAGGATCGCTTCATGAGCGCCTACCACTCCCTCGTCAACCAGTTCGCCCGCCTGCACAAGCTCTCTCATGCCAGCACCTTCCTCAGCTGGGATCAGCAGGTGATGATGCCGCCGGGCGGCGCCGAGGGTCGGGCTCAGGCGTTGGCAGAACTCCACCAGATCCACCATGAGTTATTAACAGCCGAGTATCTCGGTGATTGGTTCGAGGGTGCGTTGCAGGAGGGCCTTAGCGAAGACCAGCAAGCTAACCTGCGTGAAATGCACCGCTTATGGCAGCAGGCCACCTGCCTGCAGGGCGATCTGGTACAGGCACAATCACTGGCCGCTTCGCGTTGCGAACACGCTTGGCGCGAACAACGCGGCAATAACGACTGGGCGGGGTTCTTGCCCAATTTTAAAGAGGTGGTCCGGCTCGCACGCGAAGAGGCACAAGCCCGTCAGGCAGCGGCCGAGGGTGACTTTGCCACCCCCTACGATGCCCTGCTCGATCTTTACTCCAGTGGCGATACCAGCGCCTCGATTGCTGAGGTGTTCGATGGCCTGAAAGCGCAGTTACCGGGCTTGATTGATGAGGTGATCGAGCGCCAGCGCCGCACACCGAATGTGGATCTCAGCGGCCACTACAATATTCAGGAGCAACAGCGTCTGAGCCACAGCGTCATGGAGGTGTTGGGCTTCGATTTCAGCAAGGGTCGGCTCGATATCAGCAGCCACCCGTTCAGCACCGGTGTACGGGGCGATCACCGCATTACCACCCGCTACCGCGAAAGCGATTTTATCGAAGCGCTGATGGGCACTGTGCATGAAACCGGTCACGCCAGTTATGAAGCGGGTCTGCCTGAGGCATGGGCCGGACAACCGGCAGGCGAAGCCCGCAGCATGAGTATCCACGAGAGCCAGAGCCTGCTATTTGAAAAGCAGTTGCTGCTCTCCAAACCGTTCGTGCGCTTTCTGACGCCGATCATCCACCAACATTTCCCTACGCTTAAAGAGGTGGACCATGATCAGTTCTGGCAGGCGATGTCCCGCGTGCACCGGGGTTTTATCCGCGTTGAGGCGGATGAAGTGACCTACCCCATGCATATCGTGCTGCGCTACGAGATAGAGTCGGCACTGATCAACGGCGAAATGGAGGCCGAAGATATCCCCGATGCATGGGCAGACAAGATGCAGGCCTATCTGGGGCTGGATACTCACGGCAACTATAAGGATGGCTGCCTGCAGGATATCCACTGGCCGTCAGGTGCTTTCGGTTACTTCCCCTCTTACACCCTTGGCGCGCTGAACGCAGCTCAGCTCTTCAGTGCAATGCACAGGGATTTGCCGGCACTGGATGCGCACCTGCGTGAAGGGAATGTGTCATCGCTGCGTCAGTGGCTGGGTAGCAGGATCTGGAGCAAGGGTTCATTCCTGAGCTCAAAAGAGCTGATCACCCAGGCCACAGGTGAAGCGACCAATCCCGACTATTTTATTCGCCATATTCGTAATCGGTATCTGGATATGTGAGTTGATCAACGGGGGCCACGACATAGCCCCCTACTTTGCTCACTTTCATAAGCACAGCAAGTGCACCGTTTATACATCCACGCGCAGACTACACGGCCTGGATTCGTCCAAAACATTCGACTCAACCGATGGTGACGGTGCCACTACCCACCACTACACCACCGCAACTGACAGCGTCGCCAGAGCGTGCCGCAGACTTGCCATCAATCGATACAGTGCCGGAGCCCCCAACGATGCTGCGACCATGAGGCGCGTGTTTTGGCTTAGAGTGCGGCGCCAACGGATCGCCCTGACGAGCCGCCGGTATCCCATCGATATTTACGCTCGGAGACCCTGAGGTGATTGGGGTTGGAGGAAAACCCGAATGGTCGGTTCCAATATCGCCTACCTTGGCTGCATTGCCCATATATGTCAGTCCTTTGATTGTGGTTTTTATTATCGGGAGATTACGATTCGGCCGTCTATTATTGAGAAATAGGGGGTGAAGCTTGTTAACCAATCTTCGGATTTCGAACCAATTCTCAAGGGGGAATCCCCCCTCTTATCTTCCAGTCTGACGATCTTTCCCCCCATGAATGACTTCAGCTCATATTGATCCCAACTTCTCGGTTCCAATATGCCAACATCATTTGCATCATTCATATATCTTTCTATCCCTATCGCTCTGAAAAACTCTTCTGGCATCGATTGATATCCTTCAGCCAACGCCTTTTCCCGACTAGAAAGAGACCAAGCGGCCTCCAACGCTTTAAAATCTCTTTTTTTCATCAAGTTCAGCAACTCGATGTACGCCCGTCGGAGTGCCTTCATATTGTCATGATCTTCGACAAAAGGTGTTGCGCGGGTCCACGCCCATTCGGGGATGGTCTTTACATAGAATTCCCGCTCGAACATCGTCAGATAACCATCCGTTTCACCCTGAAAATCGGTCAGTGGCGACATGTGTTTTTCCGGATAGTATTTTGATTCCTTAATAGTGGGTACTCCTGACTTCTCTGTCGCCAGCAGACTGGTCAACTCCACATCCTCATAGTCCTTAAACGTGGCTTTTAGCACTGCCTCACAACGTGCTCCGTTCCGATGTTCCTGTATCCCCTTCCTAGCGTCGACAGGCACAACGTCCAAGGCCATCTTATTAATCCCTTTATGCAGAAAAGCAGTCGCATTGAAGCCCATCATGGCAGATCCACTATCCGTGGACAGATTATCCAGTTGCTCCATGCCATTGATCAGCCCAGCGCAGTACATCTCACGTGAAGTCAAATTGACAATATATATTTCCTGGGGTGCAGAGCCATCTTGATCGATTTTTATATTTTCCGTTGACATTTCATTACCGCCCTTACAACCAATTAATACCAATATCAATATTAAAATCATTCCATTCTTTATTTTTTTCATATTACTCAGCTACCAAAAATATCCATTCTAAAATTTGAATCCTCTTTTTTCATCGGATTTGCCCATATCCACTCTCGTTTAAAGCTTTCTTTTTTTTCAGGCTCCGCTGAACCTCTATAGCCATCTATTTTATTATTCCCTTCTCCTGAATATGACTTTTTACCCGTATCCACACTTCCCGAAACCGTAATTTCCACCTCGGCCTTGATGCCATTGTGATACATCACCAGTTCCACAATCTCTTTTTCATTCTTGGCACCTGCATTCTTTTTAACCGCCTGTAACGCACACTTCCCCTCTGCAATCACTTTACCGCTCAAGGCAAAAGCACCTTCAACAATCCACACCTTGGCTCCGCCGCGCATATTTGCGCTTCCTGTCAGGCTAATTGTGCTCTCAGCTGAGAAGTCGTATTCGGGGTGATCGCTGTCCAACGTGCGTTTGATGCTGCCCTGCGTTTCCAGCTTTGTCGTCAACTTGATTTCGAGTTCCGCACCAACATAGGCGCCCTGTTGGCCAGCTTTGACTTTAGCTTCCTGCTTTTTTGCTTGCTCTCGAAGTTCAGCGACGACTGTGTCGACCTTGAAGTAAGCGGCGGCGGCCTGAACCAGGTCCAGTGTGATTGAGAATTCGAACAGCGGACTAAATCCGGCGCTCAGGGTGTGTTCAACGCCGAAGGCGGTGTCAGATTTGTGGCGTGTCTTGCCTTCTCCCTTCAGCGTGATCACCGGCGGCTTGAAGTCGAACGCCACCAGCTTGACCGTTTCTTTACCTCGGCTCTGGTAGGTACTGCTTTTGACCATCTCGATGGCGCCGCTGATCGCACGGATCAGCTGTATCTCATCCCGAACCTCATTGAACGAACTCGACAGCTCCAGCTTGAGCGAACGTTTTGAAGAGGACAGGTTCGAGCGGGAGCCTTCCAGCTTCGAGCTGTATTTGGTTACATCGCCACCGGCGTTGACCTCAATCTCGCCCTCTATATTAAAGCTTCGCGTTATCTCTTTGTCGGGAATCGCTAAGCCACGGTGCATGCCGCTCGCCAAACGCTCTTCGCGTTCATGAAGGCGCTGCTCATCGCTAATGACCGCACTCTTTTTCGGACACGAGAGTTTGACTTCAGTTTTCCAGCTGTATTGCGGATA